>CAVRFK010000003.1:260000-529568 GCA_963720365.1 uncultured Gemmatimonadales bacterium | reverse complement strand
GAGGAGGACGCCCATGCCGGTGTCGATGTCGTCCAGATCGATGATCGTCGCCCTGCTCACGCTGTTCGCCGGATGGCTCGCCACCGCCGCACCGGCCGCCGCGCAGGGCAGCGGTCACGTGAGTGGCAAGGTGCTCGAGGCCGAGTCGGGCGGCCGCTCGACGGCGCGCGGGTGCACTTGCGCCGTGCGGGGACTGGTGGCCGTCACCGACGCGCAGGGGCGCTACGTCTTCGCCCGGGTTCCCGGGGGCCTGGACACGGTGGATGTGGCGTACATCGGTCGTCAGGCCCAATCGCGCGAGGTCACCGTGAGCGGCCGGGCGGTCGCGGGGGTGGACTTCGAGCTCCCCGTTTCCGTCGTGCAGCTCACCGAGGTCCAGGTGCTCGGCGTGATGGCCAAGAACCAGGCTGAGGCGCTCAACCGGCAGAAGAACGCGCCGAACATCACCAACGTCGTCGCCTCCGACCAGATGGGACGCTTTCCCGACGCGTCGGCGCCCGAAGCGGTGCAGCGCCTTCCCGGTGTCGCCGTGGCTCGGGACCAGGGCGAGGGTCGGTACATCCAGATCCGTGGCGGCTCCGCGGCGAACACCCAGGTCACCTTCAACGGCAACGAAGTGCCGTCGCCCGAGGGTGAGGCGCGGCAGATCGCCCTCGATGCCGTGCCGGTGGACGTGCTCGAGTCCATCGAGGTCTCCAAGGCGATCACGCCCGACATGGACGGCGACGCCATCGGCGGCGCGGTGAACCTGGTGACCCGCCAGGCGCCGGATGTGCCCACCTTCTCGGCCGAGCTCGCCGGCGGCTACGGCACCATCCGGAGCGAGCCGTCGTTCAGTGGCGCGCTGACGTACGGCCGCCGCTTCGCGAACGACAAGTTCGGGTTCCTCATCTCGGGGTCGGGCAGCCGCCGCGAGTTCGGCTCCGACGACATCGAGCCGGAATACGACCTGGGCGACCCGGGCCTCGCCGATGACGCGCTCGAGGCCCTCGACACCCGGCACTACACCCTCTGGCGGGCGCGCATCGGGACGACGGCCGCGCTCGACTGGCGGATCGGCGAGTACTCCAGCGTCTCGCTCACCGGCATCTACTCCGAGCTGCAGGACGACGAGAACCGGCGGCGGGTGGTGCAGTCCATCGAGGACGGCGAGATCAGCTTCGGCCACAAGAACCGGTTCGAGGCGATGAAGCTGTTCAACCTGGCGCTGGCGGGCGATCACCTGCTGCCCGGCGGTGTGGGTCTGGACTACGATCTCACCTACTCCCGCTCGAGCGAGCGGGAGGACTACGACTGGGAAGCGGAGTTCATCCAGGGCGACGTCACCTTCGACCCGGACATCAGCGATCCCGACAACATCCAGACCAACGCCGACGACGCGGTCGTCACCGACGGGACGTACGAGTTCGACAACATCCTGACCGGCGGCGACAATACCCGGAATCGCGATCTGACCGCGCGCCATGGCGGTGACGGTACCCTACCGCTGGGGCGGCCAGGCCAACGGGCGCTTCAAGTTCGGCGGCAAGATCCGGGACAAGGACAAGGACCAGGACGTCACCGAGATCGACAACGAGCTGGTGGACGACGCGCCGGGCATCGTGCTCGGCACCGACATCGGCGGCCCCTTCGACTACGGCAGCGGGTTCAATCCCGGCCCCTATCCGTTCCCCCGGAACGCCACCAGCGGCGACGACGTGAAGGACCTGCCGACCCGGTTCAGCAGCTCGCTGGAAGGCGAGCTGAGCCTCGAGGCGCAGACCAACGACTACGACCTCGACGAGCGGGTCAGCTCGGTCTTCGCCATGACCGAGATCGACATCACCCAGGACCTGATGCTGCTCCCCGGCGTGCGGTACGAGCACACCAAGTTCACCAGCGTGGGCTTCGACTTCGACCCCGACGCCGAAACCCTCACGCCGATCACGGCCGAGCGCTCCTACGGCAACGTGCTGCCGATGGTGCACCTGCGGTACCGGCTGACGCCGCAGACCAACCTGCGTGCCGCCTTCACCACCACGCTGGCGCGGCCCAACTTCTTCGACCTCGTGCCGTTCCGGGTGCGCGATGACGAAGACCTCGTGCTCGGCAATCCCAATCTCGAGGCGACGGTTTCGCGGAACTTCGACCTGCTGCTGGAGCACTACGACCGCCGGATCGGCGTGCTGTCCGCGGGCGCGTTCTACAAGCGCCTGAGCAACCCGATCTTCCTCTTCACCGAGGAGAACGACCTCGGCGGGGCCACCAGCCAGCCGCGCAACGTCGAGTCGGCGGAGATCCGCGGCTTCGAGGTCGCGGTGCAGCAGCAGCTCAGCATGCTTCCGGCGCCCCTCGACGGGCTCGGCATCTGGGCCAACTACACCTACACGGACTCGGAGGCCACCCTGCCGGGCGGCCGCACCGCGCGCCTGGCCGGACAGGCCGCCAACGTCTTCAATACCGCGCTGAGCTATCGAGAAGGGCGGGTTCTCCAGCCAGGTCAGCCTCAACTACAACGATTCGTTCGTGCTGGAGTTCGGGAGCGACGTGGTGGGAGCGGAGGAGCGCAACGAAGACATCTTCCTCGACAAGCACCTGCAGCTCGACTATACGGGCGCCTACCGCTTCACCCCGTCCACGAGCCTGTTCCTCGAGCTGGTGAACCTGACCAACGAGCCGTTCCGCACCTATCAGGGCGTCACCGAGCGGCCGCGTCAGCAGGAGTTCTACGAGAGCTGGGGCCGCCTCGGCTTCCGGTTCACCCACTGACAGGCGGCCCGCAGATCGGCGGCCACTACCCGTTGACCGGAGGGTCCGTGTCGGGAACCACAATTCAGAGAGTGCTCGCGGCCGCGCTGTTCGCGTTGGGCTGTGGGCAGGACAAGTCGCCGGCGCCCGGGCAGTCGGCGCCGAAGCCTCCCGCGCAGCTCACCGAGGTCTGGCAGACCGAGCGGGACACGCTCGACAACATCGACTCGCCGGCCGTCTGGCACGGTCCCGGGGACCAGCACTGGGTGTTGTCCACGGCCAAGACCACCGACGTGCTGGTGGTGAATGACGCGGCGACCGGCAAGGAGCTGCAACGGGTCGGCGGCTCGGGCACCGGACTCGGCAAGCTGGAGCGGCCCAACGGCATCGTCGTGATCGACGACCTGGCGATGGTGGTAGAGCGGGACAACCACCGCGTCCAGGTGTTCCGCCTGCCGTCGTTCGCGCCGGTCGGAATCTTTGGCGACTCGTTGCTGAAGAAGCCGTACGGGCTGGCGGTGTTTCCGGCCGCGGAGGCGGGCGGCTACATCGTGTACGTGACCGACAACTACGAGATGGCGGACGAGTCGGTCCCGCCGGACAGCCTGCTGGGGCAGCGGGTCAGGCAGTTCCGGATCGCGATCGGGTCAGGCGGTCTGAAGGCGGAGGCCGTGGGCGCGTTCGGCGATACCTCGGGTCCGGGCGTTCTCAAGGTGGTCGAGTCCATCGCGGCGGACGTGCCGCACAACCGGCTGCTGATCGCGGAGGAGCTGGAGACCGCCTCCCACATCAAGGTGTACACCCTCGATGGTAAATTCACCGGGCAGATCATCGACTCCGGGCTGTTTCCGCATCAGGCGGAAGGGATCATTCTCTACGCCTGCGGCGACGGTTCCGGCTACTGGGTCACGACCGATCAGGATCTCACGGTGAACACCTTTCATGTTTTCGACCGGCAGAGCTCTGGCGCACCTCGGCTCCTTTCGGGGTGCCACCACGCTCAATACCGATGGCATCGCGCTCACGCAGCGCGGGTTCGCCACGTTCCCGAGCGGGGCATTCTACGCCGTCCACAACGACGGCAACGTCGCGGCGTTCTCCTGGGCGGTCATCGCCGACTCGCTCGGCCTGAGGAAGGACTGCGGAACGCAGGGCGGCGTGGCGGAGCCTGCGTCATGAAGGCGGCCTCCGCCGTACTGCTCGCCGGCCTCGTGTCGCTGGCGGGGCCGCTCCAGGCGCAGGCGGCTCCCGCGCGCCCGCGGCTGGTCGTCATGATCGCGGTGGATCAGCTTCGCGCCGACTACATGGACCGCTTCCGCCCTGGTTCGGGCCGGGCGGATTCAACCTCTTCCTGCAGCGCGGCGCGAGCTTCGCCGAGGCGCGTTACGAGCACGCGTCCACGGCGACCTGTCCGGGGCATGCCGTGATGCTCACCGGAAGCTATGGGACCGTCAACGGGATCATCGCCAACGACTGGTACGATGCGAGAACGGGGCGCGAGGTCTACTGCGCCGCCGATACGACCGTCGCGCTGATCGGCGGTGAGGGCGAAGGCCGCTCGCCGCGCAACCTGCACGGCGCGACCGTGGGCGATCTGCTCAAGATCGCGACCGGCGGCAAGAGCAAAGTGGTGACGATGTCGCTCAAGGACCGGTCGGCCATCATGCTGGGCGGCCACCTCGGCGACGGCGCGTACTGGATGCAGGACACGCTCTTCGTCAGCTCCACGTACTATCGCCCGGAGCTACCCCCGTGGGTTCGCGAGTTCAACGCGGCCGGCAACATCACCCAGTATTTCGGCAAGAAGTGGGAGCACCTGCTGCCTGCCGCCGCCTACGAGACCGTCGGGCCGGACGACGTGCCGACGGAGAGCGACGAGGCCGGCCTGGGTCGCACGTTCCCCCACCTGGTGGCCGGCGGCGACTCGCTCGGCGAAGGCTTCGTGGACGCGTTCGACATTTCGCCGTTCGGGAACGACGTCCTGGCCGACCTGGCCATGAAAGCGGTGACCGCCGAAGGGCTGGGACGCGACGCGGTCACCGATCTGCTCGGCGTCAGCTTCTCGGCGAATGACCGGGTGGGGCACGCGTACGGCCCGGACAGTCACGAGGTCATGGACGTGACGGTCCGGCTGGACCGGACGCTCGCCCGGCTGTTCGGATTTCTCGACCGGACGGTGGGGCTCGCCAACACGATCATCGTGCTCACCGCGGATCACGGCGTGGCGCCGCTGCCCGAAGTCTTCGCGCGGCTCCACCCCGGCGCGTCGGCGCGCCGCTTCAACCCGGCCGTCATGGATACCGTCGTGAACCGGGCCCTCGAGGCACGGTACGGCCAGGCGAGCGCGCCGGGCTGGGTGGCATACCATGATCAGCCCCAGCTCTACCTGAACCTGGCAGCGCTGCGGAACCGACGGGTCCCGGTCGAGGAGGCCGAGCGCGTGGCCGCGGCGGCCATCCTGGCCGTGCCGGGGGTGCACGAGGCGCTCACCGCCACCGAGCTGGCGCGCGCCAGAGGGGCCGGCGCGCGCACCGGCGAGGTGTTCTCGTTCCAGCCCGGAGCGCAGCGGAAACATCTACTACCAGATGGAGCCGTACATCCTGGTGGACGACGAGCCCAACGGCACCGGGCACGGCACGCCGTGGGCGTACGACCAGCAGGTGCCGTTGCTCTGGTACGGGAGCCGGATCGTGCCGGGCATCCGGCAGACGCCGGCAGCCGTGGCGGATATCGCGCCGACGCTGTCGGCGTTGCTCGGGCTGACGGCGCCGGGTGGGGCGCAGGGAAGGGTGCTGGCGGAGATGCTGCGGTAGGAGAGGATGTCACTCTGAGCGCAGCGAAGGGGACCATAGGCGGACATGGTCCCCTTCGCGTTGCTCAGGGTGACACTAAGCGGCTTCCACGATCATCGCGATCCCCTGTCCCACCCCGATGCACATCGTCGCCAGGCCGTAGCGCCCTCCCGTCCGCCGCAGCGCGTACACCAGCGTCGTGAGAATCCGCGCGCCGCTCGCGCCGAGCGGATGCCCCAGCGCGATGGCGCCACCGTAGATGTTCACCTTGGCCGGGTCCAGCTCCAGATCCCGAATGCACGCGATCGACTGAGCCGCGAACGCCTCGTTCAGCTCGATCAGGTCCAGGTCCGATGCACGCAGCCCGGCGCGGGCGAGCGCCTTCCGCGTGGCCGGTACGGGTCCCAGTCCCATGCAGCTCGGATCCACGCCGGCCACCGCGGTGCTCACCACCCGCGCCATCGGCTTCGCGCTCAGCTCTCGCGCCATCTCCGGCGACGCGATCGCCAGCGCCGCGGCGCCATCGTTGATGCCGCTCGAGGTTCCGGCGGTCACGGTGCCGTCTCGCTGAAACGCGGGCGACAGCTTGGCCAGCTTCTCGACGGTCACGTCGCCCCGGGGCGGTTCGTCGCGCGAGACGGCGGCCGTCTTGCCATCCTGCGATGCGGTCACCGGGACGATCTCGTCGGCGAACGCGCCCGACGCGAGGGCCGCCTGCGCCCGGCGCTGGCTCTCGACCGCGAACTCCTCCTGCTCCCGCCGGGTGATCCCGTGGCTCTTGGCGACCCGCTCCGCCGTCTGACCCAGCGAGATGGTCCAGTCGGCGGGCAGCTGGGGATTGGTGAAGCGCCATCCCACCGTGCTGTCGGCGACCGCGGGCGGTGTGCGGTCCCAGGACTTCCCGGACTTGAGCATGATGTAGGGCGCGCGGGTCATGCTCTCCACGCCGCCGGCCACCATCAGGGCGCCTTCGCCGGCGCTGATGGCATGCGCGGCGCTCGCCGCCGCCTGCAGGCCGGAGCCGCAGAGCCGATTCACGGTCTGCCCGGGTACCTCCACCGGCAGGCCGGCGAGCAGCAGCGCCATGCGGGCGACGTTGCGGTTGTCCTCGCCGGCCTGGTTGGCGCAGCCGAGGATGACGTCGTCGATGCGGTCGATGGGCAGGGCCGCCCGTTCGACCAGTGCCCGGATGGCGCCTGCGGCGAGGTCGTCGGGCCGGACTTCGGCGAGCGCACCGCCCGCGCGCCCGATTGGGGTGCGGACGCCCGCCAGAATCTGTGCGTTGATCACCGGACTCTCATGGAGAAGGAGAACTTCAGGCTCGCCTCAACGTAATATGTCCCGCGTTGACGGGTACTGCGGGGGCCGCTAAGTTGCGCCCTCGCAACGAGTCGGGACAGGTGGCCGAGTGGTTGAAGGCGCACGCCTGGAAAGCGTGTAAACGTCAAAAGCGTTTCGAGGGTTCGAATCCCTCCCTGTCCGTCCCCGTTGCTCCACCGCGTCTCGTCTCCTTCCCTCACCCACACTTCGAGACGTGTGATGTTCCGCTGGGGCAGGAAGTCGGTGGGCTCTGACGCCGAGCCGGTCGCGATCGGCCGCTACCGGGTCACCCGCCGGCTCGGCGAGGGCGGCATGGGGGTGGTGTACGCCGCGCACGACGACCGGCTCGACCGGGCCGTCGCCATCAAGCGCATCCGCGAGGTTTCGGACGACAGCGTGCTCCGCGAGCGGCTGATTCGCGAGGCCCGCGCCGCCGCCAGCATCAGTCATCCCAACGTCTGCCACGTCTACGAGCTCGCCGAAGCCGACGGCGAGCTCTATCTCGTCATGGAGCTGCTCACCGGCGAGTCGCTCTCGGACCGCATCGCCCGCGAGAAGATCCCGCTCGCGGATGCCCTCCAGATCACCCTCGGCATCCTCGGCGCACTCGAGGCGCTCCACGGGCGCGGCATCGTGCACCGCGACCTCAAGCCGTCGAACGTCTTTCTCACGCCCCACGGCGTGAAGCTCCTGGACTTCGGCCTGGCCCGGCCGCTGGTGGAGCAGCTCAAGACCGACGTCACGCTGACCGCGCCGGGCACCATCATCGGCACGCCGCGCTACATGCCGCCCGAGCAATGGGAATCCGAGGCGTTCGTCCCCGCCTCCGATCTCTTCGCCGTCGGCGCGATCCTCTTCGAGATGCTCGCCGGCAAGCCCGCCTTCGCCGGCGAGACGATCATCGAGCTCTACCGCTCGATCGCGATGGCGCAGCCGCCGGCGCTGACCGGTGGTCCCGAGGTCGTCGCGGCCGACCGGATCATTCAGCTCGCGCTCGCGAAGCGGCCGGCCGACCGCTATCCCGATGCCGCCGCCATGGCGCGGGAGGTGCGCGCCGCGTGGTCGCTGATCGACACGGGATCGAGCCCCCAGGCCCGCGCGATCACCCGGCTCATCGTGCTGCCGTTTCGCATCCTCCGGCCCGATCCCGAAACCGACTTCCTCGCCTTCAGCGTGCCCGACGCGATCACCGCGTCGCTGTCGGGCCTCGACGCACTGGTCGTGCGGTCGAGCGCGGCGGGCCAGCGCTTCGCCGGCGAGAGTCCCGATCTCAAGGCGATCGCCACCGAGGCGGGCGTGGACGTCGTGCTGGTGGGAACCCTGCTGCGCGGTGGGGACCAGGTCCGCGTGGCGACCCAGATGCTGGAGGCCCCGTCCGGCACCCTGGTCTACACCCACACGGCCCAGATCAAGCTGACCGACATCTTTCAGCTCCAGGACGATCTCGCGCGCCAGATCGTGGATGCCCTCGCGATTCCGCTCTCCGCCCGCGACCACCGGCTGCTGGGGCAGGACGTTCCGGCCAACCCCAAGGCGTACGATCTCTACCTCCGGGCCAACCACCTCGGGGCCCACACCTCGAACCCGTCGCGGCTGACGGTGGCACGCGACCTCTATCGCAGCTGCCTCCAGGAAGACCCGAAGTATGCCCCGGCGTGGGCCCGACTCGGCCGGGTGTATCGCGTGCTGGCGAAGTACGGCGCGGAGGGCAACGCGGAGGCGATCACGCTGGCGGAGGAGGCGTTCCGGCGGGCGCTGGAGATCAACCCCGACCTCCCGATCGCCCACAACTTCTATACCTATTTCGAGATCGAGGAGCAGGCGCGGGCGCCCGAGGCGATGGTGCGGCTGCTGCAGCGGGTGGCCACCGGCGCCGCCGACCCGCATCTGTTCGCGGGCCTCGTCGTCGCGTGCCGGTTCTGCGGCCTGCTCGAAGCCTCGCTCGCGGCCGACCGGCGGGCCCGGCGGCTCGATCCCTCGATCCAGACCAGCGTGCAGTACACCTATTGGGCGCTCGCCGACTACCACCAGGCCGCCTTGCACGACGTCGAGGACATCCAGGCCATTCGGCACGGGGCGCTCTGGATGCTCGGCCAGCGCGACGAGGCGATCGCCGGGGTGCGGGAGGCGCTGAGCCACTCGCCCGGAAGCCTGGAGCAATGGATCGTCGAGTCCCAGCTCGCGGCCATGGAGTCGCGCGTGGAGGACTGCCTCCGCCACGCGCAGGCCATCCTCGACGCGGGATTCCACGACCCCGAGGGACTGCTCCTCCACGTCCGCGAGCTGGCCTACCTGGGGCAGACCCGCCAGGCGATCGGCATGCTCGACCAGGGTAGTGCAGGGTGGATATCACTGCCCCCCGGCGCTGACCCGCGACCCCTGGCTGGACTCCCTCCGCGCGGAGCCGGAGTTCGTCCGCCTGGTTCGGGAGGCGGAGGCGGGCAAGGCGAGGGCGGCGGAGGCGTATACCCGTGCGGGGGGAGAACGGCTGCTCGGCGTGGGCGTGGCGTAGCCCCCGCTTTCCTCGGAGGAGTCGCGCTCGCTAACTTAGCGGCCATGTTCCGGGCCCTCCGGCGGTGCCATGCGCTGACCCTTACGCTCCTCCTGGCCGTTCCCGGCCTCGGGGGAACGTGGTTGTCCGTGGCCCATCCATGCCCGGTCGACACCCCTTGGCTGAACCACGAGGGGCACGCCGGCCACCGGGCGCACGCCGCCGGCAGATGGCCACGACGCCCCCGCCGAATCCTCGACCACCTGCCATTGCGTCGGCGCGTGCCAGAACGCCTCGGCGGCGCTGAGCTCGATTGCCGCAGCCCCGGCCTTCACACCGGTGCTGACCGGCTGGAACACCGCTCCTTCCTCTCCCGACCGCGACACTCCGGCCCAGCCCCGGCTGCGCCGGCACCCTCCCTCCACGGCTCCACCGCTGGCCTGAGCGCGCTTCGGCGCGCGCACTCCGTATATGAGCCGGCGCATTCCGCGCCGGCTCCATCGGACCCAGGTCTCGGTGGAGGATTCCATGTTCAGCAGTCAAGCTGTGCGCCGCACGTCGCTGGTCGCGATGTGCCTCTGTGCGCACGCCGCGGTCGCCCGAGCGCAGGATCTGCGAGGGACGGTCGAAGGCGTCGTGATGAGCGCGGAGGGCGGCCGGCCGGTCGCCGACGCGATGGTCACCATCTTCGGCCTCGGCCGGCAGGCCAGCTCTGATTCGGCTGGCCGCTTCCAGCTCGCGGGCGTGCCGTTCGGCAGCCAGCGGCTCGAGGTCCGCGCGATCGGCTACCAGCCGAGCGCGCAGGCGATCACCGTGGTCCCGGGGGACGTCGCGCGGGCCGAGTTCAGCCTCAAGCGGGCCGTCGTCAATCTTCCCGAGGTCGTGGTCAGCAGCAGCCGGGAAGCCCAGCTCGCTTCGACCACGCCCGTCAGCGTCGGCGTCATCCGGGGGGATGAGATCCGGGAGACCCGGGGTCACCACCCCGCGGAGATCGTGAACCGGACGCCCGGCGTGTACGTGAGCAACTTCGGCGGCGAGGGCCACGCCACCGCCATCCGGCAGCCGATCACCACCAAGGCGCTGTACGCCTACCTCGAAGACGGCGTGCCGATCCGGTCCACCGGTTTCTTCAATCACAACGCGCTCTACGAGATCAACATCCCGCAAGCGGGCCGGCTGGAAGTGATCAAGGGCCCCGGCACCGCGGTGTACGGCAGCGACGCGGTCGGCGGCGTGGTGAACGCCTTCACCCGTGACCCGTCGCAGCATCCCGAGGCCGAGCTGTTCCTCGAAGGCGGCAGCACGACCTACGTGCGCGGGCTCGGCACGGCGAGCACGACGGTCGGGCGGAGCGGATTCCGGGCCGACGTCAACGCCACCCGGTCGGACGGCTGGCGCCAGGGCGCGCCGTACGAGCGCCAGAGCGGCACCGTGCGCTGGGACTACGCGCTGAGCGATCGCAGCCGCCTCAAGACCATCGCCGCGATCTCCCACATCGATCAGCCCGGCGACGGCGGCAGCGATCTCACGCTGGACGACTTCAATGCCGCGCCGTCGTTGACCTACACCCCCATCGCCGCGCGGCGGGTGTTCGCGGCGCGGCTCTCGACCGAGCTCCAGGTGCGCGGCGAGACCTCGTCCTTCGGCGCGACGCTGTATACCCGATACAACGAGCTCGACCTGCTCCCCTACTGGCAGCTGAGCTTCGATCCGCAGGCGTGGGAGAGCCGGCACCGCTCGGTCGGCGTGCTGACGCGTTACCGGAAGATGGTGGCGCCGCTCCGGACCAACCTGAGCACCGGCGTGGACCTGGAGTACACGCCGGGCAGCCGGCTCGAGACGCAAGTAGTCCCGCAACGCACCGGGCAGATCTTCAGCTCGTTCACGCTGGGCGAGGTGCAGTACGACTACGACGTGACCTTCTGGCAGGCATCGCCGTACGCGCAGGCGGACGTGTCGCTGCCCGGACGGGTGCAGCTCAGCGCCGGAGCGCGGTACGACCATATCGGGTACGACTACGCCAACCGTCTCAGCGACCTCGGCACCGGCTCGCACCGGCGCCCGGCGTCTACCGGCGTCACCTTCGACCGCGTGAGCCCCAAGCTCGGCGCTACCTGGGAGCTCGCCGCCAACGCCAACGTCTTCGCGTCCTACCGTGAGGCGTTCCGGGCACCATCCGAGAGCCAGCTGTTCCGCCAGGGCTCCGCGGTGAGCACGGTGGACCTCAAGCCCGTGCGCGCCAAGAGCTGGGAGGCCGGCTTCCGCACCGCGCTGGGCGGGGTCGTGACGCTCGAGGCCACCGGATACAGCATGCGGCTCCGGGACGACATCGTGACGTTCTTCGATCCGTCGAACGGCCTGCGGCTGACGCAGAACGCCGGCGCCACCAATCACCGTGGCGTCGAGATCGGGCTCGGCCTGGGCCTCGTGCGCGGCCTTCGTCTCGACGGGGCGCGTGTCCTACGCCAAGCACACCTATGTCGAGTGGCAGCCGCGTCCCGGCGTGGACTACACCGGCAACGAGATGGAGCTGGCGCCCCGCGTGATCGGGAACAGCCGGCTGAGCTATCGGCCCGCGTTCTTCTCGAGCGGCGTCGTCGCGGTCGAGTGGGTGAAGCTGGGCTCCTACTGGATGGATCCGGAGAACACCCACAAGTACGACGGGCACGACCTGTTCAACGTCTTCGCGACGGTGCCGGTGACGGCGAACCTGGAGGTGAGCGGCCGGATCACCAATCTCGCCGACCGCCGCGTCGCCGAGACGTCGTCGTTCAACGCACAGCAGGGTGAGCGATTCCGGCCCGGCGCGCCGCGGCAGTTCTTCCTCGGCGCGCAGTACCGGTTCAACTGAGGAGCGACGCCATGATACGAACCTACCGTCTCGTCCCCTTCGCCGCGGTGCTGGTCGCCGCGTGCGGAGGGCTCGGGGCCGAAAGCCCGACGCGCTTCACGCCGGCGCGGGTGATCTCACAGGACACGGAGAACGGCGCGACGCCGATGTTCGTCGCGCTGCCGGGCGGCGGCCGGGTGGTGGCCTGGGTATCGGCGCCGGGCGGCGGGTCGGACGGCAGCCTGCACGTGTCGGTGACGCCGGCGGGCGCCACCGGCGGCGCTCCCCGAGCGTCACCGTGCGCGATCCGCTGGGCCCGATCGAAGCTCACGGCGAAGCACCGCCGCAGCTCGCCGCGGACGCCGAGGGTGGCATCTCGGTGCTGTACGCGGTGGGGAAGGAGGTGCCCGGCGAGCGTTTCCCCAAGAGCGCGCTGCGGTTCATCCGCTCGGCCGACTCGGGCCGCACCTGGAGCGAGCCCAGGACCGTGAACGACGGCACCGACTTCGGCTCCCACAACTTCCACGCGCTGACGGCCGGCGCCCGACGGCTCGCTGCTCGCCACCTGGCTCGATGCCCGTCGCGGGAAGTCCGGCGTCTGGATGAGTCGCTCCACCGACGGCGGGAAGACCTGGGAACCGAACACGCCGATCTATACCGATCCCACCTGTCCCTGCTGCCGCACCGCGGTCGCGGTGGCCGGCGACGGCGCCATCTACGTGGCCTGGCGCGCGATCCTCCCGGGCGACATCCGCGACGTCGTCGTCACGCGCTCGACCGACGGCGGGAAGACGTGGGCCGAACCGGTGCGCACCCGGGCCGACGACTGGGTCTACCCGGGGTGCCCGCACGCCGGGACCGTCGCTCGAGCTGGACGCCGCGGGCGGCGTGCACGTCGCGTGGTGGACCGGGAAGGAAGGCGAGGCGGGCGTGTACTACGCCCACTCCACCGACGGCGGGAAGAGCTTCTCCGCCCAGCCGATCGCGACCGGCGAGCGGGCCCGCCCGGCCCACGTCCAGCTCGCCGTGGCCGGCGCGCAGGTGTACGTCGCCTGGGACGACGGCCTGGGCGACATGCCGCGCGTGCTCCTGCGGCGCTCCGCCGACGGCGGCGAGACGTTCCGGCGGGAGGAGTTGCTGAGCGAGCCGGGCGTCGCGGCGAGCTTCCCGGTCCTCGCGCTGCATGGCGACTCCGTCGCGGTGGCCTGGAGCCAGACGACCGCGGAGGAGCACCGGGCCAAGCTGGCGGCGATGGTGGACATGAAGGATCCGAAGGCGGTCATGCCGCTGCCGCGGGTCGGGCAGTCGGAGATCCTGATGCGGGTGGGAGCCAGTTGAGGGCGCGGAGGACCTGATTAGAGAAGGGTCACCCTGAGCGCAGCGAAAGGGGACCATGCGGGCATGGTCCCCTTCACTGCGTTCAGGGTGACATTTCCCTCTCATCCGTCGTCGTCCGCACCCTTTCGCCGACCTTCCCGCGCCACTAGCTTCCCGCCCCGATGCCCACCCGCCTTCCCCTCATGGACGATCGCGCGCTGGCCCGGACGCTGGCGCGCATGGCGACGGAAATCGTCGAGCGAGCCCATGGCACCGAGGGCCTGGTCCTGGTGGGGATCCAGCGGCGGGGCGTCGAGCTCGCCTCCCGCCTGCGCACCCTCATCGCCCAGTCCGAGCAGACCACGGTGCCCTGGGGCAAGCTCGATATCACCCTCTACCGCGACGACCTCCAGACCGTCGGCCCCCGGCCCGTCGTCGGTGAGACCAGTCTCCCCGATCTCGACGGCAAGACGGTCGCGATCGTGGACGACGTCCTCTACACCGGCCGCACGGTCCGGGCGGCGCTCGACGAGTGCTCCGACTTCGGCCGCCCTCGGCGCATCCTGCTCTGCGTCCTCATCGACCGGGGCGGCCGCGAGCTGCCGATCCAGGCGGACATCGTCGGCAAGAAGGTGACCGCCGGTCCGGGCGATCGGGTGGACGTGCTGGTGTCGGAGCTGGACGGACGCGATGCCGTCGAGCTGGTGCGGGGGACGACGTGAGCACGGCGCTCGGCAAGGACCTGGTCGGGCTCGAGCCGCTGAGCCGCGAGCAGATCCAGCTCATCCTCGATACGGCGGAGCCGTTCAAGGAAGTGAGCGAGCGGGCGATCAAGAAGGTCCCGGCCCTCCGCGGCAAGACGATCGTCAACCTCTTCTTCGAGGCGTCCACCCGCACCCGGATCTCGTTCGAGTTCGCCGAGAAGCGGCTCAGCGCCGACACGGTCAACGTCGCCACCGCCGGCAGCTCGGTCAGCAAGGGCGAGACGCTGGTGGATACGGCCCGGAATCTCGAGGCGATGCGGATCGACATGGTCGTCATCCGCCACGGCGCGTCCGGCGCCGCGCAGTTTCTCGGGCAGCGGATCCGCTCCAACGTGATCAACGCCGGCGACGGCAAGCACGAGCATCCCGACCCAGGGCCTGCTCGACATGCTCACGCTGCGCGACAAGTTCAAGAAGCTCGAGGGCCTCAAGGTCGCGATCTGCGGCGACATTCTCCACAGCCGGGTGGCCCGCAGCAACATCTGGGGTCTCCTCAAGCTGGGCGCTCAAGGTGGGCGTCTGCGGGCCGGCCACGCTGCTGCCGCGCAACGTGCACGAGCTGGGCGTCACCATCCTCCCGCGCATCGAGGATGCCATTCAGTGGGCCGACGCGCTCAACGTGCTCCGGCTTCAGCTCGAGCGGATGGAGGCCGGGTTCCTCCCGTCGCTCCGCGAATACAACCGCGTCTTCGGCGTCACGACCGAGCGGCTGGCCAAGGCGCCCAAGGATCTGCTGATCCTCCATCCCGGCCCGATGAACCGGGGCGTCGAGATCGACAGCGACGTGGCCGACGGCCCCCACAGCGTCATCCTCCCGCAGGTGACGAACGGCGTGGCGGTGCGGATGGCGGTGCTGTACCTGCTCGCGGGTGGATCGCCCGACTGGGCGCATCCCAGCGGGGGAGGGGAATAGCGTGCGGCCGATCCTGATTCGCGGCGGGCGGGTGCTCGACCCGTCGCGCAACGCCGACGAGGTCACCGACCTCTATCTCGCCGACGGCAAGGTGCAGGCGAGCGGCCGCGATCTGGGCCGCCCGGATGACGCGCTGGTGGTGGACGCCGCGGGGAAGGTCGTGGCGCCCGGACTGATCGATCTCCACGTCCACCTGCGCGAGCCCGGTCAGGAGGATATCGAGACGGTCGCCACCGGCGCGATGGCCGCCGCGGCCGGCGGATTCTCCGCCGTGTGCGCGATGCCCAACACCGACCCGGTCACCGACAACCAGGCGGCCGTCGGATTCATCGTGAGTCAGGCGCAGCGGGCCGCGAAGGCCCGGGTCTATCCCATCGGCGCGGTGTCGCTGGGACAGAGGGGACAGCAGCTCGCCGAGTTCGGGGAGCTGGTCGGCGCCGGCGCGGTGGCGGTGAGTGACGACGGCAAGCCGGTGGCGTCCAGCCATCTGATGCGAACCGCGCTGGAGTATGCCCGCACGTTCGGGATCCCCGTCGCCGACCACTGCGAGGATCCGACGCTCGCCGCCGGCGGCGCGATGCACGAGGGACTCGTCTCCACTCGGCTGGGACTCAAGGGGGTGCCGGCGGCCGCGGAGGAGATCATGGTGGCCCGCGACATCCTGCTCGCGGAGCTGACGGGCGGACACGTGCACCTGTGCCACATGTCCACCCGAGGCTCGGTGGAGCTGATCCGCCGGGCGAAGGAGAAGGGGCTGCGGGTGACGGCGGAGGCATGCCCCCATCACTTCACGCTGACGCACGAGGCGTGCGAGGGGTACAACACCAACGCGAAAATGAACCCGCCGCTGCGGGAGCCCGAGGACCGGGAGGCGATCCGTCAGGGCGCTGCGTGACGGCACCATCGACGTCATCTGCACCGATCACGCGCCGCACCACTACGACGCCAAGGAGCGCGAGTTCGACGACGCGCCCAACGGCATCATCGGCCTCGAGACGGCGCTCGGCCTCGCGATCACCGAGCTGGTGGACGGCGGTCTCCTGTCCCTCGGCGACCTGGTCCGCCGGATGAGCGTCATGCCCGCGAAGATCTTCAACCTGCCGGGCGGGACGCTGGCGCCGGGCTCCTCGGCCGACGTGGTGGTCTTCGACCCCGCGGCCGAATGGACGGTGCGCCCCGAGGAATTCTTCTCCCGGAGCCGCAATACCCCGTTCGGGGGCCGGCGGCTGCGGGGCCGGGCGGACGCGACGATCGTACGGGGGCAGGTGGTCTTCGAGCGGCAGTAGACTTCGGCTGGCGAACTCCCCTAGTTACATTTTTCTGGCGGATCTATCAGGAGAACCCCTCGCCATGGCCATGGAAGACAACAGCATCGAAGCGCTTCTGGAGCAGCGGGCCCAGTTCGAGCAATGGCTGGCCAAGCTGGACTCCGCCGCCAACAAGGCGCCCCCGGCCGTGCGTGACAAGGTCCGGGCGGATTACCAGGTCCGGCTGAGCGGCGTCATCGAGCGATTGCGGGGCCACGCCGCCACCATCGCGGACGAGCTGCACAAGCACCAGTCCACCCAGAGCGACCTCGACGGCCAGCGCCGCCAGGCCGAAGAAGAGCTGGCCGAGGCCGAGGTGCGGTACACCGTCGGCGAATTCGGGGACGACGAGTGGAACCGTATCAGCCACGAGAGCGACGGCCGGCTGAACGGTCTCCGGGAGCAGCTCAAGACCGTCGACCGGGAGATCGCCCGGCTGGTCGAGGTCCAGGGCTTGATCGCGTCACCCACCAAGACAGCGGCCCCGCCGCCGGTAGAGGAACTCGTCATCGAGAAGTCTCCGCCGCCTCCACCGCCACCGCCGCCCGCGGAGCCGGTGGTCGAGGCGCCGCGGGCGCAGCCGAAGCAACAGGGACGCAAGGAGCCCGACCATTCCGGCGGCCCGGTGGACGAGCTGGCCTTCCTCAAGTCCGTGGCCGACGAAGAGGTGAAGCCGGCCCCGCCGCCACGGCGGCCCAGCAACCCGGGCGGCGGTCCCCAGGGGTCCAGGGCAGTCGAGACGGCCCCTCCGCCGTCGGCGCCGGGCAAGTCCGGCGCTCCGGGCGTGGCCAAGACCCTCAAGTGCGGCGAGTGCGGGACGCTGAACCGGCCGACGGAGTGGTACTGCGAGAGATGCGGGGCGGAGTTGGCGGGCGTTTGACCAACAGCGTAAAGCGTGAAAGGTAAAGCGTTAAGCGGTACTGAGATCACGTAGTTTCTTGGATCGCCGCCATAAGAAGGGGCCCTCTACGGGAGGGCCCCCTTTTTTACGCTTTACTCTTCACGCTTTACGCTTGTCCTACCTCATCCCTTTCCCGCCAACTTTGCCTTCAGTTTGGCCAGCCGGCTCTTCTGGCGGGCGGCGGCGTTGGGATGGATCAGGTGTTTGCGCCCAGCGCGATCGAGGAGCTGCACCGCCTCGGCGTAGGCGCTTTCGACCTCGGCGCCGGCCGCGGCCCGGACCTTCTTGAGCGCGGTCCGCAGGCGGCTGCGCTGGGTACGGTTCTGCGCGGTGCGGGTGGCGGCCTGACGCATGCGCTTCTTGGCGGATTCAATACGGGGCACGGCTTCCTCGACTTTCGCATCGGACACGCTCCGGCACCGGCCGGAAGCAAGAGGTCGGGAAGATAGGGGCGACACCACGCAAGGTCAAGCGGCGCGGCGCTTTGACTTGTCCAATTGAGTTGTGTAACCTTCGCCTTCCCGCCGAAACAGGAACGCGACCTGGAATCCCAGCTCAGCGAATTCATCCTGGCCTTGCCGATGCTCGTGTTCGCGATGACGGCGCACGAGTATGCCCACGCCGCCACCGCGCTCCGCCAGGGCGACGACACCGCCTACCTTCTGGGCCGCGTTACCCTGAACCCGATTCCCCATATCGATCCCTGGATGAGCCTCGTGCTGCCGGCCCTGCTGTGGTTCGGCTCGGGGGGCACCTTCACGTTCGGCGGGGCCAAACCGGTGCCGGTGAATCCCCGGAAGTATCGCAAGTTCGTGCAGGGCGACATCCTCGTGTCCGGCGCCGGCGTGGTGACGAATTTCTTTCTCGCGCTCGTGTTCTCCTTCGTCTACGTGCTGATCGGCATCCTCTCGCGCGCTATGCCGGGTGCCGCCGGCATGCTCGAGACCGCGCAAGGGATGATGGTCTGGGGCATCAGGCTCAACCTGGTTCTCTGTTTCTTCAATCTCATCCCCGTGCCACCTCTGGACGGGTCTCATTTACTCTATCACGTGCTGCCGCCCAAGGCCGGCACGTGGTACCGCGACTTGCGCCGCTTCGGCTATCTTCCACTCTTCGTACTCTTGTTTCTCTTCCGGCCTGTGGTGAGCATCCTGCTCACGCCGGTGTACGCGGTGATGGGGCTGCTGGCCCGCCTCATTGGCCCGTACCAGGTGGGGACCCCGCTGGCGGGACTCTAGCCCATGACGCTACCAGAAGCTCCGACCACCGCACTCGGCGCAGGCCCGGGCTTCTTCGTCGAGCTCGACGCCTATTCCGGGCCCCTCGATCTCCTGCTCCACTTGCTGCGCGAGGAGCAGATCGAGATCGCCGACATTCCCATCGCGCGCATCGCCGACCAGTTCCTCCGGGCGATCCACGACATGGGACTCAATCAGGCCGCCGACTATCTCGACATGGCGAGCCGCCTCGTGCGACTCAAGGCGCAGATGCTCCTCCCCCGGCGCTCGGAAGAGGACGGCTGGGAGGATCCCCGCGCCGAGCTGGTCCGGCGCCTGCTCGAGTACCAGCAGATCCGCGAGATCGCCGTGTGGATGGGCCGCACCGCCGAGCGACGGGCCGAGCGGTTTGCCCGCGGCTACCTGCCGCCGCCGCCCGAGCTGCCGCCGCCGCCCCTGACGCTCGACATGCTCGAGATGCTGCAGGCGGTCGAGCGGGTGATCACCGGAATCCCGAGCCCGGTGCTGCACCGCGTGGTTGCCCGGCCGCTCGACGTCGAAGGCGCCACTCGGCGGATCGAGGCGCTGCTCGACCAGCGGGAAGAGTTCAGCTGGACCGAGGCCCTCGGGCCCCGGCCGACGATCGTGGAAGTGCTCTCGACGCTCCTCGCCCTGCTGGAGCTCGCCAAGCGTGGGCTGGTGCGCCTGGCCCAGCCGTCTCCGTTCTCACCGATGGTGATCGCCCGTGACACCGCTCGCACAGCTGCTTGAAGCGGCGCTCTTCAGCGCCGCCCGCCCGCTCACCGCGGAAGAGCTTTCCACGCTCGATCCCGACGCCACCCTCGCCGACGTGCGCACCGCGCTGGAACAGATCCGCGAGCACTACGATTTCGAGCAGCACGGCGTCGAGTTGGTGGAGCTGGCCGGTGGCCACCAGATCCTGACGCGCCCGGTCCACGCCGCGGCGATCGAGCGGGCGCAGTTCTCCGTCCGCACGCCGAAGCTGACCGCCGCGGCGCTGGAGACGCTCGCCGTCATCGCCTACCGCCAGCCGGTGGGCCGCGCGGAGATCGAGGAGATCCGCGGCGTCTCGGCGGGCGGCGTGCTGCGCTCCCTGCAGGAGCGCGGCCTCATCGAGGTGGTGGGGCGGAGCGAGGCGCTCGGCCGGCCGATGCTCTACGGGACGGCGCCGATGTTCCTCGAGCTGCTGGGACTGCGCGATCTGGCCGATCTGCCGCGGGCCGAGGAGCTCACCATCGCGCTCCAGCCGCACCGCGCGGAGGCGGAGGGAGAAGATGACGCCGCCGCGTACGTCGAGGCCGAATCGTGAGCGAAATGCGGCTCCAGCGGGCGCTCGCCCGCGCCGGAGTCGCCTCCCGCCGAGCGGCTGAGGAGCTGATCGAGGAGGGCAGGGTGCGGGTGGACGGGGCGGTGGCCACCCTCGGCATGAAGGTGGACCCCGACCGGCAGCGCATCACGGTCTCGGGCCGGCAGGTCAAGCTGCTGGCGCGGCGCTGGCTCGCGTTCCACAAGCCGATGGGCGTCGTCACCACGGCCGACGACGAGCAGGGTCGCCGCAACGTCTTCGACTTCATTCCCGATGCCGCCGGGCTCACCTACGTGGGCCGGCTCGACGTCAACACCACCGGCCTGCTGCTGCTCACGACGGACGGCGAGGCGGTGCATCGGCTGACCCATCCCCGCTACCACATCGATCGGCGCTACACCGCGCTGGTGCACGGACGGACCGCAGCGGAGATCGCGGCCGCGGCCAAGGGCCGGGTGGTGGTGGACGGGCGTCCCGTGGAGACCTCGAATGTGCGGGTGCGTCCCGGCACCGAGGGCCGCAGCATCGTCGACGTCACCCTCGCAGAGGGTCGGAATCGGATCGTACGGCGCTGGGCCGAGGAGATGGGGCTCCGGGTGGACCGGCTGGCACGGCTCTCCTACGGACCGGTCCGGCTGGGAGACCTGCCGGCCGGCCGCTATCGGCCGCTCACGCCGAGGGAGGAGAACGCGCTGTACAAGGCAGTGCGGATGAAGCCGGAGAAGGAGTGAAACCGGCGTGCCGCCGGCGCGGGGCGTCGGGGGGAGAGTTCGGCAGGCGGAGAAGGTCCCTCGCTGCGCTCGGATGAGGTACTCCAATAGCCCGACTATCTTTCCCCAACCCAACCCCATGGAGCCCGCGAGCGTGAGCGCGCCGAAGCTGACCGACCTGCCGGCTGAGTCGCTGCCGGTCCCCCGCATCCTGAAAGAGGTCTCGCGGCGGATCGTCGGCCAGGATGCCATGGTCGAGCGCCTGCTCATCGGGCTCCTGACCGGTGGGCACGTCCTCCTGGAGGGCGTGCCCGGCCTGGCGAAGACGCTGGCCGTTCGCACGCTGTCCGAGATCATCCACGCCTCGTTCTCCCGGATCCAGTTCACGCCCGACCTGCTGCCGGCCGACCTCATCGGCACCATGGTCTACGACCAGAAGACCCAGGAATTCCACGTCAAGAAGGGCCCGCTCTTCGCCCAGATCATTCTGGCCGACGAGATCAACCGTGCCCCGGCCAAGGTGCAGGCCGCGCTGCTGGAGGCGATGCAGGAGCACCAGGTCACCATCGGCGGGACCACGTTCCCGCTGGACGAGCCGTTCATGGTGCTGGCGACGCAGAATCCGATCGAGAACGAGGGCACATACCCGCTGCCCGAGGCGCAGCTCGACCGGTTCATGCTGAAGGTCCGGGTCGGCTATCCCAGCCGCGACGAGGAGAAGGAAGTCCTGCTGCGGATGAGCGGCGGGCAGGAGATCCCGGTCGAGCGGCTGCTGCAGCCGCACGCGATCATCGCCGCCCGCGCGGCGATCGCCGAGCTCTACATGGACCAGAAGGTGGTGGACTACATCGTGGACCTGGTCCGGGCCACCCGCGATCCCGGCACCGTTGGGCTGCTCGAGCTCAAGCCGTTGATCGCCTTCGGCGGATCGCCGCGCGCCTCGATCGCCCTCGCGCAGGCCGCCCGCGCCCACGCGTTTCTCCGGGGCCGCGCCTATGTCGTGCCGGAAGACGTCCGCGCGCTCGCCCCCGACGTTCTGCGCCATCGCATCGTGCTCACCTTCGAAGCCGAGGCCGAGGACCTGACCACGGACGATGTGGTAGCGAAGGTTCTCGGCGCGGTGCGAGTACCATGACGGCGTAAAGCGCAAAGCGTGAAGCGTGAAGCGGTATCATCGGATGGTACCGCTTTACGCTTTACGCTTCACGCTTCCCGCTTTCGGACTATGTCCGTCAACCCCGAAATCCTGAAGCAGGTCAAGGCGATCGAGCTCCGTACCCGCGGGCTCGTCGGCACGCTGTTCGCCGGGGAGTACCGGTCGGTGTTCCGGGGGCAGGGGATGGAGTTCGCCGAGGTCCGCGCCTACGAAGCGGGCGACGACTTCCGCTCCATCGACTGGAATGTGTCGGCCCGGCTGGCGAGCCCGTACGTGAAGACCTTCACCGAAGAGCGCGAGCTGACCCTCATGCTCCTGGTGGACCAATCGGGCTCCACCCGTTTCGGCGACCCGCTCACCAAGGCGGCGCTCGCCGTCGAGGTGGCGGCGGTGCTGGCGCTCGCGGCGGCGTTTCACAACGATCGGGTCGGCGCGCTGCTCTTCTCCGATCAGGTCGAGCAGGTCATCCCGCCCCGCAAGGGCCGCCGCCACGCGCTCCGCGTCATCCGCGACCTCGTCGCCTTCCAGCCCGCCGGGCGCCGCACCAATCTCGCCGCCAGCCTCTCCTACGCCAGCCGGCTGCTGCGCCATCACAGCATCGTGGTCGTGCTCTCCGATTTCATCGCCGAAGGGTGGGAGCGGCCGCTCCGCCGGCTGGCGGCTCGCCACGAGGTCGTGGCGATCACGGTGGACGATCCCCGCGAGCACCAGCTCCCCGACGCGGGCTGGATCGAGATGCTCGACGCGGAGACCGGACGCCGGGTGCTGGTGGACACCGGCAGCCGCGATGTCCGCACCCGCGTCGCCGGCCTGGCGGCCAAGCGGCGCGAAGAGCGGAGCCGGATGCTCACCTCGGTCGGCGCGGACGAAGTGCCTCTGGACACCAGCCGCGACTATGCGCTCCCGCTGCGCCGCGCCTTCGCTCGCCGCGCGCGACGGATCCACCGGGGATGACCCGCTTCGCCTGGCAGACCTCATCGCCGACGGTGGGCGACACCATCTGGGTGACTCGCACCGTCGAGCTCCCCGCGGGCCGCAGCCTCCGTCCCGCCGACTGGGAAGTCGCGGATCCCGTCGAGCTGCTGGGTGCCCCGCGCGTCACCATGCGTGGCGGTTCGGCCGACGTCTCGTATCCGGTCGCCATCTGGCGCGCGGGGACCCACACGCTGCAGGTGCCGGGTCCGCTGCTCCTCGCGCCCGACGGCGGCGTGGATTCGCTGGGGGCGCAGGCCGTCACCCTGACCGTGGCCAGTGTGCTGCCCAAGGCGGCGACCGACACCACGCTGCGGCCGCAGCCGCGCGCGGACTTCGTGCCTCGTCCGTCCACGTCGCCGGTGCCACTGGCGATCCTGCTCCTGCTCGCGATCGTCCTGCTCGCGCCGCTGCACTGGTGGTGGCGGCGTCGCGGGCGGCCACGGCCGAAGCCGTCCGCGTCGGAACCCGCCGGTCACGCCAAGCCGCCGCTGGAGCGCTGGGCCGACGCGGGTGAGTCACGGGCCGTGGCCGCGGCCGCGACGTCCCGCCTGCGGGCGGCGCTGGCATCCCGAGTGGGTGAACCGCTTTCCCGTCGCTCGACACCGAAGCCGTGATGACGCGCGTCGCCGAGCTGCGCCCGGGCTGGCCCCTCGACGAGCTGCGGGACGTGCTTCAGGCGCTCGACCTGGCCCGTTTCGGCGACAGCTCGGTCGCGGATGCGATGACGATCGCCCACCGGGCCGCGGAGCTCGAGTCGCGGCTGGTGGCGGAGGCCGCGTGAGTTTCGCCCGCCCGCTGCTGTTGCTGCTCCTCCTCGCGATCCTGTTCTGGGCCTGGCGCCGCCGCCGGCAGGACGTGCCCGCCGCGCGTTTCAGCGACGTCAGTCTCCCCGCCGCGGTCTCCGCCAACCGCTGGTGGGTGGTGCTGCCGCCGGTGTTTCGCGCCGCGGCCCTCGCTGCCCTGGTCATCGCGGCCGCCGGTCCTCGCATCGGCGGGGATACGGTCGAGGTGAAGCAGGAGGGCATCGCGATCGTCATCACGATCGACATCTCCAGCAGCATGCTCGCCGAGGACTTCGCGCCGTCCAACCGCCTCGAAGTCGCCAAGCGCCAGGCCGTCGGCTTCATCCGGGGGCGTTCGGCCGATCGGATCGGACTGGTCGCCTTCGCCGGCGAGGCGCTGACCCAGGTGCCGGTGACGCTCGACTATCCGGTCGTCGAGCAGGCGGTGATGGACCTCAAGATCGGAAGCCTCGAAGATGGTACCGCGATCGGCAGCGGCCTGGCCACCGCCGTCAACCGGCTCCGCCGCGCGCCCGACAAGTCGAAGGTGATTCTGCTGCTCACCGACGGCGAGAACAACAAGGGGCTGATCGACCCTCGCACCGCCGCCGCGACCGCGGCCGCCTTCGGCATCAAGGTCTACACCATCGGCGTCGGCACCATCGGGGAAGCACCGATCCCGACCGGACGCGGACTCGGCGGCTTCCGCTATGAGCTGCTCCCGGTGCGAATCGACGAGCCGTTGCTCAAGGAGATCGCCGGCAAGACCGGCGGCCGCTATTTCCGCGCTCGCGACAGTGAAGCGCTGAGCCGCATCTTCCGGCAGATCGACGCGCTGGAGAAGACCCCGGTCCAGGTCACCCGCTACACCAAGTACGAGGAAGCCACCCGTCCGTTGATCCTGCTCGGACTCGGGGCGCTGGCGCTCGAGCTGCTGATCGGGACGACGCTGGTGGTGCGCGTCCCATGATCTTCGACGCGCCGCTGCTCCTCTTCCTCGCGCCCGCCGTCGCGCTGGCGATCGGCTTCGCCGCCTGGCTCGGCCGGGGGCGGCGCATCCGGCTCGCCCGCCGGTGGTCACCGGCGCTGGCCAAGGTCGCCAAGGCCCGGGGCGGCTGGGCGCCGGTGCTGCTCGGCCTGGTGGGGCTGCTGGCGATGGTGGGTCTCGCGGGGCCGCGACTGGGACGCACCCAGATCACGACGCAGAGCCGCGCGTTGAGCCTCGTGTTCGCGGTGGACATCAGCCGTTCCATGCTGGCGGAGGACGTCCAGCCGAACCGCCTGCAGCGTTCGGTGCGGGAGGCCCGCCGGCTCATCGAAGACCTCGATGGCGACCGGCTCGGCCTGATCGCCTTCGCGGGGCAGAGCTACATCCTGGCGCCGCTGACCGTGGACGGCAGCGCCATCCGGATGTACCTCGACGCGCTCGATCCCGATCTCGCCAGCAGCGGAGGCTCCAATCTCCGCGCCGTTCTGACGCAGGGAACCGAGCTCCTCAGCGCCACGACCGACGCGGCCGACCGGGTGCTCGTGGTGTTCAGCGACGGCGAGGCGCACGACACGCTGCCCGAGATCGTGGCGCAGGCCGAAGTCCTCAAGGACGCCGGCGTGCGACTGATCCTGGTAGCGGAGGGGCGGCCGGAACCGACCCGCATTCCGATCCGCGACTCCGCCGGCGTCATCACCGAGTACAAACAGGATGAGGAGGGGACGGTCGTCCGGACCCAGCGGCGGGACGACGTGCTCCGGGCCATCGTCGACGCGGCGGAGGGGACGCTGGTCCCGAGCGAGATTCCCGATCAGGCGGGCGCGGTCCGCGACCTGGTGTCGGCCATGAAGCGCAGTCCCTCCAGCGAGACCCGCACCGCCGACCTGGTGCCCCGCGGGTGGATTCCGGTGCTCGCCGGCGCGCTCATCCTCATCCTCTACACTCTGGCGCGCCCGGGCCCGTCGCTCGTCGCCCTCGCCGGGTTGATGCTGGGCGCCGGCGCGGTCCGAGCGCAGCGACCCGCGGAGGGCCAGCGCGACCTGGCCGCCGGTGATCCGGCCGGAGCCGCCGCCGCCTTCCTCGCGGAAGCCGCCAGGGGCACGGCCCGCGACACCGCGTTCTACAACGCCGGCACCGCGGCGCTGGAAGCGGGGCGGCTCGAGGTCGCCCGGGGTGCGCTCGCCGAGGCGGCGAAGTCGCTCGATCCGGGACTGCGGTATCGCGCGCTCTACAACCTCGGGTTGGTCGGTCTGCTCGCCGCGGACGCGGACAGCACGAGGCAGGAGGAGCTGCTGGACGACGCGGTAGACCGGCTGCGGCAGGCGCTCCTGCTGCAACCCTCGTCCGCGCGCGCCAAGTGGAACCTGGAGCTGGCGGATCGGCGGCGCCCGCCGCCGCCGAACAACGGAGGCGGGGGAGGCGGGGGCACTCCGCCCCCACCCAGCGGCGGTGGAGGCCAGCAACAGCAACAACAGCAGGGCGACACTCGGCGCCAGGGCCTCTCCCAGAGCCAGGCCGAGCAGATCCTGAATTCGATGGAGCGCCGCGAGCGCGAGACCCGCGCGGAGCAGCAGCGCCGGCTCCAGGCCGGCTCGGCGGGGGGAGTGAAGGACTGGTGATCGCCGCGCTGCTGGCGGTCGCGCTGATCCAGGCCGGCGGTCCGACGCTCGAGGCCTCGGTGGACGAGGACCGCGTGTCGGTGGGCGAGGAGCTCTACTACACGCTCCGCGCGGTGAGCCACTCGCCCGTGCCGATGCACGTGACGGTGACGCCGTTCAACGGCCTCGAGATCGTGGCTCGCAGCGAGCGCACCGAAGTCTCTTCCACGGCCGGTGACCCGACCCGCACGACCGTGCTCGAGGTCCGGCTTCGCGCCGTCCGCCCCGGTCGCTGGCAGATCGGGCCCGCACGCGCCATCCAGGGCCGTGATACCGTGGAAGCCTCGGCGGTCGTCGTGGATGTGATGGCCAACCGCGCCGCGACCGCCTCCACCTTGAGCCCGCGGCTCAAGCGCCTGCTCGACCAGGCCCGGCCACCGTCCGCCGGGCAGGCGGCGGTGGATCTCATCGTGTCGGCGGACTCGGTTCGCGTCGGCGAGCAGGTGGACGTCGTCACCGCCGCCTGGTTCCCGCGGGATCTCCGGCTTCAGCTTCGCCGTCCACCGACGCTGCAGCCGCCGGTGATCGACGGCGTCTGGAGCTATCCCCAGTCCACGCCCGCCGGGATCGCGGCGACCCGCAACATCGGCGGCCGGTGGTACGACCTCTTCATCGCCCACCAGGTCGTCTTTCCGTTGCTGCCGGGCACGGTGGCGATCCCGCGCGCCACCCTCAAGTACAGCACGCCGGTCGCCCTCCAGTTCTTCAGCCAGGAAGAGCGCTTCGCGCTCACCAGCCGGGCGGACACGCTCGCGGTGCGCGCGTTGCCGGAGACCGGCCGCCCCGCCGATTTCACCGGCGCGATCGGCTCGGGGCTGCGGCTCGACCGGCGCGTCACGCCGGTCGCCGCGCGCGTCGGTGAAGGCGTCGCGATCGAGCTGTCGCTCACGGGGGAAGGGAACACCGCGCTCTGGCCGACTCCGGAGATGCACTGGGCTCCGGGATCGCGGGCGTACAGCGACAAGGTCGAAGAGCGGGTCGGCGCGACCGAAGGACGCATCGGCGGCACCAAGACGTTCCGCTTCCTGGTCGTCCCCGACTCGGTCGGCGCCCTGGCGCTGCCGGCGGTGAGCTACGCCTACTTCGATCTCGCCGCGCAGAGCTACCAGCGCGCCACGCTGCCCGCCGCGTCGGTACCGGTCGTGCCCGGCGGCGAGGCCACCGCCTCGACCGCATTGCCGCCGCCGCTGCTGCGGGGGACGAACCCCTCGTTGGCCTGGTGGCTCTCCAGCGGCAGTTCCGGATTGGGTCTGGCTGGTCGTGCTGCTCGCGCCGCCGCTGGTGCTGGCCGCCTGGAACCGTCGGCCGGCGCCACGGCCTCGCCCCGCCGAGCGCCCCGCCGGCGACCTGCGGAGCGCGGAGGAAGAGCTCGACGCCGTGGTGCGGTCGCTGGTGCCCGATCTCCACCAGCGCTCCGGCCCCGGCATCGCCGCGGCGGTGCGGGCGTCCGGTGCCGACTCCGCCCTCGCGGCGCGGGTCGCGGCGGTGCGCGAGCGCCTGATGTCGCGCCGGTACGGGCCCGAGCCCGGGGCACCGGAAGACGCGGCACTCGCCGACCGAGGCGCGCGAGCTCGCCCGCCGGCTGGGCGGCTCACGCCGAGGCTGGGCCGGTCGGGGCGCGGCGCTGATCCCGCTGGTGGCGCTCCTCTGGTCCGGCGCCGCGCGCGCGCAGACGCCATCGCCCGAATCCCTGTACGAGGAAGGCTCGCTCCGCGCCGCCGCCGAAGGCTTCGCCCGCCGCGCCGAGCGGGAGCCCGCGGTCGCGTCGCACTGGTACAACCTCGGCGCATCGTACTTCCGGCTCGGCGAGGACGGGCGCGCGCGGGCCGCGTGGCTGGAGGCACGCCGTCTCGCCCCGCGATCGAGCGCGGTGACCCAGGCGCTCCGACTCACCCCGCCACCCGATGCGACCTCCGCCCGCTGGAGCTGGAGTCCCCCCGTGAGTCCCGAGGAGCTGCTGCTGCTCGGCGCGGTGGGGTGGCTCGTCGGGTGGATCGGCTGGACCATGCGTCCCCGGGTCCGCGAGCGATGGCTGATTCTGCTGGTGTTCTCCGCCATCTCGCTGCTGGCCGGACTGGCGCTCAGAACCTGGCTGCGCGAGCCGGTGGCGGTCGTCGTTCAGCGGGCGACCCTGCGCGTGTCACCCCACGGTCTGGCCCCGGCGGTGAGCGCGCTCGAGGCCGGCAGCGCGATTCGCATCATCCGCCACGCGCCCGGGTGGGTCATGGTCGAAGCGCCCGGCTCCCAGCGCGGGTGGCTGGTGGACGAGGCGGTCGCGCCCGTCGGCGGCTAGATTCTCGCGATGGCCCGCCGCATCGCGATTCTCCCTGACGCCGTCGCCGACCAGATCGCCGCCGGCGAGGTGGTCGAGCGCCCCGCCTCGGTCGTCAAGGAGCTGGTCGAGAACGCGATCGACGCCGGCGCCCGTCACGTCCGAGTCGAGCTGGAGCAGGGCGGCAAGACCCTCGTGCTCGTGGGCGACGACGGCAGCGGGATGGGCCGCGAGGACGCCATCCTGGCGCTGGACCGCCACGCGACCAGCAAGGTGAAGAGCGTGGCCGATCTGGTCGGCGTCGGCACCTTCGGGTTCCGCGGCGAGGCGCTGCCGGCCATCGCATCCGTCTCCCGTTTCACCCTCACTACGTCCGAGGGCGACGGCACCGCCACCGAGCTCGGCGTCACCGGAGGCCGGCTGGACCGCGTCGCCGACGGCGTGCGGCAGCGGGGCACCACGGCGGCCGTCCGGGCGCTCTTCTTCAACACGCCGGCCCGCCGGAAATTCCTCCGCTCCGTCTCCAGTGAGACCCGCGCCGCGCATGAAGTGGTCACCACCCTCGCGCTGGCCCATCCCGAAGTGGGCTTCGAGCTCCATCTCGACGGCGTCTGCCGGATCGTCGTGCCCCCGGGCCAGGCACTGGACGAACGGCTGGCCGCCGTCTGGGGCACCGAGCTCGCCGGCTCGCTGGTGCCGGTGAGCTACGCGGTGGGCGCGTTCCGGGTGACCGGATTCGCCCAGCGGCCCGGCGATGCCAAGCCCACCGGACGCCGAACCCAGCTCTTCGTGAACGGCCGTCCCTTCAAGGATCCCTTCCTGATTCGCGCCGGCGAGGCGGGCTATCGCTCGGCGATCCACCCCGGCGACCGTCCCTCGCTGCTGCTCAACGTCGAAGTCGCGCCGGCCGACGTGGACGTGAACGTCCATCCCGCGAAGCTCGAGGTCCGGTTTCGCGACCGCATCGGTGTGGAGCGCGTGGTCGAAGAGGCCGTGCGCGATGCGCTCGGCGTCCTGGCCGCCGCGGTGCATGTCGGCGACTGGCGACCGGTGGGGGTGGGCCCGCGAATGCCTGAAGGCTCCGACCCCACCCAGGTGGTGAACGGCGCCGACCTCTTCGCACCGGTGGATCTAGCCGACCGTTCGGAGGCCGCGAGCGTGGAGCCGGCCGCCGGGCTTCACCGTCCCGCTCCTCCAGGTCTTCGATACCTACATCGTCTATGAGGCGCCCGAAGGCGTGGTGATCGTGGACCAGCACTCCGCCCACGAGCGGGTGCTGTACGAGCTGGTGATGGCACAGCTCACCGGGGCCGATACACCGGCGCAGCGCCTGCTGCTGCCGCTCACGCTGGAGCTGACCGACGAGGAGCTCGACGCGGTCGAGGCCCACGGCGAGGAGCTGCGGCGGGTCGGGTTCGAGGCGGAGCCTTTCGGCGGCCGGTCGGTGGCCGTGCACGCCGTGCCGTCGCCGCATCCCCGCTTCGATGCGGAGGCGTGCTTCCGCGAGACCGTCGCGGACCTCGCTCGCGGCCGGTTCGGCGGCTGGGCCAATCGTCTCGAGCGCTTCGCGGCGACCTACGCCTGCCGCGCGGCGGTGAAGGCGGGCCAGCGGCTCGACCAGCGCGAGATGCGGGAGCTGCTGCTCCGGCTCTTCGCCACCGACCTGCCGCCGCACGACGTGCATGGGCGCTCGACCATCGTCCAGTTGCCGCGAGAGGAGCTGGAGCGCCGCTTTGGGCGACGCTAGGGTCCCGGTCCTCGTCGGACCGACCGCGGTGGGGAAAACCGCGGTCGCCCTCGCCCTGGCGGCGCACTGGCCGCTGGAGGTGATCTCGGCCGATTCCCGGCAGATCTATCGCCGGCTCGACATCGGTACCGCCAAGCCCACCCGGAAGGAACGGGCCCGGGTGGCGCACCACGGTGTCGACCTGGTGGAGCCGGGAACCCGGTACAGCGCCGGCCGGTTTGCCCGCGAGGCGGATGGGTGGATCGCCGAGGTTCGGAACCGGGGGCGCCTGCCGGTCGTCGTAGGAGGAACCGGGCTGTACGTGCGCGCGCTGGCGGAGGGGCTGTTCCGCGAGCCCACCATCGACCCGGCGCGGCGGCGGTCGCTCGATGCCTTCGCCGCGCGACTCGAGCCGATCGAGCTGCTGCGCTGGGCCGGCCGGCTCGATCCCGGCTTTCGGGGCGGAGGTCGGCAGCGTGCGGCCCGCGCGATCGAAGTCGCGCTCCTCACCGGGTACCCGTTGACGCATTGGCAGGAAGCCGCCCGCACCGGTGGCGCGATCCGGCCCTGGTACGTGGTGCTTACGACGCCGAGGCAGGTGCTGCATCAGCGCATCGCGCGGCGGACGGAGGAGATGGTGCGCCGGGGGCTGATCGAGGAGGTGGCGGCGGTGCTGGCCGAAGGACATCCGGCCGGCGCGGCCGGGCTCGACGGCGTGGGCATCCGCGAGGCGGTCGAGTACCTGCACGGCCGCCGCCAGCGGGACACCGTCGCCGACGCGATCGCGACCGGCACCCGGCAGTACGCGAAGCGCCAGGAGACATGGTTCCGGCACCAGCTCACGGGTGAGGTCCTCACCCTCGATGCGACCCGCTCGCCGGAGAAGGTGGCGGCGGAGATCGCCCGGAGCTACGAGGCACTGGGGTCCAACCCACTCCCGATCGGACGTTCATGAAAATCGGCATCACCTGCTACCCGACGTACGGGGGCTCGGGCGCGGTGGCCACCGAGCTGGGGCTCGAGCTCGCTCGGCGCGGCCACGAGATCCACTTCATCACCTACGATTCGCCGTTCCGGCTGCGCGGCTATGAAGAGCGGGTCTTCTTCCACCAGGTCGAGACCCGCATGGGCCGGTATCCGCTCTTCGACCACTACCCGTACACACTCGCCCTCGCCTCGAAGCAGCACGAAGTGGCCACCCGCGAAGGGCTCGATATCCTGCACGTGCACTACGCCATTCCCCACGCCACCACCGCGTACCTCGCCCGCGAGATGCTGCGCGGGCGAGCGCGATCTTCGCATCATCACGACGCTGCACGGCACCGATATCACGCTGGTGGGGCAGGAGTCGAGCTTCTACGCCATCACCAAGTTCTCGATCGAGCGCTCCGACGCGGTCACCGCCGTCTCCACCTATCTTCGCGACGAGACCTACCGGGCGTTCGGCTGCGTGAGCTGCGATCTCAAGATGATTCCCAACTTCGTCAACCTGCAGGAATACCGGCCGGGCGAGCCGACCGGCAGGCTTGGGCTGGCGCCCGACGGCCACAAGCTGATCACCCACGTCTCCAACTTCCGCGAGGTCAAACGGGTGAAGGACGTCGTCCGGGTCTTCGCCCGGATCCAGCGCGCGATGCCGGCGACGCTCGTCATGATCGGCGACGGGCCGGAGCGGGTGGACGCCGAGAACGAGGCGCGCGAGCTGGGCGTCGGTCCGGACGTGAAGTTCCTCGGCCGGCTGGACTCCGTCGCTTCGCTGCTTCAGGCCAGCGATCTCTTCGTGCTGCCGTCCCAGACCGAGTCGTTCGGGCTCGCGGCGCTGGAGGCGATGGCGTGCGGCTCGCCGGTCGTCGCCAGCCGGGCCGGCGGACTCCCCGAGGTCGTGGACGACGGCGTGAACGGCATTCTCGAGCCGGTCGGCTCGGTGGAAGCGATGGGGCGCCGGGCGGTGGAGCTGCTGCGCGATCCGCGCCGGTACGGCGCGATGAGAGACGCCGCCATCGCCAAGGCGCATGAGTTCTCCGCCGACGCGATCGTGCCGAAGTACGAGGCTCTCTATCAGGAGGTGATTCGGTGAGCCGCCGACATGACGCCTGAGCTGTTCGTCAAAGCGGTCATTCTCGGTCTGGTCGAAGGGGCCACCGAGTTCATCCCCGTCTCCTCCACCGGCCACCTGATCGTGGTGAGCGAATGGCTCGGCCAGGTGGACGAGCGAGCCAAGAGCTTCGACATCTTCATCCAGCTGGGCGCGATCCTGGCGATCGTCTGGCTCTATCGCGCCCGCCTCCTGCAAACGGTGGCGCACGCCCGGCACGATCCCAGGAGCCAGCGGTTCATTCTCAACCTGGGCATCGCCTTCCTTCCCGCGGCGATCGTCGGCCTCCTGATCCACGATTGGATCAAGGAACGCCTCTTCAACACGCCGGTCGTCGCGGCGGCGCTCATCGTGGGCGGGATCGTCGATCCTGGTCATCGAGCGCTGGGGTCCCCGTACCCGGTTCGCCGAAGTCACCGACGTCCCCCAGACGACCGCGCTCGGCATCGGCCTGGCCCAGGTGCTGTCGCTCATTCCCGGGACCTCACGGTCCGGCGCCACCATCATGGGCGGCTATGCGATGGGCCTGTCCCGGAAGGCCGCCACCGAATTCTCGTTCTTCCTGGCGATTCCGATCATGTTCGCCGCGACGCTCTTCGACCTCGCCAAGACGGCCGGGTCGCTGACCGCGGCCGACGTGCCGTTCTTCGCCACCGGGTTCGTGGTCTCGTTCGTCTCCGCACTGATCGTCGTGAAGGCGTTCCTGACCTACGTCTCGCGACACAGCTTCGCGGTGTTCGCCTGGTATCGCATCCTCTTCGGCGCCGCGCTGCTGTGGCTCACGCCCTGACCGCGATGCCGCGGACCGTTCGTGTGCCGAGCGTGGGCTCGACCATGGATCTGCTGCACGACCTTGCGGCCGAGGGGGCTGACGCGGGCACCGTGGTCGTGGCTGGAGAGCAGACCGGCGGCCGCGGATCGCGGGGACGTGACTGGACATCGCCCCCAGGGGGGCTTTGGCTCAGCGTCCTGATTCGTCCTGCTACCGATGCCGGAGTGACGCTCCTCGGCCTTCGAGTCGGACTCGCGGTCGCGGACGCGATCGAATCCCTCGGCCCCGGCGCACCGGTGGACATCAAGTGGCCGAACGACCTCATGCTGGGCGACCGCAAGCTGGGCGGGATTCTCTGCGAGGCGCGCTGGCAGGGCGAGGCGCTGGCGTGGATCGTGGCCGGCGTGGGGATCAACGTCGCCAACACGCTCCCCAGCGAGCTCGGCGCCATGGCGACCACTCTCGCCGAGCGGCTTCCCGGTATCACGCCCGATGTTGTAGAGCCGGAGGTCACCGCACGGCTTCGCGCGATGAGCCCGCCGGCGGAACGCCTCTCGCCTGCGGAGCTCGCCGAGCTTCGGCGCCGGGACTGGCTCGCGGGACGGCGGCTGAAGGGACCGGCCGCCGGGCATCGCAAGCGGCATCTCGGAGGATGGCGCCTTGCTGGTCAGGTCGGATGGGGGCCGGGTGGTCGGCGTCCGCGCCGGCACCGTGGAGTTGGCCGACCGCGCCCGGGTGCCGTAGCTTCGAGCCATGCTGCTCACCCTCGACATCGGCAACACCGAGATTACCGTCGGCCTCTTCCAGGGCGACCAGCTCCAGGCGCACTGGCGGCTGACCACCAATCCCGACCGCACGCCCGACGAGTGGGCCAGCGCGATCGGCGGCTTCCTCATCCAGGACGGACATTCGCCGAACGAGGTCCAGGCCGTGTGCCTCGCCTCGGTGGCGCCGACCGTCACCCAGAGCGTGACCGAAGGCCTGGCGCTCGCGACCGGACGCACCGGCGTCGCCATTCATGCGCAGTCGCGCCTGCCGGTCAAGCTCGACGTGGACGAGCCGCTCACCGTCGGCGCGGACCGGATCGTGAACGTGCTCGCGGCCGTCGAGGTCTACCGCTCGGATGTGATCGTGGTGGACTTCGGGACGGCGACCACCTTCGACTGCATCACCGCGGACGCCCGCTTCATCGGGGGCGTGATCATGCCCGGTCTCCGCACCGCGGCCGACCAGCTCACCCGCCGCACCGCCAAGCTGCCCGCGACCGAGCTCAAGGCCCCCGCCCGGGTGATCGGCCGCCGCACCGAGGAGTGCATCCAGGCCGGCGTGCTGTTCGGCACCGCCGACGCGGTGGACGGAATCGTCCGGCGCATCCGCGGCCGAATGGCCCGGCGGCGGGACGCCGCGCGTGGTGGCTACGGGAGGACTCGCGGGGGTCGTGGCGCCCCTCACCACGTCGATCGAACAGACCCACCCCGACCTTACCCTCCAGGGCCTCCGCATCGCGGCCAGACATCTCGGACTCTCCTGGTGAGCCCAGCCCGCGCCGCGGGCTACCGTCTTCTGGGGCCGCGCTTCGACTACCTGCTGCATCTGCGTCCGGTCGAGTGGCCCATCATGGCGGCGCACACCGCCCTCGGATACCTGCTCGCGGTGGGGCTGCACGGCGCCGCCAAGGGAGAGGGGCTCCAGGCTGCGGTGCTCGGGATCGTGCTCTGGGTAGCCTGTCTGAACGGCGGGACGCTGGCGCTGAACAGCGCCTTCGATCGCGACGAGGGCGACATCGCGTACCTGCGTAACCCTCCGCCTCCCCCGCGCCGGCTGGCCGCCTTCTCGCTGGGACTCATGGCCGCCGGATTCGCGGCGTCGTTCGCCTTGCCACCGGCCTTTCGCGTGCTCTACGCCGTTTGTGTCGGGCTCTCGGTCATCTACTCGGTCCCGCCGTTCCGGCTCAAGGCGGTGGCGGGCGCCGACTGGCTGATCAACATGGTCGGCTTCGGAACGCTGACGCCGCTCGCGGGGTGGGCCGCAACCGCGCGGCCGATCGATACCAGAAGCCTGGTGGTTCTGGTCGCGTTCTGTCCGTTGTTCGCGGCATTGTATCCGCTGACCCAGCTCTACCAGCTCGAGGAAGACGCGCGGCGGGGAGATCGGACGCTGGCGCTGATGCTCGGCGCCAAGCGCAGCCTCGACGTCGCGCTGATCGGCGTGGCGGTCGCGTTCGCGCTGTTGGCGTGGGCGGCCACGCGCTCGCACCGCACGTCCTCCGGATGGCGTTGGGTCGCGCTCGAGGTCGCCCTGCTGGCGTGGCTTGTCGTGCTCGTGCCCTGGCGGATGCGGAGCGATCTCCCGCCGGCCGAGCACCAGCGCCGGATGTACCACGCGCTGGGCGCCTGGGCCATCACCGACATCGCCGTCCTTCTCGCCTGGGCCACCTGAGTCTCCCCTTGGCCGCCACCGACACGCTTCGGTATACTTCGCCCGACCCCTCCTTCATGGGAGAAACCGGATGGCTTCCGCGGCCGAGCTCCAGCGCGATTACGACGTAACCGACGTCCCCTCCATCGTGCGGGGCGCAGTGCTGCTCGGTCTGTTCGAGGCGGTCGTGGTGCTGCTCTTCTCACTCGCCACGCGCCTCCTGAGCGGCCCCCTCGAGACCGTCCTCCTCGTAATCCTGCTGGTGGTGAGCCTGGCGCCCGTGACGCTGCTGCCGGGTATCTGGACCCGCGCGCGGTCCATCGAGGGCATCGCCGGCGCCGCGGGCATCGGGCTGGGTGCCGCCTTCATGTTCCTCCTGGTCGACGTCATCCTCCTGCAGAACATCGGCACGTACACCAACCGCTGGTGGGAGATCGGCAGGAGCAACTGGTGGTACCACCCGGTCTGGTGGATGGCCGGCACCTTTCTCCCCTGGCTCGGCGCATGGATCCTCGCGAATCAGGCGGAGCGCAACGGCCGGGTCTCGGTGCCGGCGGCGTTCGGCACGGCGGTCGGCTTCGCCGTGGTGGTGGCCCTGATCGCCGTCCTGGTCGGATTCCCCGGAGCGCATTGGAACGTGACGACCTTCGGCGTAGCCTTCCTGCCCGGACTGGCTCTGGCCACCGTTCTTTCGGGGCTGGGTACTCGACGCGCCTGAGGGCGATATGCGCTGGATCCGGCTCCTCTTCCGCATCTTTGGGTGGCTGCTCACGCCGTTCCTCGCGTGGGCGGCTTCGTTTTTCGGGGCCGTGGGCGGCGCACTTGTTGCTATGCGGATGGAGGATCCCGTCGAGGGCCTGGCGGTGACGGCGCTCTGCGGTGCCTTGACCGGGTTCGCGGCCCTCATCGGATGGCTGGAGTACCTGCGGCGCTCTCCCGAAGTACGCGAAGTGCTGGCGGTGACCGAGGACGGGACACCCGACACCACCGAGATCCTGACCCCGGACCCGGCACCCCAGGCCGGAGCCGACCCACCATGACCCTGCGGAGCGCGATGACTTTCAGCGCGTTGGTGCAGATGCTCGCCTGCGGCGGACCCGACGAGAAGCCCGCCGCCGAGACGGCCGGCGCCGCGCCCGTCGCCGCAGCGGCTCCGCGCGACAGCCTCGTGGCGACGGCCCCCGGCGGAGTGGAGATCTGGTTCACGCTCGCCCGGGACGGCAAGGCGGCCGACGGCACGTCCTGCGTGGACCGCACGATGGAGATCCGGCGCGACTCCGCCCGCATTCCGATCCCCTTGCTCTACACCGGGGCGGCACCCGAGCTGGTGAACGATTCCACCATCCGTGCGCGGCTCTCATCCCAGTGCGTCCCCGCCGATGTCTACCTCGTGAACCTGCGCACCGGCCGCCCCGTGAGGGAACGGTAGTGTCCCTCCGCGCGCTGGGCCGGGTGCTCTCGCTCCTGGGCGCCGCCTCCACGGTCGGCGTGCCAGCTGCTGCCCAGGGCATCGAGGGACAGATCGGCCGGTTCTACGAGGACGGTGGCTGGGACGTGTACCGGCTCGGCGTCAACCGCCGTGTCATCGGCACACTCGGGTTGGGGCTCCACGGCAACTACCTGCATCGAGCCGACGGGGCGGATGGGGCGTTCGCGGGCATCTCCGCCGATCTCACCGCCTTCAAGGGTGGCGACCCCGGACCGTATGTCGTGGCCGGCGTAGGCGGCGGGATGGGCTCGCCCGACTCGCCGGAGTTCTCCAAGGTCTGGGGCTCGTGGTCTGCCGGCGCGGGATACGAGCTGTATCCCACCTCGTTCCTGGCCTTCGGCGCAGAAGCCCGCTGGCGCGAGCTGTCGATCGACCGAAGGAACGGTCTCGAGGTCGCGGCGGGCCTCAGCATCCGTTTCGGCGGGCATAGCCGTCCGCGTCCCTCACCGGCGGAGCCCCGACGGGATCCCTCCGACCTCGACCTGCCGCGTCCCTCGACGGGCTCCACGCCGTCCGGCTCTCCGACGCCCGATCCGGCGACCACCGTCTCCAGCGCGGGTGGCGCCAGCAGACCGGTCCTCCTGCGCGAGGCGGTGACCGCTACCGCTCGCGGGGCGATGGGCCGCCCATACACCTGGGGCGGCACCGGAGAGAACGGCGGCGGCTTCGATTGCTCCGGGCTGATCCAGTACGCCTATGGCGAGCATGGGATCCAGCTGCCGCGAGTGAGCGCGGACCAGGCGCGCGAGGGCAGGGAAGTCAGCAAGGATGTGGACCGTCTCGCGCCGGGCGACCTGCTGACGTTCTCCAACCGGGGTGGCTCGATCAGTCACGTCGGCCTGTATCTCGGCGATGGCCGGTTCATCCACAGCGCGAGCCGGGGGGTTCAGATCAGCGTGTTGAGCGGTGAGGACCCTTACGGGCGGTGGTGGTACAATCGGTGGGTGGGCGTGCGGCGGATCATAGACGACTGACCGACACCGCGAGACCTGCGGAAAACGAAGGGGACCATGTCGCCATGGTCCCCTTCGCTGTGTTCGGTTTCCAGCAGGATCAGTGCGAGTGCTCTTGCTTGGCCCCGCCGTTGCCGTGGTCGCCATGGCCGCCGCCGTGCTCGCTCCCATGCCCCTCGCCACCGCCGGTCCCTCGCGCCTGCAGTGATGCCAGGTCTCGCTGGTAGTCGGGGTTCGATCGGTCGATCTTCGGCCACTTGCTGAGGTCGTCGGGAGTGAAGAGCCCGGACATGTGCGCCATCGCGCCCCGAACCAGGGTCTGGCCGGTGGGATTATCGTAGACCCCGACCACCCGATACTTGTGGTTCGCCTTCAGCTTCAGGCCTTCGCCACTCACCCCGAAGAGCTTCCGGCTCACCTTGCTGACCTTGCCGGCCGAGTCACGAGTGGCGTCCACTTCCGTGATCACTTTCCCCGTCTCGGCATCTTCGAGACGCACGCCCACACCGTAGTCGTGCAAATGGCCGCCGACGCCGAGTAGTCGGCCGCCGACCGGCAGGATGAACTCATGCACTTTTTCCGACCTGCCGGGCGGCACGTCGAAGGTGTTGCTCCCACCGACCGTGAGGTTCACGTCCATGTAGATCGGCAGCGAGTTCACCGGCTGCGGGTTCTGGTTCTTGGGCGTCCACAGCATCCGCAGCGTCATCTGCACACCGCTGAAATCCTTCCCGGTGTCGTTGTGCCACGCGACGTACATCCCGAGATCCATCCCCGGTGACATCGGCACGCCGATGGTCTTGGGCACCTTGATATCTTCGGTCTCGGTGCCGGCGCCGAGCAGGCGCTCCGGCGCGGAGTAGAGCAGCATCCGCCGGCTGAAGTTGACCATGATCATGTGGTGGATCACGCCCCTGGGCACCGGATTGCCCTGGCCGTCCGTCAGCTCGAGCTCGAATCCGCGGAGCCAGGCGTCCATGGGCCAGCGGAATCGCTGGATGGGAGTATCATGGGACGCCCCGTGATCCATCATGCCGTCGTCTTCCATCGGGGGCATATTGGGCAGGTCGAACGGGCCGGCGGTGACGACAATCTCTTTGCGGGCCGAGTCCACCGTGACGGTCACCTTGGGGTCGGTGGGTCCCGGTGAGGTTCCAGAGGCAAGGACAGCGGCAAGGATCGAGCTCCACACCAACATGCGTGTCTCCGAGCTGGGGTCCGGACACATTGCGCGACTGCCCGCCGGCCCTCACTTTTCCGCAGCCGACGTGCACTGTCGCCGTCGGCCAGCAACATCTGAGGGCACGGTGGCAATGTCAAGCAGCATGAGCGGATTCCGGCTCGCTCTCGCCTTCGTTCTCGGCCTGCCAGGATCGGCGGCCGCCCAGGCCCGCATCTTTCCGAACGTTCCCAGCTTCGAGCGACCCGAGGCGTCCCCTCGGGTGCACGGTATCGCCGGCCGCGTCATCTCGGTGCGGCAAGGCGAGAGCCGCTTCGGCAATGAGGCCGAGGCGGAGGTGGCACTGGGGGAGAATTTTCCGGTGCTGGCCCTGAGCCGAGGGACGCGGCCGATCACGCTGGGGCTCGGCACCCAGGTGTACGCGCGTTTCAGCCTTTCGGACGGCAAGGACGCGTTGATCAGCAACGACTGGGTTGTCGGCCTGAACGGCACCGCCGCGCTCGGCGCCTGGTCGCTCACGGCGGAGATCTATCACGAGAGTAGCCACCTCGGCGACGAGTACGAGGATCGTTTCGACGCCAAGCGCCTCGATTGGACGCGTGAGGTGCTCGCCGCCTGGGCCAGCTATTCGGTGGGTTCCTGGCGCCTCATCGGCAACGCGAGCTACGCGCTCCGGGATGAGCTGAGGCTGGCGCGGCCGGGCGCGGCTTTCGGCGTAGACTTCCGCCCCGAGCGGCGACGCGATGGGGGCGCCGTCCGCCCGGTGGGCGGGATCTATGTGGATGCCAGCGCAGCGACGAGCTGGCGTGTCAGCAGCTCGCTCAAGGCAGGCATCGCCCTGCAGGCGGCGCCGGGCGGACGGGAGATCGGCCTGGCGCTCATCGCCCATGACGGGCTCTCGACCCAGCGGCAATTCTTCCGGCGGGACAGCCGATACCTGGGATTCGAGGTCCGATTCGACCTCTGAGCTTGGCCCAGAGGGTCGGCTTGCGTCAAGCTTGTCGGCCACATAGATTTAAAGGCTCGTGACTTTGACGACCTAATCCACGGATTCCGCCTCATGTACGCCATCTTCAGAGCCCTCGGCAAGCAATTCCGCGCAGAGAAGGGCAAGACTATCCGCCTGCCGTTGATGAACGCGGCCGCGGGGTCGAAGGTCACCTTCGACGAAGTGCTGCTCTCCTCCAACGGCGAGACGATCAAGACGGGCGCTCCTCTCATCAAGGGCGCGTCGGTCGAGGCCGAGGTGGTGGGCGAGGGGAAGGAACCCAAGATCTACGTATTCAAGTTCAAGCGGCGGAAGAACTACCGCCGGAAAACCGGGCACCGGCAGAAGTACACCGAGGTCCGAATCACCGACCTGAAGCTGGGCTGAGGCGACCATGGCACATAAGAAGGGCGTAGGCTCCAGCCGGAACGGCCGTACCAGCAACCCGCAGTACCTCGGCGTCAAGCGCTACGGCGGCGAGCGCGTCATCGCGGGCAACATCCTGGTCCGGCAGCGTGGCACCAAGTTCCACGCCGGCAAGAATGTGCGCCGAGCCAACGACGACACCCTGTTCGCGGTGGTCGACGGTGTGGTGAAATTCGAGTTCAAGGACAAGAATCGGCAGAAAGTCTCGGTCTACCCCGCCGAGGCCGCTGGCTGAGCCGCTGAGCCCGGGACAATTCGAGAGGGGGACGCCGACACCGCGTCCCCCTCTTTGCTTTTATCTTTTCCCGAAGGCGCGCACGGTGCGGAATGAAACATCTGGGTGGCTCAGGCCGTCGTATCCCGGCCACCGATGGGAGGAGCGAGCATGACCAAGTCAACGCTGTTCGACCGCCTGAATCAGGAGCTCTCGGAGTTCGGCAAGAAGGCGCAGGCGGCGCTGGACGAGGGGAAGCTCCAGATCGAGCTGCTTCGGTATCGCCGCAAGCAGGATGGCGCCGCCCGCGATCTCGGGCTCCTCATCCACCGGCGGGAGCGGGGCCAGGAGATCGAGCAGCGTCGGGTCGATGCGCTGCTGCTGCGTCTGGATGATCTGGAGAAGGAAATCACCAGGCTGGAAGGGCAGATCGCGGAAGCGAAATCGCAGCGGGCCGCGGCACCCAATGCGGCGCCGGCGCCGGCGCCGACCGACGAAACCAATCTTCCCGCGCCGATGCCGTAGGAATTAGCGGTAGCAATTAGCCGCAGATGACCGCAGGAACGCAGATGAACGCAGAACAAGAGAACGCGGTTTTTTTGGGGGGTGGAGGGAGGGTACCCCAACTCCTATCGGCCCTCTAACATCTGCGTTCATCTGCGTTCATCTGCGGCCACTAACCGAGGCCCCGGATTTCAGGTCCGAGAGACTTCCTCGATGCGGCTCGCGATGGCGACCCTGATGCGGTCGGGATAGTTGCCGCAGAGTCCGTCCACGCCGAGGCGGGCCATCCGCTCGAGGTCGCCGATCTCGTTCACGGTCCAGGCGATGAGCGTAAAGCCGGCATCGTGCACCTGGTTCACCAGCGCCTGGTCCACCTGGTGCCACTCCTGCCACAGCGTCGTCGCTCCGACGCCGCGCATCGCGGCCACCGGGTCGTCCAGGTAGGCCGAGAGAAGAACTCCCCGCCGCAGCTCCGCACGGCAGCCCCCCAGCCGGCGAACGATGCGGTGGTCGAAACTGTGAATGGCATAGCGGGACGGCGACGGACCCTGTTCCAGCGCGGCGAGCAGCTTCTCGTCGTGCGCCTCCGGCAGGGTCTTGACCTCGACGTACACGTCGCGCTCGCCGACCAGATCGAGGACTTCGGTCAGCAGCGGCAGCGGCTCGCCGTTCCGGATCCGCACCTGGCGCGCTTCGGGCCAGGAGAGCAGGCCGATGGGCCCGAAGCCGGGAATCTCGGCATCGTGATGGACCACGATCACCCCGTCGCGGGTGGCGTGGACATCGAGCTCGACGCCATCGGCGTCCAGCATCACCGCGCGCCGGAAGGCCGCGCGCGAGTTCTCATATTCGTAGCCGGAGGCACCGCGGTGCGCGATCACGCTGGGACGTCTCATGGGCCTAAGATAGCGCGCCTTAACAGACTGCGACAATCTGACGTCCTGCAGCCCTGGATGAGCGCCTCCCCCGTGCTGGAGACACCCTCCGATCACGCGCTGGCCGCCGCCTATCGGGCCGGTGACGAGAGGGCGGCGGCCGAGCTGGTCCGGCGCCATGCGCCTGCCGTAGCACGCTTCCTCTACAGCTCGGGCGCGGCCCGCGACGAGATCGACGACCTGGTACAGGAGGCGTTGTTCCGGGCGTTCCGGCGGCTGGATGGCTGGCGGGGCGAGGCCTCGTTCCGGAGCTGGCTGTTCGTCATCGCCGGCAACGTGCTCCGGGACGAGTATCGGCGCCGCAAGGGCCGGCAGATGCTCTCGCTCGAGGATCGCGACCTCCCCGACCGCGCCGACCCCGATGCCGACCTGGCCGCCACCGACACGGCCGAGCGGCTGCGACAGGGCATCGCGAAGTTGCCGCGGCTCCAGCGGGAAGTATTCCTGCTCCGAACCCAGCAGGGCAGCGGCTACACCGAAATCGCGGCCGCGCTCGGCACGACACCCGGTGCCGCGCGGGTCCACTACCACCATGCGGTCAGGCGTCTCAAGGAGTTGGTCAAATGAACGATTGCGCGCGGCTCTCGGACCGGATGCCGGAGGTCGCCCTGGAACGCTCGGTGTGGACGCCCGATGAAGCGGCCCATCTGGACGAGTGCGACGAGTGCGGTGACGAGTGGCGCCTGATGCTGGCCGCGCACAGTCTCGCCGGCCGGGCTCCGGCGATCTCCGACCCGGCTGCGCTCGCCGCGGCGGTGCAGGGGCGCATCGCGCACGACCGCGCCGAACGGACCCGTACCCGACGCACCTGGTCGTTCGTGGGGGCGGCCGCCGCGGCGGCGATGATCCTTGGGGTGGCGCTGGCCGATCGCGGCGGCACGCCTCCGCCGGCGGCTCGGGTGGCGGCGGGCAGCGTGCTGGTGCCGTTGCCCGAGCTGGAGGGGCTCGAAACCGCCCAGCTCGATACGCTGCTGCAGAATATCGATCGTCCGGCTCCCGCTCCGTCCAGCCTCGATGCTTCGACGATGGGGGAGCACGAGGATGGGGAGCTGGAGCAGGTGTTCGCTACCTGGGAGGGTTGATGCGCGGACCGTTGCTGTGGCTGCTCCTGCTCGCGGCCGTGTCGGCGCCGCTGGCGGCGCAAAGCACTGCCGACTCGCAACCGCGGGCCGTCATGCGGGAGAAGATCGAGCGCCGCTTCGCGGAGCGGGTCAAGGCGGAGCTCAACCTCAACGACGAGCAGGCGGCGAAGCTCAAGACGGTCGCGACCGAGCAGGGTGGCCGCCGGCGGGAGCTCCGGCAGCGGGAACGGGAGCTCCGCGCCGCGCTCGACGCCCAGATCGCGGACAACGCGACCGCCAACCAGGACAGCGTCGCCAAGCTCACCCGCGAGCTGCTCGACCTGCGGGTGCGCTACGCCGAGAACTGGCGCGAGGAGATGTCCAAGCTCGGCTTCCTCACGCCGGTGCAGCGTGCCAAGCTCCTGGTCCTCCGCGAGCAGCTGCTCCAGAGGGTCCACGAGATGCGCGGCGATCATGAAGGCTTTCGCCACCGGCGAGACGGCCACTAGATTTCGGGCATCTCCCCTCAAGGCTTCGCGATGCGCCGATGGCTGTCGTTGACGCTCGCTCTGATCGCTCTCGCGGCTCCGGCCGCGGCCCAGTCCGTCGTCTACCGCATCGCCATCACCGGGACGGTCGAGAACGGCCTCGCCCCCTACGTTGCCAGATCGCTCCGTGAAGCCGAGGCCGCCGGGGCCGCGGCCGCCTACCTCGACATCGACACTCCCGGCGGCCGGGTGGACGCCGCCGAGCGGATCTCCGACGCCATCCGCCGCTCGACCATCCCGGTGTACGCCTTCGTCAATCCCCGAGCCTTCAGCGCGGGCGCCCTGATCGCGATCTCGGCCCGCGAGGTCTACATGCGGCCGGGGGCCGTGATGGGGGCCGCCACGCCGGTGGATGGCGAGGGACGTCGCGCCTCCGAGAAGATGGTGTCCGCCATGCGGGCGGAGTTCCGGGCAGTCGCGGAGGAACGGGGTCTCGATCCCAAAGTGGCCGAGGCGATGGTGGACGAGTCGGTCGAAATCCCCGGGGTGGACGCCGCGAACACGCTGCTCACCCTCACCAGCAGTGAGGCGCGGAAGGTCGGCTACGCCAAGGGCGAGGTGGCCGACGAAGCCGCGCTGCTCCGGGCGATCAACCTTCCGGACGCGACGGTCGTTCCGAGCGAGCCCAACTGGGCCGAGCAGATCGTCCGCTTCCTCACCAACCCGATCGTCTCGCCGCTGCTGCTCTCGCTGGGGCTGCTGGGGCTGGTGCTGGAGATCAAGAGCGGCGCCTTCGGACTCGGCGGACTGGTGAGTGTGGCCTCGCTGGGACTCTTCTTCGGCTCGAGCTTCCTGCTCGGCCTGGCCGGGTGGGAAGAGGTGCTGCTGCTGGGGCTCGGCCTGATCGCGCTGCTGGTGGAGGTCTTCGTGCTTCCCGGATTCGGGGTCGCCGGCCTGCTCGGCATCGCGGGCATCGCCGCGGCCATGGTGCTGGCCCTGATGGGCTCCTCCCCCACCACCGGTGACGTCCTGCAGGCGTTCGCGATCCTGGGGGCCAGCCTGCTGATCACCGCCGCAGTGGTGTATGCCTGGCTGCGGCACATCCCCAACAGCAACCGGTTCGGCGGGCTGTTCCTGCGGAGTGGGATGGCTCAATCCGACGGATACGTCTCGGCGGCCCTCCGGGCCGATCTCGTGGGCCAGGACGGCGTCGCGATCACCGACCTTCGCCCGGCGGGCACGGCGACCATCGCGGGCGAGCGGGTGGATGTGGTCACCGAAGGCGAGTATGTGAGCCAGGGCAGCGCCGTGCGCGTGCTGCGGAGCGAAGGATACCGCCACGTCGTGCGAGAGCTGACACAGCCGACAATCAACTAGGGGACTTCGTGGACGATTCGATGGTCAGTCTCGGAATGGTGCTGGCGCTGGTCTTCATCGCCATCATCGCCTTCGTCATCTTTTTTCGGTTCATTCCGTTCGGCCTGTGGCTCACGGCCCTCTTCTCAGGCGTGCGGGTTTCGTTCCTCACGCTCTTCGGGATGCGCTTTCGGCGGGTCGATCCGCGCTCCATCGTGCTGCCGCTGATCAGCGGGCACAAGGCCGGCATCAAGCTCGACGTCAACGAGCTGGAGGGGCACTTCCTCGCCGGCGGCAACGTGAACCGCGTGGTGAACGCGCTCATCTCCGCCGACAAGGCCGGGATCGCGCTGGCCTACAAGCAGGCGACCGCGATCGACCTGGCGGGCCGCGACGTGTTCGAGGCGGTGCAGGTGAGCGTCAACCCGAAGGTCATCACCACGCCCAAGGTGGCGGCGATGGCCAAGGACGGCATCCAGCTCCTGGCGTTGGCCCGGATCACGGTGCGCGCCAACATCAACCGACTGGTGGGCGGCGCGGGCGAGGAGACGATCCTGGCCCGGGTCGGCGAGGGGATCGTGAGCACGATCGGGTCCGCCGAGTCGCACAAGAAGGTGCTGGAGAACCCCGACATGATCTCCAAGACCGTCCTCGCCAAGGGGCTCGACGCGGGGACCGCGTTCGAGATCCTCTCGATCGACATCGCGGACGTGGATGTGGGCAAGAACATCGGCGCGGAGCTCCAGACCGACCAGGCGGAAGCCGACAAGCGGATCGCGCAGGCGAAGGCCGAAGAGCGCCGGGCGCTGGCGGTCGCGATGGAGCAGGAGTACCGGGCCGAAGCTCAGAAGCAGCGGGCGTTCGTCATTGCGGCAGAGGCCCAGATTCCGCTGGCGATGGCGGAGGCGTTCCGGAACGGGAACCTCGGCATCATGGACTACCAGCGCTACCGGAACGTTCAGGCCGACACCGCCATGCGCCAGTCCATCGCGGGCCAGACCGACAGCGGCACGGCCACCGGTTCCTGATGGATTTCAACGGGCTGTTACTGGTCGGCTTCCTCTGGCTGGTGGTCAACCTGATCGGCCGGGCCAAGGGCGATTCGCGGCCGAAGGCGCGCACACTCCCCAATCGGACGGCGTGGGCCGCCGGTGCGGGCGGGAGGGCGAGCCCGTGGACGCCGACGCGACGCAGCGGGAGGGAAGCCAGCTCGAGCGGCTGCTGCGCGAGCTGGAGCGCAACATGGAGGAGGCGGGCGGGTTTCCCGGCCGCCCCACGCGCGCCTCCCTTCCCGCACCGACGCCGTTGCCGGACGCAGAAGAGATCGAGGACCGCACCTCCCTGGAGGAACCCGAGCGGGTCGTCAGCCTGGAGCAGGAGGTCGTGCGGGCGCCCTCGGGTACGGGTGGACTACGACGAGGCGGCGGAGGGGATCGAGCGCCGCCGGATCGAGGCGGCCGCGGCGCGGAGCGGTGAGCTGACCAAGGCGGATCACACGCGGTTCGACCAGCGCATCCGCGAGGAGCCGCCCGATCACACCGCGGTCGGAAGTACACGCCGGCGCAGCTGCGGGACGCGATCGTCTGGCGGGAAATACTGGGACCGCCCGTGTCGGAGCGGCGCCCCTTCGATCCTTAGGGGACGGACCCGTCGCTCTTGCCGCGCAAGTGCTCGACGGAGGGCGGCGAACCGAGGACTCGGCGCAGGTGTGCCACGATCTCCCGGGCTACGACCTGATGTCCCAGCGCATTGAGATGTGAATCCTCGACGAAGGACACCGGCGCAACGCTGTCCTGCTTCACGAGCGGGGGCCAGAGATCGAGGTAGGGAACTTGCTGCTGGCGGAAGTGACGAATCACCCATTGGTTCTGCCGGAAGACGAGACTCTCCAGTCCCACGCTCATCAGCAGGCGCGCCGCAGGCTCCACGCTCGGCCGGATCTGGTGCCTGGCAGGAATGACCAGCATCAGATACGGTAGCCCGGCCTCGCGGAGATGGGCTTCAAGTTCCTCCAGCAACCGGATGGTATGCTGAAGGCGTTTCGCCTCGCGATTCTCCAGAAAGAACCACAGCGGAAAACTGGCTTTGAGGAACAGTCGGGCCAGATGGCTATGTCGTCCGACGAAGCCGAGCGGCGTCTGCAGTCCGGTTCGGAGCTGGTCCTCGAAGACGGCGTTGTCGTAGACGTCATTGCCCGCCGTAAACGTCGCCAGGACGAAGTCCGGCTTCAACACCGGCAGGAGATCCTGCAGGACCATATCCTGTTGTTTCGTGCCGTATCCCGTCACGCCGGCGTCAACCACCGAAAACGTTCGGCCGGGAAGCTCTCGGTTCAGCCGGTCTTCCACCACCTTGGTGTAGGATTGCTCTACTTCGACTCCAAATCCAAACGCGTAGGAGTCCCCGAGTGACAGAATACGAAACTCGTCGGACTTTTGGCCCCGAACTCGTGGTCCCGCAAGCCCCGTGAGTTGGTGCGGACGTGAGTGCCGAATTGAGCGATCTCGTCAAGATTGGGCTTCAGGACCACGCCGTAGCGCGGATCGAGCGCGAAAAGCGCGGCGTCTTCCCGTCCCGGCCAAATGAAGGCGGGTGTCAGCGTTTGCGGCGAGAGCACGCGAAGCAGCACTTCAGCGACCGTCAAAGTGCCCAGCACGACCACGCCGAGAAGCGCGAAGTCCGCCAGTCGGACAGTTGGGATCTTGAAGCGCGTCGGCATGACGCGGACCCTTCGGCGTGGGTGATCGGAGGAACATACGCCCGGCGGGCTGGACTACCAAGCCGCCTGGTCCGGGGTGGGCGGCGGCGTGAGCCCACGGCTTGCGGAGGCCCTGGCTGGTGACGAACTTTCGCGCCGGCCCGAGTGGCGGAACGGCAGACGCAGTGGACTCAAAATCCACCGGGGGCAACCCCGTGCGAGTTCGAATCTCGCCTCGGGCATCCGCAGCACACCCCGGACGGCTTGACCCACATGCGCATTGTACTCTTCACCCTGAACGAAAACCGCTTCACGCCCTTGCTGCTCGAGCCGGTCCTCCGGCGCTACGAGTCTCAGATCGTCGCCGCCTACGTCTCGAATCGGCTCAATCGCTTGGCACTGATTCAGTTGAAGCGCCTGTGGTTCTTCACTCGACAACTGTATCCCCTGTCCATTCAACCGGGTGACTTCTACCGCTTTCTTCTCAAACCTCGGCGACCCGCCGTTCCCATGCTGACCCGCCTTCGCGAGCGAGGGATTCCGGCAGAGTACATCGACGAGATCAGGTCCCTGCGGACCAGGGAGCGGCTGGCCGCGCACGACGCGGACGTCTTCCTCTTTTGTCCCTTCGACCGGATTGCCGGGCCGAAGTTCCTGAGCATCCCGCGGCTGGGCACGTTCAACACACACCTGGGCAAACTGCCGGAATACCGCGGTGCCTTCGGGGCATTCTGGGTGCTTCGGTACGGCGACAAGGAGGCAGGCGCCGCGTTCCATCGCGCCATCCCTGAGGTGGATGCCGGGGAGCTGGTTTCGGAGGTCCGGTTTCCGGTCACGACCTCGTCGATGGAACAGTTGATGCTGGATACGATCGAGCGGGCGGGACCGATGGTAGTCGAGGGTCTCGCGAAGCTCGAATCCGGGAATTACACACCGATCGATGTCCGGCTCCGGCCCGCGGGCTATCACATGCTCCCTACGCGGCGGGACCTCCGGGCGTTCTACCGGCAAGGGTGTCGCCTGATCTCTCTCGCTGCCGCGTTCAGTCCCCTCCTCGGCTCGATCGCAAGGTTATAGGGTACAAATTATTGCGTGGTCGACGGGGGGCGTCGCGGACTCTTGATGGGCTCAGAAATTGCCTGAATCATGGCCTGCGAGAAAGCGCTGGACCGGCGGGATGGTGATGCGGCGGAATGCAGCGTTAGGCGGCAGGGCGATGCGCACTCTCTATCCTATTACTAATAGACGCTTTACGGGTATATGCCCGACACCGGTCCGTGGGGGGTCGGGGGCCCTGGAATCTCCGGCGACACCGCGGTGTAAGGTGCATATGTAGCAGGCTCGCAACACAGCCAGGACAGGCTTATGTCCGGCAACCGTACACGACCCTTTTCTGGCCGGTGTGAAATGAATTTGCGGACGGCAATTCTTTGTGCGACGCTGGTGTTGATGGGCTGGTCTCGGGACGCTGGTTCCGCCGCGGCGCAAACCGCCACTGTGGACACGTCGCAGGCCGGCCGGGGGCTGCTACGCCCGGGTGACGTCATCACTCTCAAGGTGTGGCGTGAGCCGGAATGGTCAGGCGATTTCGCGGTCAATCAGGACGGCGTGGCCACGTTGCCTCGGATCGGCGAGGTCGCCGTCATGCGTATGTCGGCCGACTCGCTCCGCCGCTTTCTGGTCGATACCCTCGGGACGTTTCTTCGGAACCCGTCGATCGAAGTGATCCTGCAGCACCGCATCAGAGTGCTCGGTGCGGTGCGGAATCCGGGCGTCTATCCGGTTCCGTCGACGGTCACCATCGCCGATGCCGTGGCAGTGGCCGGTGGCGCAACCGGGGAAGGCCAGCTCGACAAGGTCATTCTCCGACGCGACGGCCAGCAGTTGCGTATCGATCTGAACAAGGATACGCGCTTGACCGATACCCCGATTCGCACCGGGGATGAACTCTTCGTCCCGCAGCGCGGCTGGGTCAGCCGGAATACGGGGCTGGTGGCGGCAGGGTTGTCTGCGGTGACCACCGTCGTGGTGGCCCTTCTGCTCCGATAGGAGGACGAGTGGCGGATCAGTTGCCGGTGCAACGGAACATGGCGGGTATGCCAGCCTTGCGATTGGGCGGTCCCTCCGGGACGGGGCCCGAGCCCCATGACGGCCCGAACATCGGCGAGGTGTGGGGCGCCGTGCGCCGCAACTGGTGGGTGATCCTGGGATGCACGGTGATCGCCACCGCCGCGGCGGTGACCTACGCCATCAAGGCCACTCCGGTTTACGAAGCCGCCACGACCATACGCGTCGAGACAGCGGTGCCCAACCTGCCCGGCATCTTCCGCGAGCTGGCCAACGGGGGGATGGGGGTCGGCACCGAGGTGGAGGTCCTCAAGAGCCGGTCGCTGGCGGAAGACGCGATCAATGAACTTGGCCTTCGCCTGGTGGTCACCGCGCCGCGGGGCGTCCCGCGCAGCCGGCTGCTGACGAACGTGCGGGTCGCCCCGGACGCGCCTCCCGCCAAGTATCGAGTGGAAACTCGTGCGGGCGGCGGGTCGGTCGTCTGCCGGTTGACGGACTCCGCCGCCGCGGGGGAATGCGGGGAGCGCGGCTGACGGCCGGTGGGATCGCCTTCACGGCGACCACCGAGGCGAGCCGCTACGATGCGCTCGAGCTGTCGGTACAGCCGCTGGGTGAGACGATGACCGTGATGCGGGAGAATATCTCGGTCTCGCTGCCGAACAAGGACGCGCAGATCGTCATGCTCACCTACCGCAGCACCGATCCCCAGCTGGTCTGGCAAGTGCCCAATGTCATGGCCCGGCGGTTTATCGCCCGGCGGCAGGAGACCCAGACGGGCCAGGCCACCAGTGCGGTCGCCTTCCTCCGCAGCCAGCTCGACACCCTGGCCATTCAATTGCGCAACTCGGAGAACCAGCTCCGCGAATTCCGCGAGCGGGAGCGCGTGGTGGATCCCACCACCGAAGCCTCCACCCAGGTAACCCAGTTCGCGACGCTGCAGGCCCAGCGGAGCATGATCGAGGGGGAGCGCAGCGCCCTCGCCCGGCTCATGAATGAGGTGCAGGATTCGGCACGGCGGACGCAGGTTGATCAGCCCTCGCCCTACCGTCGGTTGCTGGCGTTCCCGACGCTGATCAGTAACCAGAGCGCCTCGGACCGGCTGGCCGCCCTTGCCGTGCTGGAAGACCAGCGCGCCACGCTGCTGAGTCGACGTACCATGAGCGACGTCGATGTCCAGGCGCTGACCGAGCGGATTAAGAGCATCGAAGAGCAGCTCCGCCTGACGGTCACCACCTACGCTCAAGGGCTGACCAATCAGGTCGGAAGCCTCGACAGCAGCATCAGCCAATACGGCGCGCAGCTCGCACGGGTGCCCGAGCGACAGCTCGACTTTGCCCGGCTCCAGCGGCAGCCCAAAGTGCTGGAAGACATGTACGGCGTGCTGCAGACGCGGCTCAAGGAGGCGGAGATCTCGCAGGCCATCCAGGACGCCAGCATCCGGGTGGTCGACCCCGCCGTCGAGCCGGTGATCCCGGTCTCCCCCAAGCGCAAGCTCATCGTGCTGGCGAGACTTTTCGGCGGGCTGCTGCTCGGCGTGGGCCGGGCATTCCTCCGCGAGCTGCTCGACCGGTCGATCCACACCCGCTCCGACGTGCAGGTGGCCACCGGCCTGCCGGTGCTGGGCCTGATCCCCAGGATCCCGGGCAGGGGCAAGGAGGCGCTGATCGCGGAACGTGTCGAGGCGCGGTCGTGCCACGCCAGCGCCCAGCCGCCCGGCAAGCCGGGAGCCGCAGGGGCCCCGGCCGCACTACACCTTCCTCCCCGCCTTGTCACAGTCCGGCGCTGACGCCGCCGTCGCCGGAACCGGTGCCCGCCGTGCCAGATCAGTCCGCATGTGACCATTCCCGGGATCGGCACCCCGGTCACCGAGGCGTACGGCACGCTCCAGACGAACCTGCTCTACTCCCGGGGCGAAGACGGGCTGAAGACCGTCGTGTTCACCAGCGCGCTGCCGGGGGAAGGGAAGACCACCAACGCCGCCAACCTGGCCCTCACGCTGGCGCAGCGCGGCGTGAAGGTGGTGATCGTCGATGCCGACGTGCGGCGGGGCATGGTTCATCAGCTTTTCGGCGTCAAGCAGGAGCCGGGCCTGAGCGACGTGCTGAGCGGCACATTCCGGCTCGCTGAGGCGCTGCACGTCGTCCGGATCGAAGAAGGCGGCTCGCTGCACTTCCTCACCTCGGGCCGGCTGTCGGGCAATCCGATCGCTATGCTCGAGTCCACCGCCATGCGGCAGCTCATCGCCCAGCTGGAAGATGAGTTCGAGACCGTGATCCTGGACGCGCCGCCGGTCAATATGTTGACCGACGCCGCCGTGCTGCGAACGCCGACGGCGTGGTGATCGTGGTCCGGGCCGGCGAGACCCAGAACGCGGCGCTGGAGTACGCGATGCAGCAGCTGCACCTGGTTCACGCTCGAGTCCTGGGCGTGGTGCTGAACGACATCGACTTAGGCGCGACGCCGCCTACGACTCCACGTACCAGTACTACCAGTACGAGGCTACACTACCCGGAGCAAATCGTGACGGCTCCGGGCACGCCCGCCTCCCGGGCACTTGTCGCAACCGGTGCTGACCTGTCGCCCGCGGCGCTGGAGTCCGCACGGCCCTCGGCGCCGCCCAGATGACGCCCGGACAGCCGGGTCCGCCGCTGGGGCGGCGCCAGCGTCCGGCGGCGTCGCGCGGCGCGCGGCTCTATCTGCGGCTCTGCCGTATCACCGACTCCGTGCTCGGGCCCCTGCTGCTGCTCGGCGTCTTTCTGCTGACCAACTTCGCGGCCACGGTCGAGGGACTTCAGGAGTTCCTCGGCATGCGGGTCACGGTAAGAAACTGCTGTACCTGGTCGGGTTCGCCGTGGCCTGGCGGGTTCTCTGTACCGCGCTGGGGCTGTACGACTGGACCCGGGTCCGGAGTCCGCTCACGAGTTCTTCGCGTGCTCGCCGCCTCGACCGCCGGCAGCGCGGTCGCGCTGGTGTTTCCGCTGATCAGCGTCACCGGGGCGTTCGAGGTCGGGACCGTTTCTCCTTCTGGGTCAGCTCGGTTGTCGTGCTGGTGGGAGCCGGTTGGTGCTGCGCAGCTTGGTGCTGCGCCGTGATCGCACGCAGGAGGTGGTGATCGTCGGCACCGGGCCCCGGGCGCTCCGGCTCTACGCAGATCTCCAGCAGCATCCCGAGGCGCGATCCAGGTCCTGGGCTTCGTGGATGGCGAGGTCTGGTCGCCGACCGGCTTCCCGAGGGTCTGTTCCTCGGCCCGCTCGGCAGGTTCGAGGAGTTGCTGATGCGGAGCGCGGTGGACGAGGTCCTCATCGCGCTGCCGATCCGCTCGCGCTACGAGGAGGTGCAGGAGGTGCTCAAGATCTGCGAGCGGGTCGGCGTGCGGGCCAAGTACCTGGCCGACGTGTTCGAGCACAGGCACGGCGCGACCCGTTTCGAGGGCAACGATACCGTCCCCGGTGTCGCCATGCTGAGCGCCCCTGACGACCACCGGCTGCTGATCAAGCGCGTGGTGGACCTGACCGGTGCCGCCGCGGACTTGTGCTGCTCAGCCCGGTCATGCTGGCCGCCGCCGCGGCGATCAGGCTCACGGCCCGGGGCCGGTCCTCTTCGTGCAGCCGCGGTACGGGCTCAACCGCCGCCGGTTCAACATGCACAAGTTCCGCACCATGGTGGCCGACGCCGACGCGCTGCAGGCCGAGCTGGAGCACCTGAACGAGGCCACGGGGCCCGTCTTCAAGATCAAGGACGACCCCAGGGTCACGCCCGTCGGGCGCTGGCTCCGGCGGACCTCGATCGACGAGCTGCCCCAGCTGTTGAACGTGCTGCGGGGCGAGATGTCGCTGGTCGGACCCCGGCCGCTCCCCGACCGCGACGTGCACCGGTTCACCGAGAGCCCGCTGATGCGGCGCTTCAGCGTCCGGCCGGGACTGACCTGCCTCTGGCAGATCAGCGGGCGCAGCGAACCTGCGTTCGACGCTGGATCCGGCTGGACCTGCAGTACATCGACGAGTGGTCCCTGCGGCTCGACCTGGGGATTCTGCTGAAGACGATCCCGGCCGTGTCCGGGGCACCGGAGCGACCGTGCAGGCAGCCGGCCTGTACCCACATCGTCGGGGACGCTATGGCGGACAACGCGCGCAGGTGCTGGTCACCGGCGCCGGAGGCTTCATCGGTCACCATCTGACCACCCACTCAAGCGCCAGGGTACTGGGTCCGTGGCGTCGACCTCAAGATGCCCGAGTTCGAGCCGACCGCGGCCGACGAGTTCCAGTTCCTCGACCTGCGCCGGTGGGAGAACACGCTGGCGGCCAGCGAGGGCATGGACGAGGTGTACAACCTCGCCGCGAACATGGGCGGCATCGGCTTCATCGAGCACAACAAGGCCGTGATCATGCACGACAACGTGCTCATCAACATCGCACATGATCGAGGCCGCGCGGCTGAAGGGTGTCGAGCGCTATCTCTACACCTCGTCGGCGTGCATCTATCCGGGCTACCGGCAGCAGTCGGCGGACGTGACGCCGCTGAAGGAGGAGGACGCCTACCCGGCCGACCCGGAGGACGGCTACGGGTGGGAGAAGCTGTACTCCGAGCGCCAGTGCCGGCACTACTTCGAGGATTACGGCCTCGAGACCCGGGTGGTCCGCTTCCACAACATCTTCGGGCCGCTCGGCACCTATGACGGCGGCCGTGAGAAGTCGCCGGCGGCGATCTGCCGCAAGGTCGCGCTGGCCGAGGACGGCGACGAGATCGAGGTCTGGGGCGACGGCCAGCAGACCCGCTCCTACTGCTACATCGACGACTGCGTCGAGGGCATCTACCGCCTGATGCGGTCCGATTTCCGGGAGCCGCTGAACCTGGGACAGGACCGCCTGATCACGTCAACGAGCTGGTGGACATCGTCGCGCGGCGGCGGGAAGCGCATCGGCAAGCGCCACGACCTGTCCGCGCCGCAGGGCGTCCGCGGTCGCAACAGCGACAACACCCGGCTGCGCGAGGTGCTGGGCTGGGAGCCGGCGGTCAGCCTCGAGGACGGGCTGGGCCGGACCTATCGCTGGATCGAGGAGCAGCTCGGGAGCGGGAGACGTCGCCGGTCGGGCGACTCCACGTGGAGCGGCAGCCGCTTCCAGCAGCGTCGTGACCACGCTCGTCGCGGTTCGCCGGCCCCTCCCGCCGTCGATATTCTCGGGGTCGAGGTCAGCGCGACGACCATGGACCGGACGCTCGCGGTCATCGAGCGGTGGATCGCCGGGCGGCAGCCGGCTATGTCTGCGTGAGCGGCATGCACGGCGTGATGGAGAGCCAGCGCGACGCGCGGCTCCTGGCCATCCACAATGCCGCCGGTCTGGTGACGCCCGACGGGATGCCGCTGGTCTGGATGTGCCGGCTCAAGGGCCAGCAGCGTGGAGCGGGTCTACGGACCCGACCTGATGCTGGCGCTGTGCGAGCGGTCCGTCGCGCGCGGATATCGGCATTTCTTCTACGGCGGCGGCCCGAGGTCCCGCAGCGCTGACCGACGGCTCCGGGCCCGCTTTCCCGGACTCACGATCGCCGGAACCTACGCTCCGCCGTTTCGCCCCCTGACACCCGAGGAAGCGCCGACGTTCGAGCCGGATCAACGAGGCCAGGCCCGATATCGTCTGGGTCGGGCTGAGCACGCCCAAGCAGGAGCGGTGGATGGCCGAGCACCTCGGCCGGCTGGACGTCCCGGCTCTGATCGGGGTGGGAGCCGCGTTCGACTTTCACGCCGGCTCAAGCGCCAGGCGCCCCGCTGGATGCAGCGCAACGGACTGGAGTGGCTGTTTCGTCTGTTGTGCGAGCCGCGCCGCCTGGGCCGGCGCTACCTGGTCAACATCCCCGCCTTCGCCTGGTGTCTCGCTACCGACGCGCTCGGGCTCCGTGTGACTCGCTCCAGTGCTGACTGAGCCTCAAGTCCTGGTCGCGGCGCCGAGCCGGCCCGCCCGGGCCGCCTCAGCGACGGACTACGGTAGCGCGCTTGGGCTCGTCCTCCTGGGCCTCTTCCTCGTCTCCACCGTCAGTGAAGCCGCCCTGGCACCGGTCGGCCGCGGCCTGGCGCTGCTCGGCTTCGCCATTCTGACCTTCGTCAATGCCGGCGCCGCGATCGGCGTCTATATGGGTGCGGCCCTGCTTTTCTCGGAGCAGCACTTCTCCGGGCAGGGCTCCTGGGTCGACCGTCCCGACAACTTCTGCCTGCTGTTCCTCACGTTGTACCTGCTGATGGGACGGACCTTCCGGCGGGGCGCCGGGCGCTTCGGGCGCACCGCGATCGCGGTCGGGCTGCTGCTGGCGACAGGGATCGGACACCTGGCGGTAGTCGTCGGTCTGTATTCCAACGAGCTGCCATGGTTCATGCGGATGTTCGGCATTCCGCTTGCCATGTTCGTCCTGCTGCGCAGAGCCCGGTTGTGGCCCCACGAAATCAACAGTCTGCTGCTCCTCGTGGCGGTCGCGGGTGTGTATGCCTCGATCATGACCCTGCTGGAAGTCGGTCAGTTCTACGACTTCATTCTGCCCTGGTGGATCGGCGACCCTCAGCTCAACCCGTTCTACGGGTCCGCTCGCATCGGCGGGGTTCCGATGCAACCCGAGTGGAACGCGCTGGTAATCAGCCTGTCGCTGTGCGTCCTGCTGTTGCGGCTCGACCAGGAGCCGCCCGCGGGACGGCTTCTCTGGAGCGTCGGCGCCTTTCTCTGCATAGTGGCGCTCTTCTTCACTTTCACCCGCGCGGCGTGGCTCGGTCTGGTGCTCGGCGGAGTTCCTCTCTTCTGGCAGCGTTCCGCCGCCCGCGGCGTCACCTTCCGCCGCCGGGTGTTGTTCGTATTCGGTGCCATCGCCTTCGGCGGCGTCATCTTCTTTGGACCAAGCGAAGCGCTGCAAAGCCGGACCACCGACACGGGAACCGTGTTCTTTCGGTTCAACGTCTGGATCGGTGGGTTCCGGATGCTGCTGGACCACCCGCTGCTTGGCGTCGGCTACGGCCAGTTCAGTCGCAATGTGATTCCGTATCTGGGCGTGTTCGGATCCATCCCGGAATCACCCGGGTTGAACGCGGTCGGGACCATTGCGCACAATACTACATTGAGCGTCGCGGCGGAGCTCGGACTGATCGGCCTGGGTCTGTACATCGCCATTCTGGTCGGCGCCTTCAAGACGGCGTGGACCGCAGCCACCGCGGTCTACGGCCCACGCGGCCAATCCTGGGTCGCCGGGTTCACCATCATCTATCTGACCAACGTCCAGTTCATCACCGCCCACGAGTTGACCCCCAACTTGCTCTTTTTCGGCCTGCTAGGAGCGGTGGCCGGCCTGCGGTCGAGCCAGATCGACCCGATGCCGCAGCCGGCGTACGGCCGCTTCCGACCCTGACCCAAGCACGCGCCCCCCGGATCGCCTACATGCTGGGGATATTTCCCGCCCTCACGGAGAGCTTCGTTCTCCGTGAGATCCGTGCGGTTCGCCAGCGCGGTATCGACGTGGTGATCTGCGCCGCCCGTCGACCCGAAGGTGGCGAGGACATGGTCCGCGCCCGGCCCGCGGTCGCCGAGGCTGAACACTACTACGCGCGTCCGGACCGGATCGTCAGTCATGCCTTTGCGAACCTGCTGACCCTGATCCAGCGACCGGTGCGATACGTCTCGGCCCTGCGGCGTTTCGTTCGGGCCGGGACCGCGCTCCCAGATGCTGAGGCTCGGCAGCTTCTGTATCACTTTTTCGCCGGTGTCGGGTTCGGCCGCGATCTGGCCCGCCAGGGAGTGACCCATCTCCATTGCCATTTCACCAGTGGCGCGAACATGGCACTGGCGGCGAATCTGGTCGGCGATACCTCGTTCTCGTTTACCGCCCACGCATCCGACGATCTATTCGTGCGTCCACTGATGCTGGAGGAAAAGACCGCGCGAGCCCGCTTTGTGGCCGCGGTCTGCGAATACAGCCGCCGCTATCTTGACTCCGTCACCGGCTATCGATACTCCTCGAAGCTGCATCGGGTCTACAACGGCGTCGAGCGACGGGACGCGCGTCCCTCGCGACCAGAATCCAGCGTTCCCCGGATCGTGTCGGTCGGCAGCCTCCTGGCTCCCAAGGGCCACGCGACGCTGATCCAGGCCTGCGCCGCTCTCTGCGCTCGAGGTCGCGATTTCCGCTGCCGCATCGTGGGCGAAGGACCTGACCGGTCCATGCTCGAGCGCCTCATTCGGGATCTGGGCCTGGAGGGCCGGGTCGAGCTCACCGGTGCGCTTCCTCTTGAAAGCGTCTACGACGAGATGGACCAGGCGGACATCTTCGCGCTCCTGTGCGAGATCGGGCCTCGGGGCTACCGCGATGGTTTTCCCACCGTCGTCCTGGAGGCGATGGCCGCCGAGTTGCCGGTGGTCGCGACGACGATTTCGGGGCTGCCGGAAATGGTGGACGATGGTGTAACCGGGTTGCTCGTTCGGGAGCGAGACGCGGATGGCGCCGCCATGGCCCTCGAACGCCTCCTCGCATCCGCCGACCTGCGGCGCTCGATGGGAAGCGCGGGCGGAGCCAGGGTCCGAGCCTCCTTCGACATCGATCGATCGGCGGGGGAACTGGCGGCCCTGCTGGGACAGGCGGCCGGATGAGTCTCCGCGTGCCGGCCCGGGCCGGGGAGCAATACGGCCGGGTCCTGGGTTACCTGGACGCCTCGACACTGGAAGGATGGTCGGGCGCATCGGGTGTTCGGCTCTTGGTGTCCCGCTGGTATGCTCGCGTCTTCGGGTTTCCGGAGCTGGCCGCCCACCAGCGCTTTGGGCCGATTCAGGGGATGTTGCGACGGTACGGCGGCCGGCGAGTACTGGACCTTGGCGCCGGCAACGGGCTCTATTCGCTGGCGGACGGGGTCGCCAGGCCCGGAGCGGTTCACATCCTGGCGGACGTATCCCATCGCCACATGCGGCGGGCCACGACGACCGGCGCGGCGCTCGGTCTGCAGGTACAGTGTATCGCGGGGAGTGCCGATTCCCTCCCGTTGCCCGCGGCATCGGTCGACACCGTGCTGGTCATCGAGGTCCTGCAGTTTCTGGACGACGACGAAGGCGCGATCCGGGAGATCGCCAGAGTGCTTCGCCCGGGGGGGGTATGGCTCTGCGAGCAGGATAGTCCTCCGCCGGGCACGCCGCTGCCACGCAGCAACGAGGACCGGCTGCAGAAGCGGCGAGCCGGCTACCCGCCGGAGACGCTTCGCGACCTGGCCGGGAAGGCCGGACTGGTCCTCGAGGCGTCGCAGATGGTAGCCGGACCGAAGGCTCGGCGATGGGAAGCGTGGGACGGCCGCCTCTTTCAGCGCAATCGTTCCGTGCATTTCCTGCTGTTTCCGCTGATCCGGCTGGCCGCGTGGCTCACTACCCCGACTCCGGTTCCGGGGACCTCCGGCACCGTCCTGTACTGCTTCAGGAAGCCCTCATGATCGGATCGTCGAGGCTGTACGCCCGATGGGTCCGTGACCTCTGGCGTGCCGGCGCCTTTCGCCGGGCCAGGGAATCAGGCAGCGCGCTCGTTGTCGTGCTCTTCCATGGACTCTTTCGCGACCGCCGCGAGGTCACCAGTGGTACCTGTGATCCCCAGCAGGGCATCACATCGGCATTCTTCGCGGAGTTCGTCGAATCACTCCTCACATCCGGTGCCGCTATCCGCGAAGTGCACCAGGCCGTTCGGGAGGCGAGGCCCGGGCTGACCGTGGCCATCACCTTCGATGACGGGTACGCCAACAACGACGGCGCGCGGCAGGTTCTCGAGCGCTTCGGAGTACCGGCTACGTTCTACATTTCGACCCGGCACGTGGAGGAGCAGAAGGCGTTCTGGTGGGACGTCCTGTACCGCGAGGGGACTCGGCGCGGCGTGTCACCCTCGGTCATCGCCCAGCAGGGACGGGCGCTCAAGCTTCTGACGGCGGCGGAAATCGAGGGGCGATTGACCGACCGGTTTGGACGGCAGGCTCTGGCACCGACAGCCGAGTGCGACCGACCATTCACCACTGGCGAACTTCGCCAGTTCGCCCGATCACCACAAGTTCACCTCGGCAACCACACCAGTGACCACGGCATCCTGGTGAACTACGACTCCCAGGGAATCCGTGAGCAGATCGTCGACGCGCAGCGATTCCTGGCGGATGCCGTCGGCGTAACCCCGACCAGCATCGCCTATCCCAACGGCAACTGCGATGACCGTGTGACCATGATCGCGCGGGAAGCCGGACTGGAGCTGGGACTCACGGTGCAGCCGGGCAGTAACCGGTTGCCGACTGATCAGACCATGACGCTACGCCGGCTGACTATCTGGGGCACGCCGGGCGCCGCGCGTCAGGCCAGGGCCATCGCGGCTCTGGACCAGGGCGCGGCCTAAGCGTGCGGGTCACCAATCAGGGTTACGGACGGACGCTGCTGGCGAAAAACGCGCTGTGGATCGCCTGGGGTCAGGTGCTCCGTGTCGTCGGGCAGGCGATCTACTTCGTCCTAATTGCCCGGTCGCTCGGGTCCAGCGAGTTCGGTGCCTACGCCGGTGCCCTGGCGATGGTGGCGGTCCTCGCGCCGTTCTCCAGCCTCGGGTCGGGCAACATCCTGATCAAGAACGTCGCCCGCAATCCGGCCATGTTCCCGCAGTACTGGGGCCGCGCGCTGGCGACGACCCTGGGAAGCGGGGCGATCCTGCTCGCCATCGTGGCGGCGGTGGCGAGCTGGTGGTTGCCCGCCACCACGCCGCGGGGGCTGATCGTGGCGATCGGTGCTGCCGACCTGATGTTTGTCCGCATGATCGAGATTGGCGCCCAGGCCTATCAGGCGCACCAGAAGATGGCCCGAACGGCATTGCTCCAGGTGCTGATCAGCCCGCTGCGCTTGGTCGCGGCCGCGATTCTCCTCGCGGTCGTGGCCAATCCGGATGGCCTCGCGTGGGCGCTGGGGTATCTCGCGAGCACGGTCATCGGTGCCGCGGTGGCGGTCAGTCTGGTCAACCGCGAGCTGGGCCGGCCGGTCCTCGATCGCGGGCTGTTGCTGCCCGAACTGCCCGAAGGCGCGCTCTTCGCGGTCACGCTGTCAGCACAGAGCTCGACCAACGATGTCGACAAGACCATGCTGGCCAGGCTGGGCACCCTGGAAGCGACGGGCGTCTATGCGGCGGCCTACAAGCTGGTGGATGTCGCGTTTCTGCCGGTCACGTCTCTTCTGGTCGCAACCTACGCCCGGTTCTTCCAGCACGGTGTGCGCGGAGTCCAGGCGACCGGCCAGTACGCCCTCCGTCTGCTGTCCGCGGGGGCGGCGTACGGTGTGCTCGCCGCGGCCGGTCTGTATCTGCTGGCGCCGCTGGTGCCGGGGGTGCTCGGGGAGGAGTACCGGCAGTCGGTTACGGCGATCCGGTGGCTGGCGGTGCTCCCGCTCCTCAAGTCGATCCATTATTTCGGGGCCGACGCGCTGACCGGGGCAGGACATCAGGGCGTGAGAACCCTTATTCTGGTCGCCATCGCCGGCATCAATGTTCTGCTCAACCTGTGGCTCATTCCCCTGTATTCGTGGCGCGGTGCGGCGGTCGCCACCATCACGTCGGACGGCCTCATGGCCGTCGCGATCTGGTCCGCGCTCTGGCACCTGGGACGTCATGACCGCAGGAGACGGCCTAATCCGTCCGCGCCGGCGGTCGAGGTCGGCTCGCCATGAGCGATCAGCCGGCCGAGGAACCCCACAGTCCGCGGTCGAGTGCGCGCAGGGTGGCGCTGCTGACCAACGTCCTCGCGCCGTACCGGGTTCCGATCTTCCAGCGGCTCGCCGAGCAGTACGACGTCACCGTCGTCCTTTCCGGCGAGGAGGCTAACCGGGACATCTGGCGCGAAGTGGACCGCCAGACCCATGGGTACACGGTTCATCGGTCCAAGGGGATGACGTTCGCCTGGACCAAGCGGAACGAAGTGACGGCCCTGGATACGCGCTACCTGCATCTCAATCCGGGATTGTTCGCGGATCTCCGGCGAATCCGCCCGGACGCCATCATCTCGGACGAAATGGGGTTCCGCACCCTGGTCGCGATGGCATACGGCCGGCTCTACCGCCGGCCCGTGTGGGTGTGGTGGGGCGGGACGCTGCACACCGAGCGCGCGATCAACCCGCCGCGACGTCACCTGCGTCGTTGGCTGGCACCGGCGGTGCGCCGCTGGTTCAGCTATGGAGTGACGTCGACCGAGTATCTCGCGTCGCTGGGTGTCCCGCCGGAGCGAGTCGTGGAGCTGCAGAACTGCATACCGGAAGCCCGCTATCGCAGCCCGGTTGCGCCAGCGTTCGCCATCGCGCCTCGTCCGGTGCTGCTGTGCGTCAGCCGCCTGGTGCCCGGCAAGGGCATCGATCTCCTGCTGCGGGCCGCCGCTCGGCTGCAAGCGGAAGGCCTCACCTTCTCCCTGCTCGTGGTGGGTGATGGTCCCGAACGGGCTGCTCTGGAGCAGCTGACCAGCCGTCTGGGCCTGCGGAACACCCACTTCCGTGGCGCCCTCCCGCCGAGTGAAGTGCCCGCCATCCACCGCAGCGGGGATGTGCTGGTGTTTCCGACGCTGGATGACGTCTGGGGGCTGGTCGTCAACGAGGCGCTGTGGTCCGGCGTCCCCGCCTTGGTGTCCGTGTATGCCGGCTGTGCCCGGGAACTGGTACCCGAGGCGAGTACGTTCGACCCGCTCGATCCCGTCAGCTTCACGGACATGCTCCGCCGCGCCGTGAGCGGAGCACTTCCGCCGCCGGACGTGGCCCGGCTGCGTCGCCTGGATGACGTGAGCGACACGCTGGCGCGCGACCTGGATGCCATACTGAGATCCCGGTGAAGATCCTCCTGCTCCATAACTACTACCTGCAGCCGGGCGGCGAGGATCAGGTTTTCGCCGCCGAAACAGGCGTCCTGCAGGCGCGGGGTGAGGAGGTGCAGACCTACACGGTCCATAACACGCGGATCGCGTCCATGAGCAAGCTGGCGGCCGCCAGGTCCACGGTGTGGAACCGGGAGATCCACGGCGAGCTGACCACTCTGCTTCGCGACTTCACCCCGGACGTGGTCCACTGCCACAATACTTTCCCCCTGATCTCTCCAGCGGCCTACGCCGCCGCCGGTGACTTCGGCATCCCGGTGGTGCAGACGCTGCACAACTTCCGGCTCTCTGCATCAACGGATTGTTCCTGCGCGACGGCCATAGTGCGAAGACTGCCTGGGGCGCGCGGTGCGTGGCCCGGCGTGCTCCACGCGTGCTACCGCGGCGATCGGGCGGCCAGCGCGGTGGTGGCGGCCATGGTGGGGATCCATCGGCGGCGGAGAACCTGGCAGACCGGAGTGCACACGTTCGTCGCGATGAGCGCATTCGCCCGTTCCAAGTTCATCGCCGGGGGACTTCCAGGCGAGCGGATCGTGATCAAGCCGAACTTCCTGCAGGTGGATCCCGGCGTGGGCGATCATCGCGGCGGGTTCGCGCTCTACGTGGGGCGCCTGAGTCCGGAGAAGGGCATCGCGCCGCTGGTGCGGTTGTGGGGTCGGCTCCAGCTCGGCATGCCTCTGCGGATCATCGGCAGCGGCCCCCTGGAGACCCTGGCATCGGAGGGAATTCCCGGCGTCGAGTGGCTCGGCTACCAGCCGCGGGACCGGGTGCTCGAGGCGATGCGGGAGGCGAACTTCCTCGTGTTTCCCACCGAGTGCTACGAAGGGTTCCCCATGGTGCTCCTCGAGGCGATGGCGAGCGCGCTGCCCGTGATTGCGAGTCATCGGGCTCGCTCCCCAACGTCGTGCAGGACGGCGTGTCCGGGCGCCTGGTCGCGGCTGGCGCCGGCCATGGACGGAGGCGCTGCGCTGGGCAGCCGCCCACCCCGATGAGCTCGCCGTGATGGGACGCAAGGGGAGAGCGGCGTTCGAAGCCCATTACACCCCTGGTGCCGGGTATGATCGCTTGATGGCGGTCTACCGCCAGGTCCTGGCACAAGATCGGACCGGAGACCCGCGGTGAAGGCGGCACTCACGGGCCTCCTCCTCTTGGTATCCCTGCTCCTGTCCGCGTTCCTGGCGGAGGGAGTGGCGAGGCTGGTGCTCAACCCGGTGGATTATCTGGCCGTGGATCCCATGTAGACCCGGTGCTGCGGGTTCACATCCCACCACATGCGAGCGGGCACGATGCCTGGGGGTTCCGCAACCGCGCGGTGCCCGATAGCGCCGACATCGTGACGATTGGGGACTCCCAGACCTATGGCATCTCCGCGCCCGCTGCGCTGTCCTGGCCCTCGCAACTGGCGACCGTCACCGGACACACGGTCTACGATCTTGGACTCGGAGGCTATGGTCCCGTGCAGTACCGCGAGCTGCTGCGCACCCGGGCCCTGACCCTCGGCCGGGCGGTCATGATCGTTGTATTGGGGCGACGACCTGCTCGACGCCTACACGACAGTCTACGGGCTCCGGCACTGGAGCCATCTGCGGCGTCCCGGTTTTCCACGGTCTCCGACAGCATGGCAGTGGTGCCGGACCGCCGGGTGCTTTTCGGTTGGCGCGCGACTCGCTGCACGACGCCGCGTGGTTTACCGGTGGCGAGCTCGCGGCCATCGGCGGCCTCGCGCGCAGCCTGGAGTTCAGCGCGCAGACGCCGGGGCGCGACGTGATCCGTTTCGGCGCCGAGGCCATGGCGCTCGCCCCGGGCTGACCCCCGCGCCGCCTGCAGGCCCTCGACCCGGACAGCGCGACCGTGGGGGAAGGGCTGCGCCTGTCGCTGGACCAGCTGGAGCAGTTCGGCCGCGACTGCCGTGCGCACGCGTTTAGCTCCTGGTTGCCCTCAGTCCCACCAAGGGACGCGTAATGGACCCTGGCTCGGGTCGCTGACGGACGGAGCGGAGGACCCCGCTGCGCCGGCTGCTCACTTGAGGCGATGGCGCATCGCGAAATCACGGGCAGGGTTGACTTGTTGGGTCTTCGCTTAATCGACTTCTACCACCGCTGCGGGAAGCCGCCTCCGTTCAGACCCTCTACCCCGCGAACGACGACGGCAATCCCAACAGTGAAGGCTATGCGGCAACGCGGGCGCCATCGCCGCGAGCTGCGCCAGTTTCTGGGCTTGACCTGGTAGTCGGTCACCTTGAAGAGATCCACGTAGAGCCGCTGGGTCCCGTCCGTCTTCAGCCGCCGTCTTCTCCGAACTGAATCATCATGTCGCCCGCCCGGTTCTGCAGCGGCTCTATCGAGTGTCCGCCGAAGGTGTTCATCGTCGGAGCGGTCAGGTCCATGATCTCGACCCGTCCTGCCACACCGTCACCCGTCCGTCCCTCGGGGCCGTGTTGTAGTTGAAGCTGAGATGCACCCACTTGTTCCGGGGGAACGGGACAAATACGGCCGGACTCTCGAGGTCAGCATAGGGCCCGTTGCGTTCTGATACCCCGGAAAAATAACACTTGTAGAGGCCGACCGAGCAGTTCTTGAGCAGATAGATGATTTGCAGCTTGCCCTTGCGCGCCTCCAGCCCGACGTGACTGATCGGGCTCGGACGGCCGGTGACGCCAGTCATCCCCCCCGCAGCATGTTCCAGTCCGTCGCCGTATGCCCTGCGTCCACGTAGGCCCAGAAGCTGTGGTCGCCGGATAGATAGCGGCCGTTGCGACTCCCCATGCTAACCTGGGGCGCATACGACAGCGTCTGGGAGTAATGCCCCTGCATCCTGGCGTTGGTGATCTCGAACTTGTACGCCCTGCCGCCCACCTTGGCGCGCGCGGTGGACGCGGTGGGATCGGGGTTGGAGTAGTCGGATATGGCGCTGGACCAGGGACTGGTGCCGCCGTTTTCCGCGTTGGCGAGGAAGAAGGTCTTGCCGGTGGTGGCCTGGGCGAGGGTGGGAGCGCCGGACATCTCGTCTGGGCTCATCCGTTACTCCGCATCACAAGCCATGACGGCAGCCAAGGCGACCGCCGGCAAGGCGGTGAAGGGTTCGAGAGCCGAACATGGGCACACGTCCTATTTGAGAACTGAATGGTGTCGCATGCCCTGCGGACGCGCGTACGCCGGAAGGCGTGCGACGGTCGCACGAGCACACACTGCTCCCCGGGGGGAGCGACGAGTGACATTTGTCTAGTAGGGAAATGGGTGGCTCGGACGGATGCCTGCCGGTCGCGATGGACTGGGCGCGAGGTGACGCCAGCTCGTTTTCCTGAATCCTGCTCGCGACAGGGGCACGGTTGGGGTCGGCCGCACGCCTGTCAACCCTGGACGGGCCGACCGCCATAAAAGTGAAGGGCAGTGACCCTCGACGGATCACGGCCCTTCGCCCCCGGTGCGAAGGTCAGCTCACGGTGTGATCAGGTAGTCGGTCACCATGGAATAATCCACGTACATGCGTTGTACGCCGTCATTCTTGGCGCCGCGGTACTGTCCGAACTGGAGCACCATGTCTGCCCCCGGTTGCTCATGACCTCCCGCGAGTCCACCAAAGGTGTTGATCGTTGGTGCGGTGAGGTCCATGATCTTGACGCCTCTGCCACACGGTGACCCGGCCGTTGGTCTCCGACATCTTGTAGTAGAAGCTCAGGTGCACCCACTTTTTCCGGGGACATCAACGACGCCGGCCGGGCTGCTGGCGGTCATCGCGTAGTGTCCGCCGCATTCTCGTACCCCGCGATGTGGGGCACGGGTAGGGCCCCACGGAGCAGTTCTTCAGCAGGTACACGACCTGCAGCTTGCCCTCCCACACTTCCAGCCCCACGTGACTGATGGGGGACGGCTTTCCGCTCACGCCGGTCATCCACCCGAGCAGCATGTTCCAGTCGGTCGCCGTATATCCGGCGTCGATGTAGGCCCAGAAGCTAAGTACCAGAGAGGTACCGGCCATTGGGGCTGCCCATGCTCATCTGGGGCGAACAGGAGTGCGTCTGCGAATCGTGGCCGCCAAGGGTCACGTTGGTGATCTCGAACTTGTACGAGCCACTGCCATCGTGTGACCGCACGGTGGACCCGACGGGCTTCGGATTGGTGCCGTCCGAGATCGCGGCCGACCAGGGGCTGATCGACCCACCCTCCCAGTCGCCGAGGAGCCTTTCCACCCGCCGGTGGCGGCGGCGGAGGCGGCGGCGGCGGGGGCGGGGGTGCGGGGCGGCGCCGGCCTCTGACGGTGATGCTCGAGGTGTCCGCAAGCCCGCCTGCCTCGGACGCGATGACGCGATAGGTGCCGCTGGTGCTGCCCGCGGTATACTCCCGGAAGCGGACACCGAGCCACCGGTTTCCGAGTAGGTGACCGTGACGCTGGTGGCGCTGGGCCGGACTGCGATTTTCACGTCGAGGCGTGCTTCGCCGCCGAGGGCGGCGTCGGCGTGCTGGCCGGTGGTGGGGCCGACGTTCCGGCGTCTGGGAGGTTCCGGCGGCGGGGAAGGGTGATGGTGGTAGGTGATGCTTACGACGGACGGTTTGGCCTCCAGGGTGGCCTTTCAGGCGGCGATGGCCTGGAGCCACCGACGCCCCTCGCCCCACCGTGCTGAGGCCCGCTCTTCCTGATCCCGCAGCCACCCGGCCGTGTAGATCACACCGACCGGCACAGTGGCCCCGTCGTCCCCGCGTCCCACGGCGGCGAACTGCTGGGTGCTGCCGGCACGCAGGCTGGCGGCGCCGGACTGAGTTCGACGCTGGGGAGGCTCGGGGCGGGCGGAGCCTGATTGCCGGTACCACTGGCCGTGACGACGACGATGGCCGTGTCCGCAGCCCCGGTGAGCGAACGAGCAATGACCTTGTACGTCCCAGGTACTTTGCCGGCCGTATACTTGCCCCCGGCGCTCACGGTTCCGCCGGTAGCCGTCCAGCGGACGATCGTGGTGCGCGGTGCCATCCGGCGTGCGGACCTGGGCACGGAATTGCTGGTCGGATCCCGCGGTCAGTCGGGCAGAATCCGGGTTCAGTTCGAGATCTACGAGATTGCCACGCCACCAGCCGGAGTAGCGGTCGGATGCCGCCTCGCCGACGCGACGCGCCTGAAACTGAGTCTCGCCGTCGACGCCCAAGGCCGTGGAATAGGGTGCCACATCGATGAACTCGGGTTCTTGCGGAAGGTCGGGGCCGACGGAATCGTGATCGGCACAGGCCAGGGTCAGAGAAGTTGCGATGAGCGCGCCCGTTCGAATCCGGGCAAGCCGCCGCGCGAGCTTGAAGGTGTACGTCATGGCTGCCCCGCTAATCAGCTCCTTGATGATGTCCCAACCGTCACGGACCCCCGCACCCCCCTTGGGCTCGACCAATATCGGTCGCTTCCGCCTATGACGAAACTACATTTTTTTGACACTATGGGCGAAATCTGGCGGAACCAACGTTCTAAGTAACTGCAAATAAATGGGTTTTTGCGATAGGAGATGAGAATTGTAACAAAAAATCGACTAAATTTTAGTCGCCTTCGAAGGTCACCATCGCAGCGAAGATCACGCCACGTCGTCGAAGGGGCCGGGCCGCTGCCGGATGGCTGACACACCACTCGTCATCTACACTTCATGCCGCCGATCTCGACTGCGGATTGACGTAGCCTACAGGAGCGAGGGCATCAGTCCTGCAGTGGAGGGGTGGCCTTCCCCGGACACCTGAAATTCAGGAGATAGCGCGCTTGGCAGCTTCGGTCCCCGTACCTCCGGCCGCTTCACGCCCGAAGAACTCGGTCCTGCTGGTCGTCACGCTGGGACTGCTCGCCGTGGGCCTCCGCCTCTGGCACCTGAACAGTCAGAGCGCGACGATGGACGAGGTGGCCGAACTCTTTCTGGTGTCCCGCACCGCCACCGAGATCATCCACACGCAGGACGGCTTCCCTCCGCTGTACCACCTGTTGCTCAAGGGGTGGCTGGCGGTGCTGGGACCAGACACCGCGCGGTGGCTCTCCGTTCTCTGCGGGCTGGCCCTCATTCCGGTGATCTGGCATCTGGGGAAGCTGATCGGCGGGACCCGCACGGCCTGGATCGCTGCATTTCTGGCCGCGATCTCTCCCGTCCACGTCTGGTACGCGCAGGAAGCCCGGGCGAACGTCCTGTTCTATTTCCTGGTCGTGTCCGCCGTGTACTTCTTCTTCAGGGTCATGGAGGAGGCACGTCGTAGAGACTGGATGTGGTACGGGGTAACCGCTCTCCTGGGACTCTATACCCACTACTACTTCTCGCTCGTTATCGCGGGACTGCTGGCGACCGTCCCGCTGTTCCCGGGGGCCCGGCGGGGATTCCCCGCGCTGGTACGGGTCCATCTGCTCCTGGCGTTCCTCTCGCTGCCTTGGATCTGGCTTTTGATCCCCGATCTGGGACTTCAATCCGGCTACGCCGCGCCTCACGTCCCACTCAACCTGAAGGCCATCGGCTACACGCTGGTCACTTTCCTCTTCGGTTTCAGCGTCGGCCCGTCCCTGCGCGAGCTCCACGTGTCCAGGTCGGGCGAGACACTGCTGCAGGCGATCCCCTGGGCGATCGCGGCGGTCGCGGTCTGTCTGCTGGCGCTGTTGGCGGGGTGGCGCGACCTCGCGAGCCGGCGGTGGGCCTTGCGACTTGGCATCGTCATCCTGGTGCCGATCGTCGTCTGCGGTCTCGCGGCCGCGTCGCTGGACCTGGGCTTCCGGGTGCGGTACGTCGCCTGGGGTGCCAGCCTTCTGTTGGTGCTTCTGGCGGCGGGAATTGCCCGCGGCGGTCGAGCCGCGGTGGTTTCAGCCGGGCTGCTGGTGAGTCTCTCCCTGGTCTCGCTGACCAACCGTTTCTGGAACCCTCGCTACAGCAACGAGGATACCCGCAGCGCGGCGAGATATCTGGCGACGGTCTCCTCCAGCTCCACCCCGGTCTTCGTCACATCGGGCTACATGGCCGGTGCCCTCGCGTACTATTTGGTCGAGCCCTGGCATCCGCGAGCCCTCCCCGACCTCGCCGGGTCGGGACCGGGAACCGCGCTCGAAGAGATCAAGTCGGAGGCAGGGGCAGGGCAGTCTTTCTGGCTGGTCTATAGCCGGCCCTGGGATGGGGATCCCGGCGGGCGCCTGCGGGACCAGCTCGAGTCCACGGCGTCCCTGCAATTGCGGGCTGAGTGGCCGGGAGTCCAACTCTACGAAGGGCGAGGCTGGTGATGAAGTAGACGCGCCGGCCTCGCGTCCACCGAGACCGGCGCTGGGGCACAGCAGGCAGCCGCCTCAGCCCGCGAGGTTGACCGCCGGCATCGTGGGAATCGGCTCGATCGGCGTTTCCAGGGTACCGGACTCCGCCCGCAGGACCAGGGGGCGCGTGTGGCCGTTGGAACGGGCTTCGGCCGCCAGCACCTGCCGCTGATGGGCGCAGACCCGCCGCACGCCTTCCCGCAGCGAGACCAGCGGCTCGATGCCGAGCAGGTTCCGCATCCGGTCCAGCGTGGGCCGCTTGACCAGCGTCACTGTCCGGGCGGCTCGTTTCGTCTGTAAGAGGCTCCGGCGAGGCGTTGAGTTCGGCGCGGATCATCTCCGCCAGCTCGGACATGGGAACGACATCGGGGTGTCCGACGTTGATGACCGCATACTACGAGGCGGCCGGCGGCCTCGACGGCCCGCACCCATCGGAGACGTGGAGCCAGCTCCGGGCGCTGCCCCGGTGGACCTCGATCGGCAGCCTCGGGCCAGACTGGACGCGAAGCGGATCATCGCCGACCGATGTTCCCCCAGGCCTCGTTCTCGTCGTACACCATGCAAGGCCGCAGGGTCACAGCGCGGAGGCCGGAGGTCCGCACCTCGTACTCCACGAGCTGCTCCCCGACCCACTTGCTGAGGGCATAACGGTTTCCGGGCTGGGGAAGCGGACCCCATCGTCCATCGGGTCGCAGCCGGGGCCGTAGACCTCGGAGAACTGGAGAAGAAGACGAATGGGGCCCGGCCGCTTGCAGAGCTGGAGGACGTTGTTCACCCTCTCACGTTGGTGGAGACGGCCAGAGAGGCGGCCTGCTCGCAGAGCATGCGGCCCACTGCGCGGCAGCAGAAAGACGACGTCGGGGCGCCAATCGAACGCAGGAAGCAGGTCCACCGGATGGGTGATGTCGGCCGTGAGGTAGTTCGCACGCCAGCCGGGCTGGATTCGCGCTCGAGGACCGCGTAGCCCGCCGACGGAGGTGCGGCACCAGGGGAGCGCCGATGTTCCCTCCGAACCGATCACGAGGGCCCTACGATTCTGCATGGTCTTGAGGCCTCCTCACGTGGGTGGATGAGTCGTGAACTGGGGTCAAGCGTCACACCGCGGGCGCGGGTACCGGACGGGCGAGTTCTCCGTGCGCGTGCCGCGACGGCGTACGCCATGGTGAACAGGTCGAACTCCGATGGCGAGCGTCTCCGGCGCTTCGACCGTGAGGCGCCTCTTCCGCTCCGTCGGCAAATTCATGCCCGGGAGAAGGACAGTTGGGGCACCAGGTCTCCGCCGAGCAGTCGAGCGGATGCCGCAGGAAGCCCGGCCCACCGCAAACAGCTTGCACGCCGATCGGCCGTGCGAAGGTTCTCCCCATGACCTCCGGCGAAAAGGCGCTCAAATAGATCAGGTAGCTCATGTGGAATGGGAGGCTGCACACCGGCATGGTCGTAACCGGGATCTCCAGCAGGCTCCGCCCCCCGCTCAGGCTCCACCGGTAGGCCTTGTTGGGACGGAGGCCATCGCGAAACCGCCGAACAGCCCGCTGCGCTGTGCCCGCTGCTCCGGCGTGAGCCGGGCGGTGCCGACAGATACGGCGCGCCAGCGGCGCGATAAAGGTTGGAAGGATGGACGCATCGTACTGGTAGCCGCGGCGGGCCAACACTTCGAGGAGCGCGGACTACCAGCTGAAGCCGGGTCCTCGGAAGCCGATGGGCCGCTCGCCGGTGGCTGTGAGGATCGCCTCCTCCGCCGGCAACCTCGTCTTCCAGCCGCCCCGGGGGGTGCCGCTGGATCCAGGTGTCGTGGTGGAACGAATGATTGCCGACCTCGTGCCCGTGTTCCGACAAGTCGGTGATGAGGAACGTGGCGTCCGGGGCGGCATCCGAGCCGACCACGAAAAAGGTGATCCGGGTCTGCGCCGATCGAGCAGGTCCAGCACCGGGGGGTCGAGTGGGGCAGATACGAGGGCCGGCGAACCCAGCCCGGGTCGCCACGGGTCCGGAGATAGGTCCAGAGGTCGTCGAGATCGAGCGAGACGCTCGCGATCGGCCGAGAGGTCGCCATCAGGTGTCCATCGCGGTCGTTGAGCCGGCACGACTGCGCAGGCGGGTACGGAGCTGCAGAGCGCCCTCATTGGCTACGGCAACGGTTTCGTTCACGTTGAGCGTGCCATTGGCGATCTGTGCGGAGTTGACGATGAACACGTTCGGCAGCGACGTCAGAATGCCGGGGCTGCGTCCGCCGAATAGTTCAGTGTTGTCACCGCATCATGTCGCGGCACTGGACACGTCGAAGCGAGCCATCGGTACGCCGAAAGTCGGGGAGATCCGCTCCAGGGCGCTCAGGAACCGCTCGCGAATCTCCTCTGCCGCGACGCCCAGAACGCATCGTCCTGGGTCAGGTAGCGCGGGAGATACACGCAGCGAGTTCCCGCCGAAGGTGCGGCGGTTGACGAGCGCGGTCATCTCGATTCCGCCGTGAACGGGACCGAGGACTCGGTGATGTTCGTGATGTAGAAATGGGCTAAGGGGCGGCGGGTGAGCATCGACGCACAGGCAATGCCCTGGTACACCACCTTGCCGAGCCGGTGCGCTCGTTATCCGTCAGCTGGGACAGATGCTCTGGATCCTGGGGCAGGAGACCGTCATCACCACCTGGTCAAAGGTCAGCGTCTCGCCGCCGACCAGGTGCACGTCCACCTCCTCGCCGTCATCTTCCACTCCGGTGCCGCCGCCGCAGCGATCTCGACGCCGCGGGCCTCGAGCTCCTCTGGAAGCGGCCGAGAAGCGCGCAGTAACCGCCCTCGACGTACCCGAACATCTCCCGCTTGAGGCGGACCTCCGGGCAGCGGACATCCGTGCGATCGTGGCCCAGATGAACGAGGCGCTGGTAATCCGGTAGTTCTCACCCGGTTCGGCCTTGAGCAGCGGCAGCCATATCCGCTCGAACGTGCGCTTGCCCGACAGCGCCGCAGCCAGTCGACGACCGGGATCCGCTCCAGGGGACGCCAATCGCGAAGCCTCGAGGCATAGGGATGGTGAACACGAGGCGGGCCTTGTCGATCAGGGACAGAGCGGGAACCGCACGAACTCCAGGCTGTCCGACATCGAGTGGAGCCGACCCCCCGGTATAGAAGCCCGTTCGGGTGGTGCCCCAGCGCAACGAGTCGCCGAGCCCGATCTCCTGCAGCAAGGCCTGGAGATGCTGGTCCGACTGCAGGATGACGTGGTAGTACCGATCCCAGGTGTACCCGCCAATCGATTGTGACCCGCCAGGGCCCCGATCTTGGCCGCGGCCTCGATCAGGGTGACCGATAACCCCGGCTTCGCAGCCGGAGGGCCAGGGTCATACCCAGAATGCCGCCGCCGACAATGCCGACGCGATGGCCTGATCCTGGGTGCTCGACACGGGCGTCATAGGCTCCCTGTGCAAGAAATGCGCGGCGGGGGAGGTCCATGACGACCTGGCCTTCGCACTGTGGGTATTTCGGGGCGACAAAGGCCGGAGCGCCATGCTACGACTGAGGTTGGATCCGGTGTTTCCGGTGGGAGATCGGGCAGGTTTTACGCCAGTGGCGGGCATCAATGACCGGAGGAAGATCCCGGGTCATCGAGATGTGGGTAGAAGCTGTAATCTCAATCGTTGGAATGCTTTATGAAGGCGATGTGAACCGATGTGGGAGGCCAGGAAAGAAAAACGGAACACAGGGAGGTTTCCCTCACTTACGCATCCAAGCCACAGCCGGTGATGGGAGGCTGCAGGGCGGCTGAGCTAGGCCCCGCTGGCGGTCCTGCTCTGGGCCCTCTTGGCGTAGGCCGGGTAGTCCACGTACCCCCTGGCGCCCCCTGCGTAAAAAGTGGACGGGTCGGCGGGCCAGGGGCAGGCCTCGCTCCAGCCGTTCCACCAGGTCCGGGTTGGCGATGAAAGGTGTGGCCATGGCGACCAGGTCGGCCTTGCAGCCGGTCAAGGACGCTTCGGCGGAGCGCCGATCACATCCCCCTTCCGCGATGAAGTGTCCGGTGAACACGTGACGGAGCGCCTCGAGGGCCCGCAGCCCTTCGACGTCGCCAGCGGGTGCCCGGGCCCGTGCTCGATCACGTCAGCTAGCGACGCCATGGGTTGAGCTCGCGGCCACGTAGCGGAATGTGGCCATCGGGTCACTGTCGGCCATGCTGTTGTAGGGGCTGAGCGGCGAGAGACGCACACCGACCCGATCGGTCCCCCAGACCTTCGCCACCGCCTCGGTGATCTCCAAGAGCAACCTCGCCCGGTTCGCGACGGATCCACCGTACCCATCTGTGCGATGGTTGGAGCCGTCGCGAAGAAACTGATCGATCAAGTAGCCGTTGGCCGCATGGATGTCGACGCCATCGAACCCGGCTTCATGCGCGAAGCGCGCGCCACGGGCGAAATCGTCCACGATGCGGGCGATCTCGCCGGTCTCGAGCGCCCGGGGGGTCACAAAGGGCCGCCGACCCTGCAGGGTGAACACTTCACCTTTCGCGGCGATGGCGGACGGTGCCACGGGTATCCGCTGGTCCGCCTGGATGCTGGGATGGGAGATCCGGCCGACATGCCAGATCTGCAGGAAGATCCGCCCTCCCGCCGCGTGAACCGCCTCTGCGACCGCGCTCCACCCCGCCACCTGCTCTCGCGTATGAATGCCGGGCGTGCCGGGATATCCGATGGCGTCGCCCGAGACGTGGGCCGCCTCCGTGACGATCAGACCCGCGGAAGCCCGTTGGGCGTAGTAGGTGGCGGTCAGCGGCGTTGGTACGGCACCGGCGCCGGCGCGGCTTCGGGTCATCGGCGCCATCACCAGGCGGTTGGGCAACAGCAACGCCCCGAGCCGCACAGGCGTGAACAGCGACCGGTGGGCCCTGCCGTTCGTGTGAATCACGCCGCCTTCCGCCCATGGGCGAGCCGATGCACCGTGCCAGCGTCCGCCAGTACACATCCTCCATGAGGATGTGAGCGAATTCGCCGTTCCGACCGATGCTGTACAGTCCTTCTATGCCCGTCGACTCGCGGAAACGCACCCGGCTTTCCTCGTACTCGTTGAGGAATACGGGGTATGCGATCGGCGTGCGCAGCACCGACACGCCCAGGAAGCGGTCCCGGATGGTGGGAACGATCGGCTGCAGGTGCTCCAGGCAAAGCTCGGTCACGCGGTCGTCCGGCATGGTCCAGAGAGGCTCCGACTTCTCGCAGCCGATGTCGACGGTGACCAACGATTTCCCCGCCGGAGCGAGCCACGGCATCGACTTCGTGGTTTCGGTGACCCGGAAGAACGGGAACTGCTCTTCCGGCGTCCACAGCACCGTGTCGGGCAGCAGATCGCGTCCGCGGAGCCGCAGGTTGACGAAGATCATCGGGCGGAAGCGGAAGCTGGACAGGTGATTCAGGGCGTCGGTGCCGCGCAGGAGCTTTGGCAGGACGTTGCAGGGCGCCGTGCTGATGGCGGCGGCGCACTCCTCTTCGCGTCCTGCCACCTGGACCGCGACGACGCGGCCGGAATCAACGATGATCCCTTCGACGGGCGACTCGAGCCGGATCGCGTCGCCCACGTTGGAGGCCAGACGCTCCACCAGCGAGCTCACGCCGCCTTCCGGATAGACGTGCCAGACGTTCGGATTCTCGGGTAGCTCGTGGCTGTACCCGTTGGCCACTGCCCGCCGGGTGAGCCGGCTCGCGAGGCTCAGCTTCAGGGAGTGCGCCATGCTGTGCCGGAACTTCTCGCTGGCCACCGTCGGAGCCAGGGTTTCGGCCTTGGCTCCGGACCACGCCTCCACCAGCGGAATGGCTACCCGATCTGCGAGCTCCCGGCCGTAGGTGCGGCGGAAATACTCGGCCACCGACTGGGGTGCCGGCCCGCCGCGCAGTCTGGCCGCAAGCCCGCTGAGGCCGAACCGCGGGTTCCGGAGGAGCCCGAATGGATAGTGGTAGGCTTTGCCACCCAGCATCACCGCTTCGCCGTAGTGCTCCACGTCGCGGCAATGCGCCGCGACGCCGATCGCCGCGGCGAGACGGTTGGTGATGAAGTGAGCACCGAAGTCATTGGAGAAGCCTTGGTCGTCCTTGTAGCTGGCGGCCAAACCTGCAATGCGCTTTCCCGCCTCGTACAGGCGGAAGGGGATGCCGCGCTCCCGCAAGGCGGCGGCCGCGGTCACGCCCGCCAGGCCGGCGCCGAGAATCGCGATCGGCTTCCGTGACGCGTCAGCCATTCGCCCCTCCAGGTGCCGAAGGCTGGAGCGGCTTGCGGATGACCGCCCGGACCAATCCGCCCCGTCCCATCAGTTGGAAGATTCGATCGACGATGGTGAAGACGCCGAGGCTGCCTGGAGAGGCCAGCGTGAAGCGGCGCACCAGCCAATCCGGCGCGTGCCGGTCCACCAGGAAGTTGTGGATCGAGTAGGTCCAGTTCACCGGAGACACGATGGTATCCATGTGATCGACCGTGAATCCCGCTCGGCTGGCCAGAAGGCGGAGATTCTGCTGGTCGAACAGGTTCCAGTGCCTCGGGAAGTGGTAGCCCCCCCAGTGACGGGTCTGGAACAGCCGGAAGCTCAGAGTATCGGTGTTGTCGGTAACGATAAGTGCCCGGCCACCGGGCTTGAGCAGCCGATGCACCGCCCTCAGGACGTTCATGGGGTCGTCGACGTGCTCGATCGTCGCGATCAGCAGCGCCAGGTCGTACGTCTCGGCGGGCAGGTCGGCGTTTTGCGCGGTGCCGAGGTGGATCCGGAGCCCCCGGGCGCGGCCGGCCTGGACGGCCCACTCACTCGCGTCCACGCCTTCGAGCTCCCAGTCGCGTGCCCCGTATTCCTGCAGCAGACCGAGGTGGAAGCCGTCGCCGCAGCCCACGTCGAGAATCCGGCCACCGCTCGGCAACTCCCGGCACCACGGCAGCAGCCGGCGAGCCTCCAGCCAGCGACGGACCCGGTGGGCAAGGCCGAACTTCTCGCTCGAGAAATCGAAAGCGTGATAGGTGGGTGGGTAGACCCGGCCGAGCTCCGACATGGCGGGGCGGAGCCGCAGGTAGACGACGCCGCACTCCCTGCAGCGCACGGCCAGGTACTGGTCGGCACTCACGTGGTACTCGAAATCCTCACCGACCGCCAACGGGACCGCGTCCCGGTGGCCGCAGATGCAGCAGGCGGTCGGCTCGAGCGCGAGCGACGGGCTCAAGGGAGGCGGAGCCTCGACCGGGCGCTCGGCCCCCCGGGCGGCCCTGGGTTCGACCAGCGTCGGTTCCGACATCACGATTGTGCTCCCTTGAAGCCTGGATCTCGCACCGCGGGATCAGCCGCGGCAATCGCCCGGTGGAACAGGCGCTGCCGCACCAGCCCCGTGAGGAAGCCAAGGTGTCCGACGATGGTTCGGGCGACTCTCATCTTCGAGAACCCCAGGACCCGCACCTCCAGCGTGGTGGGATACTCGACCACCCGGCCGCCGGCCATATCGATCCGGGCCAACATTTCCGCGACTCCCAGGAAGCCTGGCAGTCGGATCTCCGCTGCCTCCGCGCTTCGCCGGCGGTAGACCCGGAAGCAACTGGTGTAGGTATGGAGCTTCTGGCGCAGCACCAGGCGGTACAACCAGGAGGCACTCTTGGACAGGAAGAGTCGCCACGCCGGCACGTTTCGAACGCCGCCCTCGGGATGATACGGTGACGCGGTCACCACATCCACTCCATCGGCCAGCAAAGGGATCATGCGGCCCAGCTCTCGGGGATCGTAAGTGCAGTCGCAATCGATCGAGCTCACGATCTCGTCGGGCGCGTGACGGATGCCGGTCTGGATCGCTGCCGCGACACCCCGGTTGTGCTCGTGACGGAGGAACACGCAGTCGGGCCGACCGCCGAAGACTTCGTGCAGCAACTTCCAGGTCTCGTCGGTGCTGCAGTCATCGACGAACAGGAAGGTGAACCGATACTGCGTCGCGAACTCGTCGCACAAATCCCGGAGCGCGCTGTTCAAATACCGGAGGGCCTGGCTCTCGTTGTAGCAGGGGATGACGACGCTGACCGGGATCGGAGCGTGTCCGCTCCGGACCGGGCCACGGACGTGCGGGATCACGACGGAACCGGGCTCTGCCGTCGCAGGGGCGACCGGTTCGAGCGCAAGGCCCAGATGGCCGGCGGCGCTGGTGAAGTGATAGGACGACAGCAACTCTCCGAGCAGCCGCGGCATGTGCCGCAGGTTCCGGTAATGGCGGACCCGCGCGTGCAGCGGCGCCACGCTGATGCGGGGCTGTTCCGCGTCCATTTCCCAGGTCCGGATGGCCATCACGAAGGGATCGCGCCGGCGCCGATCCCAGTGGGCGACCGCCACACGGGTAAGCCGCTCGGGATAGTGCCGAAAGGGTCCGCCTCCCGCGATCGGGATCTGGAACCCGAGCAGCCCAAGCGCCGATACGGGAACCTCCCGGATCCGACGGTCTTCACCGGAGCCGGCGCGTCGCCAGACCGCCTCGGGATCCGAAAACATCGCGGCCCGGATGCTCGAATCGTACGAGTAGCCCGCCTCGGCCAGCTCGTCGAGAATCCAGACGTCGGCCTCCGAGAGCCAACCGCCCGCCATACGGAACCCGACGACCTGGCGGCCGATGATCTGTTCCAGCCACTGGCGGGACCGGGCGACGCTGGCCCGGAATTTGGCCCGATCGATCCCAGCGAGGTTTCCGTGGTGCTCACCGGCGCTCGCGACCTCGTGGCCGCGGGTGGCGATCTCACGAATCAGGTCGGGCGAAGCTTCCGCGATCCGCGACGTCACGAAGAAAGTTGCCTGGGCGCGGCAACCGTCGAGAAGATCCAGCGTCCGGTGCGTGCTGTTGGTGAGCCGTTCCTCGAAGCGGTACCACATGTCCTCGCGGATCCAGCGCCGGAACGGCGCCGCCGCGAAGTAGTCCTCCATCATGACCGTGAGGACATGACGGCGACGAATCGGCGCACCGTTTCCGGCGCCGTTGAGGGGTCTCCGGCGTCACGCCCAGCCCGTCGCTGTTCTAGGTCCATGCAACCCGCGGTCGTTGGGTGGAGAGAGTCCGGCAACCCACAAGACATTCATCCCAGGGCCGAGCAAGGTATAGGCCGTGCATAAGTCGGCCTGCCTAGCGGTTTAAAGGGTACTTCGGGACCGGTGTTGCGGGCTTCCTGCAACAATGAGCACCTGCCACACCCAAGGCTGGCACCGAGGGGTGCAACCAATTGTAACCGAGGGAGATTGGTGCGCCCTCCCGATCCACTACTTTCCTCCGATGCCTATCCCATCTCTCATGTCGCCGGCGGGCCGATGAACCGGCATTCTTCGGCGGCCCACCAGGCGGCGCGCAGGCTGGAAAGCGGACTGTACGGGGGCGGCTGGGTCGATCGCCTGGCCCGGACGCTTGGCATCCCGCCCCGGCTTACCACGACCGAACTCCACGTCGAGCTGGCGTGGCCGCCGGATTCACCACGTCTGCGCATCGGCTACGCCTCGGACTTTCATGCCGGCCCCACGACCGACCCGGATGTCTTTCCCCGGGCGTGCGAGGCGCTTCGCACCGGGCGGCCCAATGTGGTGCTGTTGGGGCGGGGATTTCGTGAACTTCAAGCTTTCCGAGCTGGACCTGCTCCTCCCGGACCTGGAGCGGCTGGCCTCGGAGCAGCCCTGCTTCGCGGTGCTGGGGAACCACGACTGGCTGGCGGATGCTCCGGCAATCAGCAGGAAGCTCGAGGCGGCGGGAATCGAGGTGCTGACCAACCGCAACGTTCGATTGAAGCCACCCTTTGCGCACGTCTGGGTTTGCGGTCTGGACGATCACTGGTGTGGTTCGCCCGATGCGGACCAGGCGTTTCTCGGCGCCGATGGCACCAGAATCGTGCTGATGCACGCCCCTTCGGGCCTACTCGACATCGGCGACCACCGGTTCGACCTCGCCCTGTGCGGGCACACTCATGGGGGTCAGATCGCGTTGCCAGGCGGTCGGCCCCTGATTCTCCCGAACGGCCGTCTCTCCCGCCGTTACTCTCGCGGGAGCTACCAGCTGGCCGAGCGACGGACCCTGTTCGTCAGCCGAGGGGTCGGCTGCGCCATGATGCCGGTCAGGATGCACGCCGATGCGGAAGTCGTCGCCTGTACGGTCGGGGGCCGCTGACTACCCCGGACTCGGCGCTCTCGCGAGCGCGCCCGAGACGAATGCGGCGAAGAGTCCAGCCAGCGCGATGCTGTTGAGGGAGATGACTGCCAGGGCGAGCCCGGTTTCGAAGCCGATGGCCTCCAGGACGGTGTACGTGCTCAGCCAGTTCAGCCCGAGAACCAGCAAGAGGCCGAGTTGAATTCGCTCACGCATTCCTGACGCGCCGGCCCTGACGATGCCGACGATGAGGGCGGTAGCCGGCCAGACCAGGAGCAGTGTGTCGTATCCCACGTGGTACACACAGATCAGGATCGCGGTACAGGCGACCCCGGCATTCAACGGGTCGAGTGGGCCCTCCGGCCCGGCCTGGATGCGCCGGCGGAGCGCAAACGCCGCCAGACCGAGCAGGGATCCCGCGATCAGGAATGCGACCACCAGGCCGAGGCTATGACCGGCGAAGCGGCTCACCATGGCGATCGCATCGATCCGGAAGGCGCTGAATTGCGTCGCGATCGTGCTCGCATCGACCCCGCGGTCGCCTGAACGGATCAATGAGATCGCTTCGCGGTATCCACCCGACCTGCTCGCCAGCATCGCGAGCACGGCCAGGTTGGCCAGCGCGGTGATCACCCCACCGACCAGGACTGCCTTCCACCGATCCAGGAACAGCATCAGCACCGCCAGCGGGAGCCCGTACGTCGGCTTCAGCATGGTGACCGCCAGCGCGATGCCGGCCCAGACTACCCGCCGCCTCGGCAGTACCAGGGCGGCGTAGACGCCCAGCACCATGATGAGCGTCGGCTGCCCGAGCAGCAGATTCCAGTGGCCGGGACGACTGAGCAGGAGGAGGCCTACCATCGCGGTGAGCAGGCTGAACGTCGGTCGTACGCCGCTCAGGGTCAGGGATACCCACGCGAGCACACCGAACAGGGCGAACGTAATTCCGATCTGCAGCGCCGCTGCCTGGTGGAACGACAGCCAGCCGAATGGCCGGCTGGCGGCGAGCAGGGCGGGAGGGTAGCCGCGGAACGCGAGTGGGGCGGGATAGCGGGCCAGATAGACCTTGGCGTCGTACGGGTTGACGCCATCGGCAAACGCCTTAGCCGGGTAGTACACGACGGTACGGAAATCCACCATGACCCACGGTGCCGCGCCGATGCGAACCTCTCCGAGCCGGTCTCCCGAGCGGGCTCGGTAGAAAGCAAGGAGAAGCCCGAGGGCCAGGAGCGCTATGGCGGCGAGGGGCGAGAGGCGCCGCCAGGACGAAGGAACTGGGGACGACGGCAATGTCGCGATGGCGGGCTGATGGTCAGAGGGACAGACTTCGTCGGTCACCACGAAGTCGTCCACGAAAATCCGCTGCACGCCGTCGGTGCGCCGTTCCCCATAAATGCCGAACTGGAGCACCATGTCGGCCGTGGCGTCCCCGAGCGGATCGATGGAGTGCCCGCCGAAGGTGTTCATGGTCGGGGCGGTGGTGACCCACATCGATTCGCTGACCGTCCTGCCAGATCGCGATCCGCCCGTCGGTCGGAGACATCCTGTAGTAGATGCTGACCTGCACCCATCGCTGCCGAGGGAATTCCACCACCCCGGCCGGACTGGCCGCGGTCATGGTGTACCAACCGCCATTGTTGCGATACCCCTCGACGAAGGGACAGGGGTTGAGACCCATTTAGCAGTTCTTCAGGACATACACCAGTTGCAGCGTCCCATCCCACACCTCCAGTCCGACGTGCGAGATCGGGCTCGGCGCTCCGCCGACACCGGTCATCCATCCCAGCAGCATGTTCCAGCCGGGTTGCTCGAAACCCGCGTCCACATACACCCACATGCTGTAGTACCCCGAGAGGTAGCCACCCGCAGGACTGCCCATGCTGACCTGCGGCCTGTAGGAGTGAAGCTGTCAATAGTGATCGCGAATTCGCTCGTCCCTGATTTCAAACCGGTAAGACCGCGTTCCAGATCGGGCCCATTCGCGGGAGGAGACGGGCCGCGGATTGACGCCGTCGGACAACGCGGCCGACCACGGGGCGGTTGTCCCCTCTTCCGCAGTGGCGGAGAAGACGATGCTGCCGTTGGGTGGCGGCGGCGGTGGTGGTGGCGGAGGGGGAGGCGGTGGCTCGATCACGGTGACTTGCACGGAATCGCTGAGGGCGCTCGCCGCGGCGGCGATCCAGGCGGTGCCTCGCTTGTGGGCCGCGAGTGCTGCTTCCTGCCCGTCGGCCGTCAACCGGACCACCGCGGTATCGCGAGAGACCCAGTCACAGGCCTGGTCAACGAGGTCGGCATCGCGGTCGAGAGGCACGCAGGTGACGAGCCCGGTGGCGCCGACCTGCAACGTCAGCACATGAGGGCGCACCTCGACCGAGGCTACGGCGGGCGGGCGGTCCAGCGGTGGGCCGGACGGGGCGCCGCACCCGATGGACAGCAACAGCGACCAGTATCCGCCCGATGGACGCAGCCGACGATTCCTTGAGGGGTTCTGCTATTCTACGGAAAATCGCCGGAGATTTCCAGAGCGTGGAGACGGATCGCTCCGCCGGCGCGGAGGCTGTCTATCACGGGGCAGTGTTGGAGCTTGCGCGCACGCCCTCGCCGCAGGAGACGCAGGGCATGGTCGAGGTCGTACCAGACCTCGACGGATGGCTGGGCGGCGTTGGCGTACGGGGCGACGCGCATGGCTCGCATTCTCAGGAATGCCACCGCGGGCCGGTTGTGCGCCAGGACCACCCCACGGCCCTCCCGGATGCCCATCGCGCGGCAAGTCGTCAGGGTGTGATACAGCAGCTTCTCGCTGACCCGGAGACCGGTCGCGCGAATGAAATCATGGTGACGAAACCCTCCCTCACTCCGAATGCCAGCATTTCGGCCACGGGGCGTCCAGGCTCGAGACGCTCTGTCCGGCGCTCCAGACCAAACGCGCCGCCTGCGGAAATCCCAGCAGGATCCTGGGCGAAAGAATGGCCGCGGCGATGACCTCTCGCACCATGAGCGGGAAATGGCTTCCCAGAATGGCTCGAAATACCGCCTGCGAATCGACGGCGAAGACGGAAAGCCCCGCCGGTTGCCCATCCACGACCGCCACGGATGCCACCATCAGGCCGTCCTTGACCAGACGGGCATAGCAGAAGCGGTCGAGTACGCGCTCACCTAAGCGAGCGATCATCCCAATGTCGCCGAACAATTCCAGGTGCATCCGCGCCGCCCAGAGCGTATCGGCCGGGTTGCTCGGGTCCAAGGCGCGGACCTCGAGACGCGGCTGGCATCTGGGCGTTGCGTGCGCCTCAGGCTGCGGCAGCATGGTCATCTCGCTTGCCATTCTCGGATGCAAGGATCAGGTGAGGGGACGGCGAAATCGGCAAGAAGCATACCCCGATGAATCACCGGCCGCTCACGGACGGAGTCGATGTTCGCAGAAAAATCTCGTATCCCGGCACATCGGCATTGAAGGTACGAACGCCGGGGGCGCTCATGAACTCCGTCCTCAGGTCAGTCCAGTTCGGAACATGATGCAGCCGCGTCAGGACCAGCGCATCGGGCAGATCCGATGGCACCAGCCGGGCATTCGGCTGCAATGGGACGAATCGAAGCTGGGCGGCCGACCGGCGAGCGTAATAGGCCAGCGGCTGGGCGCTGTAGGAGGGCGCCACCGCGACCCTGGCGTCCGGCCCCAGTCTTCCACGGAGCCACGTCACTGCCGCACGGGAATCTTCTTTCCAGTACCGGGACAGCGAGAACCACTGCACGTCTGCCGTAACCGAAAACGCGAACAACGTGGTCAGCCATACGGCGCGGAGGCCGGGAGTCAGGGGGCGAATGGCGACGCTCAGGGCGCCCAGGAATCCGACCATCGCGGGCAGCGTGTATCTCACATTGTAGGCCTTTCCGCTGACGGCCGCGAGGCCCACCATCCCCATGAGCGAGATCCCGAGCAGGATACCGAAGGGAACCATGCCGGGATGCCGCTCGCGCACGAGCAGCGTGAGCACCGCCAGGGCCACGACGGCAGCGAGTGTGCTCTCCACCGGGTTGGTCCGCACCGCCGCCAGCGCGCCGAGGTTCTGGATGTCCCGAGGCCCGGGACCGAACGAGAACCCGGCCAGATAGGTGAACAGACTGTAGGGAATCTCGAGTCCGGTCAACGCGCGTGGGGGCGAGTGAAACGTGAAATGGGACGCGACGAGCGACTGCGCGATCGCGACGAAGAACGGCGCGCACAGCAGGCCCGCCGCGATCGAGGCGACCACCAGCGGTCGCAGCGATGGCCGGCGATCAGGGGACCGGAGCGTCCAGGCCCATCCAACCAGGAGGAAGACCAGGCCCGTGGTGTGAGTCAGGATGGCCAACGCAGAGCAGATCGAGAACCCGCTCCAATCGGCGAGGGCTCCGCGCCGGAGCGCCCGGGCGAGAAACAGCAAGCCGCCACACCCGAGCATCAGCAGGAAGGCATAGGGTCGAGCTTCCTGCGAGAACCACAGGTGCAGTGGATTCACGGCGAGCAGGCCGGCACCGATCGCAGCCGTCGTGCGGCTCGCGGTCAGCTCGGATATCAGCAGCCAGAACAGCGGGATCGTGCAGATCCCCGCGGCCACCGAGAGCCACCGCAGGGTGACCTCCGATTCGCCGAACAACCGGAGCATCCCATGGACCATCACGAAATAGAGCGGCGGGACGAAGTTCGCGGTGCTGCTGAGTTTGAGGATCTCGCCGACGGGGTTCGATGCCAGGAACAGGGTGGCGAATTCATCGGTCCAGAGTGAGTTGGCGCCGAGGTGAAAGCCCCGAAGGGCCGCGCCGACGACGATCGCCGCCGCGAGGGGCCACCAGTCACGCAGTCGCGCCGCGCGGGTGCCGGGCAGCGCGGCGCTAAACGACGACACTATCAGCCGCAGGAGGCGCGATACCCAGGACCGCGAACAGAATTCCTCCGAGCACCCCCACCAGGGCGGTGCAAACGAAGTAGAGAAGGCTAAAGGCCACGACGCTGCCCTGGGGAACCGGAGATCTCGCGAGGAGAGCCAGCCAGACCGCCTCCCTTACCCCCAACCCCGACACGCTGACAGGAAGGAGAGAGCCGAGCGCAACCAGCGGCACAGCCCACAGGAATGTCGCCGGAGGCAGTGCGAGATTCATTCCACGGGCGAGGGTGTACCAGAGGATGATGATCAACGCCTGGGACACCAGCGCCAACCCCGAGAGGCCCGCCAGACCGCGGGGTGACCGCGTCAGGTCGATGAGCGTCCTGAGGCCGTCACACCACACCTGCCGGATTCGCCCCGACCGGGCGACGAGTGTGGCGGCCACAGCGGCGCTCACGACCACCAAGCCGGCCACCGCCCACCCCGGCCAGTGCCAGGAGACCCGGCTCCCGACCAAGTGATCCAGGGTGCCGGGAGCAAGGCTAAGTCCCGCTGCCACATACACCAGTGCTGCCAAGACACCGAGTCCGCGATCGATCAGCACGCTGGCCATCGCTCGCCCGGCCCTGGTAGACGACCTGGCCACGGCCGCCGCCCGCACTCCATCGCCTCCGACCGACGTGGGAAGAAAGAGACTGAAAAACGAGCCTATCACATAGAGCCGAAAGAGATAGCCCCATCGCAGCCGGTCATCACCCAGGACTATGCGCCAGCGCAGCGCCGCCACCCCCTGGCTCAGGAGCAGCAGCCCCGTCGCCACCGCGACAGCCACCACTAACGAGAGACTGGGATTCACGTTGGACGTCCGAAGATCGATCCGGCTGAGGATGGCGGCCAACACACCCGCGGCCACCGCCAGGCGCGCCAGGAAGACGACGAGGCGCCAATGCCTCCTGGGCGGCAGCTCAGGCTCGGTGACCCCCGGGCTTGAGTCTTGCAACCGGTGGCCACCCGCCGATGTCGTGGGCGCACCCTCTGATCGAACCGGGTCCGCATGCCGAACACGCTTAGACAGTGGCTCCATCGATTCATCCCATCTCAAATTCGGGACCCGATCGGACTCACCCGACGCCTGATGCGTACGGGTGACCGTGCGGCCTTCTTCGCGATGAAAACGGCGCTGCTCGGCTTCGCTCTGGCACCGTTCGACATCGCGCTCCAGGTGGCGGAGGATCGGAAGACCCGCCATGCGGCGAGTCCGACCCGCCCCCTCATCTTCGTCTGTGGTGCACCCCGGAGCGGTACGACGCTGGTCCACCAGGTGCTCATCAACCACCTCCCGGTGGCCTACGTGAACAATCTCACGGCGGTCTTTCCGCGTTCCCCACTCACCGCGAACCAACTCTTCCGACCGGCCATTCCACCCGGCGGTTTCTCCTATCACAGCTATTACGGGAAGACCGCCGGCTTCTCTGGGCCGAACGACGCACTGCATCTGTGGGACCGCTGGCTCGGCACGGACCGTACTCAGGTCCGTTCGGCGCTGACGGCCGAAGAGCAGCGTGAGATGCGCCGGTTCTTCGGGGCAATGCAAGAGCTCTACGACAAACCCGTCGTCGCGAAGAACAACATGCTGAACGCCTGCGCCGGTCTCGTGGCCGACGTGTTCCCCAACGCGTACTTCATCTGCCTGGATCGAGAACCCCTGCTGTTGGCCCAGTCGCAGCTTCAGGCCCGGCTGGAGATCAATGGCGGCGATGACCTCCCCTACGGCCTCGCCGGCACACCGCGGCCATGCGCGGACCCGGATGAGAATGTGTGCCGTCAGGTGTTGTTCCATCAGTACATGGCGCAGACCCAGCAGCGCCTGGTCGGGGCCGACCGATTCTGGATCGTTGGGTATGAGAGCTTCTGCCAGAACCCGTCCGCGCTGGTGGATGCCGTGGCCGTCAGAATTCTGGGCCAGCCTCCCTCGGAGCGAAGTCGCCTCGCGCCGTTTCCGGTATCCGACCAGGTGCGAATCGACCCCAACCGGTTCCGCCGCCTGGCGGCCACCCTGACCCGGCTGGGCCACCCGGAATCCGACCTGCTGGCCTCGGCCATGCTCACCGCCCGCTCCAAAATCTCCGCCTAGAGAGCGGCGATCCGTCTGCAGAGCCCGTGCCCCCGGGAACCAGCTTCTGCGGCGGGCATGGCTCGGTGTTGTGTGATTGGTACAACACTCTTCGTTGGAGGCGGGGAAGCTGGCCAGTCAAAGGGCGGGGCGCCAGATTCCGGGAGTGACTCGGCTACATCTGACCAGCCTCACCATCTACCCGATCAAGTCCACGGCCGGCATCAGTGTGCCGGCCTGGGATGTGGATCGTTTCGGGCTGACTCACGACCGCCGCTGGATGGTGGTGGACCGCCAGGGTGACCTGATTACCCAACGTGAGTGTCCAACCCTTGCCCGCGTGCGGACGAGGATCCATCCCGAGCATCTGGAGGTCCTGGGGCCTGGCGCGGCGCCGCTGACGCTGCCGCTGGTGTCGGAAGGACGTCCGGTCCGGGTGCGAGTCTGGGACGACTTCTGTGAGGCGATCGATGTCGGTCCCGAGTCCGCCCGGTGGTTCACCGAGTACCTCGGGGTGCCCAGCCGTCTGGTCTACATGCCGATCTTCACGCATCGCCCTGCGGATCAGGCGTACGCGCCGGACGGTCCGCCGGTCAGCTTCGCCGACGCGTTCCCCTTGCTGATGATCGCCGAAGAGTCGCTCGCCGACCTCAATGCTCGCCTGTCGCAGCCGCTGCCGATGAACCGATTCCGCCCCAACCTCGTGATCGCGGGCGGAGATCCCTTCGTCGAGGACTCGCTGCGCGAGTTCGAGATCGACGGCATCGGGTTCCGCGCGGTCAAGCCTTGCGACCGGTGTGTCGTCACCACGACCGACCAGGAGACCACCGAGCGCGGCGTCGAACCGCTGCGAACGCTCGCCACCTACCGCCGCGTGGCCGGCAAGGTCTACTTCGGCCAGAATGTGGTGCATCAGGGCACCGGCCGCCTGCAGGTTGGAGCATCCCTCCGGGTATAGATTCCCGCCCCATGGAAGTCCAGATTTTCGGCATTCGAAAGAGCACGGATACGCGGAAGGCGCTCCGCTTCTTCGCGGAGCGGCGGATCAAGACGCACTTCGTGGATCTCCAGGAGCGGGCCGCATCGCTGGGCGAGCTGCGGCGGTTTGCCCAGAAGTTCGGGGTCGCGACCCTGGTGGACCGCGACTCCCGCCGCTTCGCCGACCTCGGTCTCGGCGCGGCGCGACTTCAGCGACGACCGCTGGCTGGACAAACTGGTCGAGGAGCCGATGCTGCTGCGCATGCCCCTGGTCCGCCGGCAGCACCAGCTCACGGTGGGTGACGCGGAGCCGACCTGGCGGGAGTGGACGGGGCGATGACCCAGCTTGCCTTCGCCGGCGTCTCGGTCGAGTTCGGCGCCACCCGGCTGCTGGAGAACGTCTCGTTCACGGTGACGCGGGGAGACCGCTGGGGCATCATCGGCCGCAACGGGGCGGGGAAGACGACGCTCTTCCGCCTGGCGACCGGGGAGCTCCTGCCGACCACCGGTATCGATCGCGCGGGCCACCGGTCTCACCGCGTCGCTCATGGACCAGCAGCGGGATTTCGCCGGCGCCACGACCGTCTGGGAAGCGGCCGCGGGACCCGTTCCGCTCGCTGCTGGAGCTGGAGCGGTCGCTGGGGGAGCAGGGGATGGCGCTCGCCGAAGCAGGCGACCAGGTCACGCCGCAGGCACTGGCGCGCTACGACCGCGACCTCGAGCGCTTTCAGCGCGAAGACGGCTACAGCGTCGCGGCGCGGATCGATGCCGTGCTTCACGGACTGGGCTTCGATCCCGACGACGCGCGCACCCGCGCGCTGGACGGCTTGAGCGGCGGCGAGCGGGGCCGGCTCGGTCTGGTGCGCCAGCTGGTGGCGCCGGCCGACCTGCTCCTCCTGGACGAGCCCACCAACCACCTCGATCTCGAGACCACGCGCTGGCTGGAGACGTATCTCCGCCAGCTCGACGCGACGGTGCTCATCGTGAGCCACGATCGCGCGTTCCTCCAATCGGTGGTGGACCACGTGCTGCACCTCGAGTCGGGCGGCGCCTTCGCGTATACCACGGACTACGAGGGCTTCATCCGCCAGCGCGCCGAGCGGCGGCTCAGCCAGCAGCGCGCCTTCGCCAAACAGTCCCGCGTCGCTCGCGGCGGAGGAGGACTACATCCGGCGCAACATCGCCGGACAGAACAGCTCCCAGGCCAAGGGCCGGCGGCGGCGGCTGGAGCGGGTGAGCCGCCTGAGTGCGCCGCCGGGCGAGGACGGCGCGATGGCGTTGCGCCTCGACGCGGATGAGCGTGGCGGCGACCAGGTGCTCGCCGCCTCCGACGTGCGCCTCGAGGTGGAGGGTCGCACGCTGCTCCACGATTTCACCGCGCGGATCGATCGGGGCGATGTCATCGGCCTGGTCGGACCGAACGGGGCCGGCAAGTCCACCCTCATCCGCGCGATCGTCGGCGACCGAGCTCCCGACGAAGGCGAGATCCGGGTCCCCGATTCGGTCCGCATCGCCCATTACCGGCAGGATCTCGCCCAGGTCCCGCAGGACCAGACCCTGTACGAGATCATCGCGGATCTCCGTCCCGCCTGGGGCCGGGGTCCGATCCAGGGACACCTCGGCCGGTTCGGATTCTCCGGCGATTCGGTGCAGCGCCGGGCGGCGTCGCTGTCGGGCGGCGAGACCGCCCGCGTCGCGCTCGCGATGATGATGCTCGCCGGCGCCAACTTCCTCATCTTCGACGAGCCCACCAACCATCTCGACGTCGAGTCCATCGAGGCGCTGGAAGACGCGATCGAGGCCTACGGCGGCACCGTCCTGCTGGTGAGCCACGACCGGGCGCTGCTCCGGACGCTCACCACCCGCATGTGGGTCCTGCACCGCGAGCGGATCACCGACTTCGACGGCGGCTTCGCCGACTGGGAAGTGGCGAGCGCCGAGCGCGAGCACGCGGCGGCGGTCGCGGCCGCGGAGGAGGAGGCGTCGCGGCGGGTGCGCGAGCGAAAGGCCACGCGGCGCCCGGACGACGACCGGCGCAAGCCGCACTCGGTCCGGCGAACCGCCGAGCGCGCCGTCAGTCAGGCCGAAGCGGCTGGTGAGCGAGCGGGAGCGCCGGGTGGCCGAGCTCCGCAACCAGCTGGAGGATCCCGCGCTCTATCTCGCCCCGGACGGCGCCGAGCGCGCCCGGCTGCTCGGGGTGGAGCTGGAGGAGGCGCGGGTCGCGCTGGAGGCGGCCTTCGCGGCCTGGGAGGAAGCGACCCGCGCCCTGGAGGCGAGCGGCTGAGCGACGCGGCCCGTTGGCGCGTGCTCGGCCTGCTCGCCGCGGCCGAGGTGCTGGGGATGTCGCTCTGGTTCTCGGCGAGCGCCGTCTCGGGCCAGTACCGCGAGATGTGGGGCTTGAGCGCGTCGGAGGCCGGCTGGCTCACCACGATCGTGCAGCTCGGATTCGTGGTCGGCACCGCGGCCGCGGCGTTCCTCAACCTCGCCGACATCCTTCCTTCTCGCTGGTACTTCGTCGTCTCGGGCCTGCTCGGCGCGACCGCCAACGGGGCGCTCGCCTTTGCCGGCGACTACCGCACCGCCCTCGTCTGCCGGTTTCTCACCGGTATCTGCCTCGCCGGCGTCTATCCCCCAGCGATGAAGATGGCGGCCACGTGGTTCCGGACCGACCGCGGGCTCGCGATCGGCGTGATCGTAGGATCGCTCACGATCGGGAAGGCCGCGCCCTACCTGGTTCGATCCGTCGAAGTCACCGGGATCCAGCCCGTCGTGCTCGCCGCGTCGGTCGGCGCGGTGCTCTCCGCCGCCATCGTCGCGATGGGATACCGGGACGGGCCGTTCGAGTTTCCCCGCCGCCCGTTCTCGTGGCAGCTCGTCGCCAGCGTGGTGCGGCATCGGGACACGCGACTCGCGACCGGCGGATACCTGGGCCACATGTGGGAGCTGTACGCGATGTGGACCTGGATCCCCGTCTTCCTCGCCGCGAGCGCGGCGGCGCGCGCCGGCTCGGCCGGCACGGTGGAGGCGTCAGGGGTCAGCCTGCTCGCCTTTGCCACCATCGCCGCCGGTGGGCTCGGCGCGGTGTGGGGCGGGTGGGCCGCGCGGCGGATGGGCTATTCGCGGGTGGTCACCCGTGCGATGGCGGTGAGCGGACTGTGCTGCGTGGCGATCGGTGCGTTCTACGGCGCGAGCTGGTGGCTGCTGGCGCCGGTCGTGCTTCTCTGGGGCTTCTTCGTGGTGGCCGACTCGGCGCAGTTCAGCGCGATGGTGACCGAGCTGTCGCCGCCGCACGCCGTGGGGACCGCGCTCACGCTGCAGACGTCGCTCGGCTTTCTGCTCACCATGGTGACGATTCAGCTGGTGCCGGTGCTGGTGGAGGCGGTGGGATGGCGGTTCGCGTTTCCGGTGCTGGCGCTGGGGCCGGCGGCGGGGATCTGGGCGATCCGGAAGCATGGGATACGGAAGAGGCACTTCATCCCGAGCGGAGCGAGGGACCTAGCCGGCCGGAGTTCGAGCGAGGCGTAACAGGTCCCTCGCTTCGCTCGGGATGAGGTTTGTTCGCTCGGGATGAGTTCGTTGACCGAAACGTATGTCTGCAAGCACCTACTTGCGCCCCTCCCTCCTCCTTCCCTATACTCGTCGCCCATGAAAGTCCGGGACCAGCTCCTCACCGCCGCCGCCCAGGTCTACGCCGAAGGCGGCTACCACGGAGCGACGACCCGCCGCATCGCCTCGGCCGCGGGGGTCAACGAGATCACGCTCTTCCGCCACTTCGGCAGCAAGGATGTCCTGCTGCGTGAAGCGCTCGCCCGCTGCCAGGGCGAGGATCGCCATTCCTCTGCCCGATACGCCGCAGGATCCCGTCCGCGAGCTGACCGAGTGGTGCCGCTCGCACTTCCGCGACATGCACAGCCGGGCCCCGTTGATCCGCACCGCGCTGGCGGAGCTCGTCGAGCATCCCACGCTGGTCGCGCCCGAGGTCAGCTGTCCGATTCAGGCGGTGAGTGCACTCACCGCCTACCTCGGGCGCCTCAAGCAGCTTGGGTTGGCCCCGGCGCCGTTCGACGAGCGCGTGGCCGCGGCGATGCTGATGGGCGTCCTCTTCGCGGACGCGATCGGGCGCGACGTCGTGCCGGCCATGTTCGCCACCGCGCCGGACGACGCGCTCCGGCACCACGTGATGCTGTTCCTCCGAGGCATCGGCATGGAACCCGGCACCGAGGGGAGCAAGGCATGAGATCGGTCTTCCTGATTGCAGCCGTCCTCGCCATCGCCGCCACCACCGCCGCCGCGCAGCAGCCGCAGAGCGCGACGCCGCTCTCGCTGACCGAGGCGCTGGACATCGCGGAGCGGGAGAGCGAGACGGTCGGCATCGCGCAGAGCAGCCTCGCGCAGGCGGAAGGCGAGCGCCGGCGGGCGCGCAGCGCGTACTTCCCCCAGCTCACCGGGTCCGCCTCGTACACGCGGACCCTGCGCAGCCAGTTCTCCGCGCTCCAGGGCGAGGAGGGCACGCCGGCTCCCGTCCCCGAAGAGTGCGACGCCTTCGTGCCGCGCCCGGGACTTCCGATCGAGGAGCGGCTCGATTCGCTGGAGGCGGCGGTCGAGTGCGCCAGCAACGCCGACCCGTTCGCCGGGCTGGGCGACGACCTGCCGTTCGGCCGGGAGAACAGCTACCGCTTCGGGCTTTCGTTTTCCCAGACCCTCTTCAGCGGCGGCCGGGTCTCCGGCCAGAGCCGCGCGGCGAACGCCAACGTGCGGAGCGCCGCCATCGGGCTCACCGCGGCGCGGGCGCAGCTGCTGCTCGACGTGACCCGCTCGTACTACGACGCGGCGCTGGGCGACCGGTTGGTGGCGATCGCGCAGGCCACCCTGATGCAGGCCGACACCACGCTGAGCCAGACGACCCTCGCGCGAGAGGTCGGCAACCAATCCGAGTTCGACCTCCTGCGCGCGCGGGTGACTCGCGACAACCAGCGTCCGGTCGTCATCCAGCGGCAGGCGGCGCGCGACCTCGCGTACTACCAGCTCAAGAACCTGCTCAACCTGCCGCTCGAGCAGCCGCTCACGCTCACCAGCGAGCTGGTGGACACCGGCCTGGTCCGGACCGCCCGCCTCACGGAGCTGGTCCAGTCCTCGGGCGATACGACGACCGACGCGCGCGCGCCGGTGCGTCAGGCGCACGAAGCCGTCGAGTCGCAGGCCGGGCTGCTTCGCGCGGCGCGCGGCCAGCGCTGGCCTCAGGTGTCGCTCACCTCGGACTATGCCGAGTTCGGCTATCCCGACGATGGCTCGCCGTTCGGTACCAACTACCTCTCCGACTGGGTCGTCGCGGTCGGCGTGCAGGTGCCGCTGTTCACCGGCGGGCGGGTCAAAGGCGACGTGGCGGTGGCGCAGGCGGGGCTGCAGCAGGCGCAGCTCCGGTTGCGCCAGACCCGCGAGCTGGCGCAGCTCGACGCGCGCAACGCGCAGCTCCAGCTCGGGGCGGCGGTGGCGGCGTGGGAGGCGAGCGCGGGCACCGAGGAACAGGCGGACCGCGCCTACATGATCGCCGAAGTGCGCTATCGCGAGGGGATCTCGACCCAGACCGAGCTCAACGACCTGCGCATCCAGCTGGCGCAGGCGCAGGCGACCCGCGCCCAGGCGGCTCGGGATCTTCAGGTCGCTCGGATGCGGGTGGCGCTGCTTCCGGCGCTGCCGCTCGATCCGTCGCTCGGCAACGCGGCGGCGACTTCCGCCGGCGCGGCCGCGGTGGCGGCGCCCGCGCCGAGCACCCAGCAACCGACGCCGTACCAGGCTCCCCAGGCGCAGACGCCTGGCGTCCTCACCAGCACGAGACAGACGGGAGCAGTCGTTCCATGATCCGGCCCATCCTACCGGCGGCCGTGGCCGCCGTCATCCTGCTCGCCGGCTGCAAGCGCGAAGACGACGCCAGCGCCACGGAGACCGCGGAAGCGGTCGTGACCGTCGGCAAGGAAAACATCGCGGTGGCCACCGTGGCCGAGCTGCGGAGCGGGCCGCCGATCTCCGGCACGCTGGAGCCGGAGCAGGCCGCCACGGTTCGGGCCGAGGTGGCCGGCGCGGTGCAGCGGACCTACGCCGAGCCCGGTGACCGGGTCAAGCGAGGCAAGCTGCTCGCCCAGCTCGACGACGGCGCCGTCCGCGACGAATACCTGTCGGCGAAGTCTTCGGTCCGGAGCGCGGAGACGGCGCTGAGCCTGGCCCGCCGCAACGCCGAGCGGTCGCAACGACTCTCCGAGGCGGGGGCGATTCCCGATCGCGACCTGGAAAATGCTACGTGGGACGTCACCAACGCGGAGGGCGCCCTGGCCGACGCGCGGGCGCGGCTCACCGGCGCGGAAGAGCGGCTGGAGGATACCCGGGTGCGGGCGCCGTTCGACGGCATGATCAGCGACCGCCCGGTAGACGCCGGCGACGTGGTGCAGGTGGGCACCCCGATCATCTCGGTCGTGGATCCGGCGCGTCTGCGGCTGGAGGCCGCGGTGCCCGCCGAACAGATCGGGCGCCTGCACCGCGGCACCGACGTGGAGTTCACCGTGAACGGCATGGACCGCCGGATCGTCGGGAAGATCGACCGGATCAACCCGGTGGTGGATTCCGCCACGCGTCAGGTGCGGATCTACGTCTCGATTCCCAACCTCGACCAGACGCTGGTGGCGGGACTCTTCGCGGAAGGCCGCGTCGCGACGGACACCAAGCGCGCCGTGGCCGTGCCGGTCGCCTCGCTGGACAGCCGGGGCAACACCCCGAAGCTCCACCTGCTCAAGGGTGGTCGCGTCAACGAGAGCGAGGTCAGGCTCGGCGTCCGCGACGAGGCGGCCGAGCTGGTGGAGATCATCGCCGGTGCGGCGGCCGGCGACACCGTTCTGCTCGGCTCGGCGCAAGGCGTGACGCCGGGGACGCGGGTGCGCGTCCTCCAGGAGGAGGCGGGCCAGTAATGTTCATCTCCGACTTCGCGATCGAGCGCCCGATCGTCACCATCACGGCGATGGTGGCGCTGGTGGCGTTCGGCATCGCCGCGTGGATCAACCTGAACACCGACGAATTTCCCGACATCCAGCAGCCCATCGTCGGGGTGACGATCCTCTATCCCGGCGCCTCGCCCGAGACGGTCGAGCGCGAGATCGTGGACCCGATCGAGGAGGCCTTCTCCTCGATCAGCGGCGTGGACTGGTCCAAGACCCAGGCGAGCTCCACCGACGGCCTGGCCCAGTTCACCGTCTTCTTCGACTTCGAGAAGGACATCCAGGAGGCGTCGCAGGACATCCGCGACGCGATCTCGACCCAGCGTGAGGACCTGCCCACCGAGATGGAGGAGCCGGTCCTCACCCGGTTCGATCCCTCGCAGCAGTCGGTGCTGTCGCTGGCGCTCACCTCCTCGCAGATCCCCGCCGCCGCCCTCACCCGGATCGCCGATCCGATGATCGTGCGGGACCTCCGCACCGTCCCGGGCGTGGCCCAGGTAACGGTGGTCGGCGGACTCGAGCGGGAGCTGACGGTCCAGATCCGTCCGACGGACATGCAGGCCGTCGGCGTCAGCGTCGCCGAAGTGGTGCAGGCGCTCGAGGCGCAGAACCTCGCGGCTCCGGTGGGGCGGCTCAACAGCGCGCTGGAGGAGCGCGCGATCCGGCTCAAGGGCCGGCTCGACACGCCTGACGACTTCGAGAAGCTGGTCGTGGCGGAGCGGTCGGGGCAGGTGATCCGACTGGGCCAGGTGGCAACCGTGCTCGACGGCACGGAGGAGCAGCGGGACCAGGCGCTGTTCAACGGCCGCGATGCCGTCGGCATCGAGGTCCTGAAGGCCAAAGGCTACAGCACGACGCAGGTGACGGACATCATCCACCGTCACGTGGCCCAGCTGCAGAAGCGGATGCCGCCCGGCGCGAAGCTCGAGATCGTGCAGGACGCCGGCACCCGGGTGCACAACGCCGTCCGCAACGTGCAGGAGGCGCTGATCGAAGGCGCGCTGCTGACCGTGCTGGTCGTGTTCCTCTTCCTCAATTCGTGGCGCTCGACGGTCATCACCGGCCTGGCCCTCCCGGTCAGCGTGCTCGCCTCCTTCATCGCGGTGTGGGCCTTCGGCTTCACCTTGAACACGATGTCGCTGATGGGACTCTCGCTGGCGATCGGCATCCTGATCGACGACGCGATCGTCGTGCGGGAGAACATCGTCCGCCACATCGAGATGGGGAAGGATCACTACCAGGCCTCGAAGGACGGCACCGACGAGATCGGATTGGCGGTGACCGCCACGACCTTCTCCATCGTGGCCGTCTTCGTGCCCGTCGCGTTCATGTACGGCATCTCGGGCCAGTGGTTCAAGCCCTTCGCGCTCACCATCGCCTGCTCGGTGCTGGTGTCGCTCTTCGTCTCCTTCTCGCTCGACCCGATGCTGTCGGCCTACTGGCCGGATCCGCAGACGGAGGCGCACGAGCGGCGCAATCCGATCGCCCGGACCCTGGACCGCTTCAACAAGTGGTTCGACCGCATGGCCGACCGGTACAAGGATCTCATCGCCTGGGCGCTCGACCACCGGCTCATGATGGTCGGCCTCGCCATCGGCAGCTTCGTGGCGGCGCTGACGATCCCCGCGCGCGGCATTCTCGCGGCGCTGGTCGTGCTGGCGGGATTGTGGGGACTGTTCTGGCTGCTGGACCGCCCGCTGGCCGACCGCTTCGGGACGTTGGGCAGCATCGGGATCAAGGTCGTCGGCTCGCTCGGCGTGCTCGCGGCGATGAGCCTCCTGCTGCCGCTGGTGCCGGTCATCGGACAGGTGGGCGCCGGATTCGTTCCCGTCAGCGACCGCAGCGAGATCAGCATGATCGTGGAGGCGCCGCCGGGCTCCAATCTGGAGTACACCAGAATCAAGGCGGAGGAAGCGGCGCGGCGGGCGCGCACGCATCGGGAGGTGGCGTACACCTATACCACCGTCGGAACCCCGGTGCCCCTCAAGACGCCCTCGGTGGACCAGGCGTTGGTCTACGTGAAGCTGATTCCGAAGTCCGAGCGGGAGCTGCACCAGGAGACACTGGGACAGATCCTGCGCGACGAGATGAAGCAGATCGGCGGCGCCCAGGTGTCGGTGTTCACCAGCGGATTCGGCGGCGCGATGAAGTCCATCCAGGTCCAGATGAAGGGTGAGGACGCCCGGATCCTGACCGACCTGGCACAGCGCGCGGCGGCCGAGGTGGCGAAGGTGCCCGGCGCCGTGGACGTGGGCCTCTCGACCCGCGGGCAGAAGCCCGAGCTGGAAGTGCAGCTCAACCGCGGTCTGGCCGGCTCGCTCGGCATTACGGTCGGCCAGGTGGCGCAGTCGCTGCGGCCGGCGTTCGCCGGGATCGATGCCGGCGACTGGGTGGATCCGTCGGGCGAGACCCGCGACGTCACCGTGCGCCTCGCGCCGGAGTCGCGCCAGCGCACGACCGACCTGGCGCAGCTTCCCCTGGTGGTGCCGACATCCGGCGGCACGCCGTCCACGCTGCCGCTGGGACAGGTCGCGACCATCCGCCAGGGGATGGGTCCGGCACAGATCGACCACCTGGACCGGGACAAGGTCGTGATCATTCAGGCCAACGTCGCCGGCCGGCCGCTCACTCAGGTCACCAACGACATTCAGGCATCGCTCGCCAGGTTCAACCTGCCCCCCGGATACGAGATCACCTACGGCGGCGAGTCGCAGGACCAGGCCGAGGTCTTCACCCGCATCTTCACCGCGCTCGGCATCGCGGTGCTGCTGATGTACCTCATCCTCGTGGTGCAGTTCGGCTCGTTCCTCGATCCGCTGGCGATCCTGGTGTCCCTGCCGCTGTCGCTGATCGGGGTGGTGCTGGCCCTGTGGATCACGAACGACACCCTCAACATCATGAGCCTGATCGGGGTGATCCTGCTCATGGGCATCGTCGCCAAGAACGCGATCCTGCTGATCGACTTCGCGAAATGGGCGCGCGAGAAGGGGATGCCTCTCCGCGAGGCGCTGATCGACGCGGGACGCATCCGGCTGCGGCCGATCATCATGACGACGCTCGCGCTCATCGCCGGCATGATCCCGGTGGCGATCGGGCACGGCGAGGGCGCCGATTTCCGTGCGCCGCTGGGCCGCGCGGTCATCGGCGGCACGCTCACCTCGACGCTGCTGACGCTGCTGGTGATCCCGACCGTGTACGAGATCCTCGACGATTTCCGGGAGTGGGCGCTGGCGAAGTTCCGGCGGGGCGAGGCGCATCCGGCGGGGGCGGGGCATCCGGCGCCGGCACCGGCGAGGGCGAAGTAGAACAAGTGTCATCCTGAGCGGAGCGAAGGAGGCGGAGCGACGCTTCAGGCTCCTTCGCTGGCGCTCGGGATGACATTTCAGTCCGATGACATGGCCTGCGCTCTGATGACGTGGCCCGCATTCCGGCTTGTTCCACCGGCTTCCCGCCGTTGCCGCGTCCCCGTCCGTCCGACTAGCTTCCCCTTCCGTTTCCCTCGTTTTTCCCCTCAGACTGCCGAGTGCTATGCCGCTGGAGACCACCGTCGTCCGCGCCGCACCCGCCGGCCATCAGACGCCGATGCTGGCGATCGCCGTCGCGCGGGGGCTGCTGCCACCGTCGCTGGGCGAGCTCGACCGCGCGGCCGGCGGCGCCTTGCAGCGTCTGGCCGCCGCGGGCGACTTCGCCGGCAAGCGGGACGAGACGGCGATCGTGTATCCCACCGGCCCGGCCGGTCGGATCATGCTGGTCGGCATGGGAAAGCCGGACGAGGTGAACCGAGCAGCGATCCGGCGCGCGGCATCGGTCGCCGCAAAGCGGATGCGCGGGCTCGGCGTCGCCGCTGCGTCCTTCTACCTGCCGCCCGAGTCGCGCGGCTCCGTCTCCGCCGGCGAAGCCGCGCAGGCGATCGCCGAAGGGCTGGCTCAGGGCGCCTGGCAATTCCTCGAGATGAAGCGTCCGGCCGACGACCGGAAGCCGCAGCTGGAACGGGTGGACGTGCTCGCGGCCGAGGACCAGGACGCGTTCGACGCGGGGCACCGGATCGGCGCCGCGCTCGGCGCGGGGCAGTCGCTGGCCCGCGGCATCCAGGTGCTCCCCGGCAACATCTGCACGCCGACCTATGTCGGCAAAGCCGCCGAGGAGCTGGCCGCCCGGCACGGCTTCTCCGTGACCGTGCTCGACAAGGCGGCCGTCACCAGCGAGAAGATGGGCGCGCTCCTGGCCGTCGCGCAGGGCAGTGTCGAGGAGCCACGCTTCATCGTGCTCGAGTACAAGGGCAGCGAAGCCGCCCCGATCGTGCTGGTGGGGAAGGGCGTCACGTTCGACACCGGCGGCATCTCGATCAAGCCGGCGCAGAACATGGAGGACATGAAGTACGACATGTCCGGCGCCGCGGCGGTGCTCGGCACCTTCGAGACGCTGGGCCGGCTCAAGCCGGCCGCGCACGTCATCGGCCTCATCCCCAGCACCGAGAACATGCCCTCCGGCACCGCGGTCAAGCCCGGCGACGTCGTCACCAGCCACTTCGGCAAGACGATCGAGATCATCAACACCGACGCCGAGGGACGGCTCATCCTGTGCGACGCGCTCTCGTGGGCCCGGCGCTACCGGCCCGCGTGCGTCATCGACATCGCCACGCTCACCGGCGCCATCGTGGTCGCCCTCGGCAATACGGCTTCCGGTGTCATGGGCACCGACGACGGGTTGATCGAGGAGATCCGCGCAGCCGGCGAGCGCTCCGGCGAGCGGGTGTGGCCGTTGCCGCTCTGGGATGAGTACCGTGAGCTGATGAAGTCCGACATCGCCGATGTGAAGAACGCCGGCGGCCGGCCGGCCGGCAGTATCTCCGCGGGGTGGTTCCTGCGCGAGTTCGTGGACGGGTTTCCCTGGGCCCATCTCGACATCGCGGGCACGGCGTACACCGAGCGGGAAGACGCGAGCCGGGTCAAGGGACCGACCGGGATCGGGGTGCGGTTGTTCAGTGAATTTGTGCTGGGTCGCAGCGGTCTGAAGGGCACAGCGTGAAGGGTGAAGCGTGAAGCGTAAAGCGGACGCAGCACCGGCTGCCTTGACACGATGGCGCCAGTGGCTGGTCCTCTTCACGCTTCACGTTTCACTCTTTACGCTTTTTGCGTCAGCCGGGATGGCGCAGATCATGGACGACACCCTCCTCGCCGACTCCCTGCCCGAGGACACGGTGGACTACACCGCGCGGTTCCTCGAGGCGCAGCAGCAGGTCGCCGTGCGGACGCCGGTGCTCCCCGTGCTCACCCCACCAGGGCCGCGCCCCGCATTCACCCGCACCGTCTTCACCCGCGACTCCATCGAGTGGGGCCACGCCGTCACCGTCGGCGATCTGCTCACGCAGATCCCCGGCGTGTATCTCTGGCGCGGCGGATTCATCGGCCGTCCCGAGCCGGTGAACTTCCAGGCTCGGGGCGCGACGTCGGCCGAGTACTATCTCGACGGTTTGCCCTATGTCGCCGCCGGCATCGACAGCGTGGCGGTGGATCCGGCGCTCTTCTCCATCAGCTTCCTCGATCGCATCGAAGTAGAGCGGTGGCCCGGCCTGCTGCGGGTTCACCTGTTCACGCGGCGGCATGATCGCGTGGCGCCGCGCTCGCGCATCGGCATCGCGCGGGGTGACGACGACTACGCGAGGTACGAGGGATCGCTGGAGCGGCGGTTCGCCAACGGCGATCGGGTTCGCGGCCGCGGCGGACTACCTCAACTCGCCGACGGCGAGCGGATCCACCAGCGGATATTCGAACACCCAGTTCTGGCTTCAGGGCCACTACGTCCCCAATGCCCGCGATCGGATTCCAGTACCAGCTCGTCCGGTCGTCACCGGAGCGGGATCCCTTCGTGAACGCGCTCCCGGTGCCGAACGACACCATCGGCGCCGGCTTCGATGCGAGCCGCACCGACGCGCAGCTCCGCGCCTCGTGGCGCGCGCGGGACGACGGCATGGGCCCACGCATCGAGGCCCTGTATGGACGGACGGGGTGGGACGGCGCCGGCATCGACCAGCAGATCAATCAGGTCGGCGGCGGGCTCGGCTATCGCACGCCGGTGTTCTCCGTCGGCGCATCGGCCTATCACCGCACGCGGTGGACCGCGCTGGACGTGCGGGGAACCGCCGGATGGAATCCGGTTCCGGCCGTCGCCGCGACGGTCGAAGCGGTGCACCAGCGTCACTACGGCGGCAGGAACTCCAACTACGTCTTTCTGGCGGGCGGCCTTCAGCCCGTTCGCGGCTTGTCGCTGACCGGATCCGCCCGATTCGGCGACGTGGTCGCCGCGCCGTCCATCACCGCCGACACCGCGCAGGAAGTCAGGGACTACGAGGCCGCCGTCGGGTGGGAGCGCGAGCGGCTGGGCCTCCGGCTCTCGTTCAGCCGCACGTCCGCGTTCAATCCGTTCGGCTACGCCGAGTTTCGCCGCATCGCGAGCATCGGCGCGGTGCCGGAGACCGAGTGGGTCACGGCCCAGGTCCGCCTCGCGCCGCTCCGCTGGCTGACGCTCGATGGCTGGTACAGCGATCCGCGCGACATCACGCCCGAGGGCATCCCGCCGACCCATTCGGTCGCGGCGTTCACGCTGCGCTCGAAGTTCCTGCGCCAGTTTCCCAGCGGGATCTTCGACCTCAAGCTGCGTCTCGCCGTGGAGTCGTGGGGGTCCGGGGTGATCGGGCGGGACGGCACCGGCGCGCCGATCCGTCTCGGTGGCGCGACTTTCTTCCGCAGCCTGCTGCAGATCCAGCTGCAGAGCTTCACGCTCTATTGGGACCGCGGCAACCTGAGCGCCTCGGATCTCACCTATGTGCCGGGGTTCACGATTCCGTCGTACGGGTCGGTGTTCGGGGTGCGGTGGGAGTTCTTGAACTAGGTGAGGCCTCCGCTGTAAGCGAATGGTATAATACAGGGTTGTCACACTGAGCGACGCGAAGGGGACCAGGTCGGCGATCCGGCGGACATGGTCTCCTTCGCTTCGCTCAGGGTGACAAAGGCTTCCCTACCAACACGGCGCTTTTCGGGCTAAATTGCTCGGCTTTCCCGGGCCCAGGGAGGTCCTCTGCCGTACAGCATGACCGGCTTCGGTGCCGCGGAGGGCGCGGTGGCGGGCGGGTGGATCCGGCTCGAGATCCGGACCGTCAACCACCGGCATTTCAACCTGGCCGCCAAGCTGCCGGGTGAGCTCGCCGCGCTGGAAGGCGAGCTGCGGGAGCGCCTGCGCCGCGAGTTCGATCGCGGCCACGTCGCCGTGCACGGCCGCTGGACCGAGTATCCCACCCGCGCCACCGGCTTCACGGTGGACCTGGAGCGCGCGCGGCTCGTCACCGAGCGGCTCCGCGATCTTCAGGGCGCGCTGGGTCTCGGCGGTGAGGTCACGCTCGAGCTGGTGGCTCGTCAGGCCGACGTCATCTCCCTCGCGGGGAACGATCAGCCCGAGGTGCCGTGGAGTGATTTCGAGCCCGTCGTGGCGAAGGCCGCGGCCGAGTGCCGGACGATGCGCGCCCGCGAAGGCGACGCGCTGGCGACGGAGCTGCGGCACCGGCTCGATCTGCTGGAGGCTTCCGCCCTGCGGATCGCCGCTCGAGCGCCCGAGCGCCTGGTGCGGGAGCGCGAGCGCCTTCGCAACGCGGTCGCCGAGATTCTGGATGGCCGTCCGGCGGATGACGCGCGACTGGCCCAGGAGCTGGCGTTCCAGGCCGACCGCCTCGACATCACCGAGGAGCTGGTGCGCTTCCGCGCCCATCTCGCCGCCTCGCGCGACGCGCTCGCCGCCGACCGGCCCGCGGGCAAGCAGCTCGGCTTCCTGGCGCAGGAGCTCGGCCGCGAGGTGAACACGATGGGCGCCAAGGCCAACGACGCGGCGATCGCGCACGAGGTCATCGCCATGAAGGGGGAGCTCGAGAAGTTCCGGGAACAGCTCGAGAACCTCGAGTGAAGCCCTTCCTTCTGGTATTGTCCGCGCCGTCCGGCGGAGGGAAGAGCAGCATCGCGCGAAATCTGTTGCAGGGCAGGGACGACCTGGGCTATTCCGTCTCCGCCACCACCCGGCCGATGCGCGAGGGCGAGCGGGATGGGGTGGATTACCACTTCATCACCCGCGACGAGTTCATCCGGCGGCGGGACGCGGGCGAGTTCCTGGAATCGGCCAGCTATGGCGGCCATCTCTATGGAACGCTGCGGAGCGAGATCGAGCGGATCTTCGCACGGGGCAGGCATGCGGTGCTGGACATCGAGATCGAAGGGTCGCGCCAGATCCGCGCCAGCTTTCCGAACTCGCTGCACCTGTTCGTGCTGCCCCCCTCGGCCGAGGTGTTGATCGGCCGGCTCAAGGGACGCAACACCGAGCCGCCCGAAGTCGTGCGCGAGCGGATCACCCGGGCGGCGGACGAGCTCGCCGCGGTCACGGAGTACGACTACGCGCTGGTCAACCAGGACCTGGTCGTCGCGGTCGCGCAGGTGGCCGCCATACTCGACGCGGAGGCTCGCCGGGTCAGCCGGCAGGACGACCTCCCGAAGTTCATCGATCGGCTGCGGAAGGACGTCGTCACCGCGGTCGCGAAGATCTAGTCACCACGCAGGCCAAGGAGCTGTCTTCATGCGCATCACCACACCCGTTGAAGTCGCCAAGCAGGCAGGGAACAAGTATCTCGGCGTGCTGGTCGCGGCGAAGTTCGCCCGCTACCTGAACGAGTTCCCCAAGGACCAGCTGGCGCACCAGGGGGAGAAGCTCACCACCAAGGCACTGCAGTCGCTTACCGACGGCGAGCTCAACTACAAGCTGGTCCGCCGCCGCCGCTCCGAGGCCTGAGGTGTGGGCCGGCCGACGCGTCGTTCTCGGCGTGTCGGGTGGGATTGCCTGCTATAAGAGCTGCTTTCTTGCCCGGCGCCTGACCGAGGCGGGGGCCCGGGTGGACGTCGTGCTGACCCGGAGCGCCGCCGAGTTCGTCGGGCCCGTCACCTTCGAAGCACTCACCGGGCGCCCGGTCCTGACTTCCCTGTGGGAAGCGGGCCGGGCGCTCGCGCATGTCCGCCTGCCGCAGGACGCGGAGCTGATCATCGTGGCCCCCGCCACCGCGCACCTCATCGCCCGGATGGCGCAGGGCCTCGCCGACGACGTGCTCACCTCGCTGCTCCTGGCCCGCACCGCGCCCGTGCTCCTCGCGCCCGCGATGAACGACGAGATGTTCGGCCGACCGGAGACGCAGGCCAACCTCGAGCGCCTGCGCGCGCGCGGCGTGGCGATGGTGGGCCCCGAGGTCGGGCGCGCTCGCGGAGGGTCCGTCGGAGCGGCCCGGCCGCATGAGCGAGCCGGATACGATCTTCGCGCACGCGGCGCGCCTGCTCCGAGGGCGGGGAAAGTTTGCCGGCCGCCGTGTGGTCGTCACCGCGGGACCGACTCGCGAATCGATCGATCCGGTGCGGGTGGTGACCAACCGCTCCAGCGGCAAGATGGGGTATCGCGTGGCGGAGGTCGCGTGGGAGCGCGGCGCGGAGGTCGTGCTCGTCTCCGGACCGGTCGTGCTGCCACCTCCGCCCGGCGTCACGCTGCGGCGGGTCGAGAGCACCAGCGATCTGGAGGCGGCGGTGCGGGCCGAGCTGCCGTCGGCCGACGTGCTGGTGATGGCGGCCGCGCCCGCGGACTTCCGTCCCAGCGATCCGAGCAACAGCAAGCGCTCGCGGGTGGATGGGGCGCTCGCCGTGCCGATGGAGCCCACGGAGGACATTCTGAGCGGGACGCGCGAGCTCCGAAAGCCGGGGAGCATCATCGTCGGATTCGCGCTGGAGACGGGCGACGCGCTCGCGAAGGGCCGCGCCAAGCTGGAGCGCAAGGACCTCGACTTCATCGTGGTGAACGACGCGCTGGAGCCGGGAGCCGGATTCGAGCACGACACCAACCGGGTCGCGGTCATCGGCCGCGACGGCACTCCGCAGATCCTGCCGCTCCAGTCGAAGCGCGACGTCGCGGAAGCGATTCTCGATGCCGTGGAGCGCTCCCTTGGATGAGCTGCGCCGGCGGTACCTGGCCCAGCAAGTGGAGCTCGGCGGGAGCGAAGTGATCCTCCCGGCGGGCGAAGCCCCGGCGAGCCTCGGCACACCCGCGGCCGCGATCGACGAGTCGCCGGCGCCGGAAGCCTCCGCCGATGCGGCGTCGATCCCCAAGTGGCTGCGCGGCGCGCCACCGATTCCGGGACCGGGCCTCGCGATCACATCGCCCGACCCGGTGCTGTTGGGCAGCGACCTGGCGAGGTTGTCCACGCTCGACGCCGTCGCCGAGCGCATCCGCGGCACGCAGTGCTGTGGCCTCTGCTCCGGACGCACCAACGCGGTGCCCGGCGAGGGCGATCCGAACGCGCGACTCGTGCTCGTCGGCGAAGGTCCCGGCGCGACGGAAGACGCGACCGGACGTCCGTTCGTTGGTCAAGCCGGCAAGCTGCTCGAAGGGATTCTGGAGGCTATTGAGATTCGCCGGGATTCAGTGTACATCACCAACATCGTCAAGTGCCGGCCCCCCCAGAACCGAAAGCCCCTGCCCGATGAGATCGCGGCCTGCATTCCCTATCTGCACCGACAGCTGGAGATCATCCGCCCGAAGGTGATCCTTGCCATGGGCGGAACGGCGGGCGAAGCGCTGCTCGGCGTGAAGAAGGGACTGGGGGAGCTGCGGGACAAGGTGCACACGTACAACGGCACTCCGCTGATCGTGACGTACCATCCCGCCGCACTGCTGCGCAACCCGAACTGGAAGAAGCCGACCTGGGATGACGTCCGTATCGCCCGACAACTTCTCGACCGCTGACCCCTACGTCGGCCGCTCGGCGCCGTGGAGCGCCGAGGCGGAGCAGGCGGTGCTCGGCGCGATGCTGCTGGACCAGGACGCCGCGCTGCGCGCCGCGGAGCTGGTGGACGACTCGATGTTCTACCGGGAGGGCCACCGCCGGCTGTTCCGGGCGATGGTGGGGCTGGTCGAGCGCCGGGTCGTCATCGACCACATCACCCTGCGCGACGAGCTGCTCCGCCGGGGCGAGCTCGAATCGGCCGGCGGGCTGGAATATCTCGCCGAGCTGGTGGACGCGGTGCCCACCGCGGCCAACCTCGAGTTCCACGCCCGCATCGTCCGCGACAAGGCGATCCTCCGCCGCCTGATCGAGACCTCCACCGGCATCATCACCGAAGCGTACGACGGGCATTCCACCGCCACCGAGCTGCTCGACGTGGCGGAGTCCCGGATCTTCAAGATCTCCCAGCAGCGCGGGGACGAAGGCTTCACCCGGATCAAGGAGATGCTCTGGCCGACGATGGAGCGCATCGAAACGCTCCAGCGCAGCGGCAAGGCGATTACCGGAGTTCCCAGCGGATTCGTAGACTTGGACGGACTCACCAGCGGCTTCCAGGCCTCGGAGCTGGTGGTGGTGGCGGCCCGTCCGTCCATGGGCAAGACGGCCTTCTGTCTCAACATCGCCGCCAACGCGGCGGCCGAAGGGCAGGGCGTCGCGATCTTCTCGCTGGAAATGTCGAAGGAGTCGCTGGTGCAGCGCATGCTCACCGCCACCGCCCGGGTGGACAGCCATCGAGTCCGTCAGGGCTCGCTGCGCGACTCCGACTTCACCCAGCTCGCGCGCGCCGCCGGCCTGCTCCAGACCTATCAGATCTGGATCGACGACACGCCGTCCATCACCCTGCTCGAGATGCGCTCCAAGGCGCGGCGGCTCAAGATCGACAGCGATCTCAAGCTGATCATCGTGGACTACCTCCAGCTCATGCGGAGCCCCGAGTACTCGGAGAACCGGGTGCAGGAGATCTCGGACATCTCCCGCTCGCTCAAGGCGCTCGCGCGCGAGCTGGAGATCCCGGTCATCGCGCTGTCGCAGCTCTCCCGCGCATCGGAGCAGCGCGGCGGCGAGCGCAAGCCGATCCTCTCCGACCTGCGCGATTCCGGCGCCATCGAGCAGGACGCCGACCTCGTCATCTTCATCCACCGCCCGGAGTACTACGACCGGGAAGACGAGTCCAAGCGCGGACTCGCCGAGATGATGCTCGCCAAGAACCGGAACGGGCCCACCGGCGACGTGCAATTGAAGTTCACCCGCGAGTACACCCGGTTCGACAGCTTCTCCAGCCGCGAAGAGGCCGAATAGGCATGGCCCGGACGCGGTCGGTCTACCGGTGCACCGAGTGCGGCCACGAGCACGCCAAGTGGGTGGGCCGCTGCGAGGGATGCGAGGCGTGGAACGCGGTGGCGGAGGAGCCGGTGGTCGTCGGGCGGTCGGGCGGTCAGGCGGGCCGGCGGACGGTCGGCACCGGCCGGCAGGTCGCTCCGCCGGCCCGTCTCCGCGATGTGGCCACCGATCCCCTGCCGCGCTGGCGCACCGGCATCGACGAGTTCGACTTCGTCCTCGGCGGCGGCATCGTCCCGGGCTCGATGATCCTCATCGGCGGCGAGCCGGGCATCGGCAAGTCCACCCTCCTGCTGCAGGCCGCGGCGCGACTCGAGACGGCGGGACGCACGGTGCTCTACGCCAGCGGCGAGGAGTCGCCCGACCAGATCCGGCTGCGGGCCGACCGGATGACCGAAGACGCGGGCGCGGTGCACGTGCTGGGCGAAACCCGGCTGGAAGCGATCGTCGGGGCGGCCGGCGCCATCTCGGCCGATATCGTCGTCATCGACTCGATTCAGACGGTGTACACCGACACGCTGGAGAGCGCGCCGGGAAACGTCGGCCAGGTCCGCGAATGCTCCGGCCAGCTCATGCGGTTCGCCAAGGAGAGCGGCACCGCGGTCATCGTCGTCGGGCATGTGACCAAGGGCGGCGGCATCGCCGGACCCAAGACGCTGGAGCACATCGTGGACACCGTGCTCTACTTCGAGGGCGAGGTCACGCTCGACTACCGGCTGCTTCGCACCACCAAGAACCGCTTCGGCTCGGTGGACGAGCTGGGCGTCTTCTCCATGACCGAGCAGCGGCCTGGTCGCCGTGCCCAACCCGTCGGCCGTGTTCCTGGCCGCGCGCGCCGCGGGGATCAGCGGGAGCGCGGTCACCGCGCTGATGGAAGGCACCCGCCCCGTGCTGGTGGAAATCCAGGCGCTCGCCGCCAAGGCGGGATTCGGCACCCCGCAGCGGGTCGCCACCGGGCTCGATCCCAAGCGGCTCGCCGTCCTTCTCGCCGTCCTCGAGCGCCGGGCCGAGACCTCGTTCGCCGACCTCGATGTCTTCGTGCAGGTCACCGCCGGCGTGCGGCTCACCGAACCCGGTGCCGACCTCGCGGTGGCCGCGGCGCTGCTCAGCAGCCTGTACAATCGGCCCGCGCCGGCCGACGTGATCTTCCTCGGCGAGATCGGCCTGGGCGGCGAGATCCGGCCGAGCGGCGCCATCGAGCGGCGGATCGCGGAGGCGGCGCGGCTCGGGTTCCGCCGCGTGTTCGGCTCCTCGCGCAGCACCGCGCAGGTGGCCGGGGTATCGCTGGTCGGACTCGACCACGTCGATCAGCTGGTGCGCGCGCTTGCCGCGTGACGTCGGGGTCGTGGTGGTGGCCGCCGGCCGGGGCACCCGGATGGGAGGCGAGACGCCCAAGCAGTACCTCGCCATCGCCGGCGTGCCGCTGCTGCTGCGAGCCATCCGGCCCTTCGTGAGCCACCCCGACGTGGCCCAGGTGGTCGTCGTGCTCGCTCCCGCCGATGCCGAGTCCCCGCCCGATTTCCTCGGTCCGCTGTTGAGCGATACGCTGACCGTCACAGCCGGCGGGCGCGAACGGTCCGACTCCGTCGCGGCCGGCCTGCGCGCGCTCGGGCCCGATTGCGCGCTGGTGCTGGTGCACGACGGCGCCCGTCCGTTCGTGGACCGCGGCGTCATCGATGCGGTGATCGCGCACGCGCGGGCGGGGGAGGGCGCGCTCGCGGCGGTGCCGGTGAGCGACACCATCAAGGAGACCAGCGGGGCCGATCCCACGATCGTCGGCCGCACCGTGCCGCGCGACGGACTCTGGCGGGCGCAGACCCCGCAGGGGTTCCCGCGGCGCCTGCTGGAAGAGGCCTATGCGCGGGCGGGCGGCGCCGCGAGCGCGGCGACCGACGACGCGTCCCTCGTCGAGGCGTGTGGCGGGGTCGTGCGGCTGGTTCCCGACTCACCCCGCAACATGAAGGTCACCACCCGGGACGATCTCGCGCTGGCGGAGGCCCTCGCCGGGACGGTGCGATGACGCTCCCCTTCCGTACCGACCGGGAGGTGGACGCCGCGATCCCGATCGTGGACCGGCACCTCGCCGGTGGCGGACTCCTGGCCTATCCCACCGAGACGGTCTACGGTCTCGGATCGGATCCATCGATTCCGGCACTCGAGGCGCTGGCGCGACTCAAGGGGCGCTCCGCCGACAAGCCGTTCCTGCTGCTCATTTCCGGCGCGGCCATGGCGAGCAGCTGGGGTCTGGTGATGTCGGCCTCGGCTCGGGCGCTGTCGGCGGCGTTCTGGCCCGGGCCGCTCACGCTCGTGCTGCCGGGCGGCGAGGGGCGATTGCCCGACCAGCTCCGCGGCAAGGAGGGCGGCATCGCGGTGCGGCACACGTCTCACGCGGGCATCGCCCGGCTGGTCGCCACCACCGGCCGCCCGCTCACCTCGACGTCCGCCAACCGCCCGGGGCAGCCGCCCGCACCGGGTCCCGACCGCATTCGCGACGTCTTCGGCCCCGAGATCGAGCGCGGCGAGCTGCTGGTGCTCGACGGCGGCGTGCTCGGCAACGTCCCGCCGTCGACGCTGGTGGACTGCACCGGTCCGGTGCCGCGTCTGGTGCGGGAGGGCGCCATCCCTCGCACCGAGCTGCGCCGCGCCGCCGGAAGTCTGGCACCGTGACGCGGCCACTCGCGCTTATCTTCTGACATGCACATCCTCTTCGTCTGCACCGGGAATACCTGCCGCAGTCCGATGGCCGAAGGCCTGCTGCGCGAGGCGCTGGCCGCTCGCGGCATGGACCAGGTGACGGTCGCGTCGGCGGGCACCGGGGCATGGGAGGGCGCGCCCGCGTCCGAAGGCGCCTATCTCGTCGGTCTGGAGCACGGGCTCGACATCAGCGAGCACCGGGCGCGGCTCCTCAGCCGCGATCTCGTGCGCGAGGCCGACCTGGTCCTCGCGATGTCGGGCCACCACCTGGCGCGGGTCGCGGAGCTGGGCGGCGAGCACAAGGTGCACCTGCTCGCCTCCTACGCCGGGCGCGAAGCCGGCCGCTCGGAAGTGAGCGACCCGTTCGGCTCCGACCTCTCGAGCTACCGCGCCACCTTCGGCGAGCTGCAGGAACTCATCGGCCAGGTCGTGAGCCGCGTCGCCGGCATGGTGCGGTGATCGACGGCAACACCCGGGTCTTCGCCCTGCTCGGCGACCCGGTCGCGCACTCCCTGTCTCCCGCCATGCAGAACGCCGCGTTCCGCGCGCTCGGATTGCGCGCGGTCTACGTGGCCCTCCGCTGTTCCACCGACGATGTCGCCCCGCTGATGCGCTCGCTGGCTCGTGCCGGCGGGGGCGGGAACGTCACCATTCCTCACAAGGAAGCCGCCGCGCTCGCGGTGGACCGCCGGCTGGACGAGGCCGCGGAGGTCGGCGCCTGCAACGTCTTCTGGCGAGAGCAGGATGTCGTGGCGGGCGGCAACACCGACGTCGAAGGGCTGCTGCGCGCCGTGGAGCCGCTGGAGCCGCCGCCCGCGCCGTGGCTCATCGTCGGCACCGGCGGAGGCGCCCGGGCCGCCGCGGTCGCCGCAGGCCGGTGCGGCGTGCGGGTCGCGGTCTCGTCGCGCTCGCCCGAGCGCGCCGGGGGCTTCACCCGCTGGATCGCGGAGCGCGGCATCGGGTCCGCCGCGCCGCGCGAGTGCCGGCTGGTGATCAACGCAACCCCGCTCGGCCTCAGGCCCGACGATCCGCTGCCGGTCGAGCCCGGCCTGACACCGCAGGCGAGCGTGGCGTTCGACATGGTGTATCGCACCGGGGAGACGCCCTGGGTGCGCGCCATGAGAGCCGCGGGCTGCCGAGCGGCCGATGGGCGGGCGCATGCTCGTGGCTCAGGGTGCCGCGGCGTTGCGGCGCTGGTTCCCCGAGGTCGAGCCCCCGACCGAGATCATGCGGGCCGCCGTGGATGCCGCGCTTCGCTGAGCGGCTGGCGGGCTGGCGGGAGTCGCTGGCGGAGCTGGAGCGCTGGCTGCTCCCGGCCGCGTGCCTCCTGTGCGACGCACCGGTGGCCGGACGGGAAGGCGACGCACTGGTCTGCTCGCTCTGCCGCGCACGCTGGCGTCCGGTCGTCGGGCCGCTCTGCCACCGCTGCGGCCAGCCGCGCCTTCGGCGACCTGGAATGCCGGATCTGCGCCGCCTGGCCACCGGGCCTCACCCGCGTCCGGAGCGCCGTGTGGCTGGAGCCGTCGGCGCGCCAGGCGGTGCACTTCCTCAAGTACGAGGGATGGTGGCGGGTCGCCGAGGCGATGGCGGAAGCGATGCGGACGCTGGAGCCATTGACCGGGCAGGTATCCTTGATACCTGTTCCTCTCGGGGCCCGGCGGGCGCGGGACCGGGGGTACAACCAGAGCGAACGGATCGCCGCGGAGCTCGGCCGGCGAGCCGGCCTGCCGGTCCGGCGAGACCTGCTCCGGCGAGTGCGCGAGACCCGTACCCAGACCGCCCTCACACCCGAGGCGAGACAGGCCAACCTGGCCGGCGCCTTCGGGTGCGATGGGGCCGCGGGGATGGCGTTGGTCCTGGTGGACGATGTCTTCACCACCGGCGCCACCTTGGCGGCGGCGGCGGCGGCGCTGACGGCCGCCGGGGCCGCGAGGGTAGAGGCCGTCACCTTCGCGCGGGCAATGGAGCCGGTAGGTTAGCGATCACACACCAGGAGATTCGATGGCCATTCGCGTCGGCATCAACGGTTTCGGGCGAATCGGGCGCAACACCCTGCGCGCCGCGAAGAAGCTCGGGGTGAAGCAGCTCGATTTCGTGGCGGTCAACGACCTGACCGATACGAACACACTGGCGCACCTGCTCAAGTACGACTCGGTGCACGGCCGCTTCGAGGGCGAGGTCAAGGCGGAGAAAGACGCCCTGGTGGTGAATGGCGACTCGATACGGGTGCTGACGGAGAAGGATCCGGCCAAGCTCCCATGGAAAGACCTCGGCGTGGATGTGGTGCTCGAGTCCACCGGACGGTTCACCGACCGGGAGCAGGCGGCACTGCACCTCGCCGGCGGCGCCAAGAAGGTGATCATCTCCGCGCCCGCCAAGAAGGAGGATTTGACGGTGGTGTACGGCGTCAACCACCAGTCCTACGACGCCGCCAAGCACCACGTCCTCTCCAACGCCAGCTGCACCACCAACTGTCTCGTGCCCGTGGTCAAGGTCATCCTGGACCGCTTCGGGTTCGTCAGCGGGTTCATGACCACCGTGCACTCGTACACCAACGACCAGCAGATCCTCGACCTCCCGCACAAGGACCTGCGCCGGGCCCGCGCCGCGGCGCTCTCGATCATCCCGACGACCACGGGCGCGGCCAAGGCCACGGCCCTCGTGCTGCCCGAGGTAAAGGGCAAGATCGACGGCGTCTCGCTTGCGGGTTCCGACGCCCGACGTGTCGGTCGTGGCGCTCACCTGCGTGGTGCAGAAGGCGACGACGGCCGAGGAAGTGAACGACGCCTTCCGCCAGGCGGCGGCATCGGGTCCGCTCAAGGGCGTGCTCGAGGTCAGCAACGAGCCCCTGGTCTCGGTGGATTACATCGGGTCGCTGCAGTCGAGCACGGTGGACGCGCTCTCCACCAACGTGGTGAACGGCACCCTGGTGAACGTGACCTCGTGGTACGACAACGAAATGGGCTACTCGGCGCGGTGCGTCGATCTCCTGCGGTACGTGGGAGAGCGGCTGTGAAGCGGACGCTGGAGTCGCTGGACAAGGCAGCCTTCGAAGGCAAGCGGGCGCTGGTCCGGGTCGATTTCAACTGTCCGATCAAGGATGGCAAGGTCACCGACAACACCCGGATCCGCGCGGCGCTGCCGACCATCGAGTATCTCCGGAACCGCGGCGCGCGGCTGGTGCTGCTCTCGCACCTCGGACGCCCCAAGGGCGGGCCGGACCCCAAGTACTCGATGGAGCCGGTGGTGCGTGAGCTCGAGCGGGTGCTCGGCTCGCCGGTCACGTTCCTGAAGGATCCGCTGTCGGAGCAGGCCGTCACCGAGACCCGACGGATGCCCCGGGGCGGCATCGCCATCGCCGAGAACACGCGGTTCTTCCCCGGCGAAGAGAAGAACGACCAGGAGCTGGCCTCGAGCTTCGCGGCGCTGGGCGACTTCTACGTCAACGACGCCTTCGGCTCGGCCCACCGCGCGCACGCCAGCACCGAGGCCGTCGCCCGGATACTGAAGCCCGCGGTGTCCGGCTTCCTGATGGAGCGGGAGCTGCGCTACCTCGGCGAGTCGCTGCACCAGCCCAAGCGTCCGTTCGTGGCGGTGCTCGGCGGCGCCAAGATCAGCGGCAAGATCGATCTCATCTCGGCGCTGCTCCCCAAGGTGGATCACGTGCTGCTGGGCGGGGCGATGGCCTGCACCTTCTTCGCGGCGATGGGGCTCGAGACGGGCAACTCGCTGGTCGAGCCCGACCGGCTCGAGCTGGCCCGGAAGCTCATCGCGGAAGCGGGTGACAAGCTGGTGCTGCCGAGCGGAGGCATCGTGGCACAGGAGCTCAAGACCGACGCGGAGACTCGCGCCGTCCCACGCGACCGTATTCCGAGCGGCTGGGCGATCTACGACATCGATCCCGCGACCGAGCGTGACTTCGCCGCGCTGATCGAAGCGGCGGGGACCGTGGTGTGGAACGGTCCGATGGGCGTATTCGAAACGCCGCCCTTCGATCATGGCACGATGGCCATCGCGCGCGCGATGGCCGCGGCGACCGGCAAGGGGGCGGTGACGGTGGTGGGCGGCGGCGACTCGGCCGCCGCGGTGGCTCAGGCTGGACTGGAAGACAAGATTACGCACGTCTCGACCGGCGGCGGAGCGTCGCTCGAGTTCCTCGAAGGGAAGACCCTCCCCGGCATTGCCGCGCTCGACGAGGTCTGATCATGCCGACGCGCCCGCTGATCTACGCCGCCAACTGGAAGATGAACCACGGACCGACGGCGGGACGGGAGTTCCTGGAGAAGTTTCTCCAGACTACCGTGCCCGCCGCCGACCGGCAGCTCTGGTTCTTTCCGCCCGCCGTCACCATCGCGGCGGCCCACCAGGCGGCGAAGGAGCGCGCCGATGTCATCATCGGCGCGCAGAACGTTCACTGGGAGCCGAAGGGCGCCTTCACCGGCGAGCTTTCCATCCCGCTCGTGATGGAGGCCGGCGCCACCGCGGTGCTGATCGGGCACTCGGAGCGGCGCCACCTGTTCGGCGAGACCGACGAGCAGGTGAGCCGCAAGCTGGCCGCCGCGCTCAAGGCGGGCCTCAAGCCGCTGGTCTGCGTCGGCGAGACGCCGGCCGAGCGGGAGGGCGGGCGCACCGAGCAGGTGATCACCCGCCAGGTCTCGGCGCTGCAGGAGCGGATCGGCCTTGGCGACTGGGAGCAGGTCGTGCTCGCCTACGAGCCGGTGTGGGCGATCGGCACCGGCAAGAACGCCACGCCGGACGACGCGGCCCAGGTGCACGAGCTGATCCGCTTCGAGCTGAGCCGCCGAGGGGTGGCGAGCCGGGTGCCGATCCTGTATGGCGGGAGCGTCAATCAGGGCAACGTGCTGTCGCTGCTCGCCCGGCAGGAAATCGACGGGGTGCTGGTGGGCGGCGCGAGCCTCGACGCCGACGGGTGGGCCGAGCTGGTGGGGTTGTAGGGCCGTCATGTCCTTCGGCTCACAGCTGACACTTCGATGTAGCTTGCCTCCATCCCCCGACAGGAGCCCGCAGGATCAGCCTCGAGACCAGGATTCAGGCTGCCGTAGGTGACGCCTACCACGTCCTGAAGGAGCTCGGGGGTGGTGGGATGAGCCGCGTCTTCCTCGCCGAGGAGACGCGGCTTTCGCGTCAGGTTGTCATCAAGGTCCTGCCGCCGGAGATGGGCGCCGGCGTCAACGCCGAGCGGTTCGAGCGGGAGATCCGGGTCGCCGCGCGTCTTCAGCATCCCCACATCGTCCCTCTGCTCACCGCCGGCGCCTCGGGCGACCTGCTCTACTACATCATGCCCTATATCGCCGGCGAGTCGCTGCGGGCACGGCTCGATCCGCCAGGGCGAGCTGCCGGTCGCCGAGGCGGTGCGGATCGTCCGCGAGCTGGTGGACGCGCTGGCCTACGCCCACCGCAACGGCGTCGTGCACCGCGACATCAAGCCCGAGAACGTGCTGATGTCCGAGGGCCACGCGGTCGTGACCGACTTCGGCGTGGCCAAGGCGGTGAGCTCCTCCAGCGGCGGGCAGCTGACATCGCTGGGCCTCGCGCTCGGCACGCCGGCGTACATGGCGCCGGAGCAGGCCGCCGCCGACCCGCACGTGGACCACCGCGCCGACCTGTACTCCATCGGCGTCGTGGCCTACGAGATGCTTGCGGGGCGGACGCCCTTCGCGGCGGCGAGCCCCCAGGCGATGCTCGCCGCGCACATCACCCAGGCGCCCGATCCGCTCGAGCAGCACCGCCGGTCGGTCCCGCCGGCCCTGAGCGCCGTGGTGATGCGGTGCCTGGAGAAGCACGCGGCGGACCGGTGGCAGAGCGCGGCCGAAGTGTCCGCGCAGCTCGAGTCCATCCCGCTCGAGACCAGCGGCGGCCATGCCCCGACCGGGGCGCAGCCCGCCGCGTCGTCGGGCACCGAGGCCGCGATCCGCCGCGGCCATCCGTTGCGCGTGACGGCCCTGTTCCTCGCGGCCTCGGCCGGGATGCTCGGCCTGACCTATTTCCTGGTGCAGCGGCTTCGGCCTGCCGGATTGGGTCTTCACCGCCGCGGTCGCGCTGCTGCTGCTCGGCCTGCCGATCATGGTGGTCGCGGGGCTGCACGAGCGGCGGCGCGCCCAGGCACGGACCGGCGGCATGACCGTCGCGACGCCCGAGGGGCTGGCGCCGTGGACCAGCTGGCGACGGGCGATGATGGGTGGCGCGATGGCGTTCGCCGGGCTCGGCGTGCTCGCCACCGGCTACACCGCGATGCGCCTCCTCGGGATCGGCCCGGTGGGCACGCTGGTGGCGTCGGGCGTGCTGGAGGAGCGCGAGCCGCTGATCCTCGCCGACTTCGAGAACCGCACCCCAGACTCCACCCTGGGCCAGTCGCTCACCGAAGCCTTCCGGGTCGACCTGTCCCAGTCGCCCACGCTCAGACTGGTGGACCCCGGCTCGCTGATCGAGACCCTCGAGCGGATGGAGCGGCGGGGACCGGCCACGCTGAATCCCGCGCTGGCACGCGAGGTGGCGGAGCGCATGGGCGTGAAGGCGGTCGTCGTCGGGCAGATCGATCCGGTGGGCCGCGGCTACGTGCTCTCGGCGAGCCTGGTCGGGGCCGGGGACGGGCGGATCCTCACCGCGGTGCGCGAATCGGCCGAAGACGAAGGTTCGCTCCTCGGTGCGATCGACCACCTCTCCCGGAAGCTTCGCGAGCGGATCGGCGAGTCGCTCACGACGATCCGCGCGGACCCGCCGCTGGAGGACGTCACCACCGGATCGCTGGCGGCACTGCGCAAGTACACCGCCGCGAACCGGCTGATCGAGAGCGACCGGGGAGAAGAGTCGGTGCCGCTGCTCGAAGAGGCCGTGGCACTGGACACCGGGTTTGCGATGGCCTGGCGCAAGCTGGCCGTCATGATGGGCAACTTCGAGCTCTCGCCGACCCGTGAAGCCGCCGCCGCCACCCGCGCCTACGAGCACCGGGACCGGCTGCCGGCGATCGAGCGGAACCTTGCGGTCGGCTACTATCACGGCTTCGTGAGCGACGATCCGGCGAAGGTCGTGGCGGCGTACCGGGCGGTGCTGGAGATCGATCCGGACAATTACATCGCCCTCAACAATCTGGCGATCGTCCTGACCGACCAGCGCCGCTTCGCCGAAGCCGAGAGTCTGGCCCTTCGCACCACACGGATTTCGCCTGGATCGCCCGGGTGGTTGAATGCCGTCCAGGCTCAGCTCGCCCAAGGCAAGCAGGACGAGGCGCGGGCGACGCTGGAAGTGTACCGGCGGCAAGCGCCCGGCGAGCCCATGGCCCGAGCTGCTCAGCGTTGGCGTCGCGCTGGCCGCGCGCGACTTCGACTCGGCGGAATCACGGCTGCTGGCCCTCCGGGCGCGAAAGAACGACAGTCAGTTCTTCACCCGCGTCGTGCGCGGGAACCTGGCGATCCTGCTGGAGCAACGGGGCCGGATCGCGGAGGCACGCCGCATGCTCGACGAGCGGCTCCAGGTGGCGGTGGCGGAACGCTTGCCCTGGGAATCCCTCCGGACCACCTCTCGCCTGGCGAGGCTGGACGCGATGTACGGCCGCGACCCGCGGGCCGGCGCGGCCGTGCTGAAGGCCGGACTGGAGCGCACGCCGCTGGCATCGCTGGCGCCGCACGACCGGCCCTACGTGGACCTGATCTCCGCGTTCGTCGCCGTCGGCCAAGTGGACGAGGCCGGCCGCCTGCTCCGCGAGTACGAGGCGCAGGTCCCCGAGACGATGCGACGGACGGACCTTCGCGATCCTTCCGCGGCCGGGGCCGTCGCGGCCGCCGCCGGCGAGACGCAGCGCGCGCTCGCGCTGTACCGGGAGTGGTACGAGCGCGACGGTAACTGCTTCTCTTGCGGTTCCTACGAGATGGGCCAGCTCTTCGAGCGCCTCGGCCAGCCCGATTCCGCCATTGCGGCTTACCACCGCGTGGTCGGCGTCACGACACTCGAGGGCCTGCGCTTCGCCCAGAACTACTCCTACGCGCCGAGTCTCAAGCGTCTGGGCGAGCTGTACGAGGGCCGCGGCGACCGAGCGAAGGCGGCGGAGTACTACGGGCGGTTCGTGGAGCTGTGGAAGAAGGCCGATCCGGAGCTGCAGCCCGACGCTCAAGGAAGTCCGGACCCGCCTGGCGCAGCTGTCCCAGGAGCCCGGTGGATGACGCGTCCGCCACGGTTGTCCGACGAGGCCCTGCTCGAGCGGCTCGTCGGGTTCGACACCACCAGCCGGTTGAGCAATCTCCCACTCGTTGATTTCGTCGCCGACTACCTCGACCGACCCGGGGTGAGGCTGGAACGAGTCTGGTCGGCGGACGGGGCCAAGGCGAATCTCATCGTGCACGCGGGACCCGACACGGGTGACGGCGGCGGTCTGACCCTGTCGGGCCACATGGACGTGGTCCCGGCCGACGAGCCCGACTGGACCTCGCCGCCGTTCGCGCTCTCGAGGGCGGGGGAGACCTACGTCGGCGCGTGGTGCCGCGGACATGAAGGGCTTCCTCGCGCTCGCGATCAACCGGCTCGCCGCTGTCGACCCGGCGCGGGCTCCGCCGGCCCCTCGCCCTGCTGCTGACTTACGACGAAGAGATCGGCACCCTCGGCGCGCGGCGCTACGCCGAGACCAGGCCGGCGTCGCCGCTCCCGCGCGACGTGATCATCGGCGAGCCGACGTCGCTCCGCGTGGTTCGCCTGCACAAGGGGATGACGCGCCTGCGGCTCGACTTCACCGGGCGCGCCGCGCACAGCGGCTATCCGCACCTCGGCCGGAACGCCATCGAGCCGGCCGCGCGGGCGATCAACGCGCTGGCCGACCTCCGGCTCCAGATGGAATCCGAGCGGCCCCCCCACGGCGAGCATTTTCCCGACGTGCCCTACGCCGCCCTGAACGTGGGCGTGGTGAGCGGCGGCAGCGCGATGAACGTCATTCCCGATCACTGCACCATTCAGGTGGGCATCCGGCTCCTGCCGGCCATGTCCGCCGACGCGATGGTCGAGCGGGTGCGCGCGGTGGTCCGCGCGGCGCTCCCCGACGAGCCGTTCGAGCTGGCGGCGCTGGGCGAAAGCCCGGCGATGATGCTCGACCCGCATGCCGCGCTGCACCAGGAGCTGTGCACGATGGTGGGCCAGCGGGGCACCGAGAGCGTCGCCTTCGCGACCGACGCAGGATGGCTGCAGACCGTCGGCATGCGCTGCGCCGTGTTCGGCCCCGGAAGCATCGAGGTCGCGCATCGGCCCAACGAGTTCCTGCCGGTCGGCGAGTTCATCCGTGCCGGCGCGCTGCTCGACGACGTCATCCAGCGCCGGTGCTCTCGCCGAATGAGCCGGCAGACGATCCAAGCCGAGCTCACCTGGGTCGATGGCGGCTTCGTCACCGACCAGGCCGTCACCATCGGTGCGGACGGGCGGATCGAAGCGGTCACGACGGCCCGCTCGGTGTCCGGCCGGCGGCTGCCCGGCATCGCCCTTCTCCCGGGCTTCGTCAACGCGCACTCGCATGCCTTCCAGCGCGGGCTGCGCGGCGCGGGCGAACAATTCGGCGCCGGAGCCGGCAGCTTCTGGAGCTGGCGCGAGGCGATGTACACGCTGGTCGGCTCGCTCGACCGCGCTCAGCTCCGCCGGACCTGTGCCCAGGCTTTCGCCGAGATGCGCGACGCCGGCATCACCACCGTGGGCGAGTTCCACTACCTCCATCACGATCGCGACGGGGACTACGCGTTCGATGAGGTGGTGCTGGAGGCGGCCGCGGAGGTCGGCATCCGGATCGTCCTGCTGCAGGCGTACTACGCGGCGGGCGGGATCGGCCGGGCGCTGGAGCCGGCCCAGGCGCCGGTTCGCGACGCTCGACCTGCGGGAATACTGGAAGCAGATCGATCGTCTCGCCGGCAGTCTCGAACGGACGACCCAGACGCTGGGCGTGGTCGCCCACAGCGTCCGCGCCGTGAGCCTCGCCGAGATCAAGGCGCTGCACGCCGAAGCGAGCCGCCGGGGGCTGCCGTTCCACATGCACGTGGAGGAGCAGCGCCGGGAGATCGAGGAAACGGTGACGGCCTACGCCCGCACGCCGATGCGTCTGCTCTGCGATGAGCTGGGCCCGGGCGAGCTGACGGCCGTTCACTGCACCCACACCTCGCCGCGCGGATATGGCGGCCTTTCTGGACCGTGGCGGGCGAGTCTGCGTCTGCCCGCTCACCGAAGCCAACCTGGGCGACGGCATTCCGGACCTCGCGGCTCCGCATGCGGTGGGCGGGCGCCTGTCGCTCGGCACCGACTCGAATGCCCGGATCTCCGCCATCGAGGAGATGCGGTGGCTGGAGTACGGACAGCGCCTGCGGGGCGAGCTCCGCGGCGCCCTCACCGATTGGCGCGGCGGGGTCGCGGCGGCGACGCTGGAGGCCGCTACCAGCGGCGGCGCCGGGGCGCTCGGCATCACGGCGGGGAAGATCGCGCCGGGTCAGTGGGCCGACTTCGCCGCGATCGACCTGTCGGTCCCCTCGCTCGCCGGCGTTGCTCCGGCGGCCTTGCTGGACGCCATCGTGTTCGGATCGGGGAACGGGGTAGTGGCGGGCACCTACGTCGGGGGGAGCTGGCGCCCGGCGGATTGACCCAACCTGCTCCGGCCACTAGACTTCCCGGCTGCCCAGGAGACCCAAATGTTCGCGCTGCTGCTCACGCTGCTCATTCTCGACTCGTTGCTCCTCTCGGTCGTCGTCCTGCTCCAGGCCGGACAGGGCGGGGGACTCGCCTCGCTCGGCGGCGGCACCACCGATACGGTGCTCGGCGGCCGGCAGGCGGTCACCATCCTCACCAAGGCCACCTGGTGGTGCGGCGGGATCTTCCTGGGGCTTTCGCTGCTGCTCTCCGTGGTTCCCCGTGGCGGCGGCTCGAGCGAGCTGCAGGAGCGGCTTCGCGCCACGACGCCCGCGGCGCCCGCACCGAGCGCGCCGCTCCCACTGGGAGGGACCGACACGGCCGGCACACCGCCGGCGGCCGGCACACCCGCCCCCACGCCGCAGCCCAAGCCCGGCCAGTGACGGCAACTCGACGCGGGGCGACCGGATGACCGATCGCCCCGCCTTCGTTTTGCTGGAGGACGGCGCCTGGTTCGGCGGCACCACGTCCCGCCCGATCGATCCCGCCTTCGGCGAGGTGGTGTTCACCACCAATCTCACGGGCTACCAGGAGACGTTCACCGATCCCGAGCTACCTCGGCCAGATCGTAGTCATGACGGCGCCGATGATCGGGAACTACGGCATCAATCAGGACGACATGGAGTCGGAGCGACCGCAGGTCTCGGCCGTGGTGGTCCGCGAGATGTCCCGCCGCGCCTCCAACTGGCGCGCCACGCTCGGCCTCGACGACTGGCTCGCGGCCGCGGGCGTACCGGTGATCGAGGGCGTGGACACCCGCCGGCTCACGCGGCACCTGCGCGAGCGCGGCGCGATGCGCGGCGTGCTCGCCGAAGGGCGCACGCCGGCGCCCGAGCTGACCGCCCGGCTGCTCGCGTCACCCTCGATGAACGGGCTCGACCTCGCCTCGCGCGCCACCGTGGCGGAGCGCCGCACCGAGGGCGAGGGCCCGCACGTGGTGGCCCTCGACTACGGGATGAAGCGCAACATCGTGCGCCGCCTGGTGCAAGGCGGCTGCCGAGTGACCGTCGTCCCGGCGGGGACCAGCGCCGCACAGGTCCGCGAGATGAAGCCCGACGGGCTCTTCCTCTCCAACGGACCGGGTGACCCCGCCGCGGTGCACTACGCCCTCGGCACCATCCGCGAGCTTGCTGGACAAGGGCTTCCGACGTTCGGCATCTGCCTGGGACATCAGCTCATCGGGCTCGCCTTCGGGGGCGAAACCGCGAAGATGGCCTACGGCCATCGCGGCGGAAATCATCCGGTGAGGGACCTGCGCACCGGCCAGATCCTGATCACGACGCAAAACCATGGGTTCGCTGTAGTTGGGGACGCGGAGCGCATTCCGGGCGCGAACGGACTCGAGGTCACCCACCTCAACCTCAACGACGGCACCATCGAGGGCGTGCGCCATCGGGAGCTTCCGCTGTTCGCCGTGCAGTACCATCCGGAGGCCGCGCCGGGGCCGCACGACGCCTTCCCGCACTTCGACGAGTTTCTCTCTTCGCTCCGCCCGGAGAAGAGTCCGAAGCCAACCCCTTGACAGGCAACACTTAAGCCCGTACTATCGGCACGGTGCCCTCCCGAGCTACGCGCTGTCGGTAACCCTTCTGGGGGACGCATGACCAAGGCCGATCTCGTCGAACAGGTAACCGCTTCGATCGCCCGGACCGCCGGGCCCATGATCTCCAAGAAGGATTGCGCCCGAGTCGTGGACGCCTTCCTGGAGGCGGTGAAGGAAGCGCTCAAGGCGCAGCACAACATCGAGGTGCGCGGCTTCGGGACTTTCAAGATCCGGCGGCGCAAGACCAGAATGGCGCGGAATCCCCGCACGGGCGATCCGGTCGAAGTGGCTGCCCGCCCGGTTCCGGTCTTCAAGCCCAGCAAGGAGTTACGGGCGTTGGTCGCGGATGAGGGTGAGCCTGCCGGAGAATCCGCCGGCGGCATGTAGCGCCCGTCGAGGTCCCGCGACCGTCGGGCCGCTCCGGACCTGTGCCGGGCGGCCCGTTTTTCGTCTCACCCCGCGCCGTTTCCCCCTTCCGCCAATGCAGATAGCTTCCACCTATATGCCGGCGCCCACGACCCAGATCGTCAACGTGCGAGTCCTCCTGTTCGCGAGCTACGCGGACCGGCTTGGGCTGGACTCGCTCCGCGTCGCGCTGCCGGCGCTGGCGACGGTCGGCGACGCGCTCGATCACGTGCGCTCGCTGCCCGGCGGCGACCAGATCCCGCCCAAGCCGCTATGCGCGGTGAACCTGGCCCACGCCGACCTGGACACTCGCCTCACCGAAGGCGACGAGCTGGCGCTGCTTCCGCCGCTCGCGGGAGGCTGAACATGCCGTACCTCTCCCAGTCGCCCCTCGATCTCGCCGCGCTGATGGCGCGGGTGCACTCGCCCGCCCAGGGCGGCATCGCCACGTTTCTCGGCCAGGTGCGCGACCATCACGGCGGGCGCGTGGTGCAGCGCCTCGAGTACTCCGCCTACGGTCCGATGGCGGAAGAGGAGTGCGCCCGGATCGTCGCGGAGGCGGAGGCACGCTGGCCGGTGCGGGTCGCGTTGGAGCACCGGATCGGCCGACTCGAGATCGGCGACGCCGCCGTGGCGATCGTCGCCGCGGGCGCTCACCGGGACGAGGCGTTCGCCGCCTGCCGCTTCGTGATCGAGGAGGTGAAGCGCCGCGTGCCGGTCTGGAAGAAGGAGTTCTACGCCGACGGCAGCTCGGTCTGGGTGGACCCCACCCGGAGCGTGGGCGAAACGCGCGGACGAGGCGCTCCGGCCGTGATCGCCACGACCCGATTGCTCAGTCCGTCCGACCGGTTCGGCCGTCCGCTCCGCAACCTGCGGATCTCGGTCACGGACCGCTGCAACCTCCGGTGCCGGTACTGCATGCCGGAGGCGGAATACCAGTGGCTCCCACGCAGCTCGATCCTCAGCTTCGAGGAGATCGATCGGCTCGCGGGAATCTTCTCCGGCCTCGGCGTCACCAAGGTGCGGCTCACCGGCGGCGAGCCGCTGCTGCGACACGACCTCCCCACGCTGGTCGGGCTGCTCTCCGCGCGCGACGCGCTCTCCGATCTCGCCCTCACCACGAACGGCGTGCTGCTCGCGCGTCAGGCGGAGGCGCTCCGCGCCGCGGGCCTGACGGCGCGTGACGGTCAGCCTCGACACGCTGCGGCCGGAGCGGATGCGGGAATTCGCGCGCAGCACCCGGCACGCCGACGTCATCGCCGGGATCGATGCCGCGCGAGCCGCGGGCTTCCACTCGGTCAAGCTCAACACCGTCGTCATCCGGGGATTCAACGACGACGAGATCCTGGACCTGCTCGACTTCGCGTTCGGCCGAGACCTCGAGCCCCGCTTCATCGAGTACATGGACGTAGGCGGCGCCACCGGCTGGTCGATGGAGCAGGTCGTGTCGCAGCGCGAGATCGTCGAGACGGTGGCGCGGCGTTACGGCGCGGTGAAGCCGGTCCAGCAGTCGCAGTGGGCGCCGGCCGAGCGGTTCGTGCTGCCCGACGGCCGCACGTTCGGCGTGATCGCCTCGACCACGGCACCGTTCTGCCGCACCTGCGACCGCGGCCGCATCACGGCGGACGGAACGTTCCTGCTCTGTCTCTATGGCGAGAAGGGTCTCGACCTGCGGGAGCTGGTCCGCGGCGGCGCCACGCGACGCAGAGATCGCCGGGCGTATCGCCGCCGTGTGGCAGGCGAGGGATGATCGCGGCGCGGAAGCGCGCCTCGGGCTGGCCGAGCGGGGCGTGCTGCACCGCATCGAAAGCCTTCGTGCCGATCCGCGGCGCGAGATGCACACGCGCGGCGGCTGATGGGCCTCCAGGTCGCGCTGATCCAACCGCAGATCCCACCCAACACCGGGAACATCGCCCGGCTCTGCGCCGCGACCGACGTCGCCCTCCATCTCATCGAACCGCTGGGCTTCTCCCTCGATGACGCCGATCTGCGCCGGGCCGGGCTCGACTACTGGGGCGACGTGGATCTCTGGCGCCACCCGGACTGGTTCGCGTTCCGCGACGCGATGGACCGGAGCCGCTGTCTCTATTTCTCGGCCAATGCGGAGCGCAGCTACTGGGACGCAACGTACCGGTCCAACAGCTGCCTCGTGTTCGGGAGCGAGACCGAGGGCATGCCGACGCGGATCCTGGAGAAGCATCCCGAGCGCTGCTTCACCATTCCCATGCCGGGACGGGTGCGCAGCCTGAACCTCGCGACCGCGGTCGGCATCGTGCTCTACGAAGCGCTGCGGCAGACCGCCCCGCGAGACTTTGCCCGCCGCGTGTAAGCCGCTACTTTTCGGCACCTTAGACCGCCGAGTTCGTCCGTAACCTCACCCCTCCACAGCGGGACCTTCATGTTCGAGAAAGTGGCTGTCGTCGGAGCGGGAAACGTGGGCGCCACCGCGGCCCAGCGGCTGGCGGAGAAGAGCCTCGCGCGCACCGTCGTCATGATCGACGTGGTGGAAGGCGTGCCCCAGGGCAAGGCCCTCGACCAGTGGCAGTCGGGCCCGATCGAGGGGTTCGACACCACGGTGATCGGCAGCAACGACTACGAGGCCGCCGCCAACGCCGACGTGTTCGTGGTGACCGCGGGCATCGCCCGGAAGCCGGGGATGAGCCGCGACGATCTCATCAAGACCAATGCGGGGATCGTGCGCCAGGTCTCCGAGCAGATCGCCCGGGTCGCGCCGAAGTCCATCATCGTGGTCGTCTCCAACCCGCTCGACGTGATGTGCTACGTCGCGATGAAGACGACCGGGTTTCCCCGCGAGCGCGTCATCGGCATGGCCGGCGTGCTCGACACCGCGCGCTACCGGACGTTCCTGGCCGACGCCCTCAAGATCTCGGTGAAGGACATCCAGGCGATGGTGCTGGGCGGTCACGGAGATACGATGGTCCCGCTCATCAGCTATACCACCGTCTCCGGCATCCCGGTCAGCCAGATCCTCGACAAGGCCAAGCTGGACGCGATCGTGGACCGCACCCGCAACGGCGGCGCGGAGATCGTCGCGTTCCTCAAGACCGGTTCCGCCTACTACGCGCCGAGCGCGGCGGCGGTCGAGATGGTCGAGGCCATGGCGCTCGACCGCAAGCGGCTGTTGCCGTGCTCCGCCTGGCTGCAGGGCGAGTTCGGGCTCAAGGACGTCTTCTGCGGCGTGCCCTGCCTGCTCGGCCGCCGGGGACTCGAGCGGATCGTGGACATCAAGCTGACGGATCAGGAGCGCATCGACCTTCACAAGTCCGCGGAGGCCGTTCGCTCGACCCAGGCGCTGGTGGGCTGAGGCCCGCGAATGAATCGGATCCTCGCGCTCTGGGACAGCTCCGTCGGCAAGAAGGCGGTCATGGCGGTGACGGGCCTGGTGATGGTGCTCTATCTCATCACCCACGTGCTCGCCAACCTGCTCGTGTTCGACGGTCCGGACCGGATCAACCGCTACGCCGCGATCCTGCACGCCACCGGGGCGCTGCTGTGGGGTGCTCGGCTCGTGCTGCTCGTGGCGGTGGTGCTCCATATCGTGGCGGCCACCCAGCTGACGCTGCGGAGCCGCGCCGCGCGGCCGGACGGGTACGCCAAGGGGCGTGATCCCCAGGTCTCCACCTTCGCCGCCCGCACCCTGCGCTGGGGTGGCGTGCTGATCCTGGTGTTCCTGATCTACCATATCCTGCACTTCACGCTGGGGACTGCGCATCCCCAGTTCATCGAGCTGAACCCCTATAACAACGTCACCACCGGATTCCGCAACCCGTGGGTCGCCGCGTTCTACCTCCTCGCGATGGCCGCCGTCGGCCTGCACCTCTATCACGGCGTGTGGAGCAGCGGCCGCAGCCTCGGCCTCAGCCAGCCCTCACCACGGCCGCTCCGGCGCCAGCTGGCGCTGGTGCTCGCGATCCTGGTGTGGCTCGGTTTTACGGCGATCGTGGTGGCCGGATATCTGGGACGGATATGAGTCGCGAATCGAACGTGAAGCGAAACGCGTAAAGGGCAAAGCGGTGGCGGGCCCATGGTCCTGAATTCCCGAGCTCCCTCCGGTCCCATCGAGCGGAAGTGGGACAAGCACCGCTTCGAGATGAAGCTGGTGAATCCCGCCAACAAGCGGAAATACACCGTGATCGTGGTGGGGAGCGGACTCGCGGGCGCGTCCGCCGCGGCGACGCTGAGCGAGCTGGGGTACAACGTGAAGTGCTTCTGCTTCCAGGATTCGCCGCGGCGGGCCCACAGTATCGCCGCGCAGGGCGGGATCAACGCCGCGAAGAACTACCGGAACGACGGCGACAGCGTCTTCCGCCTGTTCTACGACACGGTGAAGGGCGGGGACTTCCGCGCGCGGGAGGCCAACGTCTACCGGCTCGCCCAGATCAGCGTCAACATCATCGATCAGTGCGTCGCGCAGGGCGTGCCGTTCGCCCGGGAGTACGGCGGCCTGCTGGCGAACCGGTCGTTCGGCGGCGCGCAGGTCTCGCGGACCTTCTACGCCCGCGGGCAGACCGGGCAGCAGCTGCTGCTCGGCGCCTACCAGCAGCTCGAGAAGGAGATCGCCAGGGGCGGCGTGACGATGTATCCCCGGACCGAGATGCTCGATCTGGTCGTAGTGGAGGGCCGGGCGCGCGGCATCGTGGTGCGCGACATGGTGACGGGCAAGATCGAGACCCACGTCGGTGATGCCGTCGTCCTTGGCACCGGCGGGTACGGCAACGTCTTCTACCTCTCCACCAACGCGAAGGGCTCCAACGCCACCGCGATCTGGCGGGCGCACAAACGGGGCGCCCACTTCGGCAATCCCTGCTTCACCCAGATTCATCCCACCTGCATCCCCCAGGCCGGCGACTACCAGTCGAAGCTCACGCTGATGAGCGAGTCGCTGCGGAACGACGGGCGAGTGTGGGTACCCAAGCAAGCCGGCGACACCCGTGCCCCCGACCAGATCCCCGAAGCGGAGCGCGACTACTACCTCGAGCGCCGCTACCCCAGCTTCGGCAACCTCGCCCCCCGCGACATCGCCTCCCGTGCGGCGAAGACCGTCTGCGACGAGGCCCGCGGGGTCGGGCCCGGCGGTCTCGGCGTCTACCTCGACTTCGCCGACGCGATCCGCCGGGTGGGCGCGGACACCATTCGCGAGCGGTACGGCAACCTGTTCGAGATGTACGAGCGGATCACGGACGAGGATCCCTATACGGTGCCGATGCGGATCTATCCGGCGGTGCACTACACGATGGGCGGGCTCTGGGTGGACTACAACCTGATGAGCACCATTCCCGGGCTGCACGTGATCGGCGAGGCGAACTTCTCCGATCACGGCGCCAACCGCCTCGGCGCCAGCGCGCTCATGCAGGGACTGGCCGACGGCTACTTCATCGTCCCCGCAACCGTCAGCGATTACCTCGCCTCCAACAAGCTGGAGAAGATCGACGCCTCCCATCCCGAGTGCCGCCTCGTGCAGGAGGAGACGGCGATGCAGACGCGGCGGCTCCTCGACATCAAGGGCACCCGGACGGTGGATTCCTTCCACCGCGAGCTGGGCGGATCATGTGGGACAAGTGCGGCATGGCCCGGAACGAGGCGGGCCTGCGCGAGGCGCTGGACCGCATCCCCGAGCTCCGCGAGGAGTTCTGGCGCAACGTGAACGTGCCCGGCAGTGACGCCGAGCTCAACCAGGCGCTGGAGAAGGCGGGGCGGGTGGCGGACTTCTTCGAGCTCGGCGAGCTGATGTGCCGCGACGCGCTGCACCGCGAGGAATCGTGCGGCGGGCACTTCCGCGAGGAGTACCAGACCGACGAAGGCGAGGCGCTGCGCGACGACGAGCGTTTCGCTTACGTGGCCGCCTGGGAGTACACCGGGCGGGACTCGGAGCCGCGGCTGCACCAGGAACCGCTGGTGTTCGAGCACGTGCACCTGGCCCAGAGGAGCTACAAGTGAACCTCACCCTCCATATCTGGCGCCAGCCATCGCCGACCGTGTCCGGCACGATGGTCAGGTACGAGGCCCGCGACATCAGTCCCGACATGTCGTTCCTGGAGATGCTCGACGTCCTCAACGAGCGGCTCATGGAGCGCGGCGATGTGCCGATCGCGTTCGACCACGACTGCCGCGAAGGCATCTGCGGCTCGTGCAGCCTGATGATCAATGGCGTCGCGCACGGTCCGAACCGGGGCACCGCCACCTGCCAGCTCCACATGCGGAGCTTCCATGACGGCGCGGAGATCACGATCGAGCCGTGGCGGGCGCGGGCCTTTCCGGTGGTGAAGGACCTGGTGGTGGACCGCGCCGCGCTCGACCGCATCATCGGCGCCGGCGGGTTCATCACCGCGCCGACGGGCGGCGCGCGCGACGCGAACGGGATCCTGATCCCCAAGCCCGACGTGGACACCGCGATGGATGCCGCCCAGTGCATCGGCTGCGGCGCCTGCGTCGCCGCCTGCCCGAACGGGTCGGCCTCGCTCTTCACCGCGGCGAAGATCACCCACCTGGGCCTGCTGCCGCAGGGTCAGCCCGAGCGGTTCGACCGTGCCGGCCGTATGGTGCGCCAGATGGATCTCGAGGGGTTCGGGCACTGCACCCTCTATGGCGAATGCCAGGAGGCGTGCCCCAAGGAGATCAGCATCGACACCATCACCCGGATGAACCGGGATTACCTGCGCGCCAGTCTCACGGCCGGCAGGGCGGCGGTGGCCGAATCGGACTGATGCGCCCCGCGGCCCTGGCGGCGGGCTCTGGCCTTGGCCAGTCCCGGCCGGCCCATCGCCGCGCAGTCGCCGGTGCAGGCGCAGGTGATGGGGCAGGCAGTGATCGCGCTGACCCACGCGGAGCCGGTCCCCGGCGGCGGCGGCCTCACCGAGCTGCGGGTCGTTCAGCCGGTCGCTGATGCTCCGCGCCGACGGTCCCCGCCGCATCAGTTTCCTCGCCACGCTCAATCTCGAGGGCGCCACCATCGCCGAGGGCGAGCTCTCGCCCGGTGCCTGGGGCGAGGGCTTCGTGGACCGGCGCCACCCTCACACCTACGCCCACGAGCTGATGCTGACGGCCGACGATCTCTTCGGTGCGGCCGACGGCGTCACCCGCCTTTCACTTGCCGCCGGCAAAGGCTTCGCTCCGTTCGGCACCGACGACCCGATGACGCGGCCACCGCTGCGCTATCCGGTCAACCACCACCTGGCGCAGATTCTGGAGCGGGCGGTCGCGATCGCGGCCGTGGCGCACGGTCCGCTCACCGGCGAGATCGGCCTGTTCAATGGAGACGAGCCGGAGCGGCCGGGCCAATGGCCCCGAGTCGGCGGCCGGTTCGGCGACTCCTGGGCGCTGCGGGTGACGGCCGTGCCGGTGACCGGCGTCGAGCTCCAGGGGTCCCACGCCGAAGTGCACTCGCCGGAGCACCGGGACGGGGCGGGGACCGACCAGTCGAAGTGGAGCCTCTCGGCGCGCTGGGAGCGTCCGCTCGGGGGCCGGCTGAGCTACGGCCTGGTGGAATGGGCCCGGACCTCGGAGGCGGACGGTTTCTTCGTCTTCTCCAGCCTGCTCGCCGAAGGTGCATGGGAGACGGGGCGCCACCGTCTCCACTATCGATTCGAGCGGACCTCGAGGCCGGAGGAGCAGCGGATCTCGCGGTTCCGGTCTCTGCGGCCGCACCTGGAGAACTCGATCTTCGGGACCACTCGCTGGACCATCCACACCGTTGGATACTCGGCTCCGGGACTCGAGCGCGGGCTCGATCGGCCTGCGGCCGCTGCTGGAGATCTCGTACGGACGGATCGGCAAGGTCGGCGGCGGGTTCTTCGACGTCGAGCAGGTGTATGGCGGGAACGACTTCTGGAGCGGCACCGTGGGCCTGCGTCTCGCGCTCGGCGGCGGGGCCCATCGGATGGGACGCTACGGCGCGGCGATGACGGACGACGCCGCTCATCATCATCGAGAGAACTGATGCGAAGCTTTCGACGTCTTGCCCTCGCGATCACCGCCGTGGCCCTGCTCCTCGGCGCGCCGGCGTGTGGCAGCGACGATGACGACGGCGGCGGTGGCCCGGTTGATCCGCCGCCCCCGCCGGTGCAGTCGCTCGCTGTCGCGGGCGGCGGCGACAACGTAGCCGACCGCTTTACGTCCGACCTGTGGGTCCACGGCAGCTACGCCTACTCCGGCACGTGGGGGTCGTTCCCCCGAGACGACACGCCCGGCAACGCTCTCAAGATCTGGTCGCTCGATGCGTGCGGGGGCGCCGACCCTGGCCGACTCGATCATCGTGCCCGGCATCTCGACGGTGAGCGACGTCGAGGTCAGTGCCGACGGTACGGTGCTCATGTTCAGCGCGGAGGGCGTGGAGAAGGCCGGTCTCTATCTCTACTCCCTCGAGGATCCGGCCAATCCCACGTTCCTCGACAGCGCGTTGGTCGGGCCGGGACTGCACACCGCGACGTTCGGGGAGATCGGGGGCGGACGCTACGCCTTCACCGCGAAGAACGCACCCGATCCCGCGCTCCTGATCTTCGACGTGACCGACCCCGCCGACATCAGCCTGGCGACGACCGTGCCGATCCCGGCCGACTACGGCATCCACGACACCTACGTCCGCGACGGACTGGCGTTCGTCTTCGCCTGGAACACCGGCGTGATCATCTACGACGTGGGGAACGGCATTCGGGGTGGCTCGGTCTCGGCGCCGGTCGAGGTCGGGCGGGCGGCCACCGAGGGCGGGGCCACCCACAACGGCTGGTGGTTCCACAATCCGGTGACCGAGGAGAAGCGATACCTGTTCGTGGGAGAGGAAGGCCCCGGCACGGTCGGCGCGAGCGCCAGCGGCGACATCCACGTGTTGGACGTCTCCGACCTGACGGCACCACGCGAGGTCGCCACCTTCTCCGTGCCGGGCGCCGGCGCCCACAACTTCTGGATGGACGAGTCCCGCGAGGTTCTCTACGCCGCCTACTACAACGGCGGCGTGGTGGCCCTGGACGTGTCCGGGACCTTGAGCGGCGACCTCTCCGACCGCCTCATCGACCGCCTGGAGCCGGGCGGCGAGGACGACACCTACACCTGGGGCGTCATGCTCTCCAACGGCTCGCTGTACGCCAGTGACATGATCAGTGGCCTGTGGCAGATCGAGGTAGAGACGACGACTGCTGGCGAGTGACCCCGCCCGGCCATCGGTTGTTCTCCCGCCGCATGTCGGGATAGCGTGACTCGGGATCGATGGTGACGCTGTTCACCTTCTTCGGCCCGGGCACGATCGCGGTGTAGTGGTCGCCGCCGAACCAGATCTCGACCGGCAGCATGAGCCGCTGGGTCGAGCCGTCGTCCATCGTGAGCTCCAGATCCACCGGCATCGGGATGCCACCCGGGTTCCGCAGGTAGATCCGCGACTCCACCCCCGCCGAGTCGGCGAGGACCACCGAATCCACCGCCTGCTCCAGCTGCGCCGTGGTGAAGAGCCACGAGCGCCAGAACCAGCTCAGGTCCTCACCCACACCGTCCTCGATCGTCCGGTAGAAATCCGCCGGCGTGGGATGCTTGTAGGCCCAGCGGCGGAAATACTCCTTGAAGGCGGGATCGAAGCGCTCGGGGCCGAGGACCACGTCGCGCAGGAGGCGGAGCGCGATGGCGGGCTTGTCGTACGCCGTGGGACCGACCAGCATGCCCGGGATCTGGTCGGGAACGGTCATGATCGGACGCTCCATGCCCGACCGGGCCATCGCGAGGTAGTCCGGGATGCTTCCGCGGTGCTCCGGCGGCAACCCGTACTTCTTCTGCCAGTTGTAGTAGTTGATGAATTCGTTGAACCCCTCGTCCATCCACGCGTAGCGCCGCTCGTTCGAGCCCACCACCATGGGGAACCAGGTGTGGCCGAACTCGTGGTCGGTGACGCTGTAGAGCGTCTCCGGGCGTGGGGCGGTTGCAGAAGACGATCATGGGATACTCCATGCCGCCTTCGATGCCGCGCACGTTGCTCGCGACGGGGTAGGGATAGGGCGCCCACTGCGCCGAGTAGTTCTCGATCGCCATCTTGGCGTACTGGGTGGCTTCCTTCCAGAGCGGCGTCGTCGAGGGCGGGTAGAAGCTCATCGCCAGCGTCTTGCCGCCGTTCACGCCGACCGCGTCCCACACGAACGTCCGCGAGGCCGCCCACGCGAAGTCACGCACGCTGTCCGCGGTGAAGCGCCAGGTGAGCGTGTTGTAGGGTGAGGCGGGCCGCGAGGCGGCATCGCCCACCTCGTCGGGTCCCCGGATCACCACCGTGGTCGCGCTGGTGCGGGCCTGCGCCAGGCGGGAGCGCTGAGTCGGCGTCAACACCTCCGCCGGATTCCGCAGCGTGCCCGTCGCCGCGAGGATCATGTCGGCCGGCACGGTGAGGCTGACGTCGAAGCTCCCGTACTCCATGTAGAACTCGCCCTGGCCGTAGTACTGCTCCGTGTTCCAGCCGCGGACGTCATCGTAGACCGCGAGGCGCGGATACCACTGCGCGACCTCGTAGGTCACGCCGCCGTCGATCTCCTCGATCCCCATCCGGTTCCGGTTCGGCCCGAAGGGAAACGACCAGGCGAGGTCGAGCACCTGCCGTGCTTTCGGCGGCAGGGGATGGGCGAGGTTCACCCGCATGACGGTGCCGTTCACCAGATAGTCGAGCTGGGCCGCGGGGCTCGCGGGACGGCCGCGCGCGGCCGCGGCCGCGGGCTGCGCCACCTTGAGGATCCGTACGCCACCTTCCGCACCGCCCGTCCCGAACCGGCTCCTGGGATCGAAGATCCGGGCGCCCCGAGCCTGGCTGTTGAACGCGTTCTGCTCGAGGTGCAGCCACAGGTAGCGGAGGGTATCCGGCGAGTTGTTGGTGTAGGTAATCCGCTCCTCGCCCCGGACCGAGCGGGCCGACGTGTCGAGCGTGGCGCGAATGACGTAGTCCACCCGCTGTTGCCAGTAGTCGGACCCCGGCGCGCCGCTGCCGGTGCGGACCGTGTTGGGCGCGGGCAGCTCGAGCCGCCGGAAGGCCGACGTATCGGGGGCGCCGGCGAAGCTCGCCTGCTGCGCCGAGAGGGCGGAGGCGGTCAGGAGTGGCAGGAACCAGAGGCAGTGCCGCATGGAAGTCCCGAATCCGAAAGTGTGGGTGGAAATGGGTGGGTGCAGTCTAGCCACCCACGGGAGCGAGCGACAAGCCGTCGCGCGCTATATTTCGGCCCTCTCGAGGAGGAGCAACGATGCTTCGAAGTGCGTGTGCGGTAATACTGGCGATCGTCGGTCTCGCTCCCGCGGCCGTGGCCCAGACGCCGGCCCGGGTTCAATACGACAGCGCTTCCTACGCCTGGCAGGCTGGCCGCTACGTGGAAGCGCTCGAGCGCATGGAGCGGCTGCTGACCGGCCCTGCGCGCGACTCGCTGCTCGCGCCGATCGCGCTGCTCACCGGCGAGCTGTATCGCACGCGCGAGATCGCGCCCGACGCGGCCGACCCGCGCTGGAGCCCCGACGCGGGCATGCTCGCGTTCGAGATCGGCGGCGACTCGGCACGGCGCTCGGTGCTCGTCAACCTCAGCGAATCCGGCCCCCTTCGGCTCGACACCCTGCAGGGCTTCGCGGCGACGTTCGCGCCGAACGGCTCCGAGATCGCCTACATCGCGGCCGACGGCGGCGCCATGGTCATCCGTCCGTCATCGGGCGGCCAGGAGCGCCGGGTGGACGCTCCGGGCCCGATCGGCCTGGCCCCGGTCTACGCCACCGATCGCGGACCGCCACTGCTGCTCGCCGCCGCCGACCCGTCGTCCCAGACGGCAGAGCTGTTCGAGATCGGCGCCGGCGCACCGCGCCCGCTCACCGGCGGCGCCCGGGTGACCGGCCTGCCGCTTCGTGCGGCCGGCGGCCGGCTGGTCTTCGCGTCCACCGAAGGGGTCACGGTGCGGTCGCCCGATGGCACCGCCGCCGTCCACCGCGGGATGAGCCCCGTCGTGAGCACCGACGGAAGCACCCTGGCCTTCGTCGGGCGCGAGGGCGGCGAGTGGACGATCATGTACGGGCGCATCGGCGAGACGCCGCGGGCGCTGGTCCGGTCGCCGCGACCGCTGGCGGCCCCGGCCATCGCTCCCGACGGCGCCCGCATCGTCTACCAGGGCATGCCGCGGGAAGACTGGGAGCTGTATGCGGTCGCCACGGCCGGCGGCGAGCCGAGGCGGATCACCCACGAGATCCAGCACGACATCCAGCCGGTCTTCCTCACCAACGACCGGATCCTCGCGGTGATGGGCGAGGGCCGCCACCGGCGCAGCTATCTCTACGACCTCGGTACCGGCGAGCGGACCCGGTTCTTCCACAACAATACCGTGCGCACCATCGCGCCCGAATACGCCTGGGCACCGCGCCCTGACGGGAGCGTCGTGGCCATCGTGAGCGAACGCGACGGCGACACGGTATCGCCCGAGCGCGGCCTCTATCTCACCGACCTCCGTCGCACCGTGAGCGGCGAGGAGCTGCTGGCGCGGGTGCGCGCTTCGCTCAAGGCGGAGCGGGATCTCCGGACCAAGGGGACCGCCATGTTCGCTCCGGTGGCGGCACGAGTGCGTCCGCTGGTGCAGGAGGTCTCTTCCTCCCGGATCTACGAGTACGCCCGCACGCTCTACAGCTTCGATTCCAAGCACGTCACGCAGCCGGGCAACGCGCGGGCGATCGAGTATCTCCAGGCCACCCTGCGCTCGTTCGGGTACGAGCCCGAGCTCCAGTGGTTCGAGCCCTCGCCCGGCGTCCGCTCCGCCAACGTGGTGGCCACCCTGCGGGGGACGTCCGATCCGGACGTGCAGTACGTCGTGGGCAGCCATTTCGATTCAGTGCGGGAAGGTCCCGGCGCGGACGACAACACGTCCGGGACCACGGCCCTGCTGGAGGTCGCCCGCGTGCTGGCCCGGCGGCCGCAGGCGGCGACGATCCGCTTCGCGTGGTTTACGGCCGAGGAGTCGGGACTGCGAGGCAGCAAGGAGTTCGTCCGGGTGGCGAAGGAGAGCGGGAGCCGCGTCGTCGGCGGGCTCAACAACGACATGCTCGGCTGGGCCAACGACGACCGGCTGGACAACACCATCCGTTACGCCAACCCGGGACTCCGCGACCTCCAGCACGCGGCCGCGTTCCTCTTCACCGACCTCATCACGTACGACGCCCGCTACTACAAGTCCACCGACGCCCACTCGCTGGTGGATGGCTTCGGCGACGTCGTGTCCGGCATCGGCTCCTATCCGGTGCTGGGGAACCCGCACTACCACCAGCCGCACGACGTGCTGGAGACGGTCAACCACCGCCTGGTGGCGGAGGTCAGCCGCACCACGCTGGCGTCGGTCGTGCTGATGGCCTCCAGCCCGAGCCGGCTCACCGACGTCAGCGCCAGGCGCGGGCCGGCCGGCGCCGTGGACGTGAGCTGGGCACCGGCCGTAGAGCGCGGCGTCGCGTCGTACCGGGTTCGGTGGGAAGACGAGGACGGGGGCACCGGCGGGATGCAGATCGTGAAGGGCACGTCGGCGCGGCTCGTGAAGGTGCCGCCCGGCGCGACCGTCGCCGTCCGGGCGCTCGGCGCCCGGGGTATCGAAGGCTGGGACTGGGCCCGGGCGCGCCCGGTGGACTAGAGGCGGGGCAGGGTCACGCCCTTCTGACCCTGGTACTTACCTTCCTTGTCGGCGTAGCTGACCTCGCAGATGTCGTCCTCGTCGGCCTCGAAGAAGAGCACCTGGCAGATGCCCTCGTTGGCGTAGATCTTGGCCGGCAGCGGGGTTGTGTTGCTGATCTCCAGCGTTACATGACCCTCCCACTCGGGCTCGAAGGGCGTGACGTTGGTGATGATGCCGCACCGCGCGTAGGTGCTCTTGCCGACGCAGATCGTGAGGCAGTTGCGGGGGATCCGGAAGTACTCCACCGAGCGGGCCAGCGCGAAGCTGTTGGGCGGGACGATGCAGACCGGCCCTTCGAACGGCACGAAGCTCCGGGCGTCGAACTCCTTCGGGTCGACGATCGCGCTCAGCGCGTTGGTGAAGATTTTCCACTCCGGCGCGACCCGCATGTCGTACCCGTAGCTGGACACGCCGTAGGAGATGACCCGGCGCCCCTGGGCATCGGTCTGCCGCACCTGGCGCTCGGTGAACGGCTCGATCATGCCGTGTTCCTGGGCCATGCGGCGGATCCAGCGGTCGGACTTGATGGACATGGAGACCCTCTGACGCGGTTGGGCCGCCCGGCCGAGGGCGGCCGGCGCGAGTTGGCCGGGGAATATACAGCAGCGAAACCCGGTCGCGAGGCTCGGATTTGAGGGTGGATCCGCGGGTTGAAACGCCCTCCTAACGGCCTTACCTTCCGCGAGATACGTCGCATACACCACTTCACCGGACGATCATGCTTCAGCCGTACATTCCGGTCCTCCTGCTGGTCGCATTCGTGGTCGCCAACGCGATCCTGATGCTGGCCGTGTCGCACATCTTCTCCAGCTACCGCCGCACCCCGACCAAGATCGCGCCGTACGAATCGGGCATGCCGGTCCTGGGGGACGCGCGGGAGCGGTTCTCGGTGAAGTTCTATCTGGTCGCGATGCTCTTCATCATCTTCGACATCGAGACCGTATTCATGATTCCGTGGGCGGTCGCGTTCCGGCAACTGACGGACATGTCCGGCCTGCTCATCATCGAGATGTTCGTCTTCATCGTGATTCTCGCGGTGGGGTACGTCTACATCTGGAAGCGGGGAGCGCTGCAATGGGATTGACCAATCCCGCCACCCAGAATCGCGGGGACGAGATCACCACCGTGTCCACGGTCTCGCCCAATTGGGTCACCACCCGGCTCGACTTCCTGACCAACTGGGCCCGGGCCAACTCCCTCTGGCCGATGCCCTTCGGCACCGCGTGCTGCGCCATCGAGTACATGGCGACGGCCGCCAGCCGCTTCGACATCGCCCGGTTCGGGATGGAGCGGCAGAGCTTCTCGCCCCGGCAGGCGGACGTGCTCATCTGCGCCGGCCGGCTGCCGTTCAAGCTCGCGCCGGTCATCCGCCGGATCTGGGACCAGATGCCGCAGCCCAAATGGTCCATCTCCATGGGCGCCTGCGCGTCCTCCGGCGGCATCTTCGACAACTACTCCATGGTCCAGGGGATCGACACCATCATCCCGGTAGACGTCTACGTGCCCGGATGCCCGCCCCGGCCGGAAGGCCTGATGTACGGGATCATGCTCCTGCAGAAGAAGATCAAGGGAGAGAGCTTCACCGACGAATCCCTCCGCGACGAGAAGCTGGTCGGTCCTTCCGGACTCTTCCTCCCGGCGGAGCGGGTGGACGAGCTGTCGGAGCCCTTCGGTAACTCGGTTCATCAGACTCGCTCGGCATGATGCGCCGCGCTCTCGGCAGCGCGTCATCCCGACCGCAGGGAGGGACCTGCTACGCCGTGCTCCGGGACCTCCACCGTGCGAGGTTCCTCGGTCGCTGCGCTTCCCCGGGATGACACATGACTAGACCGTGTCGCCTTCCGTCCCCGCCCTCCGCGCCGAGTTCGGCGCCGCCATCGAGCGCCACCTGGTCTCCTGCGGCGATACGATCGTCTATGCCAGCAGGGCCCGGAGCCACGACGTGCTCGCCTGGCTGCGGGACACGCCGGGCCAGCAGTTCGATTATCTCACCGACGTCACCGCGGTGGAGTACCGCGATCCCGAGCGGCCGCTCGAGGTCGTCTACCAGCTTCGCTCCCTGGCCCGGAAGGCCGACCTGCGGGTGAAGGTGGCGCTCGCCAAGAACGAGCCGCTCGAAGTGCGCTCGGTCGTGGACCTCTGGCGCGGCGCCGACTGGCTGGAGCGGGAGACGTTCGACATGTTCGGCGTGGTCTTCGTCGGCCACCCGGATCTGCGCCGCATCCTGATGTGGGAGACCTATGCCGAGGGGTATCCGCTGCGGAAGGACTTCCCCCTCCGCGGCCACTTCAGTCGCGCGGAGCAGACCCGCCAGGCCCTCGCCGCCAATCCCGAAGCCCACTATTCCCTCGAAGAGCTGTCCATCGCCGATGCCTTCGACGAGCTGCCCCCCGACATGCGGGAGCGGCTCGCGCGCGGGGAGCGGGGATTTCTGAAATGAGTCTGCGTACCATCGAGATGGCGCTCGCGACACCCGGCCTCGATGCCGAGGGGCGCGCCACCCGCGAGCCGCTGGGCGCGGCGCGCCCCGCGCCCGGCACCTTCCAGGAAGATTTCGGCGCCGAGCACATGCTGGTGAACATCGGCCCGCAGCACCCCGCCACCCACGGCGTGCTGCGACTGGTGATCGAGCTGGAAGGCGAGACCGTCAAGCGCTGCATCCCGCACCTCGGCTACCTGCACTCCGGCTTCGAGAAGCTGGGCGAGTACCGGCACTACAACCAGATCATCCCGCTCACCGACCGCACCGACTACCTGTCGCCCATGGCGAACAACGTCGCGCCTGGCGCTCGCGGTCGAGAAGCTGATGGGCCTGCAGATCACCGAGCGGTGCCAGGTGCTCCGGGTGATCGCCTGCGAGATGAGCCGGATCATCTCCCACCTGGTGTGGCTGGGCACCACCGGCATCGACCTCGGCGCCTTCACGCCGTTCCTCTGGTCGTTCCAGGAACGCGAGCGGATCTACAACCTTCAGGAGATGTGGACCGGGGCGCGGCTGACCACCAGCCTCACCCGGGTCGGCGGCCTGATGGCCGACATCCCCGACGGGTTCGAGTCGGGACTGCGCCACTTCACGCAGACCTTCCCGGATACGCTGCGCGAGGTGGACACCATGTTCACCCGCAACGCCATCTGGATCGGGCGCACCCAGGGCGTCGGCGTGCTCTCCGCGGCCGAGGCGATCAACTTCTCGCTGTCGGGCCCGATGCTGCGCGCCAGCGGCGTGGACTACGACGTGCGGAAGGACCGGCCCTACCTGGGCTACGAGACGTACGACTTCGACGTGCCGATCGGCGAGCACGGCGACATCTACGATCGCTACCGCATCCGGCTGGAGGAGATGTCGCAGTCGAACCGGATCCTGGAGCAGGCGCTCGACCGGCTGGGCAAGCTCCAGGGCGCGCCGATCAACGTGGACGATCCCCGCGTGATCCTGCCGCCCAAGTCGCGGGCGATGAGCGACATGGAAGCGATGATCTTCCACTTCAAGCAGGTGATGGAAGGGGTCAAGCCGCCGGTGGGCGAAGCCTACCTGGGCGTCGAGAATCCCAAGGGCGAGCTGGGCTACTACTTCGTGTCGGACGGCACCGCCAAGCCCGTGCGCTGGCGGATCCGGCCGCCGTCGTTCATCAACCTGTCCAGCCTGCCGCGGATGTGCGAGGGTGCGCTGCTGGCGGACGTCATCGCCATCAACGCGAGCGTGGACATCGTGATGGGAGAGGTAGACCGATGAGCCGGGCCCACGCGGCAGCGGCGGGACATGCGCCGGCCGAGCCGTACGTGCGGGTGTTCACCGGCCCGACCCGCGCGCGCCTCGACGCGCTCTTCACCAAGTACCCCACCAAGCAGGCGTGCCTGCTGCCGGCGCTGTGGATGGTGCAGGAGGCCCGAGGCTGGATCTCCGAGCGAGGCGGTCGCCGAGGTCGCGGAGGTGCTGGAGCTGACACCGGCGTACGTGAAGGGCGTGGTCACGTTCTACACCATGTACCACACCCATCCGGTGGGGCGGCACTTCATCCAGGTCTGCACCACCAGCCCCTGCAACATCTGCGGCGCGGAAGACGTGGTGAAGGCGCTGCTCAAGGACACGGGATGCGGCGAGCTGGGCGCCACCAGCGCCGACGGGCGCTTTACCGTGATCGAAGTCGAGTGTCTCGGCGCCTGCGGCTTCCCGACGCCGATCCTGGTCGATGACGACTTCATCGAGGATGTGACCCCGGACAAGGTCCCTGGCATCGTGCAGAGGTACCCGTAATGGGCTACCCGCACCCCAGCCATCCCAAGGAGACGGTGGTCCTCTCGAAGCACTTCGGGAACCCGGAAGCGCGCACGTTCGCGGGGTGGGTCAAGCACGGCGGCTACGAGGCGCTTCGCAAGGCGCTCGGCATGAGCCGGGACGCGATCGTCGAGGAGGTGAAGGCCTCCGGACTTCGCGGCCGCGGCGGCGCGGGGTTTCCCACCGGCCTCAAGTGGTCCTTCATGCCCAAGGACGTCGTGAAGCCCCACTACCTCGTCTGCAACGCCGACGAGTCCGAGCCGGGCACGTTCAAGGACCGCGAGATCATGCGGTGGACGCCCCACGCGCTGATCGAGGGCTGCGCCATCGCCGCGTACGCCATCGGCGCGGAGCGCTGCTACATCTATATCCGCGGTGAGTTCACCGAGCCCTGGAAGGTGATGACGGCGGCGGTGGACGACGCGTTCGCCAACGGCGCGCTGGGCGACAACGTCTTCGGCAGCGGCAAGCGGATCGAGATGATCCTCCATCGCGGCGCCGGCGCCTACATCTGCGGTGAAGAGACCGCGATGATGAACTCGATCGAGGGGAAGCGGGGGAATCCGCGCATCAAGCCGCCGTTCCCGGCGGTCGCCGGCCTCTTCGGCCTGCCCACCACGATCAACAACGTCGAGACGCTCGCCGCCGTCCCCCACATCCTCAACCGCGGCGCGGCGTGGTACAAGTCGCTCTGCCTGGGCAACCCGAAGAGCACCGGCACCAAGCTGGTCTCGGTGTGCGGCCACGTGCAGCGGCCGGGGAACTACGAAGTCACCATGGGCACCCCCGTCCGCGACATCCTCTACGACATGTGCGGGGGCCCGCCGCAGGGGCGGACGTTCAAGGCGGTCATCCCGGGCGGCTCCTCGGTGCCGATCATGACCCGCGAGGAAGCGGAGGCGGCGCTGTTCGACTACGAGGGCATCGCGGAGAAGGGATCGCTCCTCGGCTCCGCCGGCATGATCGTCATGGACGACAGCACCGACATGGTGTACCAGATCTGGCGGCTGGCCCGCTTCTACGCCCACGAGTCGTGCGCCCAGTGCACCCAGTGCCGCGAGGGCACGGCCTGGACCACGAAGATCCTGGAGCGGATCCTGGCGGGGAAGGGCAAGCAGGAGGACTTTCAGCTCCTGCTCGATCTCTCGGATAACATGACCGGCAAGACGATCTGCGTGCTCAGCGATTCCTGCGCGGCGCCGGTGGTGAGCGGGATCGCCAAGTTCCGCTCGGAATTCGAAGCGTACATCGCCGGGGCGCGCGAGCCGGCGATGGCGGCGGTGTGATGATCGGCAGTCGGCGGACAGGCGGTCAGGCGGACAAGACGGGCGGGAAGACCGTGTCCGACCTCGGGCGGAGCCGACCGCTGACCGCCTGTCGCCCGACCGCGCTCATCGACTCAAGTAAGGAACACGCATGGCCGACCAAGAACTGGTCAACGTCACGATCGACGGCATGCCGCTCGCGGTGCCCAAGGGCACCACGATCATCGAGGCCGCCAAGCAGGCGGGCCTCCTCGTGCCGCACTACTGCTATCACCCGTCGCTGCCGTCGCCGGCGGTGTGCCGCATGTGCCTGGTCGAGGTGGAGAAGGCGCCCAAGCTGATGCCGGCCTGCGTCACCACCGTCGCCGAGGGCCAGGTCGTCCACGTCAACAGCACCAGCGCCAAGAAGGCGCGCGAGGGCGTGCTCGAGCTGCTGCTGATCAACCACCCGCTGGACTGCCCGATCTGCGATCAGGCCGGCGAGTGCGAGCTGCAGAACTACGTCTTCCAGGAAGGACGCCGCGGGCACCCGCTACGAGGAGTACGCCAAGCGGTACAACCCGGTCGAGGACTTCGGTCCCGACGTCCTCTACGTGCCCAACCGCTGCATCCTCTGCACCCGGTGCGTCCGATTCATGGAGGACGTGGCCGACGCGCCGATCCTGAACGTCTCGGAGCGCGGCGACCGCGCGTTCATCGGCATCGCCGAGCAGCAGCGGCTGGACCACCCGTGGGCCGGCAACGTGGTGGACCTCTGTCCGGTCGGCTCGCTGCTGTCGAAGGACTTCCTCCACAAGGCGCGGGCCTGGGATCTCGACAAGACCGCGAGCGTCTGCCCCGGCTGCACCCAGGGCTGCAACATCAACATCGACACCCGCGACGACGTCGTGGTCCGGATCCGTCCGCGCCCGAACCTCGAGGTCAACCGGCACTTCATCTGCGACTACGGCCGGATGAACTACCGGTGGATGAACCGGGGCGATCGCGTCGAGGCCCCGCTGGTCCGCGACGGAGGCCGCCACGTGGCCACCGACTGGGATACCGCGCTCGCGCGTCTGGACCAGGCGGTCCGCGGCGCCAGCGGGAGCGCCGTCATCCTCGCGTCCGGCCGCGCGTCCACGGAATCGCTGGGACTGGTGCGGCGGATGGTCGACCGGCCGCAGGTCGCGGCGGCCGTCCAGGTGCCGCTCGGTGACGAGGCCCCGCTCGCCGGGATCCCCGGCCTCGCGCTCCGCCGCGAGCGCGCGCCCAACCTCGCCGGCGCGCTCCTGCTCGGCTACACGCCCGAGTGGACCGCGGCGCTCGCCGCCGTCCGCTCCGCCGGGCTCGTGATCGTGCTCGACGCCGATCTGGGCCCCGAGGAGGAGGCCGCGCTCGCGTCCGCCCAGGGCCTCGTCGTCATGCTCGCGACCGTGATGCCCGAGACGCGAAACGCGGAGCTGATCCTGCCGGTCACCACCATGGTCGAGGAGAACGGGACCTACCTGAACCGCGACCGTCGGATCCAGCGCTTCCAGCAGGCCAAGGCGCAGCCGGGCATGGCCCGTCCGGCCTGGTGGGTCGCGGGCGAAGTGCTCGCCGGACCGGGTCCGGATGCGTCGGCGCCTTCGACGGCCGCCGAGGCGTTCGCCCTGCTGGGCGAGCGCTGGTCGATCTTCGCCGGCATGACGCACGATGACCTCGGCTGGACCGGCCGGATGCTCTCGGAGTCGCCGGCCGGTGCGGGGAGCGCCCGGTGACGCCCGAGCTGAAGGGCTATCTGCTGCTGAGCGCGATCAAGATGCTGATCGTGTTCACCATCATCATGATCGGCGTGGCGCTGCTCACCCTGATGGAGCGGAAGGTCAGCGCCTGGATGCAGAACCGCCACGGGCCCAACCGGGTCGGCTGGGCGGGCCTGCTGCAGCCTGCCGCGGACGGCGTGAAGAACATTCTGAAGGAAGAGACGTTGCCGGCCCTGGCCAACAAGTGGCTGTTCACGGTGGCGCCGGCGTTCTCCTTTATTCCGGCGCTGCTCCTCTCCGCCGTGATTCCGTTCGCCGCGCCGCTGCCGGTGGATTTCGACTTCAGCCTGGGTCCGCTCGGGCGCTTCGTCCACCACGGGCCGATGCCGATGGTGGTGGCCGACCTGCCGGTCGGCTTCCTCTTCGTCATCGCCATCAGCTCGCTCGGCGTCTACGGCATCGCGCTCGCCGGGTGGTCCTCCAACAGCAAGTACGCGCTGCTCGGGGGGCTTCGCGCCAGCGCCCAGATGATCTCCTACGAAGTGGCGATGGGACTGAGCCTGATCCCGGTCCTCCTCATGTCGGGCGACGTGAGCTTCTCGACCATCATCGCCAAGCAGCAGGCCGGGCTCTGGTACGTCATGCCGCTCTTCCTCTCCTTCTTCATCTTCACCATCGCGGGCTTCGCCGAGACCAACCGGCTGCCGTTCGACCTCCCCGAGGCCGAGTCCGAGCTGATCACGGGCTATCACACCGAATACAGCGCGATGAAGTTCTCCTTCTTCTTCATCGCCGAGTACGCCAACGTCGTCACCGTCTGCGCGATGATCACGACGTTGTTCTTCGGCGGGTGGGACATCCCGTTCACCGACTGGGACCGGACGGGCGGCCTCCTGGCGACGCTCGTCACCTGGCTGGTCTTCTTCTTCAAGGTCCTGTTCTGGATCTTCGTGGTCATGTGGATCCGCTGGACGCTGCCCCGGTTCCGCTACGACCAGCTCATGGCGCTGGGGTGGAAGGTCCTGATGCCGCTCGCGCTCGCCTACATCATGGTGACGTGCACCGCGATCTACCTGGTGGAGCGGGTGTTCGGCATCCAGAGCCCGGTGGCGGGCTCGCTGGTGCTCTTCGGGCTCAACCTGGTGATCGCGTTCCTGGTCTTCGGGGTCCTCGACAGCGGCATCTTCATCCGGGGCTCCGGCCACCGGCAACAGGTTCTCACCGAACGCGGCACTCGCGCCGCGGTGGCGGGCTGATGGCAATCGGGGTGAAGGTCATGAAGCGCCCGGACCGGCAGGTCAGCTACGTCCGGGCCACGCTCAAGGGGATGGTGCTCACCTTCAAGCACATGCTGGAGAAGAAGGTGACCATGCAGTACCCGGAGCAGAAGAGCACCGACGCGGACCACGGCATGGGCGTGTACGCACTCACGAACCGGTGGCGCGGCACCCACCGCATGCTCACGGACGAGCAGGGACGCTCCAAGTGCGTCGCCTGCGGACTCTGCCCCCAGATCTGCCCGGCCAACTGCATCAAGCTGGTGCCGGGCGAGGACGAGCAGGGCCACCGGTATCCGCTGATCTACGAGATCGACGAGTTCCGCTGCATCTTCTGCGGCTATTGCCAGGAGGTCTGCCCCGAGGAGGCGATCCACGTGGGCGTCCACTTCGAGAACTCGGAGTACAGCCGGGGCCGGTTCGTCTACGACCTCGAGCGGCTCCAGTCGCAGACCCACGCCGTCTCCACGCTGTGGGACCCTTCGGACCCCAAGGGTGAATAGATGACCGAAGCGGTCTTCTACGTGCTGGCCGCCTGCGCGGTGGTCACCGCCTTTCTCTGCATCGTGTCGCGCAGCGTCATGGCCGCGGTCCTCTGGCTCACCGCCACCATGCTGTCGCTCGCGGCGATCTACGTCCTGCTGAGCGCCGAGTTCGTGGCCGCGATCCAGGTGCTGGTCTACGCCGGCGCGGTGATGGTGCTGTTCCTCTTCGTGGTGATGCTCCTCAACCTGGGTCACACCACCACCGACATGCGAGGGCCCGCCGCGGTCGCCACCACGGTCGTGATCGGCGGCCTGCTCGCGATCCAGCTCTTTGCCTTGTGGCGCTATTCGCCCGACCGGCTGGCGCGGGAAGTGGCGCAGGCGCCCCAGATGGCCGACCCCGCGATGCTGTTCTCCGCTGGGCAGCTCGCCCGAGAGGAGGCGGTGGCGCGCGGGGTTGTCGGCGCGGTGGCCGCGCCGCTCTTCCAGGTCTACCTCGTGCCGTTCGAGATCACCTCCATCCTGCTCCTCGCCGCCATCGTCGGCGCCGTGGTGCTGGCCAAGCGGAACATCTGATGCACGAGCCCATCGCTCCGCTGCTGGGGCCCGCGCTGGGCCTGTCGGCGATCCTGTTCAGTCTCGGCGTGGCCGGCGTGCTGCTCCGCCGGAACGCGATCGTGCTGTTCGTCTGCATCGAGCTGATGCTGAACGCGGTGAACCTGACCTTCGTGGCGCTGGCGCAGCTGCATGGGGCCAGCGGGCAGGTCATGGTCTTCTTCGTGATGACCGTGGCGGCCGCCGAGGCCGCCGTGGGGCTCGCCATCATCCTCGCCATCTTCCGGCACAAGCAGTCGGTCGACCTTCAGAACATCAACCTGCTTCGGGGCTGATGATCGCTGCGCATTGGGTCTGGCTCGCCGTGGCGTTCCCGCTGGCCGGATTCCTCGTCAACGGGGCCCTCGCCCTGCGCCGGAAGCCCGCGGTCCAGGCGGTGTCCATCGTGGGCCCCGGCGTCCTGCTGGCCGCCTTCGTCGTCTGCGCCGGCATCTATCTCGGCCTCGTCGCGCATCCGCCGCACCAGGCCGAGGTGATCCGCCTGTGGCCCTGGATGCACGTGGGCGGGCTCCAGGTGGACCTCGCCTTCCAGGTGGATCAGCTCTCCGCGGTCATGCTCCTGGTGGTGACGGGCGTCGGGAGTCTGATCCATCTCTTCAGTGTCGGCTACATGCGGGAGGATCCGGGCTACGCGCGGTACTTCGCGTACCTGAACCTCTTCATCGTCTTCATGCTGGTCCTGGTCCTCGGCTCGAACCTGCCCGTGCTGTTCATCGGGTGGGAGGGCGTCGGACTCTGCTCCTACCTCTTGATCGGGTTCTGGTTCACGGACAAGGCCAACGCCGACGCCGGCAAGAAGGCGTTCATCATGAACCGGATCGGCGACTTCGGGGTACTGATCGCCATGTTCCTCCTCTGGCGGGAGCTGGGAACCCTCGATTTCGCGCAGATCGCGGCGAAGGCGCCCGGGACGCTGGAGGCCGGCGGCACGATCGTCACCCTGATCACGCTCTTCCTCTTCCTTGGCTGCACCGGCAAGTCGGCGCAGATCCCGCTCTACACCTGGCTGCCCGACGCGATGGCCGGTCCGACCCCGGTGTCGGCCCTGATCCACGCGGCCACGATGGTCACCGCCGGCGTGTATCTGGTGGCGCGGACCAACGTGCTGTTCGCGATGGCGCCGATCTCGAGCGCCGTGGTGGCGGGCATCGGGGCGGTGACCGCGCTCTTCGCCGCGACGATCGCGCTCCGCCAGTACGACATCAAGAAGGTGCTGGCCTACAGCACCGTCTCCCAGCTCGGCTACATGTTCGTGGGCGTCGGCTCCGCCGCCTATGCGGCCGGCGTGTTCCACCTGGTCACCCACGCGTTCTTCAAGGCGCTGCTCTTCCTCGGCGCGGGCAGCGTGATCCACGCGATGCATCACGCGTATCACGCCACCCACTCGCACGAGGACGCGCAGGACATGCGCAACATGGGCGGCCTCCGGCAGTCCATGCCGGTGACCTTCTGGCTCATGACGCTCGCGACCCTGGCGATCGCGGGCATCCCGCCGCTCTCCGGCTTCTTCTCCAAGGACGAGATCCTAGCTTCCGCGTTCGCGCGAGGAGCGGAGATGCCCATCTATTACCTGTTCTATGCCTGCGGCGTGGTGGCGGCATTCCTCACCGCGTTCTACATGGCGCGCCTGATCGCGATGACCTTCCTGGGCGAGAGCAGGGTCGGGGCCGAGGAGAGCCGGCACCTGCACGAGGCGCCCTGGATCATGACCGGTCCGCTGCTGGTGCTCGGCGTGCTGGCGGTGATCGGCGGCGCGATCAACCTGCCGACCTTCGTCGGCGGGCACCACGCGCTGGAGACGTGGCTGGAGCCGGTCACCGAGGCCGGCGCCGCCTTTGCCAAGGTGGAGCTGCCGCACGGAACCACGGAGTTCCTGCTCGTGGGCGGTGCCATTCTCGTCGGCGCGGTCGGGCTCCTGCTGGGCTACCGCGCGACGCTGGCCCGGAAGATTCCGGCCGCCAAGGAGGCGCCGGAGGATACCGGCATCGCCCGGGTGCTCAACCGCAAGTACTACGTGGACGAGCTCTACGACGCGGCGGTCGTCCGCCCGACGGTATGGCTCTCGCGCGTGGTGCTCTGGAAAGGCGTGGACCAGGGCGCGATCGACGGCGCGGCGGTCAACGGCTCGGCGCGAGTGTCGCGCGGCCTGGGATGGCTGGGCAGCCGGCTCCAGACGGGGCAGGTCGGCGTGTACGTGGTGCTCTTCCTCGTGGGCGCGCTCTGGATCCTGCGCGCCGTGATCCGGTGACGCCGCGATGACCGCCTTCCTCGAATCCATCGGCTACGGGCAGTGGATCCTCCACGCCCTGATCGTACTCCCGCTCCTCGGCGTCGTGCCGGTGCTGCTGGGGCCGGAGTCGTCGGCCAAGCGCACCGCGCTGGCGATCACGACGATCGAGTTCATCATCTCGATCGGGCTCTGGTGGGCGCTCGACCCCAGCCGGACCACCCTCCAGCTCGTCTCCAACAACGCCTGGATCCCCAACTGGGGCATCAGCTACCGGGTCGGGATCGACGGGATCTCCCTGGTGATGGTGCTGCTCACCACCGCGCTGATGCCGATCAGCGTGCTGGGAAGCTGGCAGTACATCACCAAGCAGGAGCGCGGGTTCTACGCCCTGATGCTGACCCTGCTGACCGGGCTGGTGGGCGTGTTCATCGCGCTCGACCTGTTCGTGTTCTACATCTTCTTCGAGGTGATGCTGATCCCGATGTACTTCATCATCGGGATCTGGGGCGGGACCAACCGGCTCTACGCGGCGATCAAGTTCTTCATCTATACCATGGCCGGCTCGCTGCTCATGCTGGTGGCGATCGTGGCCCTGGTGTGGCGGATCCAGTCGGTCACCGGCTACGTCAGCTTCTCCTACGACCACCTGCTGACCCACGCCGCCTCGGTGGGCCCGCTCGCGCCCTGGCTCTTCGCGGCGTTCGCCATCGCGTTCGCGATCAAGGTGCCCATCTTCCCGTTCCACACCTGGCTCCCCGACGCCCACGTCGAGGCGCCGACGGCGGGAAGCGTGCTGCTGGCCGCGGTGATGCTCAAGATCGGGACCTACGGCTTCCTCCGGTTCGCGGTGCCGTTCTTCCCCCAGGTCGCGCTCAGCCCGACCGTGAGCACGATCGTGGTGGTCCTGGCGGTCATCGGCATCATCTACGGCGCGCTGGTGGCGATGGTGCAGCCCGACATCAAGAAGCTGGTGGCCTACTCCTCCGTGAGCCATCTCGGCTTCGTGATGCTCGGCATCTGGGCCGGCACGCTGCAGGGCGTCCAGGGCGCGCTGATGATCATGATCAGCCACGGGTTCTCGACCGGCGCGCTGTTCCTCCTGATCGGCATGCTCTACGAGCGGCGGCACACCCGGCTCATCGCCGACTACGGCGGGATCGCGCGGGTCGTCCCGGTGTTCAGCCTGATCTTCACCGTCGTGGCCCTGTCCTCCATCGGGCTGCCGGGCCTCAACGGCTTCATCGGTGAGTTCCTCGTGCTGCTCGGCAGCTTCGGCCGGTACCCGATCGCCACGGTGCTCGCCACGACGGGTGTGATCTTCGCGGCGGCGTACCTCCTCTGGGCGCTGCAGCGGATCATCTACAACCGGCTCGACAACCCGGAGAACGAGCGGCTCACCGACCTCAACGCCCGGGAGCTGGCCATCATGGTTCCGCTGCTGGTCGGCATCGTCTGGCTGGGGCTCTATCCCGGGCCGGTGCTCCAGCGGATGGAGCCGGCGGCCAAGCGCTACCTCCAGCTGACCCAGCCGGCCCGACCCGCCGGCCCCGTCGCGGTGACCGGCACCAACGTCGAGGTCCAGCGATGAACCCGATCGACCTCACGTCGCCCATCGGCGTCTCGATCGCGCTGATGCCGGAGATCCTGCTCTCCGGCTGGTCGCTCGTGGTCCTGCTGGTGGTGAGCTGGCGGCACCAGACGGCCGAGGACAGCCGGCTCGCGGGATGGCTGTCGTTGGCGGGACTGCTGCTGGCCGGCGCCGGGCTGGCCGCGCTCTGGGTGGGCAAGGCGGCGCCGGACGGCCTCGCCCACATGGTGGCGCTCGATCCGTTCCGCTACGGCAGCTCGATGATCGCCATCCTCGCCGCCGCCGGGACGGTTCTCATCTCGCTCGGCTACCTCGAGCGGGAGCGGCTGCTGGCGCCGGAGTACTATCCGCTGGTGCTGCTGGCGACCGCCGGCATGATGTTCCTCGCCGGCGCCGAGGATCTGATCGTCCTCTTCCTCGGCCTCGAGGTCATGTCGGTCGCGGTGTACGTGCTCGCCGGCTACAACCGCGCCGACGCGTTCTCGTCGGAGGCGGCCCTCAAGTACTTCCTGATCGGCGCCTTCGCCTCCGGCTTCCTGCTGTACGGCATCGCGCTGGTGTACGGCGCCACCGGCACCACCAATCTTTCGCTGATCGGCGCCCAGCTCGCCGGCCGGCCGATGCCGCTGATGGCGTCGCTCGGCCTGGGCATGTTGATCATCGGGATGGGCTTCAAGATCTCCGCCGTGCCGTTCCACATGTGGGCGCCCGACGTCTATGACGGCTCGCCGACCCCCGTGAGCGGCTTCATGGCCACCGGGGTGAAGGCCGCGGCCTTCGCGGCGCTGGTCCGGATGCTGATGGAGGCGTTCCCGGCATCCATCGCCGATCTGGCAGCCGATCATCGCCGGGCTCGCCATCGCCTCGATGGTGGCCGGCAACCTGATCGCGCTGGCGCAGCGGTCGCTCAAGCGCATGCTCGCGTACAGCTCGATCGCCCACGCGGGCTACATGCTGGTGGCGGTCTGGACCGGCACGCAGGGCGGCGCGGGCGCCGTGCTGCTCTACCTCCTGGCGTACGGACTCACCACGCTGGCGAGCTTCGGTTTCCTCACCGCGCTCGGGCGGGGCGGGGAACGGGACGTGACCTACGACGACATCGCCGGGCTCGCCGCCGAGCGTCCCCTCATCGCCTTCGGGCTCAGCGTCTGCATGATCTCGCTGCTGGGCTTCCCCGGCACCGTGGGCTTCATCGGCAAGTGGTACATCCTCACCGCCACGGTATCCCAAGGGCAGATGATCCTGCCGGTCATCCTGGTGCTCACCAGCGTGCTCTCCGCCGGCTACTATCTACCCGTGATCATGGCCATGTACATGCGACCCTCACCCTCGCCGGAGCGGCACGCCGCGGTCGGACTCAGCCCGACGGCCGCCGGCGCGATCGCCATCTCCGTGGTGGCCGTGCTGCTCTTCGGCCTCTGGCCGAGCGAGCTCCTCGACCTGGCGAGCTCCAGCGCGCGCACGCTGACCCAGACGGCCCTGCCCATGGCGGGCCGGTGAGGGCCGCGTGAACGTCCCCAAGTCCATCTTCCGCCAGTACGACGTCCGCGGCATCGTGGACGAGCAGCTCACGCCCGACTTCGCGCGGGCGCTGGGCCGGGCGTTCGCCACGGTCGCGTGGGACCGGATCGGCCACGCGCCGACCCTCGCCGTGGGGCGCGACAACCGTCCCTCCGGACCCGCGCTGTCCCAGGGCGTGCGCCTCGGCATCGCCGATGCCGGCGGCACCGCGGTCGACGTGGGCACGCTGCCGACGCCCGCGCTCTACTTCGCCGTCTCCGCGCTCGAGACCGACGGCGGCGTCCAGGTGACCGGCTCGCACAATCCGCCCGAGTTCAACGGCTTCAAGATGGTGCTCGGCGGCGACGCCTTTCACGGGGACGACATCCTCGGTCTCTGGGAGATCATCACCGCGGAGCGGTGGCGCAGTGCCAAGGGCAAGGAGACCACCGACAGCTCGGTGCTCCAGCGCTATCGCGAGGCGATCGTGAGCCGCAACAAGCTGGAGCGGCCGGTCAAGGTGGTGCTGGACTGCGGCAACGGCGTGGGCAGCGTCATCGCCGTCTCCACCCTTCAGGCGCTCGGCGCCGAGGTGACGCCGCTGTTCTGCGAGTCGGACGGCACCTTCCCCAACCACCATCCCGACCCGACGGTGCCGGAGAACCTGGAGGACATCCAGGAGGCGGTGCGGCGGACCGGCGCCGAGCTCGGCATCGCGCTCGATGGCGACGCCGACCGGATCGGCGCGGTGGACGAGTCCGCCCAGATCATCTGGGGCGACCAGCTGCTGGTCATCTTCGGTCGCGACGCCGTTCAGCGGTTCGGCCCGGGCACGCCGGTCATCTTCGACGTGAAATGTTCCGAGGTCCTGCCGGCCGCGCTCAAGGAGGCGGGCGCGAATCCCGTGATGTGGAAGACCGGCCACTCGCTCATCAAGTCGAAGATGAAGGAGCTGAAGGCGCCGCTCGCGGGGGAGATGAGCGGCCACATGTTCTTCGGCGGTGACTACCTCGGCTTCGACGACGCGATCTTCGCGGCCGCCCGCCTGCTCGAGATCGTGAGCCGCCGCCCGTTCGGACTCGCCACCCACCTGGCCGACCTGCCGAAGACCTTCGCCACTCCGGAGATGCGGGTGGACGCCCCGGAGGCGGAGAAGTTCGCCATCGTCGAGCGGGCGGCGCAGCACTTCGCCTCCCTCTATCCGGTCAATACGATCGACGGTGTGCGGATCACCTTCCCCAAGGGCTGGGGACTCGTCCGCGCCTCGAACACCCAGGCGATTCTCGTGCTGCGCTTCGAGGCGACCGATTCAGCGGCGCTGGACGCCTACCGCGGCGAAGTCGTCGGCTGGCTCGCCGGGCAGGGCGTTCGCGCGTAGCGTGAACCGACGCGGCCGCCGGCTGATCGCCGCGATCACCGGCGTCGTCGCCCTGCTGTTCGTGGGCCGCTGGGCCGCTGGGCTGCTCGCCGACCGCTGGTGGGCCGCGCAGATCTCTCCGGCGGCCGTCGATTTCCTCACCGACTGGCACATCCTCCGTCTCACCCTCGACCTCGCCGGCTTCCTCCTCGCCTCCGCGTGGTTCATCGGTCACCTCTTCGTCGTCTATCGCGCCGTCGGCTCGGTCCAGGTGCGCCGCAACGTGGCCAACCTGGAATTCCGGGAGGCGCTGACGCCCGGCATGCTGCTCGCCCTGGCCGTCGGCGCGGGGGCGCTGCTCGGCCTGCTGGTCGGCACCGGCGGCGCGGAGCGGTGGCAGCAGGTAGCGCTCGCCTGGCAGGGTGTGACCTACGGCATCGCCGATCCGCTGCTCCAGCACGACGCCGGCCTCTACGTCGCCCAGCTGCCGGCATGGCGGCTGGCGCACGGGTTTTCGCTGCTGCTCGTGGTGCTCGCGCTCGGCATCGTCTTCGGACTCTACGTGATCGTCGGGGCGGTCAGGTGGATGGAAGGAAGACCCGCGATCAACGACCACGCGCGCGCCCACCTCGGCTGGCTGCTGGCCGGATTTGCGCTGACCTTGGTCTGGGGGTACGTGCTCGAGCCGTATGAGCTGGTCGCGGGGCTCGAGCGACCGGTGGACCTCGCGACCTGGAACGCGACCACGCTGGTGTCGCCGCTCCTCGTCGGCGTGGCGCTGGCGACGGCCGGGCTCTCCGCGGCGTGGGCCATGCGGCCCCGGCACGCGCTCGCGGCGGCGGGCTGGATCGTGCTGTCGCTCGCGTCCGTCGTCGGCCACTGGATGGTGCCGCCCGCCATCGAAGGGAAGGGTGAGCCCGCCGCGGCGCGTCCCGTCGTGGACCGTCTCAACCGCAAGGCCTACGGGTTGGAGCCGCTGGTCGAGGAGCGCTTCTCGCCGACCGGCGATCCGCTGCCGCCCCCCGTGCCCGCCCTCTGGAGCGTCGAGATCGTTCGCCATCTCGCCGCCGCCGACTCGAACGAAGTGCTGGCCGATCGACCCCGCCATGCTCGCGGTAAGAGGGCGCCAGCGGCCCGTGTGGCTGGCCGTGCGAGCCTCGCCGGCCGGCCGGACCTCGGTCATCGCGCTCGCCGACGACCGGGCCGGCCCCATGGGGCAACCCTTGTTCTTCTCCGCCAGCGACACCGCGCCGCGGGCGGACCGCTCCGAGTATCTCGACCTCGGCCTCGACGCGTTCCGGCCCGATGCGGCACCGTACCGGTTCGAGCCCGCCGAGCGCCGGGGGGTGCCGGTCGGCGGCTGGCCCCGGCGCCTGATGCTTGCCTGGGCGCTTCAGGCGGGCAGCCTGCTGCGGCCGCTGCTGCCGAACACCAAGGTGGACTGGCGGCTGTCCCCGGCGGACCGGCTGCATGCGCTGGCTCCGTACGCCCGCTGGGGCGATCCGGTGCCCCGCATCGTGAACCGGTCGCTGGTGTGGATCGTGGACGGCTACGTGGCGCCGCGGACGTTTCCGCTCAGCGCGCGGCTCCAGTGGCGCGGGCGGGAGATCGGCGCGCTGGAGGCGGGCTTTATCGCGACGGTCGACGCGACGAGCGGCGCCACCCACATCTATCTCCGACCCGGCGTCGACGGACTCGCCGCCGCCTGGGCGGCGGCAGCGCACGGGGTCGTCGAACCGGCTTCGGCGATCCCCGACGCGATCCATCGCGCCGCGCCCTATCCGCTCGAGCTCTTCCGCATCCAGGCCAGCTACCTCGAGGAGTCGATGCCCCAGCTCGGCGGACTCGGTGGCCCACCGGGCACCCGGCGGAGCGATCCGCCCGCCACCGATCAGGCGTGGAGTCCCGATACCAGCGGCCCCCTGCGGCTGGGCGTGTACGAGCGCGCCACCGAGCGCCGCCTTGGCGCCGTCTTCTCCGCCGGAGTGGACGGCGGCGGGCTCAGGCTGGTGCGGCTCGATTCCGCCACGTCGATCCAGAGCCGCACGGCGCTGGAGAATCGCTGGAGCCATTTCGCGTCGTACGACGCGCTCAACGACTCCATCGCCGACGACGGCGGCAAGCTCGACCGTGGGCCGGTGCGGATCCATCTGAGCGCGGGCGGACCGGTCGCCATGCAGTCGCACTTCGCGCGGGACGGCCGCGGCGGCGTCAGCCTCATCTGGATCAGCGTGGCCACGGTGGGCGATCGGCTCGGCGCGGGCCGCACGCCGGTTGAAGCGTGGAGCAACCTGCTCGGCGCCTCGGTCCCGGCGATCGCCGGCAGCGCTCAGGCCACCCGGCTGGAGGAAGCGCGCCGCTGGGTCGAGCGGGGGGATTCCGCGTTCCGCCGAGGGGATTGGACGACGTTCGGACAGGCGTGGCGAAGCCTGCGTGAGGCCCTCGGACTCCCCTCGGATAGCGCGGCGCGATGAGCTTGCTCGCCCTGTGGGGGAGGACTAGCTTGCAGCGCGTTTTGGGCCGGGTGGGGGCGTGAGAACGGCGGTGGTGGCGCTCGGCGGCAACGCGCTCTCCCGCGCGGGCGAGCCGGCCACGATCGCCAACCAGTTCCGCCACGCCCGCGAGAGCATGGCCGCGGTGGTGATGCTCGCGCGCGAGGGCTGGCGCATCGTGCTGGTGCACGGCAACGGCCCGCAGGTGGGCGACTCGCTGCTCCGCAACGAAGCCGCCCGCCGCGTGGTCGAGCCGCTGCCGTTGGGCGTGCTGGTCGCGGAGACGGCCGGCTGGATCGGCTACATGCTGCAGCAGTCGCTGCACAACGCGCTGGCCGCCGCGCAGGTGCGGCGCGACGTGGTCACCGTGGTGACCCAGACGCTGGTCGACCGCTTCGACCCCTCGCTGGGAACGCCGACCAAGCCGATCGGCCAGGCGCTCACCGACGAGGAAGCCGGCCGTCTCCGAGAAGCGGGGCGCGCCGTGGACCGCGACGGCTCCGGCGCGTGGCGGCGGATGACCACCAGCCCGCTTCCGCTGTCGGTGGTGGAGTTTTCGGCGGTGCGCCGGCTGCTGGATCAGAACACGATCGTCATCGCGGCCGGAGGCGGCGGCCCGCCGGTTTACGACGACCCGCTCCTCGGCCTCGAGGGCGTGGACGCGGTGGTGGACAAAGACCGCGTCGCCGCGGTCCTCGCGGGTCAGCTCGAGGCCGAAGTGCTGCTGATTCTGACCAATGTCGAGGCGGTGTACGAAGGGTGGGGAACCGAGTCCGCCCGGCCGATCCGGCGCATGTCGGTGGCGCGGGCGGACGCGATGATCGCGCAGGGCGACTTCGACGCCGGGGGGATGCGGCCCAAGGTCGAGGCGGCCGCGGGATTCGCGCGCACGGGCCGTGGCCGCGCCGTCATCGCGCATCTGACAGCAGGACCGGCCGCGCTGGCGGGCGAGACCGGCACCACGATCGTGAGGGACGAGTGAATCTGCACGAGTATCAGGCGCGGACCCTGCTCAAGACGGTGGGGATTCCGATGTTCGATGGGGACGTCGCCTCGACCCCGACCGAGGCCGAGTCGATCGCCCGGCGGATCGGGGGCACCGTCGTCATCAAGGCCCAGGTTCACTCCGGTGGCCGGGGCAAGGCCGGCGGGGTGAAGCTCGCCCGGAATCCGGCCGAAGCGGCGGACGAGGCCGCCCAGATCCTGGGCATGCAGATCAAGGGCCTGACCGTCCACAAGGTGCTGGTCGTGCCCGCCGCGGAGATCGCCACCGAGAGCTACGTCGGCCTGATCATGGACCGGGAGACGCAGCGGCCGGTCTTCATGGTGAGCTCCGCCGGCGGCGTGGATATCGAAGAGGTCGCGGCCAAGACGCCCGAGAAGATCGTCCGGCTGCCGGTGGATCCGACCTACGGGCTCTTTCCCCACCAGGCGCTCAAGCTCGCGTTCGTGCTCTATCGCGACTTCGCCCAGGTGAAGGCCGCCGCCAAGATCATGGAGCAGCTCTACCAGGCCTTCATCGCCAACGGCGCCTCGCTGGCGGAGATCAATCCGCTGGTCACGACCCCCGACGGCAAGGTCCTGGCACTCGACGCCAAGATCGTCATCGACGACAACGAGCTGTACTGGCGCCCCGATCTCGGCGTGCTGCGCGACGACTCCGCGGAGGAGCCGAGCGAAGCCGCGGCGCGGCGGGCGAACCTCTCCTTCATCAAGCTGGACGGCAACGTCGGCTGCGTGGTGAACGGCGCGGGGCTCGCGATGGCGACGATGGACCTGGTGAAGTACTACGGCGGCGACCCGGCCAATTTTCTGGACATCGGCGGCAGCTCGAGCCCGGAAAAGGTGATCAACGCGCTCAAGATCATCACCGCCGACCCGCACGTGAAGGCGATCCTCTTCAACATTTTCGGCGGCATCACCCGGACCGACGACGTGGCCAACGGGATCGTCGCGGCCACCCGGCAGTTCAAGGTGAGCGTGCCGATCGTGATCCGTCTGACCGGCACCAACGAGGCCGAGGCGTTCCGGATCCTCAATGGGGTCGGGATGACGGCGCTGAGTGACATGGACGAGGCGGTGCAGCGGGTGGTCAAACTGGCGCAGGAGGGCGCGTGAGCATCTTCGCCGATCGCAATACGCGCCTGGTCGTGCAGGGCATCACCGGCCGCGAGGGCTCGTTCCACGCGCGCCAGATGCTGGAGTACGGCACGGCCCTGGTTTCAGGCGTGACCCCGGGCAAGGGCGGCCAGACGTTCGAGGGGAAAGTCCCCGTGTTCAACACCGTGGCCGAAGCGGTGAAGGCCACCGGCGCCAACGCCTCGGTGATCTACGTGCCGCCGATGGGCGCGGCGGCCGCCATCATCGAGGCCGCCGACGCCGGCATCCCGCTGGTCGTCTGCATCACCGAGGGCATTCCGGTGCTGCACATGAGCCGCACGATGCCGTTCGTGCGCGCCAACGGTCTCCGGCTGATCGGACCCAACTGCCCCGGCCTCATCACGCCGGGTGCCAAGGCCAAGATCGGCATCATTCCCGGCAATATCTGCAGCCCGGGCCGGGTGGGGCTGGTCTCCCGGAGCGGCACGCTCACCTACGAGGTGGTCAATCACCTCACCCGGAACGGGATCGGGCAGAGTACCTGCGTCGGCATCGGCGGCGACCCGATCATCGGCACCAACTTCATCGATTGCCTCGCGGCCTTCCAGGCCGATCCGGAGACCGACGCGATCGTCATGATCGGCGAAATCGGCGGGACCGACGAGCAGAATGCCGCCGCGTTCGTGAAGGAGAAGGTGACCAAGCCGGTCGTCGGCTTCATCGCCGGCCAGACCGCGCCGAAGGGTCGCCGCATGGGCCACGCGGGCGCGATCATCTCCGGTTCCTCGGGTACCGCTGAGGAGAAGCTCGCGGCGTTCGAGGCCGCCGGCATCGGGATCATGAAGCGGCCGGTGGATGTGATCGAACTGCTCAAGGGGAAGGGAATCAAAGGCGTAAAGAGTAAAGCGTAAAAGGTGAAGCGGTCCCACATGCGAGTACCCCTTCACGCTTCACTCTTCACGCTTCACGCTTTTGACACTGGAGGCTGGCTTGGCATCGAAGACCCTGACGCTCGGCATCGTGAAGCCGGATGCCGTCGCGGGCGGTAAGACCGGCAAGATCGTCGCGCATCTGGAGCAGGCCGGATTCGTGGTGCGGGCGGCCCGCCTGGTGCGGCTGACGCCGGCGCAGGCCAGCGCGTTCTACGAGGTCCATCGGGGCCGGCCGTTCTACGACGAGCTGGTCGCGTTCATGACCAGCGGCCCCTGCCTGCCGATGGCGCTGGAGCGGGAGGATGCGGTGGGGCAGCTGCGCACCGTCATCGGCGCCACCGATCCGGCCGAGGCCGCCGCCGGCACGATCCGGAAGCTCTACGCCGAGTCCAAGGGCAGGAACGCCATCCATGCCTCCGACAGTCAGGACAACGCCAGACGGGAAGTCGGCTTCTTCTTTCCGGAAGGGGAATTGGCCGGTCTCTGGGCGTAATTCACAGCCTGGCGGGTTGCTTCAAGTCCTTGTCCCGGTTAGTTTAACGGGCTATGCTGCGAGTGGACATCCGGGATCTGGAGCGAGGGCCGGTCAAGACGGTGAGCGAGCTTGCTCCCGAGGATCCGACCTTCCAAGGACTGGGGCTCGACCTGGTCGGACCGGTAACGGTGCAGGGGCAGCTGCAAGTCACCGGTGATGGCGAGTACCTCTGGCGGGGCGATCTTCACGGCCTCGTGCGCGGTGAGTGTCGGCGGTGTCTCACCGAGGTCCTCGACGAGGTAGACGTCGCGGTGGATGCCGCGGTCTTCACCTCCGACCCCGAAACGGTCGACGATCCCGACTTCTACCCGCTCCCCGAGCGGGCCGGCTCGGTGGACGTGGGCGCCGTGGTGCGGGAAGAGTTCGCCCTGGCCGCCCACGCCCATATGCTGCTTTGCCGCGACGATTGCGCCGGACTCTGCCCCAAGTGCGGAGCCGATTTGAACGCGGGGCCGTGCGCCTGTCACATTCCCGCCGAACCAGTCTGAGGATATCATGGCAGTCCCGAAGCGCCGAACCTCGAAGATGAAGAAGCGCCTCCGGCGGGGGCACCACTCGGGTGCCGGCATGCGCACCCAGGCCTGTCCGCGGTGCAGCTCGCCCAAGCTGCCGCACCGGGTCTGCGAATCCTGCGGCTACTACGCCGGCAAGAAGCGCGTCGAGGTCGAGGACGCCTGAGCGTGATTCGCGTCGCGGTGGACGCGATGGGGGGAGACAACGCTCCCCGCACGGAAGTCGCGGGTGTCGCCGACGCGCTGGCGGAGCTGCCTGACGGGTTCCTGATCCAGCTGGTCGGCCGCGCCAGCGCGATCGAAGAGGAGCTGGCCCGCCACCCCGAGGTGGACCGCAAGCGCCTGGAGCTGGTCGAAGCTCCGGACATCATCGGGATGAGCGAGAAGCCGCTCCAGGCGGTCCGCAAGAAACCCAAGTCCAGCCTGGTCGTGGGTCTCACGCTCCAGCGCGATGGCCGCTCCGACGCGTTCATCTCCGCGGGCAATACCGGCGCGATGCTCGCCGGCTCCACCATGCTGCTCGGCCTGCACGACGGGGTCGAGCGCGCCACGGTCGCCACCCTCTTTCCCACCGGCTCCGAACCCGTCCTCGTGCTGGACGGCGGCGCCAACCTCGACTGCTCCCCTCGCGAGCTGCTCGGCTTCGCCTATCTCGGCACCGTCTACATGCGCGACCTCATGGGTCGGGCCAATCCCGTGGTCGGTTTGCTGAACATCGGCGAGGAGGAAGAGAAGGGCACCACCCAGGTGCGCGAGGCGCACCGGCTGCTCAAGGTGGCGCCGCGGATCAACTACGCCGGCAACATCGAGGGCCGCGACATCCTCCCCGGACCCCAGCAGCGGATCCCGGTAGACGTCGTGGTGTGCGACGGGTTCGTCGGCAACATCGTCCTCAAGTTCTACGAGTCGTCGGCGCGGGTCTTCGTCGGCCTGCTCAAGGACCGGATCCCCGACGTGTTCGAGCGTCCGGAGATGGCCGACCTCAACCGCATTCTCGACTACTCCACCTACGGCGGGGCGCCGCTGCTCGGTGTGCAGGGCGTCTCGATCGTCTGCCACGGCGCGTCCAGCCCCAACGCGATCAAGAACGCGATCCGGGTGGCGGTGCAGGCGGCCAGCGCGGGCCTGAGCCAGCATATCGGCGCGGAGTTCGCGCAGCGGCAGACGGCGGCGCCGGCATGATCGCCCGGCCGTTCGCGGAGGTGGCGAGCGTCGGTACCGCCGTTCCGCCGGGGGTGCTGACGAACCACGATCTCACCCAGATGCTGGACACCTCCGACGAGTGGATCGTGGAGCGCACCGGCATCCGCGAGCGCCGCATCGCCCGGCCGGAGCAGTCGGTCGCGATGCTGAGCCGCGAGGCCAGCGACATCGCCCTCGAGCGCGCGGGGATCACCGCGGCGGATCTCGACAGCATCGTGCTCGCCACCGCGAGTCCCGACCGGCTGCTGCCGTCCACTGCCTGCGACCTCCAGGCCCTGCTCGGGGCCGACAACGCGGCGGCGTTCGACGTGGGCGCGGCGTGCCCCGGCTACCTGTTCGCGATGACGGTCGCGGAGGGCCTCATCGCGTCGGGGCAGAGCCGCAACGTGCTGGTGGTGGGAGCGGAGAAGCTTTCCACCATCACCGACTTCAAGGACCGGTCCACCGCCATCCTGTTCGGCGACGGCGCCGGCGCCTCGGTGGTACGCCGCTCCTCCCAACCCGGCCGCGGGCTCCTGTCCACTTTCCTCAAGTCCGACGGGCGGCTCGCGCCGCTGCTCTACCGCCCGGGCGGTGGCTCATCCGATCCCATCAGCGAGAAAGTGGTCTGCGATCGCTCCCACTTCATGAAGATGGCGGGCCGCGAGGTCTTCAAGGCCGCGGTGCGCGCGATGACCGAGGCATGCGATGAGGCGCTGACGCGCGCGGGCGTGACCGCGGATCAGATCGACCTGCTGGTGCCGCACCAGGCCAACCTCCGAATCATCGATGCCACCGCGAAGCACGCGGGCATTCCGATGTCGAAGGTGATGGTCAACCTCGACCGCTACGGCAACACCTCGTCCGCCTCGATCCCCCTCGCGCTCGATCAGGCGATCGGGGAGGGTCGCATCGGACCGGGCTCGCTGGTTCTGCTGGTGGCGTTCGGCGCCGGCTTCACCTGGGGGAGCGCCGTCGTCCGGTGGTGACGGTGTTGATGTGCCCGGGCCAGGGAGCGCAGCGCGTCGGCATGGGGAAAGACCTCGCCGACCGCTTTCCCGCCGCGCGCGATACCTTCGGCGCGATCGACGAGACGCTCGGCGTCCCGCTGTCACGCATCATGTGGCAGGGGCCCGAGGACGAGCTCACCCTGACCCACAACGCCCAGCCCGCCATCCTGGCCCACAGCGCGGCGGTCCTCGCCGTCGTCGCGGACCGGCTCGGCCCGATCGCGGCCGCCGCCGGTCACAGCCTCGGCGAGTACAGCGCCCACGTCGCCGCGCGCACCCTGACGGTCGCGGACGCGGCACGGCTGGTCCGCCGGCGCGGGGAGCTGATGCTCGCCGCCGGGCAGGCGCGGCCGGGCGCGATGTCGGCGGTGCTGGGTCTCGCCACCGCCGAGGTCGAAGCCGCCTGCACCGAGGCGTCGGGGGCGGGAGGGGTCGCCGTCGCGGCCAACCTCAATGCACCTGACCAGACGGTGATTTCCGGCGATCCCGCCGCGGTCACCGCCGCGGGCGAAGGCTGCAAGGCGCGCGGCGCCAAGCGGGTCGTACCGCTCAAGGTGAGCGGGGCGTTCCATTCGCCGCTGATGGCGCCCGCGGTGGATGGGCTGCGCGAGGCGCTGGTCTCCGCGACGTTCCGCGACCCCGAATGTCCGGTCGTCGCCAATGCGAGCGGCACCCCGGTCCGCACCGGATCGGATGCCAAGCGGCTGCTGGCGGATCAGCTCACGGCGCCGGTGAGGTGGGTGGCGTGCATGCAGGAAGCGGCCCGGCTGGCACCGGACGCCACCTTCGTCGAGGCGGGTCCCGGGAACGTGCTGTCGGGTCTGCTCAAGCGGATTGTCCCGGGCGCCAAGACGGTCGCGCTGGGCACGGCGGATGAAGTGGAGAAGTTTCTCGCATGACCGACATCTCCTTGAACGGCAAGGTCGCTTTCGTGACCGGCAGCACCCGCGGCATCGGGCTCGCCATCGCTCAGGCCTACCATGCCGCCGGCGCCAAGGTGGCCATCGTCGGCCGCGATGCCGAACGCGCCCGCGCCGTGGCCGCCGAGCTGGGCGACCGCACGGCCGGCTTCGGCTGCGACGTGGCCGTGGCCCAGCAGGTCGAAGCCGCGCTCGCCGCCGCGGAGGCGGCGCTCGGCCCGATCGACATCCTGGTGAACAACGCGGGCCTGACCCGCGACAACATCCTTCTCCGCCTGACCGAGGCGGACTGGGACGCGGTGCTGGACGCCAACCTCAAGGGCGCGTTCCACACCACCCGGACCGTCGTCAAGGGCATGATGAAGCGGCGGAGCGGACGGATCATCAACGTGACGAGCATCGTCGGCCTGGTGGGCAACAAGGGACAGGCGAACTACGCGGCGAGCAAGGCGGGGTTGATCGGCTTCACCAAGTCGGTGGCGAAGGAGTATGCGGGGCGGGGGATTCTGGCCAACTGCATCGCGCCCGGATACATCGAAACCGACATGACCAGCAACTTGCCCGATGCCGCGAAGGCCACCTTATTAGAGGACATTGCGTTGGGGCGTTTGGGACGGCCCGAGGACGTGGCCCACGCGGCCCTGTTTCTCGCGTCCGATCTCGCCGCCTACATCACCGGCCAGGTGTTGGTGGTCGATGGTGGAATGGTCATCTGACGTGACCCTGAAATCTCCAATCGAGGACCACATGAGCAACGTCGAAGAGAAGGTCAAGGACATCATCGTCGAGGAGCTGGGCGTGGAGCGCGAGAAGCTGACCAGCGAAGCGAGCTTCATGGAAGACCTCGGCGCGGACAGTCTGGACACCGTCGAGCTGGTCATGGCCTTCGAGAAGGAGTTCGACATCGACATCCCCGACGAGGATGCCGAGAAGCTCCGTACGGTGGGCGACGCCATGAATTACCTGCACGAGAAGATCGGGAAGTAAGTGGCGCAACGCGTCGTCGTCACCGGCCTGGGGCTGGTGACCCCGGTCGGCAATGACGTCGAGTCCACCTGGTCCGCCCTGCTCAACGGCACTCCGGGCGCGGGACCGATCAACAAGTTCGATCCATCGAAGTTGTCGGTCCGGTTCGCCTGCGAGGTCAAGGGATTCGACCCGCTCCAGTACATGGACAAGAAGGAAGCGCGAAGGTACGACCTCTTCGCGCAGTTCGCGCTGGGGGCGGCTCACCAGGCAGTCACCCAGGCGGGCTTGGACCGCGAGGTGCCGTCGGCCGACCGGGTCGGCGTGGTCATCGGCAGCGGCATCGGAGGCATGCAGACGTACGAGGAGAACTGCACGGCCTACATCACGAAGGGGCCGGATCGCGTCTCGCCCTTCTTCGTGCCGATGTTCATCCCCGACATCGCGGCCGGCCTGGTCTCCATCCGCTACGGCCTCAAGGGCCCCAACTTCGCGACCGTCTCCGCCTGCGCCTCGTCGGCGCACGCCATCGGCGAGTCGTTCAACCTCATCCGCCACGGCCGCGCCGACGCGATGGTCACCGGCGGCGCGGAGGCGTCCATCACCGGGCTCACGGTGGCGGCGTTCTCCAACATGAGGGCCCTCTCCACCAGGAACGACTCGCCCGAGACGGCCAGCCGCCCGTTCGACAAGGACCGCGACGGCTTCGTGCTCGCGGACGGCGGCGCCATCGTCGTCCTGGAGAGCCTCGAGTACGCCGAAGCCCGCGGGGCCCGTATTCTGGGCGAGTTGCTCGGGTACGGGGCGAGCGGCGACGCGTACCACATCACCTCGCCCGCGGAGCATGGCGAGGGCGCGCAGCGCGCCATACTGGCCTGCCTGGCCGACGGCAATATCGACCCGGCGCGGGTAGGCTACATCAACGCCCACGGCACCTCCACCGAGCAGGGCGACGTGGCCGAGACCGAGGCCGTCAAGGCGGTGTTCGGGGACCACGCCCGGCGGCTCGTGTTCGGCTCCACCAAGTCCATGACCGGGCATCTCCTCGGCGCCGCAGGGGCGCTCGAGTGCGCCGTCTCCCTGCTGGCCACCACCTGCGGCGTGATCCCGCCCACGACCAACCAGTTCACTCCCGACCCCGAGTGCGATCTCGATTGCGCTCCGAACCACAAGGTGGATCGGGAGATCGACGTGGCGCTCTCGAACTCGTTCGGGTTCGGCGGCCACAACGTGACGCTGGCCGTGAGCGCGTTCCGGGCGTAGCATCCGCGCGCACATGCCGTAACGGGTGAGGTTGTCACCCTGAGCACAGCGAAGGGGACCATGGCCGCCATGGTCCCCTTCACTGCGTTCAGGGTGACATCATGATCACTTTGGGTATAGATTCATTTATCCGTTACCTCCGTAGCCGCAAGGAGATAGGATGTCCGGCGTCATCGATGGATCCCGCCTGCGGGACCCCCAGCTCCGCCCCATCGCCGAGAAGGTGACCAGGGGCGAACGCCTCACGCCGGACGAGGGCGTGGCGCTGTACGCCACCACCGATCTCCTCGGCCTGGGGCTCCTGGCGGATTTCGCCAACCGCCGGCGCAATGGCGACCGTGTGTTCTTCTCCGCCAACCAGCACATCAACCCGACCAACGTCTGCATCCTGCGGAACACGTGCGTGTTCTGCTCCTTCGCGCGCATGCCGAAGGAGGACGGCTCGTACACCCGCTCGCTGGACGAGGTGTACCACGAGGCCGAGCAGGCGCGCGGCATGCCGACGCGGGAGTTTCACATCGTCGGCGGGCTGCACCCGAAACTCCGGCTGAGCTACTACACGGACATGATCCGCGGGCTCAAGGAGCGGCACCCGGAAGTGCACATCAAGGCGCTGACGGCGGTCGAGATCGCCCACCTCGCACGGATCGAGAAATCCTCCGAGCGGGACGTGCTGCTCGCACTCAAGGAGGCCGGGCTCACCAGCCTGCCCGGCGGCGGCGCCGAAGTGTTCAGCACGGCGGTGCGGGCCACGATCGCCGAGCGGAAGCTGACCGGCGAGGAATGGCTCCGGGTGCACCGGGTGGCGCACGGGCTGGGAATCCCGACCAACTGCACCATGCTCTACGGCCACGTGGAGACGGCGGAAGATCGCATCGCCCACCTCTCCCAGCTCCGCGCGCTCCAGGACGACACCGGCGGGTTCCTCACCTACATCCCGCTGGCCTATCACCCCGACCACAACGAGCTGGGCGAGGAGATGGGACGCGTGGGCACGGCGACGACCGGCTACGAGGACCTCAAGAACATCGCCGTCGCGCGGCTCTTCCTCGACAACATCCCGCACGTGAAGACCCACTGGCCGATGGTCACGCCGTTCCTCTCGCAGATCGCGCTCGACTTCGGCTGCGACGACGTCGAGGGCACCGTGGTCTACGAGCGGATCTACCACGAGGCCGGCGCCCTCACCGACATGCACCTGCCGTATCTGGAGCTGGTGCGGCTCATCCGCGGGGCGGGGAAGCGGCCGGTGGAGCGCGACAGTCTCTACCAGGCGGTGCGGGAGCAGTTCGACGATCCGCCGCCCGAACCGTCGCTCCGGCGCGGCGCGGCGCTGCCGGTGGTGCACGCGGCATGAAGCTCGGGCGGATTCCCTGGATCAATTGTTACCCGGTCTACGCGGCGATCGACCGCGGGCTGGTCGGCGTACCTGCCAGTCTCGTCACCGGGACCGCCTCGGAGCTCAACGATCTGCTCGCCGCGGGCGAGCTGCAGGTGAGCGTGGTCTCCGCCGTCGAGTACGCGCGGAACGCCGCCGAGTACCATCTGCTCCCCGACCTCGCGATCAGCTGCGACGGACCGGTGCACAGCGTCGCGCTGTTTTCCCGGCGTCCGCTGGCTGAGCTCGACCGCCGCACCATCCTGGTGACGGCATCCTCCCGCACTTCGGTGCTGCTGCTCGACCTGCTCTGCCGGCACCGCTGGGGCGTGCGTCCCCACTTCGCGACGGCGCGAGCGGAGGCGCCCGATCTCGCCGGGCTCGAGGGGTTACCCCACGATGCGGTCCTGGTGATCGGCGACGCCGCGCTGCTGCTGGCGGCCCAGTCGCACTACCCGGTACGGGTGGATCTGGGCGAGGCGTGGAAGGAGTGGACCGGGCTGCCGTTCGTCTTCGCCGTGTGGGCCGCTCGGCGCGATGCGCCGCACGAGTCGGTGCAGGCAGTCCATCGTGGCCTGCTGGATTCGCGCGCCTGGGGGCTGGAGCATCTGGAGGAGCTCGCCCGGGAAGCGCACCAGCGCACCGGGGTAACCGAGCAGGCCTGCCGGGAGTATCTGGGCGACCTGGACTACGCCTTGTCGTACCGGCACCTGGCCGGGCTGACCGACTTCTTCCGGCGGCTGGCCCAGGAGGGGTTGGTGCCGGACGGGTCGTTGTCGTTCATCTCGGCGGCGTAGAGATACACGCGGGCATGTCATCCCGAGCGAACGCGAGGGATCTTGCCCGTGATGGTTCGAAGCCCGCGGCAAGGTACTCAGTCGCTCCGCTTCGCTCGGGATGACTCAGTTAAAGGATTGCTCCAATGAGCGTTACCGACCGCACCTCAAGTGAATTCCAGTCCTACCTCGAGCTCTACGAGCGCGCCCCGCTCCTCGAGCTCGGCCAGCTCGCCGACGCGGAGCGGTGGCGGCAGCACCCCGAGAACGCGGTCACCTATATCATCGACCGCAACATCAACTACACCAACGTCTGCGTCGCCGATTGCAAGTTCTGCGCGTTCTACCGGCGCCCCCGTCACGCCGAGGGATACGTCCTGAGCTTCGAGGAGATCGGGGCCAAGATCGACGAGTGCAAGGCGATCGGCGGCGTCCAGATCCTGCTGCAGGGCGGGCACAACCCCTACATCCCGTTCGCGTGGTATCTCGAGCTGATGCGCTACATCAAGCGCCATCACCCGATCCACATCCACGGCTTCTCGCCCAGCGAAGTCGTGTTCTTCAGCGAGCGCTTCAACCTCCCGGTGGCCGAGGTCGTGCGCGAGCTGCGGGAGGCGGGGCTCGACAGCATTCCCGGTGGCGGTGGTGAGATCCTGGTCGATGAGATCCGGGAGCGGGTCGCCAGGAAGAAAGCCCAGACGGAAGAGTGGCTCGGGGTGCAGGAGGAGGCGCACCGGCAGGGGATGAAGACTTCGGTCACGATGATGTACGGACTCGGCGAAAGCCTCGCCGACCGGCTGGAGCATCTGTTTCGCGTGCGCGAGCTCCAGGCGCGCACCGGCGGCTTCACCGCCTTCATCTGCTGGCCCCTCCAGCCCGAGGGCACGCCGGAGATGTCGCACTACCAGAAGACCGACGCCGTCACCTACCTGCGGACCCTAGCCCTCGCCCGCATCGTGCTCCCCAACGTGCCCAACCTCCAGTCTTCCTGGGTGACCATGGGCCACAAGGTCGGCCAGATCGCGCTCCGGTTCGGTGCCAACGACTACGGCAGCCTGATGATGGAGGAGAATGTGGTCTCCGCGGCGGGGACGACGCACCGCACGACGCTCGCGGAGATCGACCGGATCATCCGCGACGCGGGCTACGCGCCCAGAAGGCGGCGGCAGGACTACAGCGTGATCGAGGAGAGTGTAGCGGCGTGAGAATCGGCATCGGCTACGACTCGCACCGATTCTCCGAGGGCCGCCCGCTGGTGCTCGGCGGCGTGCGCATTCCCGGTGAGCGGGGCCTCGCCGGACACTCCGACGCCGACGCCGTCGCCCACGCGCTCACCGACGCGATCCTCGGCGCCGCCGCGGCCGGGAACATCGGCCAGCTCTTTCCCGACACCGATCCCCAATGGAAAGACGCCGACTCGATGGAGCTGCTCCGCACCGCGCATGAGCTGGTGCGCGGGCGAGGCCACGCGCTGGTGCAGGCCGATCTCACCGTCATCACCGAAGCGCCGCGTCTCGCGCCGCACCTGGCCGCCATGGCCGCCTCCCTCGCCGGCCGGCTCGGGGTCTCACCCGACGCCATCGGAGTGAAGGCGAAGACCAACGAGGGCATGGGATTCATCGGGAGGGGTGAAGGGCTGGCCGTCATCGCGGTCGCCCTGCTGGAGGCGCGCTGATCGAAGCCCTGCTGCAATGGGTCTCGAATCTCCACCCGGCAGCCGTCTACGGCGTCCTCGCCCTGCTCGCGGCGGTGGAGAACATCATTCCCCCGGTGCCGTCCGATGCCGCGGTCGCGCTCGGCGCCTTCCTGTCTCACCGGGGCGTCACCCGTCCGTTCCTTGTCTTCCTCATCACCTGGCTCTCCAATCTGGTCGGTGCCGCCCTGGTGTACGTCACCGCGCGTCGCTACGGCCACCGCCTTTTCTCCACCAAGGCCGGCCGCCGGTTGCTGGCTCCTCGTTCCCTCGCGATCATCGAGCGGGAGTATCTCCGGTTCGGCGTCGCCGGCATCTTCATCAGCCGATTTCTGCCCGGCATCCGGGCGGTGGTGCCGCCCTTCGCCGGACTCGTGCGGCTCGGCGCCGTCCGCACGCTGGTGCCGATGGCGGTGGCCTCGGCGATCTGGTACGGCGGCATCACGCTGGCAGGCTCGCTCATCGGCTCGAACTGGGAGCGGATCCTGGGCATCCTCGAGGGCGTGAACCGCACCATGGGCATCGTCACCGCGGTGCTCGTCGTCGGGGGCGGCGTCTGGTACTGGCGCGAGCGCCGCCGGCGCGCCAGCGAGCGACTCTGGCACGCGACGCGAGACGCGCTCGACCCCGCGGCCCCGTCGTTCCTCGAGGGGACCGAGATCGCGGAAGGCTCCGCCCGCGAGGCCGCCGCGCTCCTGGTGCTGGAGCTGGCCTATGCCGACCCGGTGCTGACGCCGGAAGATCGTGAGCTCGTCGCCAGCCACCTGCGGGAACGGTGGGGACTGACGCCTGGCGGACGCCGGCTGGTCGATCCCGCGCCCGAGGAGGAGCGGCGCACCCGCTACGCCTCCTATGCCGACCGCCTCCGTCAACGCTTCGGCCGCAAGGAGCGTCTTGAGCTGGTGGAGCGGATGTGGACCGTCGCCTTCGGCGACGGAGCTATCGGTGCGCAGGAGGCCCGGCTCATGGCGGTCGCGGCCGAGCTGCTCGGCGTGAATCCGGCCGAAGTGGCCGACGTGCGTCAGCGACTCCAGGCCCGGCCCCCCGCATGACGGTGCCGGCGGTCAGGGACCAGATCGAGCGCGACTTCTGGCTGGACGGCTTCCGCGACTTCCTGTCCCTGGAGGCGGGCCACAGTCCGAACACGGTGGAAGCGTACCTCCGCGATCTGCGCCGCATGGGTGAGTTCGCGCTGTCCCGCGGCGTGCGCGACCCCAAGCGGGTAGGTCGTCCGCTGCTGCGCGACTTCATCTACCTGCTCAAGGATCTCGGCATGAGCCCGGCGACGATCCGCCGCGAGGTCTCGGCAATCCGGACGTACTACGGCTTCCTGATCGGGGAGGGCCGGGTTGCGGAGGATCCGAGCGATCGGCTGGAGACGCCGCGCCGGGGCCGCAAGCTGCCGGACACGTTGAGCGTGAAGGAAGTGGAGTCGCTGCTCACGGCGCCAGGCATCGACGAGCCGCTCGGGTGGCGCGACCGTGCCTTGCTCGAGCTGGCCTACGGCGCCGGCCTCCGTGTCTCGGAGCTGTGCGGACTCGGCATGACCGACCTGCTGCTCCCGGAGAACCTGGTGCGAGTGGTGGGGAAGGGGAACAAACAGCGGCTGGTTCCGATCGGTCGCACGACGATCGGGGCGGTGTCCGTCTACCTGCACACGCTCCGGCCCACGCTCGATCGAGGGAAGTCGGGCAATCGGGTGCTGCTCAACGCGCGCGGCGAGCCCCTGTCGCGCGTCGGCGCGTGGGGCGTCGTCAAGCGCACGACGGAGCGGGCCGGTATCCGCAAGCGCGTCACGCCGCACACGCTGCGGCACAGCTTCGCGACCCACTTGCTCGAGGGCGGCGCCGACCTCCGCGCCGTGCAGGAGATGCTCGGCCATGCGGACCTCTCGACCACGCAGATCTACACCCACGTGGATCGCGAATACCTGCGGTCGGTCCACAAGCAGTATCACCCTCGCGCCTGAGCCCACGTGAGCCGCCGAGCCACCCTGATCGCGGTTGCCTGCCTGGCGTGCGTCCGCTACCAGCCCCGGCCGATTGATCCCGCCCTGCACCCGGCCGAAGTGCGCGCGCGGACGCTGGGCGACAGCTTGCTGGTGGCTCGGGTCGCGCGCTTCGCGGGATCGCCCGAGCGCGATCGCTGGACCGACCGGCAGCTCGCGGTCGCGGCGCTCCACCTTCGCTCGGACCTTCGACGCTTACGCGCCGAGTGGCGCGCCGCGGGCGCGGCCGTCCGCACCGCCGGCGAGCGGCCGGGCGTCGGCGCGCAGGGTGAGCTCGAGCGTCGGGTCGGCGGGGCGAACGATGTCGAGTCCCTGGGTCGTCGCGGTCGGTGGGCTGTTCGCGCTCGAGCTCGGCGGCAAACGGGGCGCACGTCTCCAATCGGCCCGCGCCGGTGTCGCCGTCGCGGAAAGCCGCTTGCTCGCCATCGCCTGGAGCGCCGCCGCCGACGCCCGCATGGCAGCCGCGGAGCTGGTGCGGGCGGCCGGCGAGGCCGATGATGCGCGGGCGGAGGTCCGCCTGCTGGAGGAAGTGCACGCTCTCGAGGGAGCGCGCTACGCGGAGGCCGCGCTCGGCGCCTCCGACCTCGCGCGGACCGCGACCGATATCCAGACCGCCAGGCTGTCCGTGGCGGAAGCCGACCATGCGGCGCTGCGCGCGCGAGCTGCCCTCGCCCGGGCGCTGGCGCTGCCCCTGCGCGCGGTCGAGCGTCTCGAGACACGGATGACCTCCGCGGAAGGATGCCGCACGCTCGACTCCACTGGTGCCGACTCGCTCGTCACCCGCGCCGTGGGCCGGCGTCAGGAAGTGACGCTAGCATTGGGCGAGTACGCCGCGGCCGAATCCCGCCTGCGTCTCGAAGTGGCGCGGCAGTATCCCGACCTCGAGCTGGGACCCGGCTTCATCTGGGATCAGGGCGTCCACCGCTGGACGCTGGCGCTCGCGCTACCGGGGCTTCTGGGCAGCCGGAACCGCGGCGCGATCAGGCAGGCCGACGCCGCCCGTGAGGTCGCAGCACTCGCGGTCACGGAAGTGCAGGACTCGGTTCAGGCCGAGGTCGAAGATGCGATCCAGCAGTGCAGGGGCGTGGCGCTCGAGCTTGGCGCTGCGGATTCGGTGATCAGCCGCGGCATCCCGGCAGGTCGAGCGCGAGCGCGCCGCCTACCAGCGAGGTGAGACGTCGCGGCTTGGAGCCCGCCCGTGCGGAGCTCCAGCTGTTGCGCGCGGAGCGCGCGCGACGGCGGGCCCAGCGCGCCCTCGACATCGCCTCGCTCGAGCTGGAGCGCGCCGCCGGCACTCCCGGTCTGCCGCGCGGCGCATGGCCGGATCCGAGGGAGGAACCCGAAGAGGAGGCAGCCGGCCCGTGAGATCTCGATTGGTGCTCGCGCTGGTAGCCGTCGTCGCCCTCATCGGCGCCGTCCTGGCGATCCGATCCGGAAGTAGCGGCGTCGATCGGCAGAACGATGATGCCGAGGCGCCCATCGTCGCGCCGAGCCGCGTCGTCTCGGTCGAGGGGGAGTCCCGGATCGCACTCGACTCCGCCGAATCGCGGCGCATCGGGCTCACCACGGCGGTGCTCGCCGCCGGCCGGAGTCGAATCGGGACGCCGCCTCACGGGTCAGGTGGTCCCGGAGCCGGAGCGAACCGCGACGTTGCGGGCGCCGGTGGCCGGCCGGCTCGCGGCCGCCGAAGGGCGCTCCTGGCCCACGCTCGGCGAGCGAGTCGCGGCGGGTACCACGGTGGGCCGGGTATCGGATGCGCAGCCGCTCGCCGTCCCGATGTCCGCCGTCGTCACGGGCGTCGGCGCGCGGCCCGGTGAGATCGTCGAGGCGGGGCAGATGCTGCTCGAGCTGGCCGACATCTCCCGCCCGGTCGTGCGCATCGCGTGGCCGGGCGATGCCGGCCGCCCCCGCCCCCGGATCACGCTGGTGCCGTCCGGCACCGGTGCCCGGGTCGAAGCTTCCCTCATCGGGCCCGCGGCCGAAGCCGATCCCCTCACGCGGCTGCCCGCGTACTTGTACCGCGCCGCCACCCGCTGGCCCGGCGCGGTGCCCGGCACCCCGGTCGCCGCGGTGTTGCCGGGAGAACGGACGTCGCACGGCGTCCTGGTGCCCGACGGCGCGGTGGTGCAGTGGGAGGGCTTCGCCTGGACGTACGTCCGCCGCGGTACCGGTGAGTACACCCGCGTGCGAGTACCGACGAGCGATCCCGCGCCCGGCGGATGGATCGCGGGCGATCCGTTGGCTCCGGGCGATACGGTGGTCGTGAACGGCGCCCAGGAGCTGCTCTCGGAGGAGTTCCGCGCGCGGGTGACGGTGGGCGAGGAATCCGGCGAGTGAATCGCGGCCGCGCATGCTGACATCGCTGGTCCGAGGATCCATCCGGCATCGAGCGGTCGTGCTCGGGCTCGCGCTCGTCCTCGTGGCCGTGGGTGCGAACACGCTCAGCCGCGCGCCGCTCGACGTCTTCCCGGAGTTCGCGCCGCCCCAGGTATCCATCCAGACCGAGGCTCCCGGCCTCTCGCCGGAGCAGGTCGAGCTCCAGGTCACCAAGCCGATCGAGGACGCGATCAACGGCGTGCAGGGCATCGCCGCCGTGCGGTCGCAATCCATCCAGGGACTGTCCGTGGTGACCGCGGTGCTGGGCGAGCGGGTGGATATCCACCAGGCGCGCCAGGCGCTGGCGGAGCGGCTCGGCGAAGTGGCGGTCCGGCTGCCGGAGACGGTGGAGCCACCGGTCCTGACGCCGCTCACCTCCTCGTCCAGCACCGTGCTCGTCGTCGGCGTCACGTCCGATTCGGTCTCGCCCATGGACCAGCGGACGTTCGTCGACTGGGTCCTTCGGCCACGGATTCTCGCGGTGCCCGGGGTGTCGAAGGTGGCGGTGTTCGGCGGCGAGGTGCGCCAGGTCCAGGTGCAGCTCGATCCCGAGCGGCTGCGGACCCATGGCGTCGGCATCGCCGAAGCCATCGATGCGGCCGCTCGCTCCACCGGCGTCCGCGGAGGCGGCGTGATCGATCAGCCGAACCAGCGGCTCACGGTCCGCGCCGAAGGACAGGTGAGCGATCCCGAGCAGCTCGCGGCCACCGTCGTGCGCGAGCAGGATGGCACCGTTCTCCGCCTCGGCGATCTCGGACGGGTGGCGGAGGCCCCGGAGACGCGCTTCGGCGAGGGTGGCGTCAACGGCGCGCGGGGACTCGTCGTCGTGGTGTCCGGCCAGCTCGGCGCCAACACCAAGGTCGTCGCGGCCCGGGTGGAGGCCGTCCTCACCCGGCTCGAGCCGACGATCCGCACCGCGGGCCTCACGCTCCATCCCTCGCTCTTCCGCCCGTCCGAGTTCATCGACCTGGCGCTCCGCAACATCACGACGTCGCTGCTGCTGGGCGCGGCGCTCGTCACGGTGGTGCTCTTCCTCTTCCTCGCCGACGTCAGGGCGGCGGCCATCTCGCTCACCGCGATTCCGCTCTCGCTCCTCGCCGCGATCCTGACGCTGGAGTACTTCGGCTTCGGCATCAATACGCTGACATTGGGCGGCCTGGCGATCGCGCTCGGGGAAGTGGTGGACGACGCGATCATCGACGTGGAGAACATCGCCCGGCGGCTGCGGCTCAACCGCGCGCGCCCCGAGCCCCGTCCGGCCGGGAAGGTCGTGCTGGAAGCCTCTCTCGAAGTGCGCGCTTCCATCATCTACGCCACCTTCGTCGTGGCGCTGGTGTTCGTGCCGGTGCTCTTCCTCACCGGCGTACAGGGCGCGCTGTTCCGGCCGCTCGCGCTGGCCTACATCTTCGCCACGCTGGCGTCCCTCATCGTGGCCCTGACCGTGACGCCGGCGATGACCCTGCTGCTGCTCGGTCGCCGCGAGGGGCGCACGGGCGAGCCGCCGGTCCTCGGCTGGCTCAAGGGACGGTACCGGCAGGCGCTCGGCATGGTGTCTCGACCGCCCGGCGCTCGTCGGTGGCACGGCGGCGCTCGCCTGTGCGGCGGCGCTCCTGGTCGTGCCGTTCTTCGGCGCCACGTTCCTGCCCGAGTTCCGCGAAGGGCACTATCTGATCCACATGTCGGCGGTGCCAGGCACGTCGCTCGATGAGTCGCTGCGCCTCGGGCAACGGGTGACGGCCGCGCTTCGCGCGGACTCGCGGGTCCGCTCGGTGGCGCAGCGGATCGGGCGGGCCGAGCTGTCCGAAGACACCTGGGGCACGCACTACACCGAGTTCGAGGTGGGCCTGGTGCCGCTCGAGGGCGAAGCGGCGGAGACGGTGGAGCAGGACCTGCGGGAGATCCTCGCCGGCTTCCCGGGCGTCAACTTCGCCATCCGCGGTTTTCTCTCGGAGCGCATCGAGGAAACCCTGACCGGCTCGACCGCGGAGATCGTCGTGCGGGTGTTCGGCGACGACCTCGACAGCCTCGACGTGGCGGCGCGCAGGGTGGCGGAGACCATGGCATCGATCACCGGCACGGACGACGTGCAGTACGATCCGCCGGCCGTGACGCCCGAGGTGACCGTGCGCCTTCGTCCCCAGGACGTCGCCTTGGCGGGTCTGCGGCCGGATGAGGTGCTCGCCGCCGTCGAAGCCGCCACCCGCGGCGTCACGGTGGCGCATCTCTTCGAGGGCAATCGAGCCACCGATGTCGTCGTCACGCTCGTCCCCGAGCGCCGCTCGCGGCCCGAGGATCTCCGCCTCCTGCCGATCGTGTCCGATGCCGGCCGTCTGGTCGAGCTGGAACAGGTGGCGGATGTCGCACGCACGACCGGGCGCTCGCTCATCATGCACGTCGGCACCCGGCGGGTGCAGACGGTGACGGCCAACGTGTCCGGCGGGGACACCGAGGGCGTCACCGGAGCCATCGAGGCCCGCCTCGGCAACCTCGGCCTGCCGGCGGGGGTCTACGCTGAAGTCGGCGGCAGCGGCACGGCGCACCGCGAGGCGCGGCGCGAGCTGCTGCTCAACAGCTTGCTCGCCGGTGCCGGCATCGTCATGCTGCTGTGGCTCGCCTTCGGCGAAGCGAGCCGCCTGGGATTGGTGCTCGCCAACCTGCCGTTTGCCCTGGTGGGCGGCGTGATCGCCGTCGCCGCGAGCGGGGGCGTGCTGTCCCTCGGATCGCTGGTCGGCTTCGTCACGCTCTTCGGGATCGCCACCCGCAACGCGGTCATGCTGGTCTCGCACTACGATCACCTGGTCGCGAGGGAAGGGCAGCCCTGGGGCCCCGCGCTTGTCGCCCGCGGCGCGATCGAGCGGCTCGGTCCGATCCTCATGACGGCGCTGGTGACCGGCCTCGGCCTGCTGCCGCTCGCGATCGGCAGCGGCGATCCCGGCCGTGAGATCGAAGGTCCCATGGCGGTCGTGATCCTGGGCGGCCTCGCGACCTCGACGCTGCTCACGCTGTTCGTTCTTCCCACGCTGGCGCTTCGCTTCGGACGGTTCGCGGAGCCCGGCCCCGACGCCGAGGAGGCGTTCTCATGATGCGCTGGTCCATCGTGCTGCTGTTGCTGCTGGTCCCGCCTCGGCCGCCGCGCAGGACACCGTGCGGTTCACGCCCAAGGTGCAGCAACCGACCTTCGCCGTGCGCGAGCCCGTGCTCCGGGTGCGGCCCGGCACCGTGCTCGTCAGCAAGACGCACTTCGGCCCGTACTATTCCGAGGCCGGCGGCGCGTTCCCCGGCGAGGTCGGCCCGATCTACATCGAGGGTGCGACGACGAAGGACATGCTGAAGGTCGAGATCGTGAAGGTGCGGCCCAACTCCGCCTACGCGGCGTCGCAGGTGTATTCCGACTTCGGCGGCCTGGCCACCGACACCCGGGTGCGACTGCTGAACGAGCCGATCACCGCGCGGCGCTACCTCTGGAAGCTCGACACGGTCCGCATGGTCGGCGTCACCGAGATGCCGAAGAGCCGGGTGAAGCGGATGGAGATCGACCTGCGCCCGATGCTCGGCCGGGTGGCGGTGGCGCCCCGAGGCGAGGAGGCCTTCGCCGGCCTCTGGCCCGGCGATTTCGGCGGCAACATGGACGCCCAGGAAGTGCGGGAAGGCACCACGGTGTACCTCCCGATCTTCCACGATGGCGCGTACTTCTACTTCGGTGACGGACACGCCCGGCAGGGACACGGCGAGGTGGCCGGCACCGGGCTCGAGACGAGCATGGACGTGGTGCTTCGTCTCGATGTCGTGAAGGGCAAGACGATCGACTGGCCCCGACTCGAGGACAAGGACCACATCATGGTCGCGGGCAGCGGGCGCCCGCTCATCGATGCGTTTCGCCTCGCGCACGTCGAGTTGATCGAGTGGATCGAGCAGGAGTACGGCTTCGACCGCCTCGATGCCTACACGCTGGTGGGGCAGGTCGGGGAGAGCACCGTCGCCAACATCGTGGACCCCGCTTACACGGTGGTCGCGAAGATCAACAAGCGCTATCTCGCGACGGCGCGATAGTCACCACACTCACGGGAACGACGCATGACCTCTCACACTGATAGGGCGGCCGAGGCGGGCCTGCGCCCGGTAGCGCTGACGGCGCTGCGCATCGTCACCGGCTTCCTCTTCTTTCAGCACGGCTATCCCAAGCTGTTCGGGAGTCTCCTCGGGTCGGCCAAGGAGTCCAACGTCACCGAGTTCCTGTCCGTCTTCTGGTGGTCGGGAATTCTCGAGACCTTCGGTGGGCTGCTGATTCTGCTCGGACTCTTCACCCGGCCGGTGGCGTTTCTCGTGGCGGGCGAGATGGCGGTCGCCTACTTCTGGCGCCACCTGCCGCGCGGATTCTGGCCCGGCGACAACGGCGGGGAGCTCGCGGCGCTCTACTGCTTCGTGTTCCTCTATCTCGTCGCCGCGGGCGGTGGCCCTTGGAGTCTCGATGCCAGGCTGCGCCGGGGTGACGGCACGAGCTAGCGCGCCTCGACCGGCGCCACCGCCGACGGATCGGTCGCCTCGAAGACCCGGCCCAGTCTGGCGAGCACCAGTCGCGCCTCGAGGACGGCCACGATCACACCGAGCCCGCCCGCTGGCGCCACCGCCCACGGCCCCAGTCGTGGCTCGAGCCAGAAGTAGACCCCGGCGCCCGCGACCGCCGGAAAGAGAAGCAGCACCGCCATCAGCACCAGAAAGCCCGAGATGCCCAGCATGTTGTGGCCCAGGGCCTCCACCCCGATCGGACGCTCACGGCCGACCCGCACCCAGGATGGGAACAGCAACGCCAGGCCGTTCTGGACCAGCATCGAGAGAAAGTTGACGGCCGGCAGGCAGATGACCGCGCCAACGGCGATCGCCGTCCGCAGCTCGGGCGCGGGCTCATCGGCCCGTGCCGCCCAGAAACAGAGATACGCTACGCAGACGAGACCGAGCTGGAGGGCCGTGAGGACGATGGTGGAGCCCGCCGTCTCCGCGCCCACGACGGTTCGCCCGCGCAACGGATAACTGCGCAGCAAGGCCAGCCGGCCGAGATCGGTCCGCAGATCGTTCCGCACCCACTGCGGGCCGAGCAGCAGCAGGAACCCCGACCAGACCGCGGCGAGCCAGCCGACGATCTCCAGCAGCTCCTGGCCCACACCCGCCACCGAGAGTCCCGCGATGATGAGGAGCGCGGCCGCGAAGCCCAGTGCGCCCGAGCGGACCTGTCCGGTGCGGATCACCGACGCCAGGTTCTTCCAGAGCAGCGCACCGCCGGCCCAGCCCGTCGGCGAGAGCATCGGGATCGGCCGCGTGCTCACCGGCTGCCGCCCGTCCGCCTCCGCGCCGCGAACGCCGGGCCAGCGCGGCGGCCGCTGCCGTTTCCTCGAACGCCGCGTCGGACCGGACCACCCACACGAAGTGCAGCGCCAGCAGCGCGAGCGCCGGCCCCACCGCCTGGAGCCACGTCGTCCACGTCTCCGCCATGAGCGGACGCACCAGCCATCGGGCAGGGAGCAGCAGCGCATTCGCCATGGGCCGGGTGGCCGCATCGCGAGCGGCCGCGAGAAACTCGCTCGGTCCCGCCTCCCAGCCCGCCCGCAGGGCCGGCAGCATCGCGGCCGCATCCGCCAGCGCCACCGCGAGCACGCCGGCGATCACGACGATCGTCACCGCCCGGGCCCGCAGCGCGGCCGTCCCGTGGAGCGACAGGCTGCTGCGCAGCAGCGCGACGCCGAGCCGGTGCAGCGACAGCGTGGTCAGCAGAATCCAGATCGCCGCGGCGTGGCGCCACGGTCCGGCACCCGACCAGCCGCGCGCCAGGAGAAAGGTCCACAGGACGACGTTGAACAGGATGACGAACTGCCCGCGAAGCAGCTTGTACTGGATCAGCTGGCTGCGGACCAGTGGCGCCTGGAACAACCAGGTAACTTCCGCCTTGGTGAAGGCCAGTGCCTGCCGGTCGGTGCTGAAGATCCAGGTCCACAGCAGCACGAGCATCACGCCGACCGCGCCCAAGCAGCTCCACCGTCCCGGCGCTGACGTCGGGACGCCCGTGCTCCGGGCGTTGCCAGATGCCGACCGCCAGGAGATAGCCGAGGCCGAGCAGCAGCGCGATGGCGTACCGGGGATGCTTGAGCCGGCGAAGCTGGCGCAGCAGCCGGTTGCGCGCCGAGCGGACGGCGAGGTAGCGGAGCGCGCCGGTCATGCCGGCGCCGCGCCGTCCTCGCCCACCAGCCCGAGAAAGACGTCCTCGAGCCGACGTCCCGCGAGGTCCGGGCGGGCCGCCACGATCTCGCCGATGGTCCCGAAGGCGAGCACCTGTCCCCGTCGCATGATCAGCACTCGGGTGCAGATTTCCTCCACCAGGTGGAGGAGGTGGGAGCTGAGGATCACCGCGGCGCCGGCGCGGGCGTGATTCTGGATCGTCGCCTTCATCCGTCGGATGCCGACCGGGTCGAGCCCGGTCAGCGGTTCGTCCAGCAGGAGTGCCTTCGGGTCGTGAATCAGCGCGCACGCGATCGCCAGCTTCTGCTTCATGCCGCGGGACAGCTCTTCCGGCAGGGCACGGCCCCGGTCGGTCAGCTCCATCTCACGGAGCACGGGAGGGATCCGGCGGTCCACGTCCGCCACGCCGTAGAGCCGGGCGACGAACCGCAGATGCTCCTCGACGGTGAGGTAGTCGAACAGGTGCGGCTCGTCCGGCACGAAGGCCAGCGCCGATTTCGCCGCCACCGGGTCCTCGGCCAGGTCGTGCCCGGCCACGCGGATCCGGCCCTGGGTCGGCACGGTGATACCCGCCAGGCAGTGCAGGGTGGTGGTCTTGCCGGCCCCGTTGGGGCCGACCAGGCCGATGACCTCGCCGGGCCCCACCTCGAAGGAGAGGTCCTGGACCGCCGCGATGTCCCCGTACACCTTCTGGAGGCCGGAAGCCTGGATCACTGAAACTTTCCCTTGCGTCTGGGCGTCTCTAGTTGAAACATTTCCGCACCATCCGGTTCGGATCGCGGGGAGTGAACCTATGCGTAGCTACTGGCTCAAGATCCTGCTCGGGGCCCTGGGCATCTTCGTCGTCGGGATGATCGGCGTCTCCATCGTCCGGAGCGGCATCGCCAAGGTCAGCAGCGTGGTGGAGGGCGATGGCCCGATCTCCATCCCGCTGGGGCTGATCCCGTTCGCCCTCGAAGGCGAGAAGCTGGGCAACCTCGACCGCGTCACGCTCAACCGGGAGGCACCCAACCGGGTGAGCGACGTGGAGCTCGAGGTGAATCTCACCGATTCGCTGCTGGCCCAGGGTCTGGCCGGTTGCCGGCTCGCCGCCATCTTCGAGGGCGACGAGAGCAAGAAGGGCGTCAACATCAAGGTGAGCCACGACGAGCAGAACACCTTCCGGTGCCTGAAGGGAGACTCGGTGCCGGCCGACCTCGTCGAGTACGGCACGGCCCTGTTCCAGCCCGGCGACGTCGAGGTGCCGCTCTTCATCCCAGCCGACGTTGTGAAGGAGCTCCAGTCACTGGACTTCGGCCACGACTCACTCGGCGATGGCCATCGGCGATTCCATCAAGGTCTCCATCCCCGACGCGGACTCGATCAGCGCCGCAGTGGCCCAGCAGGTCGAGCAGGCGCAGTCGGCCGGCGCGGGCGGGCGGCGCATTTCGCCGATTCGATCCGCGCCGAAGGCAAACGAATGGCGGAGGAGGCAGGATTCGCAATAGCTTCCGCGAATCCATGCTCCTCGTCCTCGACAACTACGACAGCTTCACCTACAACCTCGTTCAGTACGCCGGCGAGCTGGGCGCCGAACCGATCGTCTATCGGAACGACGCGCTCAGCGTGGCGGAGGTCCTCGCCCTGCGGCCGCGCGCCATCATCGTCTCGCCGGGCCCCTGCACACCCCGGGAGGCCGGCATCTCGGTCCCGCTTATCCGGGAGGCCGCGGGCCAGGTTCCCATCCTCGGCGTATGCCTGGGCCACCAGGCGATCGGCGAGGCGTTCGGCGGCAAGGTGGTTCGCGCCGACCGGCTGATGCACGGGAAGACCACGCCGGTGGCGCACACCGGACATCCGCTCTTCCGTGGGGTTCCCGTGCCGTTCGAGGCCATGCGGTACCACTCCCTGGTGGTCTCGCCCGAGGGTCTCCCGGCGGAGCTGGAGGTCGTCGCCTGGTCCAACGACCGCGCCGCGGGCTCCGAGATCATGGCCCTCTGCCACCGGACGTTTCCCGTGTACGGGGTTCAATTTCACCCCGAATCGGTCGGCACCGCACCGGGCAAACAGCTGCTCGCCAACTTCCTGGAGCTCGTCGCCTAACCCGTTCGTTGTCCATCTGATACCACCGGATTAGCTTTCGTGATGCGCGTCCTAGGTGTCATCCCGGCACGTCTTGGCTCAACCCGACTCCCCAACAAACCGCTCCAGATGCTGGCCGGTGAACCCCTCGTCACCCGGGTCATCCAGCGCGTCCAGGAGCACGGGTTGACCGACGAGCTGGTGGTGGCCACCGACTCGCCCATGGTGGCGCAGGTGGTCGAGCGCGCGCAGGCCCGCGCGGTGCTGACGGACCGCAACCACCTGACCGGAACCGACCGGGTCGCGGAGGTTGCCACCCGGCCGGAGTTCGCCGGCTTCGACGTGATCGTCAACGTCCAGGGCGACGAGCCGTTCCTGGCGCGGGAAGCCCTGGCGGGATCCATCGACCAGGTGGAGCGGGGCGCGGATATCGGGACCGCGGCGGCGCCGCTCGATCCGGGATTGGCCGGCGATCCCGCCCGGGTCAAGGTGGTGACCGACGGCAATGGCCGGGCGCTGTACTTCTCGCGGGCGGTGATCCCGCACCGGCGCGAGGCCGCGGACGATGCCGAGGGCCTCTACTGGCAGCATCTCGGCATCTACGCGTTCACCCGGGCGGCCTTGCAGCGTTGGAGCCGCCTGGAGCCGAGCCCGGCCGAGCTGGCCGAGCGGCTGGAGCAGCTGCGGGCGCTGCATCACGGGCTCACCATCGGCGTGGCCAGGCTGGCCGAGCCGGTCGAGCCCGGTGTGGATACTCTGGATGACCTTCGACGGGCGGAAGCCCACTGGCAAGCACTTCAGGGGTGAAGCTATGAATCCGGGTCCGAACGCGACCAAGTACATCTTCGTCACCGGCGGCGTCGTCTCTTCTCTCGGGAAAGGCATCGCCGCCGCGTCGCTAGGACGGCTGCTCGTCGAGCGGGGATTGACCGTCACGATGCAGAAGTTCGATCCCTACATCAACGTGGACCCCGGCACCATGTCGCCGTTCCAGCACGGCGAGGTCTTCGTGACCGACGACGGCGCGGAGACCGACCTCGACCTGGGTCACTACGAACGCTTCATCGACCGCTCCCTCTCCCAGCAGAACAACATCACCACCGGGCGCATCTACCAGTCGGTCATCCACAAGGAGCGGCGCGGCGAGTACCTCGGCAGCACGGTGCAGGTGATCCCCCACATCACCGACGAGATCAAGAACGCGATCCGGCGCACCGCGCCCGGCCACGACGTGGTGATCACCGAGATCGGCGGCACGGTGGGCGACATCGAGTCGCTGCCGTTCCTCGAGGCGATCCGTCAGTTCCGCCAGGAAGTGGGACGGGACAACGCCCTCGTGATTCATCTCACCCTGGTGCCCTACATCGCCGCCGCGGGCGAGCTCAAGACCAAGCCGACCCAGCACTCGGTCCGCGAGCTCATGCAGATCGGTATCCAGCCCGACATCCTGATCTGCCGGAGCGAGCAGGCCATCTCCGCCGACATCAAGCGCAAGATCGCGCTCTTCTGCAACGTGGACTTCGACTGCGTGGTCGAGAGCCCGGACGTGAGCTCGATCTACGAGATCCCGCTCCGCTTCCACGATCAGGGGCTCGACCGCGTGGTGTGCGAGCGGCTCCGGCTTACCACCAAGGAACCCGATCTCCGTTCCTGGGATTCGATCGTCGCCCGGGTCATCAAGCCCACCCACAAGGTGCGGATCGCGGTGGTGGGCAAGTACACGGCGCTGCACGACGCGTACAAGTCGGTGCAGGAGGCGCTCATTCACGGCGGGATCGCGAACGACGCGCGGGTCGAGATCGAATGGATCGCGAGCGACCGGTTCCCCGACCAGGAGACCGCGGGCAAGACCTTGGCGGGATTCGACGGCGTGCTGGTCCCCGGCGGCTTCGGGGAGCGCGGCATCGAGGGGATGGTGAACGCGGTGCGCTGGGTGCGGGAGAACGACCTGCCGTTCTTCGGGATCTGCCTCGGCCTGCAGGTCGCCATCATCGAGTTCGGCAGGAACGTCTGCCGCCTGCCCGAGAGCAACAGCACGGAGTTCGCCCCCGAGTGCGGCACGCCGGTCATCGCCCTCATGCAGTCGCAGCGCGACGTCTCGGATCTCGGCGGTACCATGCGGCTCGGCGCCTACACGGCGAGGCTCCGCCCCGGCTCCCGGGCGGCGCAGGCCTACGGCATCAACGAGATCAGCGAGCGGCACCGGCACCGCTGGGAAGTGAACAACGCCTACCGCGACGTGCTCGCCGAGTACGGGCTCAGGCTCTCCGGCCAGTCGCCCGACGGCGGCCTGGTCGAGGTGATCGAGCTGCCGGAGCACGCGTGGTTCATCGGCTGCCAGTTCCATCCCGAGCTCAAGTCGCGCCCCACGCGGCCGCATCCGCTCTTCGCGGGCTTCATCGGCGCCGCGCTCAAGCGCCGCGGCAAGCGGGGCAGTGGCGAGACCCCGGCTCCCAAGTCGATGGTGGAAGCCGCGCGTTGAGCGGCTGGTCGTTCGGCCGGTCCCCCTTCGTGATCGCCGGACCCTGCGTGGTCGAGCCGGGCGACGTGTTGCCCCGGGTCGCGGAGGTGCTCGCGGACTTCGCCCGGCGGCGGCAGGTGCCCGTGTGCTTCAAGGCGAGCTTCGACAAGGCCAATCGCTCCCGGCTCGCCGGCGCCCGCGGTCCCGGCGTTGACGAGGGACTGCGCGCGCTGGAGCGGGTGCGCTCGACGAGCGGGCTGCCGCTGCTGACGGACATCCACGAGGCGGCCCAGGCGCCGGCGGCGGCTGAGGTCGCCGACGTCCTTCAGATTCCCGCCTTCCTCTGCCGCCAGACCGACCTGCTCGTCGCCGCGGGCCGCACCGGGCGCCCGGTGAACGTGAAGAAGGGGCAATGGATGCCGCCGGAGGGGATGGCGGGATCGCTCGAGAAGGTGCGCAGCGGGGGGAGCCGGGACGTCGCGGTGACGGAGCGGGGCACCTTCTTCGGTTACGGCGATCTGGTCGTGGACATGCGCAACTTCGCGCGGCTGCGCCAGGCGACGGGGGCACCGGTCATCTTCGACGCCACCCATGCGGTGCAACGGCCGGGGCAGGGCGAGGCGGGCTCCAGCGGGGGCGATCGCGAGCTCATCCCGCCGCTGCTCGCCGCGGCGGCCGCGGCCGGCGCCGACGGGTTCTTTCTGGAGACCCATCCGGATCCGGCGAGCGCCGCCAGCGACGCGGCGACCCAATGGCCGCTCGACCGTCTGCCGGAGCTGCTGGATCGCACGCTCGATCTCTGGGCGCGGGCGCATGGAGATTGACGCGGCGCTGGCGGGCCGGGTGCGGATCGTGGCCCTCGACGTGGACGGGGTCCTCACCGACAACGGCATCTGGATCGGCCCCGTGGCCGGCGAGCGGGTCGAGCTCAAGCGGTTCGACATCCAGGACGGGCTCGGCATGCGCCTGCTCCGGACGGCGGGCATCCCGGTCGTCTGGGTCAGCGGCCGCCACTCGGAGGCGAGCGCGTTGCGCGCGCAGGAGCTGCGGGTGGACGAGCTGCTCCAGGTTCCCGGGCCCGAGAAGCTCGAGGCGATGACGGAGCTGCTGGCGCGCCGCGGGCTCGACTGGGCGGATGTCGCCTTCGTGGGCGACGACCTCGCGGACCTCCAGGTGATGCGCCGCGCGGGTTTGCCCGTCGCGGTGGCCAACGCCGTGCCGGAGATCCGCGCGGTCGCCGCCGCGGTCACGACCGCGTCCGGCGGGCACGGCGCGGTGCGCGAGTTCGCCGACGCGCTGCTCAAGGCGCGGGGAGTGTGGCCCGAGATGCTGGAGCGATACTTCACCGAGCCGGTGAGACGCGATGCCTGAGACGGCCACGCTGGTGGACCTGGGCCGCCGAGTCCTGCGGCTGGAGGCGGAGGCCGTCGCGGCGCTGGCGGACCGGCTCGACGAGAGCTTCGATCGTGCCGTCCGTCTGCTCGCGGGCGCGAGCGGGCGCGTCATCGTATCGGGCGTCGGGAAGTCGGGCGTCGTCGCGCGGAAGATTGCGGCGACGCTGACCTCCACCGGGACCCCGGCGAGCTATCTCCACCCGATCGACTCGCTGCACGGCGATCTCGGCATTGTCGGACGGAACGACGTGGCGATCGTCCTGAGCAAGAGCGGGGATTCGCAGGATCTGTTCGGCCTGGTCGGCTCGCTCCAGCGGCTCGGCGTGCCGATCATCGCGATCACCGGCACGCTCGATTCGCCGCTGGCGCGCGTGGCCACGGTCGTGCTGGATGGCTCGGTCGCGGAGGAGGCCTGCCCGCACGACCTGGCGCCCACGGCCAGCACCACGGCGGCGCTCGCGCTGGGCGACGCGCTCGCGGTGGCGCTTCTCGAGCTCAAGGGGTTCCGCCGCGAAGACTTCGCCGCACTCCATCCCGGCGGCAGCCTCGGCCGGCGGCTGCTCCTCCGCGTGCGCGACGTGATGCTGCCCGCGGGCCGACTGCTCCCGCCCGACGCCACCATGCGGGAGGCCGTGGTGAGCCTGGCGCGCGACCGCGGCCTCGCCATGGTGGGGACGGGAGACACGCTGGCCGGGGTGCTCACCACGGGCGACCTCACCCGTCTCGCCGATCGCGATCCCGATTTTCTCGGACGCCCGGTGTCGCAGGTGATGAGCCGCACGCCGAAGACGACCGGCCCCGATGATCTCGCGGCGGCGGCCGTCGGGACGATGGAGCGGAACGCTGTCATCGTGCTGCCCGTGGTGTCGGAAGGCGGGAAGGTCGAGGGGGTGGTGCACCTGCATGATTTGATGCGGGCGGGGGCGGTATGAGGATGGGCGCCGCGTCGGCGGTCGGCGGTCCGCTGCCGCCGAGCTCGCCGTCGGCGTCCGCCTGTCCGCCTGACCGCCGGCCGCTTCACCGCCGCTTGCGAAGAATCCGGCGCGCGACCCAGCGCGATCATCGAAGCCCCCGACAGCGCCGACCAGGTGCTCGAGGGGTTTACCCATTACGTGACGACCGATGGCATCCGCCGCAGCCGGGTGGAGTCGGATACCGCCTATTTTTACGAAGCGACCCAGGTCACCAATCTGGTGAGTCCCAAGGTGACGTTCTACGACCTGAAGGGAGCCGAGAGCTCCACGCTCACCGCGAAGAGCGGCACCTATCGCTGGCAGGACGGCTCGATGGAAGCCAAGGACAACGTCGTCGTGGTGTCGCCCGATGGGCGCCGTCTGGCCACCCAGCGGCTGCGCTACGACAGCCGGGCAAACCAGATCTCGACCGACCAGCATTTCACCTTCGACCGCGCCGAGGAGCACCTGGAAGGCAACAGTTTCCGCTCCGATCCGGACTTCAAGAACGTCGTGACCGACCGCCCGCGCGGCGTCGCGGGCGACGGCATGCTGCTGCCCGGGCAGCGAGGCGAGCAGTGAAGCGCTGGATCGCCCTCGTCGTCGCTGCGGCCGGCCTCGCGCTTCCGGCCGCCGCCGGGGCGCAGAGCAACCGCTGCATCTTCCAGATCGACAACGTGGAGCGGCAGGGCGCCGTGCTGGAAACGCCGCAGGGCACCAACTATTTCGCCGGCGGCAACGTGCAGCTCAGTTGCCGGGGCACCAAGATCTCGATGACCAGCGACAGCGTCGCGGCGTACGGCGGCAACGTCATCCAGTTCATCGGGAAAGTGAAGTACCGCGACTCGGCGCTGACGATGGACGCCGACCGCGGCACCTACCGGAAGATCGGTGAGCGGTGGGAGGCCCGCGGCAACGTCGTCACCAAGAACCTGGTGACCGGCTCCACCCTCACCGGCCCGTCGCTCGACTATTTCCGGGTCGTCGAGGGCGTGCGCGACACGCTGGAGATGTACGCCACCGGCCGTCCGCGCATCCAGTACTTCCCGACCGATTCGGCCGGTCGCGCCACCGAGCCCTACGTCATCGTGGGCGACCGCGTCCGGTTCAAGGGCGACGACCGGATCTTCGCCGGCGGCAAGGTGACGGTGGACCGCAGCGACTTCGCCTCGAAATCCGATTCCCTCAGACTCGACACCGGCGCCGGCGGCGACGGCAGCCTCATCGGCGGCCGGCCCCAGCTCCGGGGCATCGGGGCCGACAGCTTCTCGATCACCGGCAACCGGGTGGACCTCGACCTCGACGGGCGCGAGCTGTCGTACCTGCTCGCCAAGGGCAACAGCCGCGCGATCAGCAAGGAGTGGGATCTCGTGGCCGACACCATCGCGCTCGACATCAACGGCCGGAAGCTGGAGCAGACCCTCGCGTGGGGCGACAGCATCCGGCCGTCCGCCACCTCGACCAGCTATGCGATGAAGGGCGATTCGCTGGCGCATCGATACGCCCGGGCAGAAGCTTCAGGAGGTCCGCGGGTTCGGGAAGGCATGGCTCGGCGGTACCGTCTACGCGCCCACCAAGGAGCGCGACTGGATGCGCGGCGATACGGTCGTAGCGAAGTTCGCGAGCCGTGATTCCGCCGGCACGCAGCGAGCGGCCTTGAGCCGGATCGACGCTCGGATCGGCGCCCAGTCCTTCCATATCGAGCCCAATGGCCGGACCCCGAATCAGCCATCCATCAATTACTCCCGCGGGGATGCCATCACCGTGACGATGAACGACCCCGGTACGGGCAAGGGGGGCGTGGACCGGGTGGACATCTACGGGAAGGTGGACGGCATCCAGATCGAGGCCGCCGCCACGCCATCGACCGCGCCGTCCGACTCCACGGCGGCTGAAGAAGGTGCCGCTCCATGAGCGCCCCGGAGTGGATCTCTACCCTCGGCGACCGCGACCCGTCGGTCCCCATCGCGCTGGCCGCGATCACCCGGGGGGCCGGGGCCACCGACACGGTGGACTACGGCGACCTGGTGATGAGCTACCGCGAGGCGCACCTCGCGTGCTACCGCGCCATCGATGCCCAGGCCCAGGTCGAGATCACCGGCGACGAGGTGCGCGATCACCTCACCCGCTCGGTGCTCCCCCGGCTCGCCACCGAGGGCTGGATCCTCGATCCCGCCGGCGGCAACTGGAATCCGGTCCGCCCGCGGGTGCCCTGGTGGGGCCAGACCCCGGAGGCGCGGCAAGCCGTCTATGAGGCCCTGCTCGAGGCGGCACAGCGCGCGGCCCTGCGGGCGAAGCCCATCCCCGTGCAGGAGGGGCCCTCCGCCAGCGTGCTGGAGGGCATGGACCTGCTCAAGAGCTACAAGGGCCGGCGGGTCGTGGACCAGGTGACGGTGCGGGTCCAACAGGGCGAGATTGTAGGGTTGCTGGGGCCCAACGGCGCGGGAAAGACCACGACCTTCTACCTTATTACGGGGCTCATTCGTCCGGACGACGGCCGGGTCCTGCTGGATGGGCTCGATCTCACCCGGGCCCCGATGTACCGCCGGGCTCGCGCCGGGATTGGATATCTCGCGCAGGAACCCTCGATCTTCCGCCGAATGACGGTCGAGGAAAATATTCTGGCGATCCTGGAGACCCGGGATCTGGGCCGGGCGGAGCGGCACAAGCGGCTCGACCGGATGCTCGACGAGCTGTCCATCAAGCACCTCCGCCGGAGCAAGGCCTACTCCCTGAGCGGCGGCGAGCGCCGCCGCCTGGAGATCACCCGCGCGCTGGTGACCGAGCCGAAGTTCATGCTGCTCGACGAGCCGTTCGCCGGCGTGGATCCGATCGCGGTGCACGACATACAGACGATCGTCGCCGGGCTGCGGCATCGCGGCATCGGCGTTCTCATCACCGACCACAACGTCGAACAGACACTCGACATCGTCGACCGGGCGTACATCATGTTCGAAGGCAAAGTGCAGGCATCGGGCAGTGTCCGGGACCTGGTCTATGACGACCGCGTGGCCCAGCTCTATCTCGGGCCTACCTTGACGGCGCGGCTCCGCGCCAGGCTCGAGGCGGTGGCATGAAGACCGGTCTCTCCCAGCACACCAGCATGCGCCAGGAGCTGCGGGTCAATCCGCGGCTGTACCAGGCGATGGACATGCTGTACATGCCGATGATGGATCTCCAGCAGCACCTCAAGCAGGAGCTGCTCTCGAATCCGTTCCTCGAGCTCCTGGAGCCGGAAGAGGAGACCCCGGAACAGAAGGATTCCGACCAGGAGAAGGAGCAGAAGGAAAAGGAAGAGGAGATGGACTGGGAGGAGATCCTCCTCAACGGATTCGAGGTCGGCGGCACGCGCGAGCAGTTCGAGCAGCTGGAGTACACCGAGCCGGTGACGGTCGAGACCAAGGATCTCATCGACCACCTGCGCGAGCAGCTCCAGATGCTCACCCTCGACCCGCGCCAGCTGCTCCTCGCCGAAGAGTTCCTCGGCAACATCAACGAGGAAGGCTACCTCGCGGCGACGCTGGAAGAGATCAGCACCTCGGTGAATCGGCTGGTGGCCACCCACGTGCGGGATGGCTCGGTGGAAGAGCCCGCGGACATGCCCGAGGCCGTCGAGGAGAACGCGCGAGGCGGCGCCGCTGCCGGCCGACCTGCCGTCCCCGCCGTACTACTCCATGGCCGAGATCGAGGCCATGGTCGGCGATCATCCAGAAGCTCGACCCGCCCGGCATCGGGGCTCGCGATCTTCGCGAGTGCCTCCTCATTCAGCTCCGGGAGGACAAGGACACCGAGTCGCTCACCTTCCGGCTGGTGGATGAGGCGTTCCCCGATCTCATCGCGCACCGCTGGAACGATCTGGCCAAGCGCTTCGGGGTGGAGCCCGCGGGGGTGCAGGCGGCGGCCGACGGGCTGGCCCGGCTCGACCCGAAGCCGGGACTCAAGTACGCCAACCAGAACGACGGGTACATCATTCCCGATCTCATCGTGGAGAAGATCGCCAACCGCTACCAGGTCTTCCTCAACGACACCGGCATGCCGCGGCTGCGGCTCAGCCGCTCCTATCAGGAGATCGCCCGCGACAAGAAGAAGATGACCCCGGAGAACCGGGAGTTCATCGCGTCGAAGATGAACAGCGCGAACTGGATGATTCAGGCGATCGAGCAGCGCCGGCAGACGATGCTCAAGGTGATGAACTTCATCGTGGACCGGCAGCGCGACTTCTTCGAGAAGGGCATCGAGTACCTCAAGCCGCTCACCCTGCGCGAGGTCGCCGAAGTCATCAACATGCACGAGTCCACCGTGAGCCGGGTGACCAACGAGAAGTACGTGCAGACGCCGCGCGGCGTCCTGCCGCTCAAGTTCTTCTTCTCCAGCGCCCTCGCCACCGCGTCGGGTGAGGAGGCGAGCGCGCGCTCGATCCGGGCCAAGCTGCAGAAGATGGTGGGGGAGGAGGACAGCGGAAAACCGCTCACCGACCAGCAGATCGTCCATCTCTTCCAGGAACAGGGCATCCAGATCGCCCGGCGCACCGTGGCCAAATACCGGGACCAGCTCGGCATCCTGCCGGCGCGCATGCGCAAGCGCGTATGACCCTTCCTTCCGAGGCGCTGGATGTCAGCGTCCTCGTACCGGCCAAGGACGAGGCCCCCAACCTGCCCGAGTTCGTCCGGCTCTGCGGCGAGGCCCTCACGCCGGCCGGATTCTCCTTCGAAGTCGTGATCGTGAACGACGGCTCCCGCGACGAAAGCGCGCGGGTGCTGCGGGAGCTGGAGCGGGAGCACCCGTTCCTCCGGGTGGTGACCCACCGCCGGCAGCGGGGCATCGCCGACGCGCTCCGCTCCGCCGGCGATGTCGCGCGGGGCGACATCTTCGTCTTCTACCCCGCGGATCTCCAGTATCTCCCGGCCGACATTCCCGCCCTGGTCCAGCCGATCCTCCAGGGCCGGGCCGACATCGTCACCGGGACCAAGCAGGGGAAGTACGAGCGCGCCTTCGTCTCCCGGGTCTACAACGCGCTCTGCCGCTGGCTCTTCGGCGTGCGGGTCACCGATCTCAATTCGGTGAAGGCCTACCGCCGCGAGGTGATGCTCAACGTGCCGCTCCGGCCCGACTGGCATCGCTACATGGTGGTGATCGCCGCCGCGGACGGCTTCCGGCTCGACGCGCTGCCGGTTCCGCTGTATCCGCGCAAGGCAGGCACCTCCAAGTTCAACTGGCGGCGCATTCCCGTCGGCGTATTCGACCTCGTCTCGGTGTGGTTCCAGCTCCGCTTTGGCCGCAAGCCGATGCTCTTCTTCGGCGTCGCCGGCGCCATCCTGTTCCTGATCGGCCTCGCCGCCGGCGTCACGGCGCTGGTCCTCCGCTTCGGGTACGGCTTCGGGTTCCGTCCGCTCCTCAACCTGGTGGAGACGATGGTCATCAGTGGCATCGTGCTCTTCGGGTTCGGGTTGCTCGGCGAGATGATCGCCGGCATGCAGGAAGAGACCCGCGAAGTCGCGCGCACGCTGGCTCGTCTGGAAAAGTTCGACGTGCGGGATTGAGCGGTGCGGGTAGTCTTCCTCACCCACAACTATCCCCGCTGGACCGGCGACGTGTCGGGGGCGTTCCTCGCCACGCTCGCCGGCGGATTGGTGCGCCGCGGCGTGTCGGTGCGGGTGATCGCGCCGAGCGACGAGGGACGGGGCGGTGAAGAGGAGCTCGACGGCGTCCTCGTACGCCGCGTCCGCTACGCATCCGCCAAGGCCGAGACGCTGGCGTACCGCGGCACCATGCAGGCCGCGCTCCGAGCGCCTTCGGGCCTGAGGGCGCTCGCCGGTCTCTGGCACGCGTTGCGTAGCGCGGCGCGTGAAGAGGCGGAGGCGGGTGCCGACCTCTTCCACGCGCACTGGTGGGTCCCCGGAGGTCTGGCCCTCCCCAAAGACAAACCCAGCGTCCTCACCGTCCACGGCACCGACGCGGCGCTGCTGCGCCGCTCCCGCATCGCCCGGACCATGGCCAGGCCGGTCTTCCAACGCGCCACCGTCGTCACCGCGGTTTCCCGGGAATTGGCCGGGTGGGTCCAGGCGGGCGCCGGACGCTACGTGGATCCCGACCACGTGCAGCCGATGCCGGTGGACAGCAGCAACCGCCCCTGGTCCACCGGGGGCGGCGGCGCGGTCGTGATCGCCAGGCTCGTACCCCAGAAGCGGGTCGAGCTGGCGATCGAGACGGTCGCCTTCCTCGCGAGCTGTGGTCACGAGCTTCCCCTCACCGTCGTCGGCGATGGTCCCGAGCGTGCGGCGCTGGAGCGGCTGGTCCTCAAGCTCGGCGTCGTACCGTTCGTCACCTTCACCGGCGCCGTCTCCGCCGCGGACGTGCCGCAGTATCTCGCGCGCGCCGACCTCATGATCTTCCCGGCGCGCGGCGAGGGCTTCGGGCTCGTCGCGGCGGAGGCGCTGATGGCCGGCGTGCCGGTGGTGGCGTGCTGGGACGGCGGCGGCGTGCTCGACGTGGTCCCGCCCAGCGGCGCCGGCCGGCTCACCTTGCCCGCACCGGAGGCGATGGGCGACGCCATCCTCGGCCTGCTGCTGGAGCAGGACCGCTGGGACATGGCCCGTCTCGTCGGGGAGTCGTGGCGGGCCCGCCTCGACCCCGATCACGTGGCGGAGATCTGCGAGCGCTGGTATCGCGAGGCGCTGGGTGGGTGATCGCCGGATCCGCGCGATCCAATGGATCCTCGGCCTCGCGATCGTCGGCTTCGCCGTCCGCTCGCTGGTGCGCAACTGGGACGACCTCCAGTCGCAGCCGCTCGCATGGAGTATCCAGCCGGGCTGGATTATCCTGAGCGCGATAGTGGTCTGGCTGATGTACGCCGTGCTGATCGCGGCGTGGCGCCGGATGCTGTCGGCGTGGGGCAGGGGGCTCGACCTCTGGACGGCCGCGCGGATCTGGACGGTCTCGAGTCTGGGGAAGTATCTCCCTGGGAAAGTCTGGGCCGTGGCGGGCATGGCCGTCATGGCGCAGCGCGCGGGAATCGGGGCGGGACCGGCCACCGGCTCGGCCGTCATCCTCCAGGTGCTCGCCATCGGTACCGGAGCGGCCGTGGTCGGCGTCACCGGCTATGGGGCGCTGCGGGCCGCGTATCCGGGCGCCGGCCTGGGGCTGGCGGTGCTGCTTGCACTCTCCGCCGGGGCGATCGGACTCCTGATGTGGCCGGCGTTGCTCAACCGGCTCCTCCACATCGTCGCGCCGAACGCCGGCACGGTGAAGCCGCCGGCAGGCGCGATCGCGTTCGGCGTGCTGGCCAATATCGTGGCCTGGATCGGGTATGGGATCGCCCTCTGGCTGCTCGCGCGGGGACTTCTGCCGGAGTCGGGGCTGCAGGTACTGCCGGCGATCGCGGTGTTCACGGCCTCCTATCTGGCCGGTTTCCTGGCGCTGTTCGCGCCGGGAGGGATCGGCGTGAGGGAAGGGGTATTCATTTTGATGTTGCAGGGACCCATCGGGATCGGCGCCGCGACGGCGCTCGCGATCGCCTCCCGCCTCCTGCTCACCGTGACCGAGCTGGGCGCCGCGGTTCCGTTCCTGTTGTCGTCGCGCGGAGACCACCGTGAATCTGCTTGAACCGAAGCGCGCTAACTGGTTGGCATTTGCGGCTTTCGCGCTAGCGGCCCTGAGCCTCTGCTGGCCCATGCTGGCGGGGCGCTGGCTGCTGGGCGACGACCAGTTCGTCGCCGGGTACAGCTTCCGGCTCTTCGGCGCCGAGATGTTCCGGCAGACCGGCAGCATCCCGCAATGGAACCCGTACCTCTTCGGCGGCATGCCGTTCATCGCCGCGATGCACGGCGACATCTTCTATCCCACCGCCTGGCTCCGCTGGTTCCTCCCGGTCGATACCGCGATGAACCTCGGCTTCGCCGTGCATTTCGTGATCGCCGGGTTCGCCATGTACCTGCTGCTCCGGGCGCTGCAGGTCGGCTGGACCGCCGCGGTGGTCGGGGGACTGGCCTACGAGCTGAGCGGGATCCTGGCATCGCTGGTGAAGCCGGGGCACGACGGCAAGCTCTTCGTCTCCGCGCTGGCGCCGCTCGCGTTTCTGGCGCTGCTCCGGGCCGTGCGCGACCGCCGTCCCACCGGCTACGCGCTGCTCGCCGCCGTCGTCGGTCTCGGATTGCTCAGCCCGCACTACCAGATGACTTACTACCTGCTGGTGGCGGCGGGCATCTGGACGCTCTATCTCGTCTTCTTCGCGCCCGACCGGCCGCAACAGCTCCGCTGGCCGGTCGTGCTCGGTCTCGCCCTCGGCGCCGTGGGGCTCGGTGTGGCGCTCTCCGCCATCCAGGCGCTGCCGTTTCTCGCCTACATCCCGTTCTCGCCTCGTGGAGAAGGCGGCGGCAGCGGCGGGTGGGACTATGCGGTGAGCTACTCCATGCCGCCCGAGGAGATCTTCAGCACCGTCCTGCCGCAGTTCAACGGAATGCTGGAGCACTACTGGGGCCGGAACTTCTTCAAGCTGCACACCGAGTATCTCGGCGCGGTGGTCGTCGCGCTCGCCGCGCTCGGCATCGGAGATGGTGCCCGCCGCCGGCTGGTCCGCGGGCTCGGTGTGATCGCTGTGCTGTTCCTCCTGGTGGCGTTCGGCGGCCACACGCCGTTCTACACGCTCTGGTACGAAGTCATGCCGATGATGAAGAAGGTGCGCGCGCCCGGCATGGCCTTCTATCTCGTGGCGCTGGTGGTGTCGATCTACGCGGCCTTCGGCGTAGATCGGCTGCTTCGGCGGGAGGTGTCGCTCCGGTCGTTCGCGATCCCGCTCGGCATGCTCGCCGGGCTGGGTCTGCTCGGCGCCGTCGGGGTGCTCGAGACCATCGCGAACCTGTTCGTGGCCGAGCAGCAGACCGCGAAGCTCGCCGCGAACGCCGGCGAGATCCGGGCCGGCGGGGTCCGGCTGTTCGCGATCGTAGCGCTCGGCGGGGCGGTGATCTGGGCGATCTGGGCGGGGAAGCTGTCGGGCTGGGCCGCGACCGCGGCCCTGAGCGTCGTGGTCCTGGCCGACCAGTGGAGCATCGATCGGCGCTTCTTCGACTTCAAATCGCCCGCCTCGGTCCTCTTCGCCGACGACGAGATCACCACCAGGCTGCGGCAGGCGCCGAAACCGTTCCGCGTGCTGGACGTCGGGTCGTATCAGGGCTCGGTGCTGATGGCCTACTCGATCCAGAACGTGCTCGGCTACCACGGCAATGAGGTGCGCTTCTACGACGACCTCCTCGGCGGCAAGAACGTCTGGCGGAACATCGGGAACCCGAACCTCCACGACCTGCTGGCGGTCCGCTACCTGATCCTGCCCGACTCGCAGGAGGTGCCCGGCTACCATCCGGTCACGGGGCGCACCACCACGTACCACGGGTCGCCCGCGATCCTCTACGAGCGGGACACCGCAACGAGCTACGTACGGGTGGTGCCGGCGGCCGCGAAGCTGGCCGACGATCAGGTCGTCCCCACGGTGATCGATCCCCGGTTTCCGCTGAACAGCGTCGTGCTTTTCGCGGACACCGCGTCGGTAACGCCCGAGCAGATCCGGGCCGGCGGGCCCGACTCGACGGCCGTCACGGCCAGGCTCACGAGCTGGCAGCCGGGCAGCATGCGCATCGCCCTCGAGGGGCGCGACACGCGGCCGAGGTACCTGCTGGTGAGCGAGACGTGGTACAAGGACTGGCATGCGACCGTCGATGGAGCGCCGGCGCCCGTGCTGCGGGGAGATCATGCACTCATCACGGTCGAGGTCCCGCCGGGCGCGAAGGAAGTCGCGCTGGACTTCCGCTCGCCGGACTACCCGCGCGGCAAGTTGATCAGCCTCGTCGCCCTCCTGGCGATCCTCGGGTTGTACGGATGGAGCGCGTTCGCGCAGCGGCGGCAGGCCCATGGCTGAGCGGGCCCTGGTGGTCGTACCGACCTACAACGAGGCGAAGAACCTGCCGTTCATCGTGCCGCAGGTCCTGACCCAGGACCAGCGGCTCGAGGTCCTGGTCGTGGACGACAATTCGCCTGACGGTACCGGCGCGCTGGCCGACGAGATGGCCGCCGCGGACCCGCGGGTCCACGTGATCCACCGGCCGGAGAAGAACGGGCTGGGCAAGGCGTACATCGCCGGCTTCCGCTGGGCGCTGGAGCGCGACTACCAGTTCGTCTTCGAGATGGACGCCGACTTCAGTCACGACCCGCGGTTCCTGACCGTCTTTCTCGACGCGATCAAGGATGCCGACCTGGTGATCGGCTCGCGCTACAAGACCGGCGTCAACGTCATCAACTGGCCGATGTCCCGGCTACTGCTGTCCATCGGCGCCAACCAGTACGCCCGCTGGATCACCGGGCTGCCGATCGAGGATTCCACCGGCGGCTTCAAGTGCTTTCGCCGGCAGGTCCTCGAGGCCATCGATCTCGACCGGGTCCGCTCCAACGGGTACTCCTTCCAGATCGAGATGAGCTTCCGGGCCTGGAAAAAGGGGTTCCGCCTGGTGGAGATTCCCATTGTCTTCACCGACCGCGTCGAGGGGCAGAGCAAGATGAACAAGCGGATCGTCCGGGAGGCCATCTGGATGGTATGGTGGCTCCGGGTCAAATCGCTGGCGGGCCAGCTGTGAGAGGCACGGTCGTCTACAAGATGACGGGGTCGGGCAACGACTTCGTCATGCTCGACGGCCGGTTCACCACGCCCGACCGTTGGCCCGCCACTCGCGTGGCCGCGATCTGCGACCGGCGCTCCGGCGTAGGCGCCGACGGGCTGGTGATCCTGACCCCCGACGCGCCCGGCCGGGTGCGGATGACATACTGGAACTCCGACGGCTCGCGCGCGGCCATGTGCGGCAACGCGGCCCTCTGCAGCACCCGGCTGGCCGTCTACCTGGAGATGGCGGAGCCGGGCGAGCTGTGCCTCCTGACGGACGCGGGGGTGGTCCCGGGTCGCTCCAACGGATCGGGCGACGTCGCCGAGATCCGGCTGCCGGACGTCGAAGTGCCGGTAGGGCTCACGGGACTCGAGCCGGTCGCCGGCGAGCGCTGGCTCGCGCTCGGGACGGTCGGAGTGCCGCACCTGGTCGTTCGGGTGGACGACATCGAGCAGATCGACCTCCCGGGCCGCGGGCGCGCCCTCCGGTTCGATCCGCGGCTGGGAGAGGCCGGCGCCAACGTCAACTTCGTGGCGCCCGGCGAGGGCGGCGGCGAGCCGTGGTCGATCCGGACCTACGAGCGCGGCGTGGAGGGTGAAACGCTGGCCTGCGGGACTGGAACCGTGGCGGCGGCGATCGCCCTGGCCGCTCGCGGAGAGGCCCGCCTGCCGCTCCGGTTCCGCAGCAGGGGAGGGCCGGAGCTTCTGGTCCGGGGCGAGCTGGCGGCGGATAAGGCCCACGACATCTGGTTGGGTGGTCAGGGCCGGCTGCTGTTCCGCGGGGTCTGGGAAGGGATCTGAGGTCGGCTTTCCACAGCCGGCCTGGTACTTCGTAACAACAACTCCCACAACAACTTCAATGAAGAGAGCGGCGTGGCGCGCTGACTTCTCCACAGTTTTCCCCAGCGCTACTTAACATAACATATCTTATACGTCATTTTCTGAAGGCCTAGAAAAAGGGCCTCAAGTAGAAAGCTCGCCCCGACCAGATCCGCCCCGCTCCGCCATCAGCAACACCGCCAATACGCCCCCCAGTACGCCAAGCGACAATGGCAGGCCCTGATGTCCGATCAGCTGCATCGCCAGTCCTGTCGCTGGCGAGCCCACCATGCCGCCGATGCCCCACAGGAACGCGAAGGCCGCGTTGCCGGCGATCAGGCCCTGACCGGTAAACCGCTCGCCGAGTTGGATCAGCGAGATGGTGTAAATCCCGAACGAGACCCCGCCCCAGAGGAACACGAGCGGCCAGACGAGCCACGAGTCGAAGGTCGGCTGCAACAGCAGGCAGCCCGCCAGCGAGGCCAAGGCACAGAACAGCATGGTCCGCGCCGAGCCGAACTGTTCGGCCACGCGCCCGAGCAGAATCTGAAGCACCGCGTTGCCCGCGATGAAACAGGTGATGAGCGAGGCGATGCGCTCTTCGGCGCTGCCGAGCGCGGCGCCGTAGACCGCGAACAAGGAAAGCATGGTCTGCTCGAAGGCGGCGGCGGCGAACACCCCGAACAGGAGGAGCGGCGCCAGGGCGAAGAAGCCGCCGACCGATGTTGCCTTCCCTTCCAGCGGCATCTTCGGCAGGCGGGGCACGACGGCCAGCACGATCAGGCCGCAAAGCAGGAAGGCCACGATGCCGATCGCGAAGGGCGGCCAACCCTGCGTGCCGACCAGGCCGAGCGACAGCGGGCCGAAGGCGAAGCCACCCGAAACGATCGATGAATAGAGGCCCATGATGCGGCCCCGGCGTGGCGCGGGCGCGATCGAGATCAGCCAGGTTTCGCTGATCACGTACAGTGGATTGGCAAAGAAGCCGAGGAGGAAGCGCAGCGGCATCCAGGCCCAGACTTCCTGGCTCCAGCCGATCGCGATCAAGGTGAGCGCAGCCAGGATCGAACACAGGATCGCAAGCCGCGCCCCGCCCACCCGCCCCACCAACCCTGGAATGAACGGCGCGGAGACGATGAACCCCAGCGGCGTCATGGCCGCCGACAAACCGATCAGGCCGGGCGGGGTTCCCTGTCGCTCCAGGATGAAGCTGAGCAGCGGATAGGTCAGTCCCTGCGCCACGGCGAACACCGTGACGGTCGCGATGATGCCCGCCATCGCGGCCCATGGGATCCGATCCTGTCTTGTGGTGGGATTCACTGCAGACCAGCCACGTCTCCCGGAGCTACATCTTCCCGTCCGTCATCTCGGCCAGCCGGACCTTGGCTTCGGTAAAGCTGGAGCTCTCGGGAAACTTCTCGATCACGGTCCGGTATGCGGCTTCCGCCTCGGCCGTCTTCCCGGCCGCCCGGTAGGCCCGCCCCGCGTCGATGAGGTACCGCGCCTTCAGGTACTCCAGATCGGCCGACTTCGACGCGGTCGAGAACGCCTCCGCCGCTTCCGCGGGGCGCTTGGAATTCTCCAGCGCGGTGCCCAGGAGCCCGTTGGCCGGCGCCAGGTACTTCCGGGGCGGCTTCTTGGCCAGAAACTCCCGCAGGCCGACCGCGGCCAGCTCGCTCTGGCCGTTGACCATCCGGACCTGGTTCAGCGTGATGACGGCCTCGGTGGCCGCATCGGTGCCCTTGTAGGTGTCGATGAGCCGCTGGAGCTCGCTCGAGGCGAGCGGGAGGTTCCCCGCCTCCGCCGTGGTGCGCGCCTGGTTCAGGCTCCGCGCCGCGAACTGTTCCTTCCGCTGCCCGCTGGACCAGATCACCCAGCCGAGGACGAAGACCAGCAACACGGTCAGCACCGCGCCGCCGATCAGTTGCCGCTTGTCCCGGTACCAGGGCGTGGGGCCTTGAGCAGCTGGTGCCGTCTGTCCTGCAGTTGTCGCTTCTACCATCGTCGCCATGTCACGTCATGAGTGATGTTGGAGTGCGCTGTCGAGCGAGGTCCAGTGCCCCCGGCGTGACTCGAACACGCGGCCAACAGTTTAGGAAACTGCTGCTCTATCCATCTGAGCTACGGGGGCCGGGAGCCGCCTGCTCCGCAGCCTGCAAAGATGCCATGCCGGGCGGTCTTCGGGCAACCCGTGGGCATGTGACATCAGACCGCCGCTACCACATGGCACGTCGCGCCCTGCAGCCGGTCCCTGCCCTTGAGGAACCCGATCTCCAGCAGGAACGACCACCCCACCAGATCCCCGCCCACCTTCCGCGCCAGCTTCCCTGCCGCCTCCGCCGTCCCGCCCGTGGCCAGCACGTCATCCACGATCAGCACCCGGCTGCCCTTCGAGACCCCGTCCCGGTGGCACTCGAGCGCGTCGGTTCCGTACTCCAGCGCGTACTCCTCCCGGACCCGCTCCCACGGCAGCTTCCCCGGCTTCCGGGCCGGCACGAACCCGGCGCCGAGGTGCGTGGCTACCGCTCCGCCCAGGATGAACCCGCGGGCCTCGATGCCGACCACGTGGGTAATGCCTCCCGCCGCGAACGGCTGGGCCATCGCCTCGATGGCGTCCCGGAGCAGCGACGCGTTGCCCAGCACGGGCGTGATGTCCTGGAAGACGATCCCCGGCTTGGGATAGTCCTTGATCGGCCGGAGCGCCTCGCGGACCCGGCGCTCCACGTCGGTGGCGGCGGTCATCGAATGTCGAAGCTCCTTGGGGAAACGTTCTCGTCCACGTCGTCCTGTCGCTCCAGTCGCTCCACCCTGGCGTGCGCCGGGCCTTCGCGCAGCAGCTCCTCCAGGCGCGCCAGCGCCTCGGCGCCGGCCCCAGCGGCGAGCACCTCCACCCGTCCGTCGGGGAGGTTGCGCGCATATCCGCCGAGGCCCAGCGACCGGGCGTGGCGCGCCACGAACCAGCGGAACCCGACACCCTGCACCACGCCCGACACGACGAACCGCGTGGTCACGCCGGCCGGCTCCGCCGTGCCTTGATGGCCTCGATGGCGATCGGCAGCACCGAGAGCGCGATGATGGCGAGGATCACCAGCGTGAAGTTTTTCCGCACCGCCGGGATGTTGCCGAAGAAGTAGCCGGCCGGCACGAACAAGCCCGACCCAGAGAATCGCGCCGGCCACGTTGTACATGATGAACTTCGGATAGCTCATCGCGCCGACGCCCGCCACGAACGGGGCGAATGTCCGGATGATCGGCACGAAGCGGGCGAGGATGATGGTCTTGCCGCCGTGCTTCTCGTAGAACGCGTGGGTGCGGTCGAGATAGTCCTTGCGCAGGAACCGCATGTTCCCGCTGAAGGCCCGCGGTCCGATCCACGCCCCCACCCAATAGTTCACCGTGTCGCCCAGGATCGCCGCGGCGACCAGCAGCACGATGAGCAGCCAGAGGTCCAGCGATCCCAGCGCCGCGAACGTCCCCGCCGCGAACAGCAGCGAGTCGCCCGGAAGAAACGGCGTCACCACCAGTCCGGTCTCCGCGAACACGATGAGAAACAGGATGAGGTGGGTCCATACGCCGTAGTCGCTGATGATCTCGCTCAGGTGCACGTCGAGATGCAGGAAGACATCGATGAACGACCGCAGCAGATCCATGCAGGTCTCCGGAAGCGCTTAGCGGAAGCCGAACTCGCCGAGCAGCGGTACGAACCGCACGTCGGCCACGGTGGTGCTGCGAAGCTGGTCGCCGTCGCGGCGCACCAGCGTGAGCGTCTGGTTGGCCCGGTCGCCGATCGGGATGACCATCCGGCCGGCCGGGGCGAGCTGTTCCACCAGCGGCATCGGAATCTCGGGAGAGGCCGCCGCCACCAGGATGCAGTCGTAGGGCGCGAACGGACGCCAGCCCAGGGTGCCGTCGCCCACCAGCACGGTCACGTTCCGGATACCCGACGCCTGGAGCGCGTCTCTCGCCCGCTGGGCCAGCGCCGGGATCCGCTCCACGCCGAAGACGGCATCGCAGAGCATCGCCAGCAGCGCGGTCTGGTAGCCGGAGCCGGCGCCGATCTCGAGCACCCGCTCGCGGCCGGTCAGCTCGAGCAGCTCGAGGTATCGCGCCTGCACCCATGGTTGGGAGATGGTCTGGCTGCTGCCGATCGGGAGCGCGGCGTCGTCGTACGCGCGGTGTCGCACGCTCTCCGGCACGAACAGGTGGCGGGGCACCATCCGCACCGCGCGAAGCACGGCGAGGTCCCGGATCCCCTTCCGTTGAAGGGTCTCCACCAACTGGGCGCGATAGCCGCCGTACCCGTCCCCCTCCCCTACCCCTCCAGCGACCATCCGCGCACGGTCTCGAGCAACGAGTAATTGGTGAGGTCCATATGGAGAGGGGTCACCGAGATGAATCCCTCGGCCACCGCCAGGTGATCGGAGTTCTCGCCCCCGGTCCAGGTGATCGTGCCGCCGCCGATCCAGAAGATCTCCCGCCCCCATGGATCCTTCATCCGGGTCAGCGACTCGGAGAAGAAGCGGCTGCCGAGCTTGGTGACCTGGATGCCGCGCACTTCGGAGGCCGGCACCTTGGGGAGGTTGATGTTGAGCAGCGTCTGCTCCGGGAAGTCGGGCACGCCCACGATCCGGCGGATCAGCTGCAACAGCAGGTCGTGGTAGGTGCTCATGGTCTCCGGCTGATTGCCGGAGAAGGAGATGCCGATGCCCGGCACGCCGAGTGTCACCGCCTCCATCGCGGCGGCGACCGTGCCCGAGTAGAGCACGTCCTCGCCCATGTTGGGGCCGTGGTTCACCCCGGAGAAGACGAAGTTGGGCCGCTCGGGCATCAGTGCCTGGATCGCGAGCATCGCGCAGTCCGTGGGCGTGCCGTCGATCTGCCAGGCGCCGTCGGGTCGTCGCGCGGGACGCAGGGGCCGGTGCAGGGTGAGCGAGTGCGAGGTGCCGCTCTGCTCCCGGTCCGGCGCCACCACCGTCACCTCTCCCACCTCCCGGCACACATCCGCCAACAGGGCCAGACCGGGCGCGAGGATTCCGTCGTCGTTGGTGACGAGGATATTCATGGGGAACAAGTATAGTCGGGCAGGCCGCCCGCCCGGCTACTTGCGGGCGCCGGCCCGTCCCGCCGGCGGCGCGGCGTGCGCCGGCACCGGCGTGGGCGCCGGCGGCTTCCCGTCGAGAATCGCGATCGCGGCCTCGACCGCGCCGCGTGCCTCGGCGGCCACCTCCGCCTCGAACGCCTTCCGCGCGCTCGGCTTCAGGTCGCCCGACCGGCGATACTGGTCGATCCGCTGCCGGGCCCCGTCGATGGTGTACTTCTCGGTGTAGAGCAGATGCTTGACCAGCATGATCAGCTCCACCTCCTTGCTCTTGTACACCCGGTTGCCGGACCGGTTCTTCGCCGGGTTGAGGAAGCGGAACTGGCTCTCCCAGTACCGGAGCACGTGCGGCTTCAGGTCGGTCAGCGCGCAGACCTCGCCGATCGAGTAGAACTCCTGCACCTGCCGGGAAGTGCTCATCGCCATTGCTCCGACTTGAGTTCGCGGCCCATCAGCTCGGCGATCGCCTCGCGGGGCGGCTTGCCTTGGAAGAGGACTTCACAGACCTGCTGCGTGATCGGCAGCTCGATGCCCAGCCGGCGCCCCAGCGCGGCGCCGGCCAGCGACGTGTTGGCACCCTCCGCCACGCTCCGGTGGGAAGCGCGGTACTCGTCGAACCGCTGCCCCTGCGCCAGCGCGACGCCGAGCGACCGGTTGCGGCTGAGGCTGCCGGTGGTGGTGAGCACCAGGTCGCCCATGCCGGCGAGGCCGGCGAAGGTGAGCGGATCCGCGCCCATCGCCACGCCGAGCCGCGTGATCTCGGCGAGACCGCGGGTGATGAGCGCGGCTCGCGGATTGTGCCCCATGCCGAGACCTTCGGCGATGCCGGCCGCCACCGCGATCACGTTCTTGAGCGCGCCGGCCAGCTCCACGCCGACCACGTCGAGATTGCGATAGACCCGGAACCCCGGCGTGGCGAACACCTGCTGCACCGCCACCGCATCGCCCTCGGTGCGCGCCGCCGCCACCACCGCGGTCGGCTGTCCCTGACAGACCTCCGCGGCGAAGCTCGGTCCCGACAGCGCGGTGAAGCGCACCCGCGGCAGGCACTCGGCGAACACCTGCGACATCAGGTCCAGCGACTCCGTCTCGATGCCCTTGGTGGCGCTGACCACCAGCGTCCCGTCCGGCACCGCGTCACCCAGACCGCTGATGACACCCCGCACCGCGTGGCTCGGCGGCACCGACAGGATCACTTCCGCTCCGGCCACCGCCTCCTTCGCGTCGCCGTACGCCCGGATCCTGGGCGACAGCGGGATGCCGGGCAGAAACACCGGGTTCTCCCGCCTCGCGTTGATCGCCTCGACGACCTCGGGCTCGTAGGCCCACAGCCGCACGTCGTCGCCCTTGCAGGCGAGGAGATTGGCCAGGGTGGTACCCCAGCTCCCCGCCCCCAGAACGGCGACACGGGTCATGGATGGGCCGACGGCGCCGCGCGGCGGCCGAACCGGTTCTCGGTGCCGTTCAGCAGCCGGCGGATGTTGGCGCGGTGGAACCAGATGATCGCGAGCGCCACGAGCGCGTCGAGCCAGAGGAGCTCCGGCTGGTCGGGCCGCTCCAGCAGGAACACGGCGACCGGGAACAGCGCCGCGGCCGCGATGCTCGCGAGCGAGACGTACCCGCTGAGCTTGAGGATCACCAGCCACACGACGGCGGCGACACCGAGCGCGAGCGGCGTGAGCCCGAGCATGACCCCGGCGGCCGTGGCGACGCCCTTGCCGCCCCGGAACCGCACGAAAATCGAGAACACGTGACCCACGATCGCCGCGATCCCGCACGCCAGCGCGAAGAGCTGCGACGCCGACACCAGAGGCGCGAACACCAGCACCGGCACCGCGCCCTTCGCCATGTCCACCAGGCCGACCGGGATGGCGTAGCGCCAGCCGAGCGTGCGGTACACGTTGGTCGCGCCGAGGTTCTTGCTGCCGTGTTCCCTGAGATCGATCCCGCGGAACAGCCGCCCCGCGATGTAGCTGGTCGGAATGGCGCCGACGAAGTAGGACGCGACCAGCCAGAGCGCGGCCGCGGCGCTCATCGCCGGGAGCCGCGGCTGGTGAACTTGAGCCGGAGCGGCGAGCCCGAGAACGGCCACACTTCCCGGAAGCCGTTGGCGAGATACCGCTGGTACGACTCGGGCACGTCGCTCGGCCGGTTGCTCACGATCGCGAAGGTGGGCGGCGCGGTGCCGATCTGCGAGGCGTAGAGCAGCTTCACTTCCTCGCCCGGCTTCTGCGGCGGTGCGCTGCGCTCCAGCAGGGACGTCAGCACCCGGTTCACCTCGGCGGTGGGAATCCGTTGCTCGCGGACGTCGGCGACTTCGAGAATCAGCTCGAGCACCTTGCGGGCGCGCTGGCCCGGTGAGCGCCGAGAGGTAGACGAACGGCACGTGGCGCAGAAACGGCGCCTTGGCGACCAGCTCTTCCTGCCCGCGGTGCGCGGTGTTGGCGTCCTTCTCCTCCACCAGGTCCCACTTGTTCACCGCCACCACCAGCCCGCAACCCTGCTCCCACGCCTCGGTGGCGATGCGCAGATCCTGATTGTGGAGCCCGAGCGTCGCGTCCACCACGAGCACGCAGACCTCCGCCCGCTCGACCGCCCGCTCGGTCCGCAGGGTGGAATAGAACTCCAGGTCATCCTGTACTTTAGCCTTGCGCCGTAACCCCGCAGTATCAATGAAGTTGAGATTCTTTCCCTCGTAGCGCAAGAGCGAGTCGATCGCGTCCCGCGTGGTGCCGGCCTCGGCCGCGACGACGTGGCGCTCCTCGCCGAGCAGCCGGTTCACCAGGGAGGACTTGCCCACGTTGGGCCGTCCCACCACCGCGACGCCGATGGTGTCCTCCGACTCCGCGGGATCGAAGGGCGGCAGCCGCTCCACGACCGCGTCGAGCAGATCACCGCTTCCCTTCCCGATAGCGGCGCTCACGCCGAGGGGATCGCCGAAGCCGAGCTCGTAGAAGTCGAGATGCGCGGTGCTGCTCTCGAGGTCGTCGAGCTTGTTCACGGCGAGCACGACCGTCGCACGCGCGCGGCGCAGCCGCTCCGCGATCGCCTGATCCACCGGGTGCACGCCTTCCCTGCCGTCCACCAGAAAGACGACGACCTCCGACTCCGCCAGCGCGAACTCCACCTGCTGGCGGATCGCGCGATCCATGGAATCGTCGGATTCGGGAACCAGTCCGCCGGTGTCCACCACCCAGAACCGCCGGCCCTGCCACTCCGCGTCGCCGAAGTGGCGATCGCGCGTGGTGCCGGGGCGGTCGGAGACGATCGCAGGACGCCCACCGAGAATGCGGTTGAAGAGCGTGGATTTGCCGACGTTCGGGCGGCCGACGATCGCGACGGTGGGCTTGCTCATGCGGCCGCTCCTATCGCCAGTGCGTCGGCGAAGTCCTTCGAGAACCGGATCTCGACCGGCGTGGCGGCATCGAGCAGCTCGGTGCTCATGCCGTCGACGAAGAGGCCGTCGTCGTTCACCGACTCGCCCGGCAGCAGCGCGAGATCGAGGTCACGGCGGCCCTGGAGCGCCGCCTGCACCGCCGCGCCCGGCAGCAGTCCGGCGGTGGTGACGGAGGCGCCGAAGAGGCTGTTCACCACCGGCAGGAGCTCGAAGCTGGCGCCGGTCACGCGGGCCAGCGGCTCCAGCACCATCGGCATCAGCCCGGCCATCGCGGTGCCGGTGACGACACCGATGCGGCGCCCTTCCCACCCGCTGATCGCTTCAGCGCTCGAGGCGATCCGCTGCTGCAGCCAGCGCACCGCGCCCACCCCGTTCTCGACCTGGTCGAAGCCGTCGTAGATCTCCGCCGGCGGCAACGGGAGATCGGCGCGCACGTACAGCTCGTCCGCGCCGAACGCCCAGTGGGTACCGCGCTCGCTCAGCGCGATGGCCGCGCGCGCTTCGACCAGGGACACCGCGGCGCGGCACTCGTCCCTGGTCGGCTCCCGCACGAGATGGTGCTTGCTGAACTCCGTGAGTCCCACCGGCACGACCGAGCACCCGACGATGGCGGGGCCGAAGTCGTAGAGCTCGCGCAGCGTCTGCTGGAGCACCTCGCCGTCGTTCACCCCGGGCGACATCACGACCTGCGTGTGGAACTCGATGCCGTGCTCCGCGAACGATCGAAGCTGCGGGATGATCTCGGGAGCGGTCGGATTGCGGAGCAGGTAGCGGCGCACGGTGGGATCGGTGGCGTGCACCGAGACGTACAGCGGCGAGAGGCGGTACTCGATGATCCGCTCGACGTCCTTCGGCTTGAGATTGGTGAGCGTGGCGAAGTTGCCGTAGCGGAAGGAGAGCCGGTAGTCGTCGTCGCGGATGTAGAGCACGTCGCGCAGGCCGTCGGGAAGGCCGTCCACGAAGCAGAAGTCGCAGCGGTTGGCGCACCGGCGGATCCGGGCCGGCTCGAGCGACAGGCCGATCGGCTCCGCCAGCGGGCGCTCGATGTCGAACTCGATCTCCTCGCCGCCCGGCTGGCGCACGTGGAGCAGGAACCGCTCCTCGGCGGTGAGGAACTCCCAGTCGAGGAAGTCCTCGAGCTCGCGGCCGTTCACCGCGAGCAGCTCGGTGCCCTCCCTCAGACCCAGCTCCTGGGCGATCGATTCCGGCTGGACGGCGGTGACCTTGATCATGGGGCAGAAGAATCGCCGGTCAGCACGGTAAATTCAAGACCTGTCGCTACTTCAGCACCAAGGCCGAAGTAGGTTCTCAGGTAGGCTCGCGGACCCCGGCCCGGTGGTAGCTCCCGTCGGAGTCCAGCTCCCACACCTCGGGATCGGCCAGCTGCTGCGTGAGGATCTCGTCCAGCCTCGCGACGGCCGCGGGCTCCGTCACCGGCGCCACCACTTCCACCCGCAGGCGCAGGTTGCGCGGCCGCCAGTCAGCGGAGCCGATGTAGTACTCCGGCGAGCCGCCGTTGCCGAAGTGATAGATCCGCGCATGCTCCAGGAACCGCCCCAGCTTGCTGACGACCCGGATGCGCTCCGAGTGGCCCGGGACGCCGGGGCGGAGGATGCAGAGGCCCCGCACGATCAGCTCGATGTCCACGCCGGCGCGGGAGGCGCGGTAGAGCGCCTGCACGACCTCGGTGTCCGCGACCCCGTTGAGCTTCGCCCGGATCTTCGCGGGACGGCCGGCGCTCGCGTGCTCGATCTCGCGCTCGATCTGGCTGAGGACCCACGGGAGCAGGGTGTCCGGCGCCACGGCGATGCGGCGGAACTCGCCGGCCGGTGCCCGGCTCGAGCCGGTGAGCTGGTTGAAGAGATCGTGCACGTCGGCGCCGACGTCGGGATCGGCGGAAAACAGGGAGAGGTCGGTGTAGACCTTCGCGGTGGCGGCGTTGTAGTTCCCGGTGCCGATGTGCACGTAGTGCCGGAGACCGTCCTCCTCCCGCCGCAGAACCAGGCCGACCTTCGCGTGGTTCTTGAGGCCCACCACGCCGTACACCACCGTGGCTCCGGCCTCTTCCAGCCGCCGCACCCAACCCACGTTTCGCGTCTCGTCGAATCGCGCCTTCAGCTCGACGAACAACGCAACCTCCTTCTTCCGCTCCAGCGCCCGGGTCAACGCCTCCACGATCGGCGAGCGCTCCCCCACCCGGTACAGCGTCAGCCGGATGGCGACGACCTCCGGATCGTCCGCGGCATCGCTGAAGAACCGCACCGTGGTATCCGAGAACCGCTCGAAGGGATGGTAGACGAGGACGTCGCGCTGCCGGAGCAGGCTCCACAGGTCCTGCTCGCTGCTCCAGGGGTTGCGCCCTTCGGCGGGGGGGTACCGTCCGCCGGGCACCGGCGCGCCCAGCAGCTCGCGCAGCGCCCGCGGGTCGAGCATGCCGTCGATCTCGACCAGGTCGTGTTCCCGCACCGCTCCGGCGTTCGCGCCCCGTTCGAAGCGTAGCTCCCAGAGCAGCCGCTCCCGGAGCGGCTGCGGCATGGCGCGCTCCACCTCGACCCGCACGATGGCGTTCTGGGCCCGGCGTCCGACCGACTCCTCGATCGCCTGGAGCAGATTTCCCGCTTCCTCATCGCTCAGGTCCAGCTCCGCGGCGCGGGTGACGCGGAAGAGCCAGGCGCCCTCGATGCCCCGCTCGGGGTAGACCAGATGCAGGTTGGCGCGGACCACATCCTCCACCGCGATGAGATCGTTGGAGTCGGGCACCGGCAGGAACCGTGGGATCCGTTCGGGCAAACGCAGATAGGCGAAGTGGAGCGGCCCGGTCTGGCTGTCCTGGAGCACGACCGCGAGGAGCAGCGTGAGGTGCGGCATGACGGGCACCGGGAACCCCGGGGCCACCGTGATGGCCCGCGGCGTCAGCAGCGGGAAGATCTCCCGCTGAAACTGGTCCTCGAGCAGCGCGCGGCCGGTGGCGGGCAGCTCATCCCAGTTGCGGAGCTGGATGCCCGCCTGGGCAAGCGCGGCGAGGCAATGGCCGAGGGCCCGGTCGAGACGCGCCAGCAGCGCTCGCACCCGGATGCCGATCGCCTCCAGCTGCGCCTCGCTGGTGTCGTCGTCGTCCTTCTCCTTCAGCGCCCCGACGTTCACCATGTAGAACTCGTCGAGGTTCGAGGCCACGATGGAGAGGAAGTTGAGGCGCTCGAGCAGCGGCGTCGCCGGATCCTCCGCCATCGCCATGACCCGGCTCTGGAACTCCAGCGTGCTGAGGTCGGCGTCCAGCATGAGCTGGGCCTCGTCGGCCGTCACCGGCGGCGGCACCGAGGGACGGGAGCGCCGCACCCTGCCTGGGGACTCGTTGCTGCGGAAGAGGTCCGAGCGCATCGCCAGCGCGAGCGCCGCCAGCGTATCGGGATCCTGCAGTCCCACCTCTCCGGCGCGGCCGGTCACCTCGGATGCCTGGAGCCATTCGATCGTCGTGGGTGGCTCGGCATCGAGTCGAAGCCGCCGCACGACCCACACCTCCTGGAGTCTTCCGCCCGCCCCGCGGCCGCTGGCGGTGCCCAGGAGCGCGAGATCACCGACCTGGCTCCCGAACGTCGCGCGCAGCAGGTGGCGCGACGCCGCCTCCCCTTGCCCGTCCGCAATCGGCAGCGTCAGCGTCTCGCCGGTGCGCTGGAACGCCACCGCGCCGTTCTCGAGGGCGATCAACGTCACCGCCCGCCCGGTCCCGAGCGAGCGCGCGAGCGCCTCTCCTTCGAGCGTCGCGACCATGCGTTGCGCGCGCGCCAGCTTGCTCTCCAGTATCGAGCGCGTGCCCGCGACGGCGCCCATCGTCGCGGCCACGGCCGCCAGATCGGGCTTCCCGCCGCTCACCCGCCGGAGCTTCACCTCGCGGAACTCCCGCAACAGCCCTTCATGCCGCACCGTGACCGCGTCGTAATACATCTCGAAGCTCCCGCTCCACGGCCAGCGGCCGCCGAACGTGCGGGTCGTCCGATCCACTTCGATCTCGACCAACGGCTCCAGCGTCGCGGGATCCGCCAGGCCGCGGAGACGCCGGGCGGCTTCGCTCTCGCCGGCGAGGGCGGCGCGCAGGTCCAGCTCCGTCACTCGGGAAGCGAAGCACTCGCGCGAGCCCCTGAGCATCACGGTGAGCACCCGCCGGTCGTCGGAGCCCAGCCGGAACCGGCACACCACGTCCCGGCGGGAGAGTGAGCCGTCGGCTGTGTCGTAGTAGATGTCGCGGTGGAAGCCCTGCGTGGTGTGCTTCACCGGGAGTCCGAGCGGCGGCGGGGCGGCGATGAGATCGCGCAGCAGCTCCGGGCTCGCGACATCCCATTTCACCTCGCCCGGCGGCGGCGTCATTCGAGCCGCCCGCCCAGCTCGCGCCGCGCGTCGGCGACCCGGTTACGAATTCCGCTCTCGATGCGGGCCAGCCCGGCGGTGAACGTGGTGTCGCGCCGCACCCGATCGAACAGCCCTGACTCGAGGTGCCAGTAGTGCACCATCGGAGAGATGTCGGCGGCGCGCTGGAGCCACCCGATGGAGCTCACCGCGTCGCCCAGCCACGCCTGGTAGCCGGCCATCGCGGCGAACTGGGGCACGAAAGCGAACCCGCCCCGGCTCAGCAACGAGGCGAGCGAGTCGGCCAGCACCTGCGCCTCCTGGGTGCGCCCGACTTCATGCAGACAGATGGCCCGGGTGCCGAGCCACGGCTGCAGCGGCAGCTCCGCGCAGGCCTGGGCGTCGCCCTTGAGCAGCAGCGCGTTCCCCAGCAGCATCTCCGCGATCTGGTCCTTCGGATCGAAGGCCCGGGCCCGGCGTCCCTCCGTGACCGCGACGTCGTACTGCCGGGCACCGAGGGCGATGCCCATCGTGGAATGACGGACGCCGGTCGAGAGCGGGTCCAACGCCATCGCCCGCTGCGCCTGCTGGAGCGCCGCCTCCCAGCGTCCCATGTGCTCCAGCGCATGCGCCACCGACAGGTACACCGCGACCGACCCCGGCGTCAGCTGCCGGGCCTCCCGCAGCGTGCGCAGGACTTCGTCGTGCGGCGCCAGGCTGATGAGCAGCGCGTCGGATCGGGCGACGTACCCGTCGGCCAACCCCGGATCCAGCTCGATCGCCCGTTCCGCCAGCGCCAGCGCGCGCGCGACCGCGACGTACGGATCCACGCCTCCCGGAAATCCATAGACCACATGGAGCACGTAGGCGCCCGACAGGGCGGCGTACGCGGGCGCGTAGCCCGAGTCGGCCTTGATCGCGTCCTGGAACGCGCGCGTCGCCTTCTCGATCGCCTCCGGGGAGCGGGCCTCGAGCAGGTGGCGGCCGAGCAGCAGCGCGTCGAACGCGTCGCTCTTCGTCGGCATCGCCCGCGGGGCCATCGGGCGCACGCCGCGTATGGTGCTGAGCAGCTCGCCGCTTACCTTCCGGGCGATCTCCTCCTGCACCCGGAAGCTGTCGGCCAGATCGCCCTCGAAGCTGCCGGACCAGAGGTGCGCGTCGCTGGCCGCCTCGATCAGCTCGGCGTTCACCCGCACCCGGGTCCCCTGCCGCCGCACGGAGCCTTCCACGATGTGCCGCACGCCGAGGGTCTCCGCGATCTGTGGCAGAGTGAGCTGGCTGCCCTTGAGCGCGAGCACCGACGTCCGGGAGATCACTTTCAGGCTCTCCACCTGGGCGAGCTGGCTGATGATCTCGTCCGTGATCCCTTCGCTGAAGTACTCCTCGTCGGTCCCCCCGCCCAGGTTGCTGAACGGCAGGACCGCCACCGAGGCGGAATAGGGACCGGTCGGCCCCCCGGCCTGGCGCGACGACCCGCGTTGCCGCCAGGTGAACATCACGACCAGCAGCACGATCGCGAGCAGCGCCGCCGGTACGATCCAGCGACCCGCGGCCGCGAGCAGGCCGTCCCCGCCGTCCCTTGCGTCGTCCGCCATGGGAATCGGCGGACGCGGCACCGGCGTCGACAACCGCGGCAGCTCGCTCTGCACGCCGCGCAGGTCCTCCACCAGCTCCCCTGCCGACTGGTAGCGCGCCTCGGGCTGCTTCATCAGGCAGCGGCGGACGATGGCGATGACGTTGGGCGGGATGTCGGGGCGGGAGATGTGAACCAGCGGCGGATCGGTGGTGAGCTGCTGCGTGAGCACGCTCTTGAGACTCGGCCCGCTGAACGCCATGCGGCCGGCGAGCATTTCGTAGAGAACGCAGCCCAGACTGTAGATGTCGCTCCGGCCGTCCACCGGTGACGCCGCGGTGGCCTGCTCCGGACTCATGTAGGCGGCGGTGCCGATGGGAAACCCGACGCCCGTCAGCGTGGCCCCGCCGGCGAGGCCGATCGCGCGGGCGATCCCGAAGTCGGCCACCAGCGCGTGCCCGTTCGACACCAGGATGTTCTCGGGCTTGATGTCGCGGTGCACCACGCCGCGCCGGTGGGCGTAGTCGAGCGCGTCGGCGACTTCCCAGGCGATCGTGACCGCTTCGGTGGTGGAGAGCCGCGCCGTGGCCATCAGGCGGTCGCGCAGCGACTCGCCTTCCACGAACGGCATGACGGCGTAGAGCAGGTTGCGGGCTTCGCCGGAATCGAGCAGGGAGACGATATGGGGGTGCTGCAGCTGCGCGGTGATGCGGATCTCGCGGAGGAAGCGCTCCGCGCCGACGGCGGTGGCGATGTCGGGATCGAGGACCTTGATCGCCACCTGGCGCTCGTAGCGGCGGTCGCGCGCGAGAAAGACGTACGCCATGCCGCCGCGGCCGACTTCCCGTTCGATGATGTATCGATCGCCGAGGACCTGCTGGATCTGATTGAGGAGTTCGGTCACGCGGGCCGGTGATTACCTCGTCTCGACCGCGGTGGCCCGCGGTCCCAGCCGGGCCCGCAGCTCGCTGCTGAGGATGGAACCAGGCACGCTCTTCCGCAGCCGGACGCGGTACTCCAGTACGGCGGCCCCGGTCGCGTCCCGTTGCGTCCCGTTGAACTTCCACTCCTTCACCTGGTCGGTGAGCACCGCTTCGATCTGTGGCCGGGCGTTCTCGGGGTCGGCGCTCTGCACCCGGACCATGGTCGTGAGGGGCTTGGGCGGCTTCGGCGCCTTGGGCCCGTCGGCCGTCAGATCGCCGGCCTCCCCCACCCGCCTGCGGGCTCGCTGGGCCAGCGCCTGGAGCTGCTCCGGCGACATCGACTTGAGAATCTCCTTGTCGATCTGCGCCACGAATTGACCGGTGCGGTTGGCCAGCGCGAGCGACCGCTCCAGCCGTCGCGCCGCGCGGGGGCCCTCGAGGTGCGACGGTGCGCGCCCGAAGTCGGTATACCAGAAGACCAGAATGAGGACGTTGAACAGGAACGACATCACCGCCGCGGCCGACATCACCTGCACGCCGGCCGCGAGCCCGACGCCGATGGCGAGGAAGATGTAGACGGCATCCTTGGTGTCGCGCAGGGTGTTGCGGAAGCTGACGGCCGCCACGATGCCGCCGAGGCTGAACGCCAGGGCGATGCTGTTCTTGACCAGCAGCACCACGCCCGCGACCACGATCGGCAGGATGATCAGCGTCTGCACCACCGACTGCCGGAAGCCCTTCTTCTGGCGGGTGAGGATGTAGACCCAGCTCACCGGCAGCATCAGGAAGAACGCGCCCATCATGCAGAGCGCGGTCGTGAGGGCGAGCGCCACCGGCGGCGACATGGCCGGCATGGTGGCGCCGAGCGCCTCCAGCAGGGGATCGGCCTGGGGACTAGGGGTACTGATCGCGTCGAGCCGCTCGGCGGAGAACACCGAGCTCAGCCCCGGGAAGACCTGCCAGAACAGCGCGGTAGCCGCCGCGAGCAGGACATAGTAGGCGGCAACCCGGATGACCGGACTTTCGCTGATCTGCGCCAAGGGCCGGCGGCCGCCATCCGTCACGTTCCACCTCCTCCGGCAATTGACGCTGTTGGGTGTCCGAAAGATGGACCGCTCGCGGGGGCAGTCAAGGTGCCGTTCGCCATTGGCAAACCCTGTTCCGGACGTGAGATTGGATCCATCCCCCCCATCGAGCACATGCGCAAGCACAGAGTCCTCGACCCCCGCTCCACCGCTACGCCGACGACCGGCGGCCCCCCCAGCGAGTCCCTCCCCGACGATCTCGCGATCGAGGCGGCGGGACGGCTCCGGCTCGCCTGCCTGGTGTTCGCGGCGCTCTGGCTCATCGGTCTGGTCATGAACCACCTGGTGGCGCCGTACCTGGGGTTGCCGATCAACCAGGTCGTCCCCTGGTTCCGGATCGCGGACATCCTGGCCACGGCGGCACTGGCGCTCTCGGCGCTCGTCTACTGGCTGGCGCCCCGGGTCGCCCGGACGGGACGCCGGCTGTTCACGCTCGCCATCGGCTACGAGGTCGCCATCGCCTTCGCGGTCGGCGTCATCAATCAGTGGCAGCCGCTGGCGCTCGCCGGCCGGCTGTCCTGGATCTGCGTCCTGATTCTGGTGTTCCCGTCGCTGGTGCCCGGGCCGCCGAAACTGGTGTTGGTGGGCTCATTCCTCGCGGCATCCATGGATCCGGTCGGACTTCTCATCGCCCGCTCGCGCGGGATCGAGATGCCGCCCATCGGCCTCCTGATCTGGAGCTATCTCCCGAACTACATCTGCGCCGTCCTGGCGGTGCTGCCCTCCAAGATCATCGCCCACCTGGGACGCAAGGTGAGCCGCGCGCGCCAGCTCGGCAGTTACCGGCTCATCGAGCGCATCGGCTCCGGGGGCATGGGCGAAGTGTGGAAGGCCGAGCACCAGCTGCTCGCACGCCCGGCCGCGATCAAGCTCATCGCGGGACACGCGCTCATGGACACGTCGGGACGGATCGCCGAACAGCGCTTTCGCCGCGAGGCGGAAGCGGCGGCGTCCCTGCGGTCCCCCCACACCATCCAGCTCTACGACTTCGGCGTCACCCGTGACCGCCGCCTGTACTACGTGATGGAGCTGCTCGAGGGGACGGATCTCGAGTCGCTGGTGGCACGCTTCGGCCGCCAGCCCGCCGCGCGCGTCGCGTACATCCTGCGGCAGGCGTGCCGCTCGCTCGCGGAGGCGCATGCCAACGGGCTGGTCCACCGCGACATCAAGCCGGCCAACCTGCACGTCAGCCGGATCGGGCTGGAGTACGACTTCGTGAAGGTGCTCGACTTCGGGCTGGTGAAGAAAGACGGAACCCGGGTGAATCAGGATGTGCGGCTGACCGCGCCCGAGTCACTCTCCGGCACGCCCGCGTACATGGCTCCGGAGATGGCGTCGGGTGAGGTGGTGGATGGGCGCGCGGACATCTACGCGCTCGGCTGCGTGGGCTACCACCTGCTGACCGGCCGGATGGTGTTCGAGGGCGACAACGCGCTGCAGCTCATACTGAAGCACCTGCAGACCCCGCCCGTGGCGCCCTCAGTCCGGCTCGGTGCTCCCGTACCGGAAGCGCTGGAGAAGCTGATTCTGAGCTGTCTCGCCAAGTCGCCGGCCGACCGGCCGGCGGACGCCGCGGTGCTGGCCGCGGCCCTCACGGGCGCGGGCGCCGACGAGTGGGCCCAGGCCGATGCGCGTCAATGGTGGGAGACCAGCTTCACGCCCAAGCCTCCCGAATCCGATGCACCGCCTACGGAGTTCGTCGAAGTGGGCGAATCGCACGGAACGCCTACCGCATGAGCTCGAAGCAGCGCCTCGCCGTAGGTCGCCAGCTTGGCGGGACCGATGCCCTTGATCCGGGCGAGCGCATCGCGCTCGAGCGGACGCGCCGCCGCGATGGCCGCCAGGGTGCTGTCGTGAAAGATGACGTACGGCGGCATGCTGCGCTTCCGGGCTTCGTCGGTCCGCCATGCCTTGAGCCTGCCGAGCAGCTCCTCGTCCACGTCGCCGGCGGGGGCAGCCTCGGCGACCGCCGGTGACTTTCCCTTCCGGCGCCGGGGCGCCGGTGCGGTGGGCCAGTCCAGCTCGGGCACCATCTCACCGCGGGCGACGGCCCTGCCCTCCGGCGTGAGCGCGAGCACGAACGCGCCAGGCCGCCCTCCCTCGATGCCCTGGCGCTCCACCAGCCCCGCATCGGCGAGCATGCCGAGCAGATCCTTGACCGTATCGAGCGGCACCATGGTGAGCTTGCCGTACGTGGGGATCTTGTCGAGCCCCCGGGCGAGGACTTCGCGCACGGTGCTGCCGACCAGCATCTGGGCCACGCGCTCGATCCCGAACCGGCCCGAGAGCCGGCCCACTCCCGAGAGCGCGATCCGCACCATCAGCAGCTCGTGCTCGTTCAGCACCCGCCCCGCCCCGCGCCGCCAGCCGAGGCAGACGTCGCAGACGCCGCAGCGCGGGGCGGCGCCGCCCCGCGCGCCGCCGGCGAAATAGTCGTAGACGAACCGGGTGCGGCAGCCGCGCGAGAAGGCGTAGCGCACGATCGTGTCGAGGCGCTCGCGGTCTCGCCGGGCCTTGAGCGAACGGCCCTCCATGTCCACCGGCGGCGGTCCTTCGCCGAAGCTGACGCGGGCCGACTCCGCTCCCCGGCGCAGCACCCGGGCGGCGGTGGCCGCCGCCATCGCGTCGGTGCCCCCGCCGCCGGCCTGCTCCTCGATCGCCTCCTCGCTCATGCCTTCGCCGAGCTGCCGCCAGACGGTGCGGAACGTCGCGGCACTGGGATTGGCGCCCGCGAGGAAGAACTCCTGGGTGCGCATGTCGGCCGGCGCAAAGAGCAGCGTGCATCGCGACGGCAGGCCGTCCCGCCCCGCGCGCCCGACTTCCTGGTAGTACGCCTCGACGCTGCCCGGCAGCTCCACGTGGGCCACGAAGCGGATGTCGGCCTTGTCCACGCCCATGCCGAAGGCGTTGGTCGCCACGATCACATCCACTCGGCCGGCGAGGAAATCGTCCTGCACCCGAGTGCGCTCTTCGTCGTTGAGGCCGGCGTGATAGCGACCGGTGCGCAGACCCTGCCCCGCCAGGAACTCTCCCCAGAGCTCGACCGACTTCCGGGTGGCGGCGTAGACGATGCCCGGCGTACCGACCTCGCGCACCAGGCGCTCGAGCGCGGACTGTTTCTCGTCCTTGCCGCGACACCGCTCGACCGCGAGCGTGAGGTTGGGGCGCTCGAATCCGGTGACCAGCTCCAGCGGCGAGCGGAGCCCGAGCTGATCGGCGATGTCCGCGCGGACTTCGGGTGTGGCGGTGGCCGTGAACGCGGCGGCGGGAACGTCGAGGTCGGCGCGGAAGCGCGCCAGCCGCCGGTAGTCCGGCCGGAAATCGTGGCCCCATTGGCTGATGCAGTGCGCCTCGTCCACGATCAGCCGCGCCGGCGCCGTGCGGGCCAGCGCGGCCCGGAAGGCGGGATGGCCCAAGCGCTCGGGCGCGACGTAGATCAGCTTGAGCCGGCCGGCCGCGAGATCGGACTCCGCCGCCTGCCGCTCGGCGAGGGGCAGGCCCGAGTGCAGCGCGGCCGCGGGGAGACCGCGCGCACGCAGCGCGTCCACCTGGTCCTTCATGAGGGCGATGAGCGGAGAGACCACCACGGTGGGCCCGTCGAGCAGCAGCGCGGGCAGCTGGAAGCAGAGCGACTTGCCGGCGCCGGTGGGCATCACCGCGACGACATCGCGTCCTTCCAGAACCGCGAGCGCGACCTCGCGCTGGCCCGGACGAAACGCCGACAGACCGAAGCGCTCGTGGAGCGCGCGCTCGAGCAGGTCGGCAGCGGTGGGGGACACGGTCGGTGTGGTCACGGACGAAATGTAGCGGGGGCGCGGCAGCGTTCACTGCCGCGCCCCCGCCGAAGGGAGCATCTCAACGCGAGCAACCCGCTACTGCACCCGCATGATCCTGCCGGTCGAGGGCACGCCATTCCGGTTGAGGATGAACAGCAGGTAGTGTCCCGGCGGCGCGACGTTCGGATTGGGCGGCGCGGTCACGCTGACGTTGCCGTCACCCGGGGTGAAGTCGAGCGAGACCGCCATGGTGTTCGCGTCGAAGGCGTGGGTGACCGAACCCAGCCTGATCCAGCGAACCTGGGTCACCTGGCCGGCCGCGGGGGTCGCGACCGTGAAGCTCTGACCGTACCCCACGCTCGCCGGCGCGTCGGTGATGGTCGGGCGCGCGCCCTTGAAGAGATAGGGCGGGCTGAAGATCTCGTGGCTCCGCCGGGCGGGATACGGCGTGGAGGTACCCGGAATGTTGGCGTCGCCGCTGGCGCCGTGGAGCACGGTGCCGTCGGGCATCAGGATGGACACCGAATGGTAGGCGCGGTTGACGGCGTTGCTGGCCAGGGTCGTCCAGCCGTTCGTCGCCGGATTCCAGATCTCGGCCGCACGCACACCGCTGGGCTCGTCGTTGAAGCCGCCGCCGCTGACACCGCCCGTCACCAGAACCTGGCCGTCGGGCAGCACCGTGGCGTTGAGGTGACGCCGCGGACTGCTCATCGAGCCGGCGTCCGTCCAGACGGGAGTGTCCAACAGATCGATCTTCTCCGCCGTGGCCGTCGGCGCGCTGGCCTTCGCGTCCGGTGTATCCCAGCCGGTATACCCGCCGCCGCCGACGTAGAGAATCTTCCCGGACTCGTACATCACGGCGGAGCCGTAGTCGCGGTTGAACGGCCAGAGGTGGGCCGGACCGGCAACCCACGCGCCGCGGTCGCCGCCGGTCGAGCCGTCCACGTCCAGCCAGCGCGAGACGACTCGCTCGCCGGCCATGAAGATCCGTCCGTCGATCGGATCGATGAAATCTCGCGGGTAATACGGCACCTCGACGTTGTCGGCGCCGGGGAGCTCGACCCACTGGTTGCTCTCCCAGATCTCGGGAATGCGCACCACGTTGGAGGCGCTGTCCTGGCCCGCGACCGTCACCATCCGGCCGTCCGGCAGCGTAGTGACCGTGGGATACCACCGGCCGTGCGCCATCTTGGGGAGCCCGGCGGTCCAGGTCTGGGTCGCCGGGTCGAAGATGTTGGTGACGTCGAGCCCGCGGTCGTCGGCCTTGTGTCCGCCGGAGACCATCAGCTTGCCGTCGGCCATCAGCGCGTGGCCCGCGCAGAACAGCATCGTGTCGTTGGCGACCGTGATCGCCCCGGTCGGCGCACCCGCGGTCGGATCCCAGATGCGCGGCTGCCCCATCCCGCCGCCGATCTCCTCCCGCCCCCAGGCCAGCAGCTTGCCGGTCGGGAGCAGCGACAGGTGGAGCGGCACGATGTCCCAGCTCACCTCCGGTCCCCAGTCACCCGTGGTGGCCTCACCGGGCAACGCCGCCACCGTGATCGTGCCTGACGTGGCGCTCACGCCTGGCGCGGTGAACGCGATGGTGTGCGCCCCCTGCCCCGCGATGCCGAGGTCGCCGAAGCGGGCGACGCCGTCGGATCCGGTGACCGCCGTCAGCACGCCTTCCAGCGTGCCGCCGCCGGACGCCAGCGCCGCGGTGACCGTGGCGCCGTCAACCGGCGCGCCGCCGTCGCCCAGCACCCGCACTACCGGCTGCGAGGTGGCGGCGAACACTTCGCCGTCCACGACATTCGTCGGCGGTTGGGTCGTGATCTCCAGCGCAGGTTCCGTGGGTGAGTCGTCGGTGGCCGTCGCGGTGAACGTCACCGGCGATCCGTCGAGCCCGTTCACCGTCGCCGTGATGGTCTCGTCGCCCGGAGTGGATCGCAGCGTCAGCGTCACGCTCGCGCGGCCGTCGTCGCCGGTCTCCACCGATGCGTCCGAGAGCGACCCGTCGGCGTCGGTGTCCCACTGGACCACCACGCCGCCAACCGGTCCACCGTCCTCGTCGAGTACCTGGACGACCAACGGGTCGGGCAGCAGGGTGCCTGCCGCCGCCTGCTGGCCGTCCCCCGATACCGCGTCTGGATGCTCGCAGCCTCGGGTGGCGGATCCACGGTGCCACCGTCGCCGCAGCGCAGGGTGGCGGCGGCGAGAACGAGCAATCGCGAAGCGGGAGAACTGCCTGGAGCGAAGCTTCATGAGCCTGGGGGTTCAGGGAGTACGCCGGTCCCGGAAGCTGGGACAGGGCCGTCACTTATGCAGGAACCACGCCAGCCCGGCGGGCTGAGAAAGGTAGCTAACATGATAGACATTAGCCACTTAGGGATGTGAGACGAATCACGTGTCGAGGGACCGCTACTGCGGAAGCACCTCGGGAGACCGGGCGGTGTCCCGCCGACACGAAGTGCCGCCATCGAGAAGCGCCAGGCCGGTTGGTGGGCACCGTGGGCAAAAAAACGGAGCCCCCGCCGACTCGGAGAGTCGACGGGGGTTACGAGGAGCCGTCGAGAGCGGGCGACCGGACTCGAACCGGCGACGTCCAGCTTGGGAAGCTGGCATTCTACCACTGAATTACGCCCGCGAATGCCCGGAAACTAGGCCCGCACCGGGGAGAGTCAAGCAAGCCTACTTGCCGCGCGACGCCTCCAGAAAGCTTCGAAGATCCGGCTCGCTCACCGCCGGCTCGCCCGGCGACACGTTGTCCAGCCGGCCTTCCCGCATCCACCGCTCCAGCTCGCCCACCAGCTCGAACAGATGGTCGAACGAATCCACGACGAACAGCAACGGCTGGTAGTGATCGATCTCGAAGTACTGGTTGATCACCCACTCGAGCTGCATCGGATAGCGCTGCACCTCGGGAGAATCGATGGAGTGCGCGATCTCGCCGTAGGAGCTGAGCAGCCCGCTGCCGTACACCTTGATGCCGCCTTCACTGCCGCGCATCAGACCGAACTCGATGGTGAACCAGAAGAACCGGGCCATCGCCTTGAAGATGCTGGTGACCCGCCGGATCTTCTCCTTCTCGTCCTTGATCCCCGCCGCGATCTCCGCCGCCGTGTGGGCGCAGTCGCCGAAGCGCACCAGCGTGTCCGCGAAGGCGCGGTCGGTGTGCATCGGAACGTGGCCCGCGATGTCGTGGAAGATGTCGGGCTCGGGCAGGTAATCGAGCGAGCCGCCGTCGCGGATGGTGATGGTCGTCGGGAATTCGCGGTTGCGGAGACAGTCGAAGAAGAGGAAGGAAGGAACATACCCGCTCACCGGCTTGGCCTGAAAGCCGGTGAGCGGGCTGAGAAATCGGTTCACGTCCTCCAGCTTCGGCACCCGCTTGGGATCGAGACAGAGGCTGTCGATCCCCTGGAGAAAGCGGGGGTTCGCGTAGCGGCGCCAGCGGTCTTCCATCCGGCCGAACAGCCGCCGCCACGCGTCATGGTTGCTCTCGGAGTACAGCTCATACGGCTGGTGGATGTACAGCCGCCCCTCGGCCTGCGCCTGCTCGATGAAGGGCGCCTGCGTGGTCGTGAGTCCGCCGTTGGTCTGTACGCCCGCCATGGTGTCCTCCTACTTCCGCGTGTAGCGCCAGGCCGCGATCCCCTTACCCTGGGCGGTGGCCTTGAGCTCCTGAGTCTTCCCCGCCGCCAGCGCGGGCACCGCCACGTCCTGACTGCCGACGACCGTGCCCTTGGCGTCGAGGAACTCCACGGCCAGCGTCACGGCCGCGGGAGGAATCGGCTTGCCCGCGGCGGTCTGCGCGTCGCGGCCAGTCGCCATCGCGGTCAGATTGGCCCCGTTGGCGGCGGCGGCGAAGTCGGTAACCTTGATGTCGGTCGGGAGCGCCAGCACCTGCTCCGCGACCTTCACGGCCTCGTCAACCTGTTTGGCCTGCTTGTGGCCCTCACCGACGAGCTTGAGCGAATTCTCGTTCATCGGCTCGATCGCCACCAGCCGCTTGGCCGTCTCCAGCAGCTTGGGACCGTCCTTGAGCGCCAGGTAGGTGTTGGACAGGTTGAACAGCGCGTCGCGATTGTAGGGCTCCGCGGCGGCGACCTTCCCGAACGCTTCCGCGGCCTCGGCGTACTTCTTGTCGTTGTACAGGTTCACGCCGACGTTCATCAGGTCCGCCGAGCCGGCACCCCCGCCCGCGGCGCCGCCCGCCGAACCGCCGGCGGCGACGATCTCCTGCTCCAGCGCCTGCGCCTTGTCCGCCTGACCCATGCCCCGGTAGGCGCCCGCCAGGCCGCGCTTGGCCTCGATGTCCTTCGGCATCCACTTGAGATATTGCTCGAAGGCGGCCGCCGCCTCGGCGTGCTTCTGGGCATTGAGCAGCAGTGCGCCCTGGTTGAAGGCCGACCGGTTCCGGATCTTCTGTTCGGTGGTGTCCTTCACGTTGGCGCTGGCCGCCACCGCGTGGCCGTAGTAGGCTGCGGCGCTGTCGGTCGCGCCCTGCTCGTTGAAGATCGACGCCGCCTGGTAGAAGGCGATCGGCGACTTCCTGAAGACCACGGCCGCCTGGCGGTACAGCACCAGCGCCGAATCCAGGTTCTTCTGCTCCTCGAAGCCGTTGCCGCCCTTGATCAGCGCGACCCACGCGTTCTGGCGGTAGCCGTCTATCTCCTTGGCGCAGTCGGGCGCGAGCTTCTCGCTCCGGGTCAGCGCCGAGTCGGCGCCGTAGATGTCGCCTCGCTGGAGATAGATGCGGCCGAGATAGTACCACGCGGAGGCGTTGGTCCCCTGGTTGTTCTGCTGCATCGCCTCGAGCAGGACCCGCTCGCCGCTGTCCAGGGCCCGCTTGGAATTCTCGGCGACGTCGGCCTCGATTCCGGTCTTCAGATAGCTGGCCCCGCTGCTGACCTTGAAGTGTCCCGACTTGAAGCCGCATTCGGGCGCGCGGTACGCGGTCGGCATCGACTTCGCCACCCGCTGGCTGAAGACCTGCTGCTGAGCCTCAGCGCCGGTGGCGGCAAGCGAAAGCAGCAACACGGCCGACGCGATCATCGTTTTCACTCGTCACGACTCCTTGTTCGGGGTCACAGCCTTGGCGGCGCTATCGGGGCTCACCAGGCGCAACGCGCGCTGGTGCAAGTCCCTTGCCACCTCATGAGCGGGGCGGCCCGTGCGTCGGGCAACCGCCGCGATATCATCGTATTCCGGCTTCACGCGCGGCCCGTCAGGCGCGTCCAACACCTTGACGCGCACGTTGATTCCGTCTCCGCTGTCCACTTCCAGCTCTCGCCGCGCGAGCGTGAGCCGCTCCATCGTCTGCCGCCGAATCCCCGCCGTCGTGCTGTGCCGGACGAGAGTGTCGGCCACCGTATCGGCCTCCGCAGGTGGCACCACGACCTCCACGCGGAATCCGATCCGCCCCTTCTTCATCTGCGTCGCCCAGATCTGCACGTCGAGCGCGCCGGCCGCGGCCAGGGCTTCACGCAGGGGCTCCAGATACTCGGGACTGAGATCGTCGAGATCGGTGGACAGCACCACGACTTCACCCGCCTCGAGCGCCGGCTGCGCCAGGATCAGAGCGAAGCGCGTTGGGATATCCCTCGGGATTGCGGCCACCCGCGCCCCAGGCCCCGCCACCCACGACACGCCAGCGCGCCGGCGGCGGTCCGGACGACAGCACCCGGAGCAGCACCGCGCCGGTCGGCGTCGTCGCTTCGCCGACCACCGGACCGGCCGTCGTGACTTCGATGCCTTCCAGCAGCACGGCTGTAGCGGGCGCGGGCACCGGGATCACGCCATGCGACGCCTTCACCCAGCCAGCGCCGACCGCGACCGGCCGGTGGTAGATGCGTTCGATGCCGAGCTGCTCGAAGCCCTCGATCGCACCTACGACGTCTACCAGCGCGTCCATCGCACCGACCTCGTGGAGCGCCACCTGCTCGGCGGGCACGCCGTGGATCCGGCCCTCGGCTTCACCCAGCAGCCGGAAGGCGCGCATCGCGCGCTCCCGCACCCACGGCGACACCGGTGCCCGCTCGAGAATGTCGAGCAGCTCGCCCACGTGGCGATGCGGGGCGTGGTGATGGTCGTGGGAATGAGGGTGGGGATGCGGCTGGTGGATGGGTTCGCTGGGCGCTTCGTGACTGCCATCGGGAAGCGAGACGTTGACTTTCGTCGCCCTGATTCCGCAGCGGTCCACCTGCTCGATGGCCACATGGACGGCGAGTCCGAGTCGCTCGGGAAGTCCGAGAAGCCACTGGGCCGGCGCTCCAGCGGCGATGAGGGCGCCGAGCACCATGTCGCCGCTGATGCCGGCGGCGGGATCCAGAATGGCAAACCGTCCATCTGACATAGACTTATAAATATGGCCGCAGCCGACGCCACAGGCAATTCCACCGGGTGGACTCCGCCAACCGCGCCCGGCGTCAGGACTTGAGTCGCTCCTCCATCTCCTCCAGGCTGCGGGGCCAGTCCTGGCGCAGCAGCCGCGAGAGCCCGCGGTCGGCCAGGAGCCGGCCCTCGGTCTGACACGCCGGGCAGTAGTTGGTCTCGTTCTCGGCGTACCGGATGCGCTGCACGGGTGTGCCGCACACGGGGCACGGCTCGCGGTAGCGGCCGTGTACCGCCATCCCTTCCCGGAACGCGGTCACCTTCACCGGGAATCCCTCCCCGGTTTCGCGCCGGAGCCGGTCGGTCCACTCGAGAAGGATCTCGCGCGTGGCCGCGAAGAGTCGGGCGGCCTCCGCATCATCGAGCTTGCTGCTGAGCCGGAGCGGCGAGAGCCGGGCACGGTGGAGGATCTCGTCGGAGTAGGCGTTGCCGATGCCGCTGAAGAGGCGCGGATCGGTCAGGGTGCGCTTGAGCGTGTGGTTCTCCAGCGCGGAGGCGCGCCACGAACTCGGCCTCGGTCGCCTCCAGCGGCTCGAGTCCTCCACGCGCGAAATCCGCCAGCGAGCTTGCCCCCGCCACGAGATGCAGCGACGCGCGCCGCTTGGAGCCGGCCTCGGTGAGCAGCAGCGTCCCTTCGTCGAAATCGAACGCGGCCAGCCCGATCTTTCCCGGCGCCTTCGCGCCGGGCGCGCCCCAGCGCAGCCGCCCCGCGATCATCAGGTGCATGACGAGGAAGAGATCGCCCTCCAGCTCCCAGACCAGACGCTTGCCCATGCGGCGAAGCCCCAGCACGCGGCGGCCGGCAACCGCTGCGATTGGTGGCTCCACGGTGCGCAGCACGAAGGGACTCGACACCCGCACCCCACGCAGCACGCGTCCGACGATCCGCCGCTCGAGCGCCTCGAGGTAGACGACGACGTCCGGGAGCTCGGGCACGTCAGACGCGGGTCTGCAGGTGTTCGAGCACGCGCTGCGCGAGCCGGGTCGAGAAGCCCGGCACCGTCGCGAGCTCGGACACCGACGCCGACTTCACGCCCGCGAGGCTGCCGAAGCGCTCGAGCAGCAGGCGGCGCCGGCGCGGCCCGACGCCCGGGATGTTGAGCAGCTCCGAGGTGATCGTCCGCTGGGTGCGGCGCTTCCGGTTGTACGCGAGGCCGAATCGGTGGGCCTCGTCCCGGATCCGCTGCAACAGCCGCAGCGACGAGCTCCGGCGCGACAGTCGGAGACAGTCGGGCCGTCCCGGGAGGAACACTTCCTCCTCCCGCTTGGCCAGACTGGCGAACTCGAGACCGGTGAAGCCGAGCCGCTCCGCCACCTCCAGCGCGGCGTTGAGCTGGCCCTTTCCGCCGTCGATCAGGAACAGGTCGGGGATCGGCAGCTGCTCGTCGCGCCGGCGGGTGAGGTACCGGGTGAGGACTTCCTGAATGGCGGCGAAGTCGTCCTGCTGACCGGGTCCCTCGATCTTGAACTTCCGGTATTCGCTCTTGCGCGGACGACCCGCCTCGAACCACACCAGCGAGCCGACAGTGTCCTTGCCCTGGTTGTGGGAGATGTCGATGCAGACGAGGCTCCGCGGCACCGAGCTGAGGCCGAGGTCGCGCCCGAGCGCATACACCGGATCCTCGGCGCGCTCCTCGGTCTCGAAGGACTCGATGCGAAGACTCTCGAGCAGATGCCGCGCATTGACGTCGGCCAGCTCGAGCCAGCGCTGAGCCTTGCCGCGTTGCGGCACGATCCAGTCCGCATCGGGCAGCAGCTCGCGAATGGCGTCCCAGTCTTCCGGCGGGAACGGCAGCACTACGCGGCGGGCGCGATCCTCGACCGGCACGTAGTAGCGCACCAGGAACGCGCTCAGCACCGACTGATCCGATTCCTCCTCCAGTCCCTCGAGGAAGCGATGCTCCCGCCCGACGACGCAACCCTCGCGGACCCGGATGAGCACCGCGACCGCATCGTCACCATCGCGGGCGTAGCCGATCGCGTCGGCGTCGCCGGTGCCGATGGTTTCGACCGCCACCGGTTCCTCCAGCCGCTCCAGCCAGCGGAGCGCGTCGCGCAGCTCGCGGGCACGCTCGTAGTTCTCCGCCTCGCTGGCGGCGATCATGCCGTCCCGGACCCGGCCGCGCAGGTCGCCGGTCTTGCCTTCCAGGAACTGGAGGACGTCGTCCACCATCCGCCGGTAGTCCTGCTCGCTCTGCCAGCCGACGCAGGGCGCCTGGCATCGGCCGATGTGATAGTCGAGACAGGGTCGCTCGCGCCGCTCTTCCGGCAGCACGTCGTGGCAGCTCCGGACGGTATAGAGCCGGCGGATGATCGCGAGGGTGCGGCGGAGCTGGGCGACGTCGGTGTACGGCCCGAAGTACCGGGCGCCGGGGATGTTGCGCCGGCGGGTCACCAGGACCCGCGGAAAGGGCTCGCTCAGTGTCACGGCGATGGACGGATAGCTCTTGTCGTCCTTGAGCCGGACGTTGAATCGCGGGCGGTACTCCTTGATGAGGTTGTTCTCCAGGATGAGCGACTGGGATTCGCTCGCCACGACGATCGTCTCGACATCGGCGATCAGACGCTGGAGAAGCTGGTTCTTCGGGCTCACCGGGAAGTCGGAGGCGTAGTAGCTCCGTACCCGGCTCCGGAGCCGCTTGGCCTTCCCGACGTACAGCACCTCCCCGGCGGAGTCCCGCCAGAGATAGACGCCCGGCCCCTCGGGGAGGGTGTCGAGCTTGCGCTGGAGCTGGTCGGGGAGGCCGGGGATCGTCATACGAAGGGAAATTTAACGGCGTTGGGGAGGGAGGTCGGGATGACGCTACCGCCGCAGGAACCTCCGCGCCTGCGGCACACCCAGCGCCGCAGCCCCGCCCAGATACACCGCCCCGAAAACCCCCAGCACGATCACCGCCACTCCGATCGGATGCATCTCCGGCAGCACGCCCCGAACCGCCCACGCAACGCCCCCTGCCCCGAGCGCCGCTCCCCAGACCCGCGCCAGCGTCCCTCCGTCGAGTCGCGTCGGACCGATCCTTCCGCCGAGGGCGTGCCGCAGCAGGAGATATTCGACGCCGGCTGCGACTCCTGAGGCGAGCGTGATCCCCGCCGCTCCCCACCGCTGATCCACGCCTGCCGCCGCCGGCAGATGAAGCGCGAGCGCGTAGCCGAGGGCGATGCCGAGGCTCACCCGCACCAGCGCGATCCGGAGCGGCGTGCGGGTGTCGTGCAGCGCATAGAACGCCGAGGAGTAGAGCCGCCCGAGCGTGGATGGCAGCAGTCCCACCGAAGCCGCCGCCAGGATGCCCCACACGTACACCGTCATCTCGCGGGTGAACTCGCCCGACTGGTAGAGCGCAGCGGTCACCACGTCGCCCAGCGCGATGAACCCCACCGCCGACGGAATGACGAGGAACGCGATCTGCCGCAGCCCCGCCTCGAGCCTGCTGCGGAGAAACGTCGGCGCGCTCGGTCTCCGTCCCGACCGCGCTCGACATCTCCGGCAGCTCCGCCGCCGACACCGACATCCCGAAGAGGCTCACCGGCAGCGTGTACAGCACCTGCGCGTAGGACACCGCCGCGACCGCACCGGTCGGAAGCAGGCTCGCGAGCAGCGTGTCCACGTACGCGCTGATCTGCACGACGCCTCGCCCCACGAACACCGGCAGGAAGCTCCTGACCACCTGCCGCACCGGACCAGCGAACAGCGGACCCAACCGCAGCCCGCCGAGCAGCCCGAGCACCGTCGGAAGCTGGATGGCGAACTGGAGCAGGCTGCCCACCACCGAGCCCCATGCGGCGACTTCCGCCAGGTCGAAGCTTTCCGTCTGCCCACCCTTGGCCATCAGCGCCGCGATGATCGCCAGGTTCCAGACCACCGGCGCGACGTAGGAGAGGAAGAACCGCCGGTGGCTGTTGAGCACGCCGAGACACCACGCGGAGAGCACCAGCAGTCCCGCGCCCGGGAAGAGAATCCGCACCAGCCGCGCGGTGGCCTCGCGCTTCGCGCCCTCGAATCCCGGAGCGATGACGTCGATGAGCCACGGGGCCAGCAGGACGCCCGCGAGCACCAGCACCGAGACCGTGAGTCCCAGGAGCGCCGCGACGGCGCTCGCGGTGGCGCGGGCATCCGCCTCTCGTCCCTCCGCCCGGAGGCGGGCGTACACCGGGATGAACGAGGCGGAGAGCACGCCTTCGCCGAACAGGTTCTGGAGGAAGTTGGGAATCCGGAACGCGGCGTTGAACGCGTCGGCCGCGTCGGAGGTGCCGAAGTAGTGGGCGAAGACTCGATTGCGAACCAGGCCGACGATCCGGCTCAGCAGGATGCCGGTCGCGACCATTACAGCCGGCCGTGAGGCGCGGCCCTGGGGAGTGGTCAGGCGGGTGGCCGTGGGAGCGTCGGGCGGGACGGCGCGTCACTCAGCAGGCGTTGGAGAAACGCGTTCTCGTCCTGCAGGGCCTGCACGCTGCGGGTCAGATCGTCCACTTCCGCTTCGAGCAGGTCCACCTTCTTGGCGAGCTCATCGAGGCCGGGCGGCACCTCGCGGGGTCCCTCCAGCCGCCGGGCGAGCGCCCGCCCGATCGGCGAATCCACGATGATGCCCATGATGGGGATGAGCAGGGCTACGAGGAGGATGAGCGCGATGACCGACATGGGTCGAGTCTAAGACGGCGCCGACGCCCCTTCAAGGGCGCCCGCATACCATCCCTCGATGGCCTCCGAGAGGTCGGTGACGAGCGCGGGCCCGTAGCGCGCGAGAAATGGCGCGACGGTCAGGCCTCGCTCCTGTGGCTTCCCGCCGGGATGCACGGCGGTCCGCGCCCGGGCGATCTGCCCCAGCTCCGTTTCCTGCCGCTTCTTGAGGTGCTGGACCAGCTTCTTCTCCACGTCCTGCGTGCCGGACAGCGCCTGGTGCCGGGCGCCCTGCACCGGCCGGGCGAGCGTCGGATCGATCTCCGTGGCGCTGCGCTCCAGCGCCCCATAGCCCGATTCTACCGCCGCCCGCAGGGACTCGAGCGCGGCGACCGCCTCGGACGGGAGCTGCGAGCGCACCAGCCGCGATTCCAGCGCCCCGGGCGGCCCGACCAGGTCGTTCAGCTCGATGCCGAACTTCTCCAGAATCCGATCCACCCGCGGCTCCACCAGGATGCCGGACCAGCGCGGCAGCGGGCGCTGCGGTACCACGCCGAGCCGCTGGTACACCGGCGGGGTGAGCGCCAGGTAGCGCAGCTCGGCCGGGCCGCCGAGGTACGCCACCGTCGGCAGGAGGGCGCTCTCGATGACGGGACGCAGGAGCACGTTGGGCGAGAGCCGGGTCGGCTCGGTTTCCGCGATGCGGCGCAGCGCGGCGAGGTCGAACCGCTCGCGGCCCCGCCGGGTGACGAAGGCGCCGTCCGCCGCGATCAGCCGGTCCCGCCCCTGGGCGCCCTCCAGCATCACCAGCGCCGCGCCATCGCCCAGCACGACGCCCGAGGTTCGCGCGGTTTCGCCCAGCGCCTCGGCCTGGCGCTCGAGATCGTCGTCGATCTCCGCGGCCCGCTCGAGCGCCTTGAGGACGTGTGGCGCCGCCAGTCGCTTGGAGGCCGGATGCGTGCTGTCGAAGCACACGATCCCGAACGGGGCCAGCAGCTCCGCCATCGCGCCGGCGAAGGCACTGGCCACCATGGCATCCGGCCGGTAGTGCCGCGCGAGCCACGCCATCGTCTCGTCCCGGAACTCGGTGGCCGGCAGACTCGCGCCGAGCGCCTCGAGCGCCGCCGTCACGGCGTCCCCCAGCGGCTGGCGGTACATCGGCGTGAGCGGAGCCTCGGGTGGCCTCGGCGGGAGCGAGGCCGACGCGAGGCTGCCGTCCGCCGTGAGCCACGAGGCCTCGCTCGCCTCCGCGAAGTCGTGGTCGTCGCCGGCGATCCAGAAGATCGGCACCACCGGGCGTCCCCATTGGCGCTCGAGCACCCGGGCGAGCGCGGCGGTGGAGAGCGCCTTGTGCACGGTGTACAGTGGGCCGGTGAAGAGACCCGGTTGCTGCCCGCTGGTGACGGCGAGCGCGCCGGGCTCCCGCAGTTTCGTCACCGCGGCGTCCCGCGCGGCCGACGGCACGAACGCGGGCTCGAGCGCCGGGTCCATGCCACCGTCGCGGGTCGGCGGCTTCACGAGGGGAGCTTCGAGCGGCGTGGGGACGAACCGGAAACTCATCCGGCGGACCCGGCCAGGATGGTGCGGGGCGATCCATCGCCCAGCGGGCTCGCGTCGTAATCGCCGAAGCGGTGCCGCACTTCGACGCCGGCCTGCTCCAGCATCGCCGCGATCTCGCCAGGGCCGAACAGCCGCACCCGCTCGGAGAACTTGCGGCCGCCCGGGGTCACGATCGTCTTGCACACGTACCGCCCGTCCGGCGAAACCGACCGCTTCACATCCACCTCACCACCCTTGACGGGCACTCTTTCGTGGGGAACCAGCCGCTCGCGGACCGCGGCGGCATTGAGGAAGTCGATCACGAACCACCCGCCCGGCCGCAGCGTGCCGACCATCTCCCGGAGCGCCTGGGCATGTTCCTCGTCATGCTCGAAATATCCGAAGCTGGTGAACAGGCTGACGGTCAGGTCCATGCTGCCGGGCCGGATCGGGAGCCGGCGCATATCGGCCCGCACCAGCGGCGCATCGGTGACACCTTGGGCCACCCGAAGCAGCGTCAGCGACAGATCCACGCCGAAGCATCGGGCGCCCCGCCGCCGGAAGGCGAGCGCGTGGCGGCCTGCCCCGCACCCCACGTCCAGCACCCGCCACCCGGCCGCCATCCCCGTCGTTTCGGCGAGCAGCGCCACCGCGCGATCCGCCTCGGCCTGGTTGCGGTGCGGGTAGAGCTGGAGGTAGTCCTCACCGAACCATTCCTCGAACCATTCGAGCATGGCGTCAGGGTCGTCCCTTGTGGTACGGCTCGCCGCGGAGAATCGTGAACGCGCGGTAGAGCTGTTCGGCGACGACCACTCGCGCCAGCTCGTGCGGCAGCGTCAGCGGGCCGAGGCTCCACCGCACGGACGCCGCGTCCAGGAATGCGGGGGACAGCCCGCGGGACCCGCCCAGCACGAACACGAGAGGACGGGCCGCCATTCTCCAACCCTCCATCCGCCTGGCGAGTTCCTCGCTGGTCCAGGCCGACCCCTCGCGGGCCAGCGCGATCACCGTGGCCCCGCCGGGCATCCGCTCCGCGAGCCGGGCGGCCTCCTCCTGCTGCTGCACCGTCACCGTCGGCGCCCGGCTCGCCTCCCGAACTTCCACCTCCGCCACCTTCGCGTAACGGCCGAGGCGGCGAAGGTAGTCGTCACACGCCTCCCGATAGGCCGGCCGGAGCCGGCCCACGCCGAGGATCGTCAGGTCCATCGCTCAGGCGTACATCCCCCGCAGCCGGTGCACCGCCGCCACCCGCTCGATCGCCAGCATGTAGGCGCCGATTCGGAGATTGATCCCGTGGCGCCCGGCCATCCCCGCGACCTCGTCGAACGACTCGACCATGATGCGCTCGAGCCGGCTGTTGACGGTGTCCTCGTCCCAGAAGTAGCCGCCCCGGTCCTGGACCCACTCGAAGTAGCTGACCGTGACGCCGCCGGCGTTGGCGAGGATGTCGGGGATCACGAACACGCCGTTCTCGTCCAGGATCTTGTCCGCGCCCGCGGTGGTCGGGCCGTTGGCGCCTTCGCAGATGATCCTGGCCTTGATGTCCTTGGCGTTCTGGCTCGTGATCACGTTCTCCATCGCCGCGGGGACCAGCACCTCGCAGTCGAGGGTGAGCAGCTCCTCGTTCCTGATGTGGTCGGCTTCCTTGTAGTCGGCGAGGAATCGCTTCTGGCGGGAATGCTGCAGGACGTCGCGGATCTTGAGGCCCTTCGGATTGTAGACGCCGCCCGACTTGTCGCTCACGGCCACCACGATCAGGCCGAGACTTTCCATGAGCTGCGCGGCGACCGAGCCGACGTTGCCGAAGCCCTGAATGGCGACCCGGGTTCCCTCGATCGGCATGCGCAGCCGCTTGAGGGCCTCCCGGGTCACCAGCATACAGCCCCGCCCCGTCGCCTCGCGCCGCCCGAGCGAGCCGCCCATCTCCACCGGCTTGCCGGTCACGACGGCGGTGACCGTGTGGCGCTTGTGCATGGAGTACGTATCCATGATCCACGCCATCACCCGCTCGTTGGTGTTGACGTCGGGCGCCGGGACGTCGGAATCGGGACCCAGCGTATCGATGATGGCGGAGGTGTAGCGGCGGGTGATCCGCTCCAGCTCGTTGTTGGAGAGCGTGAACGGGTCGCAGACCACGCCCCCCTTGGCGCCGCCGAACGGAATGTTGACCACCGCGCACTTCCAGGTCATCCACGCGGCCAGCGCCTTCACTTCGTCCAGCGTGACGGCGGTGTCGAAGCGGATGCCGCCCTTGGCGGGACCGCGCGAGGTGTTGTACAGCACCCGATAGCCCTGGTAGACGTCCACTTCCCCGTTGTCGCGCACGATCGGGACCGAGACGATGATCTGCTTCTCGGGCGCGCGCAGCACCTTGTACAGACCGGGATCGAGGCTCAGCCGCTTGGCCGCGTAGTCGAATCGCGACATCATGGCCTCGAAGGGGTTCTCCTCGGCGAGGAGCGCGCTGTCCTTGTCGGGACGGATGACGTCCTGGTTCGGGCGAGGCACGGTGGTCATAGATGGATAGTCCGGGTTTGGCTCCAAGGGTGGTTTTTACAGCCGTTCCACGGGCGTGACGACGGCGTCCAGCGCGGCCTCGATCCGTTGGCCGCCTTCCTCCCACTCGAGGTCGAGCACGGCCACCAGCGGCTCGGGAACCGTGGCGGGCCAGCGGTCGCGCAGCTTGACCGCATCCTTCTGGGTGATCACGACGTGGTCCGCACGGCGGGCGGCGTGCGCCAGCCAGGCGACGTCCTCGTCGCGGTAGTCGTGATGGTCCTTCCAGGTGGCCACCTGCACCGCCGCGCCGGTGCGCTTCACCTGGGCGACGAACGCGTCCGGATCGGCGATCCCCGACGCCGCGACGACCCGCTTGCCGGAGAGCGACTCGGCCGCGGCCTTCATCCCGCTCACCAGCCCCTCCAGCGACCGCAGTCCCAGGTACGCGATGGCGACCGGTCCCTGCACCCGCCCCTCGACCTCCTTGGCCAGGGCGACGGCGGCCTCCGGCGTGGCGCGCTTGCGGGTGATGATGACCGCGTCGGCCCGGTCGAGCGCGTTCCAGCTCTCGCGCCACGGCCCGGCGGGCAGCGCCCACCGCACCGCCCGCGTGGTTTCCGCGCTCATGACGAGGATATTGAGATCGCGGCGGACATCGAGGCGCTGGTAGGCGTCGTCGAGCACCAGCACCTGCGCGCCGTTGGCCAGGGCCCGCTCGGCGCCGGCCGCGCGGTCGGGGTCCGCGATGACGACGGCGCGGGGCACGTCGTGCTGGTGCACCAGCATCTCGTCTCCGCCGTAGCCGCGGAGGAGGATGCCGGGAATGAGGCCGCCCGAAGCGTAGTAGCGGGCGATCCAGGTCGCGATGGGAGTTTTCCCCGAGCCACCGACGGTGAGATTGCCGACGGCGACGGAGGGCAGCGGCAGGTCGTGCACCGGCAGCCAGCCGCGCCGGTACGCGAGACCACGCACGGCCATCGCGCCGCGCCACAGGCCGGACGCCGGCAGCAGCGCCAGCCGCGCAAGCCGCGCATCGGGCCGCCCGCTGGTCCAGAGCCAACGCATTACCCGATGGGAATCGCCCCGCCGCGTCATCCAGCCGCCTCCGCGATCTCCGCGAGCCTCACACTGGCCTCCGTCAGTCCTGCCGCGAGTCCCGCCTCGCCCGGCTCGACCTCGAAAGGCCGTCCGTACGTGACGGTGACCCGGGCCGCGGGCTGGGGAATGAGGAACCGATCCCACGAATCTAACCGCCACCCCCGGTTGGCCCGGGCGTGGATCGGGACGATCACGCCGCCGCCGCGCTGCGCCGCCGCCACCACGCCCGGCTTGAGCTCGCGGCGGGGGCCTCGCGGTCCGTCGGGCGTAAAGGCCACCGACCGTCCCGCCTGGAGCTCGCGCACGGCACCGAGGAGCGCGCGGGCCGCCCCGCGGGAGCTGGAACCCCGCACCGCGCGGTAGCCCAGCGAAGCGGCGAAGTCGGCGAGGTACTGCCCATCGCGATTCTCGCTCACCACGATGGCGATGTCCTGTTTGCGGTGGTGCCACAGGAGCGGCAGCAATACCTCGTGCCAGAGCAGGAATACGTGCGGCCGGCGGGCCTCATACAACTTCCGCCAGCGCTCCTCGTGCTCGGTCCGGATCCGCCAGGAGCTCGCCAGAAGCCGCATCGCCGGCGCGGCCACCGCGCGCGCCGCGGCCGGCGGAACCCGGAGCTTCACGCGCCGAGCAGCTCGCCGGCCAGCGCGACGACACGCGTGGTGGCGCCCGGCTCGCCCAGGCGCCGGCGCACGATCGAGAACCCTTCCTGTTGCGCCACGGTCCGCGGGTCACGCGGATCGAGCAGCGGACGCAGCGCGTCGGCCAGCGCGGCGGCCTCGGCCTCGTGCTGCAGCAGCTCGGGAACGACCTCCCGCTCGGCGACGAGGTTCACCAGACTCACCCATTTCACGGTCCGCAGCCGCTGGAACATGCGGTAGGTGAGCGGATGAACCTTGTATGCCACCACCATCGGCGTGCCCGCGAGCGCGGCTTCGAGCGTCGTGGTGCCCGACTTGACGAGCGCGGCATCCGCCGCGGCGAGGAGACGCGACGGATCGGCGCGCACGACCTCGGCGGGGCCGGGGTCCGGATACTCACCCCACTCGGTGCCCGCCACGAGCACCCGGTCGCATCGCGACTCGCGGAGGAGTTGCGCTGCCGCGTCGCGGAACGGCACCCAGAGCCGGCGGATCTCCTGCGACCGGCTCCCCGGAAAGAGGCCCAGCACCCGGCTGCCCTCCGCGATGCCGAGGCTCTCGCGCGCGGCCGCGCGCGTCGGTGACGGCGAGCGGTCCACCAGCGGATGCCCCACGTACTCGCTGCGCAATCCGAGCCGGCCGAAGAAAGGCTGCTCGAACGGCAACACCACCGCGAGCCGATCCACCGCGGCCGCCAAGCGTCGCGCCCGCTCGGGCCGCCAGGCCCAGAGCTGCGGGGCGATGTAGTAGAGCACCTTGGTCCCCGCCTGGCGTGCCGCCTCGGCGACCCGAAGGTGAAACCCCGGATAATCGATCAGGATGACGAGGTCGTAGCGGCCGGCGCGGAAGTCCTGGCGGAGCGAGCGAAGCAGGCGCCAGTGCGCGCCCAGCTTGCTCACGACCTCGACGATGCCGAAGGCCGCGAGCCCTTCCATCGGGTAGCGCACCGTGGCGCCGGCCTCCGCCATCCGCGCACCGCCGAGCGCCTCGATGGAGGCATCGGGATAGCGCTCCCGCAGCGCGCGCACGACACCTGCGCCGTGGAGATCGCCCGATGGCTCACCCGCGGACACGAAGATGCGCGGCCCGGCGCGCGCGATCATCCCGCCGCTGGGGCGGCGAGCGGCGCGGTCTGCACCACGGCCGCCACGCGAAGCGCCAGCGCGAGCGCCGCCCGCCCCTCCACGCCACCCACCACCACCTCGCGGTCGCCGCGCACCGCGTGGACGAAGCTCTGCAGCTCCAGACGCAGCGCGTCGGCTTCGGGCGCCTGGAGGACCAGCCGCTCCACCACGTCGGACAGCTGCGCGCCGGTGCCGGGCCGCCAATCGCTCCGGAGCCGCATGAACTCCCCGCCTCCGGTGGCGAGATCGAGCGAGAGATAGCCGTTGGGCTGGAACAGCCGGAGACGCCGGATCCGCTCGCGGGAGACCCGCGAGGCGGTCGCCAGCGCCACGGCGCCGTTGGCGAATTCCACCCGCGCGTTCGCCATGTCGAGGTGGGAGGAGAGCACCGAGAGGCCGGACGCCCTGACCTCGGTGGCCTCTCCGCCGCCGGTCAGGTGGAGCACCAGATCGAGGTCGTGGATCATGAGGTCGAGCACCACGGCGACGTCGGTGCCGCGAGGCTGGAACGGTGCCAGCCGCTGGCTCTCGATGTACCGGGGTCCGTCGAGATACGGCTCGGCCGCGCGGATGGCGCGGTTGTAGCGCTCGATGTGCCCCACCTGCAGCTGCACCCGCCGCGCGGCCGCGGCGGCGATCAGCCGGTCGGCCTCGGCGAGCGTGGCGGCGAGGGGCTTCTCCATGAGCACGGGAATGCCCCGCTCGAGCGCGCGCAGGCCGACGTCGGCGTGCGCCGGCGTCGGCACCGCGATCGTGACCGCCTCCACCCGATCGAGCAGCGTGTCGAAATCGCAGGCCTCGGTGCCCAGCTCGCCGGCGACCTCGCGGGCGCGGTCATGATCGATATCGGTGATCCCGACCAGCCGGGCGCCGTCGAGCGTGGCGAGGTGACGCGCATGATGCCGGCCGAGGGCGCCAACTCCGATCACCCCGACCGGCAGCGCCGGACTCACGCCGGAACGCCCCGCTCGGACGATTCGACGAAGTCCACGAACCGCTCGACCTCGGGCAGCGGCGGCAGGTCGGCGCGCGCCCGCTCCAGCGCCTGCGACAGGTTGAGGTCCGAATTGAAGAACAGCCGATAGGCCCGCTTGAGCGCGGCGATGGTCTCGCCGGAGAAGCCGGCGCGCTGCAGTCCGATCGAATTGAGGCCGTAGAGCTCCATCGGATTGCCGACGGCCTTCACGTAGGGAGGAATGTCCTGGTTCACCCGGGAGCCGCCGCCCACGAAGGCGTAGGTCCCGATGGTGACGAACTGATGGATGGCGTTGAGCCCGCTGAGCACCGCGCGGTCGTGGATGGTCACGTGGCCGGCGCACTGGGTGCCGTTGGCGATGGTGACGTGGTCGCCCACGTGGCAGTCGTGGGCCAGGTGCACGTAGGTCATGATGAAGCAGTGGGCGCCGACCACGGTGCGGTAGGTCGCCGAGGTACCCCGGTTGATCGTGGAGTACTCCCGAATGATCGTCTCCTCGCCCACCTCCACCCACGTCTCTTCGCCCTGGTACTTGAGGTCCTGGGGCTCGCCGCCGATGATGCTGCCGTCGCCGATGCTCACGCCCGCCGCCAGCTTCACGTTGCGCTGGAGGCGGGCGCGGGGACCGATCCGGCACCGGTCGCCCACGAGAACCGACGGGCCCACCAGGACCCAGGGGCCGATCTCGACCCCGTGGCCCAATTGGGCCGAGGGGTCCACGATCGCGGTGGGGTGGATGACCGTCGTCACCGATCCACCACGCGCGCCATCATCTCCGCTTCGGCGACGACGTTGCCGTCCACGTAGGCGACCCCCTTCATCCGGCAGGTGCGGCCGCGGTTCTGCAGCATCTCGAGCTCACAGCGGAGCTGGTCGCCGGGGAGCACCGGCCGCCGGAACTTCACGTTGTCGAGCGACATGAAGTACACGACCTTCTGGTCGGGATCCTCGATGGTTCCGAGGAGCAGCATGCCGCCCACCTGCGCCATCGCCTCGATGATCAGCACACCGGGCATGATCGGATGTCCCGGGAAGTGACCCTGGAAGAACGGCTCGTTGATCGTGACGTTCTTGATTCCGACGATCCGGTTGGTCCCTTCGACCTCGATGATGCGGTCCACGAGGAGGAACGGATACCGGTGCGGAATGACATCCAGGATCCTGCCGATGTCCATCGCGACGCCTCCGACGCGCTGTCCGGTCCGGCGGAGCCAACGGGCCAGCGCAATATTGCCCTGGTGGCTCGGCTTGCTCGCGACGATATGGGCCTGCACCCGTCCACCCACCAGCGCGAGGTCGCCCAGGATGTCGCCCGCCTTGTGGCGGACGAACTCGTCGGGCCAGCGCAGCTCCCCGCCGACCAGACCGTCGTCGGAGAGTATCAGGGTCGAGTCCAGGTCGGCACCCTTGGCCAGCCCGCGGGCCCGGAGCGCCTCCGCCTCCCGCACGAAGCCGAACGTCCGGGCGGCGGCCAGCTCACGGGCGAACGAATCCGGGGTGATGTCGTAGGAACCCGATTGGCGCCCGATCAAAGGATGAGGCCATTCGATCGTGGTGGTAAGGCGGAGCGCCGGCGCCGGCGCGACGACGTAGGTCGAGTCGCCCTCGGTGAGCTGGAACGGTGCGGTGACCTTGTACACCACCGGATCGCCGGGTTGGTCGGTGATGCCGGCCGTCCGGAGCGCGGCGAGGTACGGCTGGAACGACCCATCGCCGATCGGTGGCTCGGGACCGTTCAGCTCCACCACGAGATCGTCGAGCTGGAGGGCCGCCGCGGCGGCGAGGAGGTGCTCCACCGTCTCGACCGTGCCGGGCAGCTCGCCCAGCGCGGTCCGCCGCTCGGTGGACCGCACCTGCGACAGCCGGGCCGGCACCTCGGGCGCGCCCTCGAGATCCACCCGCCGGAAGACGATCCCGGTGCCCGGCGCCGCCGCGATGCATCGCGCGGTGACGTGCGCGCCCGTGTGAAGACCGATGCCTTCGACGGTGGCCTCGCGGGCGAGCGTCCGCCTAGCCATCGCGTTTCCGCTCCGCCACCAGGCTTTCCAGCTCGCCGACGATCGGCGCCAGCCGGTACATCGCCGCCTGGGCCCGCAGCACCTGGCGGTTGGGACGCGCGGGGTTGCCGCTCAGCACCGAGCCGGCCGGCACGTTGCCGATCACCGCGCTCTTCGCCGCCACCTGCACCCGGTCGCCGATGTCGAGATGATCGGTCACGCCCACGTGGCCCGCCAGGATCACGTCGTGGCCCAGGCGCGTGCTCCCCGCGACGCCGACACCCGCCATCAGCAGGCAGCGCTCGCCGATCCGCACGTTGTGCCCCACGTGAACCAGATTGTCCATCTTGGTGCCCTGGCCGATGATGGTGTCGTCGAGGCTGCCGCGATCCACGCAGGAGTTGGAGCCGACCTCCACGTCGTCGCCGAGGAAGCAGCCGCCGACGTGGGGGATCCGCTCGTGCCCCGAACCGCGGGAAAGATACCCGAACCCCTCACCGCCGATGACGGCCCCCGCCTTGAGCACCACCCGCCGCCCGATGGTCGCCCCGGCGTAGCAGACCACCCGGGCATCCATCCGGGTATCCTCGCCCACCACGACGCCATCCCCGATCACGACGCCTTCGGCCAGCCGGCAGCGGTCGCCGAGCCGCACGCCCCGGCCGAGCACGCTGTGGGGACCGATTCTGACATCGGCACCGAGCACGCATCCGGGTCCGATCCTCGCCGTCGGATCGATCCCCGGCGTCTCGACCGGCGGCTGGAGCAGGTGGCGGATGACATGCACGATGGCGGCGTACGGATCGCCGACGACGATGCGCGCGGCGACCTTCGCCGGCGCCTCCGCCAGGGCGGCGGGGACCAGCACCGCGCTCGCGCCGCATGCCTTGAGTGCGTTGGTGTAGCGGGCTGACACCGCCAGCGTGAGCGAACCGGGGCCGGCCCGGTCGATCGGGCCGACCCCGGTGATGCGTACCCCCCCATCGCCAAGCAGGCGGCCACCGACGAGGTCGGCGACCGCCTGCGCGGTGAGCCCTTCCGCCGTCACGCGATCAGCTGCCGGACTTGAGCTGCTGAATGACGCGCGGGGTGAGATCCAGCGCCTTGTCGGCGGTGACGATGCCGCTGTTGGGCGCGCTGACGTCGAAGATGACGGCGTAGTTGCCCGCGGCGCGTATCCCTTCGATCACGCTGTTGACCTTGGTCTGGATCGGATCGAGCAGCTCCCGCTCTCGGCCGGCGGCCTTCTGCTGCAGCTCCTGGGTCCGCTGCTCCAGCTTCTGCTGCTGACCGGTGAGCTCCTTGCGCTTGGCCTCGCGCTGCGTCGGGCTCAGCATGACCGACTTCTGCTCGAAATCGGATGCCGCCGAGTCCAGGCTGGCCTGGAGCTTCTGCACCTCGACCCGATAGGTCTCCACTTCCCGGGAGAAGGTGGATTCGGCCTGGGCGTACCCGGGGGTCTGCTTAAGGATGGCCTGGGTGTTGACATAGGCCACCTTCGCTCCGCCCTGCTGCGCGGCTGCCGAACCCGCGCCCAGCAGGGTGAAACAGGCGATCCAGGCTCCCACGACGAACAGCTTCATGCTCAGCTCCGGTTAGGGTCCATACTGTAAGGGCGTGAGCCACTTTCACGCTTTTCCTGAATGCTCTTCAAGCTTAGAAGAAGTTCCCCAGCTTGAAGTGCAACTGCCAGCCGGGATCCGGACGGCCCGTGCCGTCCACCCGGTCGAAGCCATACCCGATGTCCACTCCGATCGGCCCCAGCGGCGAGATCACCGCGGCACCGAACCCGGCGCCCCGGAAGAGCCGCGTCGGATCCCACTGCCTGGCCGACCGGTACACGTTGCCCGCATCGAGGAACGTGCTCACGTACAGCGACTGGCTGATCCGCGCGCCCGCCTCGACCGTGAACGCGGCGAACGCTTTGCCGAACGCGTCCGGGCTCGCCTGGTTGCCGCTCGCGCCCGGATCGAACCCGTCGGGCGTGATGGCGAACTCGTCGTAGCCGCGGAGCGGGATACCGAACTGCACGCCGCCCAGCGAGTACAGCTCCGTGAAGAACGGCCCGGCGTCGCCGAAGATGAAGCCGGACTTGGCGGTGATGCCAAGCACGAACTGTACCCCACCCCCAAACTCCCCTTCCTCCCCTCCCAGGCTGCCCAACGGCGCGTACCAGCGTCCCTCCAGGTCCACTTTCCGGTAATTCCCTGTCCCCCCCAGGATCCCGCCGTTGAGCTCCCCGCTCACCTGGACCATGGAGCCGCCGGTGGCGAAGGGAAGCCCGAACCGGGTATCCCGGAGGACACTCGTCCCTACGGAAGAACGGGTGCAAGCGGTGCAGCGGAAGCGCTCCCGGAGGTCATCCGAGCCCTCGCTGTACCGGATCCGCTGGAAGGAGTACGACGTGAACAGCCGGGTGTAGCGCGAGCCGAAGAACGGGAAGCCGAGCTGCACCGAGCCGCCCGTCTGCTTCCGGCGGCCCAGGTCACCGACCGTGAACCGGGCGCGGCTGTCGAAGAGCGACACGGTGCCCGAGATCCGGCTCTCGCGGATGTTCGGATCGGTGTAGCTCAGCGTGAAGTCGTTGATGTTCTTCCCGAACTGCCACTGGAGCCGGCCCCGCTTGCCGCGGCCGAACAGGTTGGGCTCCTCGAGTCCGAGGAAGCCGCCGACGCCGGTGCCCTGCCCCAGCGAGGCGCCGAAGTTGATGTTGCCGGTGCGGCGCTCCTCGACCCGGAAGACGATGTCCACGTCCGCCCCGTTTTCCGACGGCTTGACGTCGGGCGACGGCATCGGCTGCTGGAAGAAGCCGAGGTTGGACACGTTCTGATAGGAGCGGATGAGACGTTCGCGGCTGAAGAGATCGCCGGGGAGCATGACGATCGCCTCGCGGATGACCCGCTCGTGGGTCACGTCGTTCCCCACGATCTCGATCTTGTTGATCGTCGCGGGCGATCCCTCGCGGACGGTCCAGCCGAGGTCGATGTACGGCTTGCCGTCGGGCGCGGTGCGGCGGGTCTCCTCCGGCACCACTGAGGCGTAGATGTAGCCGTTGTTGGCGTAGAGGTTGCCGACCTTCTCGGTGGCGGCGTCCCACTCCGACCGGTTGAACGGCTTCACGTCTCCCGACGGCGTGCCCGACTGGGTCACGGGGCCGAACGGGTAGTACACCATCAGCTCCTCGGAGGAGAACCGCCGGTTCCCTTCCATGTCGAACTTGCCGACCGAGTACTGCGGACCCTCGTCCACCTTGAGGTGCAGCGTCGCCTTGCCGCCGGAGGAATCCGCCGCGAGCGAGTCCTGAGTGACCTGGAAGTCCACGAAGCCGCGGTTGGCGTACCAGGTCGGCAGCTTCTCGCGCACGTCCTGCTCCAGCTTGTCCTCGTCGTACTCGCCCTTCCGGAACCACCAGAAGCCCTCGGGCTTGGTGGACATCTGTTTGACGACCGCCTTGTCGGAGTACCGCCGGTTGCCGTCCACGGACACCTGGCTGATGGCGACGCGGTTGCCCTCCGCCACATCGAAGACGATCCGGATCTGCCCGTTCTGCTGCGGCAGCTCGAGCGTCTTCACGGCGGCGGCGTAGTATCCCGGCGTCCTTGTAGAGCGAATCGATCGAGGCGCGCGATTGCTCCACGGCGTTACGGTCGAGCGGCCGCCCTTCCACCAGCTTGACCCGGCCTTTTACCGATCCCTCGGAGACGCGATCGACCCCGCGGACCGCCCAGCGCTCCAGCATCGGGCGTTCCTTCACCTTGAGCGCCAGCACCAGTTTGGTGCCGGCGTTCCGTTGCTCCACCACCACGTCGTCGAATTGGCCGGTGCGGAAGAGCGCGGTGATGGCGCGCTGGATGTCGCGATAGTTGATCGGCTGCCGCACGATGAGGCCGGCGGTACCGACGATCTGGGAGGGGGTGAGCCGCGAGTTGCCCTCGACGACGATGCTGTCGACGATGGGCGGAGCCTCCTGGACGGGCTCCTGGGCAGTCAGAGCCGCCGGTCCCCCCAGCAGGAGGGCGACGGCGGCACGAATGAGACGATAACGCTTCATCAGCACTGAGTGAGAAGTGGCGCGCCGGCCCCTACTGGGGCCGGCGTCGGCGACGTCAGGCCTGGGTCCCGGTCAGGGTCTTGAAGACCAGCCGCTCGCCGTCCGGGGCAAGATCCACCTCGATCTCGTCGCCGCGGCCGAATTCGCCCAGAAGGATTTTTTCGCTCAGCGGATCCTCCACGAACTTCTGGATCGCCCGCTTCAATGGCCGGGCGCCATAGCTCTCGTCAAACCCCTTCTGCACCAGGAAGTCGATCGCGGCCGGCGTGAGCCTGACCTCATCGCCGAGACGCCGCTGCACTTCCTTGAGCAGGATGGTGACGATCTGGGCGATGTGCTCCTTCGAGAGCGGGTGGAACACGATCACGTCATCCAACCGGTTCAGAAACTCCGGGTTGAAGACCTTCTGCATCTCGTCCTTGATCCGCTCCTGCATCTTCTCGAAGCTCGACTTCGCGTCGGCGGTGTGGAAGCCGAGCGACTTGCCGGACATGATGTCACGGGCGCCGACGTTCGACGTCATGATCACGACGGTGTTCTTGAAGTCGATCACCCGGCCGTAGTTGTCGGTCAGGTGACCCTCATCGAGCACCTGGAGCAGGATGTTGAACACGTCAGGGTGCGCTTTCTCGATCTCGTCCAGAAGGACGACCGAGTAGGGCTTCCGGCGCACAGCCTTGGTCAGCGTGCCCGAGTCTTCGTACCCGACGTAGCCCGGGGGCGCGCCGATCAGGCGGCTCACCGAGAACTTTTCCATGTACTCCGACATGTCCACCCGGATCAGCGCCTGCGCGTCCGCGAAGAGGAACCTCGCGAGCGCCCGGGCCAGCTCCGTCTTGCCGACGCCGGTGGGGCCGGAGAAGATGAACGACCCGATCGGCCGGTTGGGATCCTTGAGGCCGGCGCGGGAGCGCCGGATGGCGCGGGACACGGCCACGATCGCCTCGTCCTGGCCGACCACCGACCCGTGCAGCTCGTCTTCCATCCGCATGAGCCGCGCGGTTTCCGCTTCCTGGAGGCGGGTGACCGGAATGCCGGTCCAGCGGGAGACGATGAAGGCGATGGCCTCTTCGTCGATCACCGGGCGACGGGTCTGCCGGTCCTTTTCCCACTCTTCCTGCTTGAGCCGGATCTGGTTCTGGAGGTCGCGCTCCTGGTCGCGGAGCGACGCGGCCCGCTCGAAGTTCTGGTCGCGGACGGCGTCTTCCTTCTGGAGGTTGACCTTCTCCAGCGCGCTCTTGAGCTCAGCCACCTCGGCCGGCGGCACCTGCGATGCCAGCCGGGCGCGGGCGCCGGCCTCGTCGATCACGTCGATCGCCTTATCGGGCAGGAAGCGGTCGGTGATGTAGCGCTCCGACAGCTCCGCCGCCGCGGCGAGCGTGGAATCGGGGATGCTGATCCGGTGGTGGTCCTCGTACTTCTTCCGCAGACCCTTGAGAATCTCGACCGTCTCGGGCACCGTGGGCGGCTCCACTACCACGGTCTGGAAGCGCCGCTCGAGCGCGCCATCCTTCTCGATGTACTTGCGGTACTCGTTGAGGGTCGAGGCGCCGACGCACTGCAGCTCACCGCGGGCGAGCGCGGGCTTGAGCATGTTCGACGCGTCGATCGCGCCTTCGGCGGCCCCGGCGCCGACCAGCGTATGCAGCTCGTCGATGAACAGGATGATCTGCTTGTTCTGGGCGATCTCGTTCATCACCGCCTTGAGCCGCTCCTCGAACTGGCCACGATACTTCGTGCCGGCGATCACGGCTGCCATGTCGAGCGAGAGCACCCGGTGGTCGCGCAGCACGTCGGGGCAGAGCCCGTTGGCGATCAGGAGGGCGAGGCCTTCGACGATGGCCGTCTTGCCGACACCCGGCTCGCCGATCAGGACCGGGTTGTTCTTTTTCCGGCGGGCGAGGATCTCCATGACCCGCTCGATCTCCTTGGCCCGGCCGATCGTGGGATCGAGCTGGCCCTCGGCGGCGAGCTGGGTGAGATCGCGGCAGAAGTGGTCGAGCGCCGGGGTCTTGGACTTCTTCTCCGACTTGGGGGCCGCGCTCGGCTGCGCGCCGGCGCCGCCGGCCGACGTCTGCGGCATGTCGCTGCCGAGGAGCCGGAGCGTTTCAGCCCGGGACTGCTCGAGGTTGACGCCCGCGTCGGTGAGGACCTGCGCCGCGATGCCCTTCTCCTCGCGCAGCAGGCCGAGCAGCAGGTGCTCGGTGCCGACGTAGGAGTGATTGAGCTCGCGGGCCTCGGTCATGGCCAGCTCGAGCACCTTCTTGGCCCGGGAGGTATACGGCAGGTCGGGACCGGCGGCAGCGGCAGCCTTTCCCTTCTTGACCGTCTCCTCGATCTTCTGCTGAATGTCTTCCAGGTCGACGTTGAGGTTCGTGAGGACGGCCGCCGCCACCCCCTCACCCTCGCGGATGAGGCCGAGCAGGATGTGCTCGGTCCCGACGTATTCGTGATGCAGACGCGCCGCCTCTTCGCGCGCCATCTGCAGAACCTTCCGGACCCGATCAGTGAAGTTGTAGCCGTTCATCTCGGTGCCCCACGTTGCTCGACCCGAATGTCGTCGCCGCGGCTCATCCGCGCCGCCCCACCTCGGATTCCAACACCTTTCGCACGAACCGTGCCCGCCGAATTGGCAGATCGGCCTCGGTCGGCTCCACTCCCTCCGCCACCGCCAGGTGAGCCGGTTGGGTGTACACCAGCAGCTTGTTCAGGGTGTACATCGCGACATCCGGAATCAGGCCGACACCGACGCCGAGTCGGACGCCGCTCAACAGGTTCATCGCCTCCTCGAACGACAGGGCTCTGGCATAGCGGAGGAGGCCGTAGGCCCGCCAGACCTTGTCTTCGATGATCGCGGGCGCGTCGCGGAGCAGCACCTGCCGCGCCTGTTCCTCGTAGTCCATCACCTGGCGGACCATCTTGCCCAGGTGGTCGAGCAGCTCGTGCTCGGAACTGCCCAGGGTCGTCTGGTTGGAGAGTTGGAAGAAGTTGCCGACGACTTCGCTTCCCTCCCCGTACAGGCCGCGGAACGTCAGCCCCACCTGAGCCAGACCCTGCAACACCTTCGAAATTTCCTTGGTGAGCACCAAGCCGGGGAGGTGAATGAGCACCGAGGCCCGAAGCCCCGTGCCCACGTTGGTCGGGCAAGAGGTAAGATAACCGAACTCAGGATGAAATGCGAAAGCAAGTCGTTGTCCCAGTTCGGCGTCCAGCCTGTCCACTTCGGCGTAAGCCGCCTCCAGCGCGAAGCCGGAATGGAGGCCCTGAATCCGGAGATGATCCTCCTCGTTCAGCATGACGCCGATCCGGTCCTGGATCAGCAGCGAGGCGCCGGACCGGACTCGTCCGTCGCTGTCCAGACCGGCCAGCTCCTTGCTCACCAAGTGGCGCTCGTGCAGCAGCTGCCGGTCGGTCGGTTCCAGCCGGTCCAGCCGGAATTTCGTGGCCCGCCGGAGCAGCACCGACTCCCGGGCCGCGTGCTCCACGGTCGAGAGGATGTCCTCCCGCTCGGTCTCCGAGTTGCGTCCCTGGAACACACGACCCGCCAGGTTGCGCGCCAGCCGGATCCGGGTGGAGAGCACCAGGTGGCTCGAGGGCCCGCTGGCGTCCAGCCAGCCCACGCCACCGTCGGTGAGGAGGCTGAGGTCGATCATTCCATCACCCGCAGGCGGTCGCGCAGCTCCGCGGCCAGCTCGAAGTTCTCCGTCTCCACCGCCAGCCGAAGCTGCTCCCGCAGCTCCGCCGTCCGGACCTGCCCGTCGCCCGGCTGCGCTCCCTGCTCGGCGTAGCGCTCGCCCACATGATGGGTCGAGCCTTGCAGGCGGCGCAGCAGCTCCCGCAACGGGGCCTCGAAGGAGCGGTAGCACTCGGGGCAGCCGAGCCGGCCAGTCTCGCGAAAATCCTGGAAGGAGCCGCCGCACCGCACACAGGTGTCACCCGTGCGGGGCGCCGGCTCGGTCTCGGTCAGGTTGTTCCCCATGGCCGCGAGGAAGCTGCCCAGCGGCGTCTTCGCGACCCCGCTCGGGCTCTCGACGCCCTTCTCCGCCGCGCAGCGCTCGCAGAGATGCAGCGTCGTCACCTGCTCGTTGACGATCTGAGTGAGATGGATGACCGCCTCACGCTCGTGACACTGGTCGCACGACATCAGGGCATCGACTCCACGCCGGCGAGCGGCACCAGTCGCCCGCCCTCCAGGGACAACACGCGGTCCGCCCGGCCGGCGAGCTGCCGATTGTGGGTGACCACGACGAGCGCGGTCTCGAACTCGCGCGACAGCCGCGCGAAGAGCTGGTGGAGCCGCTCGCTGTTGCCCGAGTCGAGGTTGCCGGAGGGCTCGTCGGCCAGGACCACCAGCGGGTCGGCCGCGAGGGCGCGCGCGACGGCCGCGCGCTGTTGCTCCCCGCCGGAGAGTGCCGACGGCCGGTGCGTCATGCGGCCCGCCAGCCCGACGGCGGCGAGCAGCTCCTCGGCCCTCGAGCGAGCCCGCGCATCTTCCTCCCCGGCGATCAGCAGCGGCAGCATCACATTCTCCAGCGCGGTGAACTCCCGCAGCAGGTGATGGAACTGGAAGACGAATCCGATCTTCCGGTTCCGCACCTCGGCGAGCGCGTCGGGTTCCAGCTCGCCGAACAAGCGCCCGTCGAGCCTGACTTCGCCACCCGATGGCGCATCGAGCGCGCCGAGCAGATGGAGCAGCGTGCTTTTCCCCGAGCCGCTGGCGCCGACGATGGCCACGAACTCGCCGCGATTCACCGACAGATCCACGCTGGAGAGGACCTCGATCGGGAGACCATCGCCGCCCTGATAGACCTTCCGGAGGCCGGTGGCCTCGAGGATGGCGCTCATTCGTGCCGGATCGCTTCGACCGGGGTGAGTCCGGCGGCGGTGCGCGACGGGTAGATCGTGGCGAGCACGGCGATCGCGATGCTCGCGGTGACCACGATGACGACGTCGAGCGGCTCGACGTGGACCGGCAGATGATCGATGAAGTAGACCGCGGGATTGATCCTGATCCAACCGGATGCATCCACGATGTAAGCCACCGCCAGCCCTGCCAGCAGCCCGAGAAACGTCCCCACGATCCCGATCACGGCCCCTTGAATCAGGAAGACCCGGGCCACCGCGGGCGAGGTGAGGCCCATGGCCCGAAGGATCCCGATCTCCTTCGTCTTGTCGGTCACCACCATCGTGAGGGTGCCGACAATGTTGAAGGCCGCCACCACCATGATGAAGAAAATAATCAGTCCCATGGCCAGCTTCTCCAACTGCAAGGCGCTGAAGAGGCTGGCGTTCTGCGTCTGCCAGTCGAGGGCCCGGTAGGGATAGCCGAGGCGCTTCTCGAGGGCCTCGCCGATGGCCGGGGCCAGGTTGGGATCGGCCACCCGGACGGCGATGCCCGAGACCGCGCCGCCCAGGCCGGTGAAGCGCTGGGCCGCGTCCAGGGACATGACCACGAACTGGTTGTCGTACTGGAACATGCCGGTGTCGAACAGGCCGGTGACCTCGAACTTCCAGAACCGGGGCACCGCGAGGCCGAGGGCCGGGTTCATCTTGGCCTGGGTCACGGGGACCAGGGTCACCACGTCGCCGGGGTAGACGGAGAGACGGCCCGCAAGGCGAGTGCCGAGCAGAATGCCGCCGTCCACGCCGGGCTTGGTGGCCTTGAAGCTCAGGTCGCCCTTCTCGATGGCACTGGGCAGCGAGGTCACGGCCATCGCCCCGGTGTCGGGATCGAAGCCGAGGAGGTTGACCCCTTCCCCGTAGTCCTGGCCGGCCGTGATCCCGGCCTGGCTGATGACCTCGGGCGCGGCGGCGACGACGCCGGGCTCCTTCCGGATGGTGGCCAGCGCGTCACGCCAGTCGTCCACCCGGAGACCCGCGCCGTAGGTGAGCACCCGGAGGTGCGGGTTGGCGACCAGGATCCGCTCGCGGAGGTCGTTGCGGAGCCCGTTCATCACGCCGAGGACCACGATGAGCGCGGTCACCCCGACGGCCACGCCGCCGGTCGAGATGACCGTGTTGAGCGACGCGGTCCGCGCGCCCCGCCGGCTCCGCAGATACCGGCGGGCGATCCGCCACTCGAGCTTGGACGGCCATCGGAAGGTGCGCAGCAGCTCGCGCAGGCCGACCATCAGGTCGCTTGCGACTCATCACTCCTCCGGACGCATCGCGGGATACAGGATGACGTCGCGGATGGAAGGCTGATCGGCGATGACCATCATCAGGCGATCCACGCCCATCCCCATGCCGCCCGCCGGCGGCATGCCGTACTCGAGCGCCCGGATGTAGTCGGCATCGAACGCGTGCGCCTCCTCGTTCCCGGCGGCCCGCTGGCGCACCTGATCCTCGAAGCGGCGGCGCTGGTCGTCGGGATCGTTGAGCTCGCTGAACGCGTTGGCCAGCTCCCGGCCGCCGACGAACAGCTCGAACCGCTCGGTGAGCGCCGGATCGCTCCGATGCTCCTTGGCGAGCGGCGACAGGGGCTTGGGATAGTCGAGCACGAAGGTGGGCTGCACCAGGTGCGGCTCGAGAACCACCTTGAACACTTCGTCCTGGAGCTTGCCGCCGGACATCGCGCGGACCGCGTCGGCGGGCTCGCCGGCCTGGATCAGGACGCGCCGCATGTCCTCGTCCGTCGCGGTTCGGAGATCGAGACCGCAGCGCTCCCGGATGCCGTCGATGAAGCTGACCCGCTGGAAGGGCGAGTCGAAGTCGAGCGTGACCCCGTTCCGCTCCAGCACCCGCGTGCCCAGGCAGTGCTCGATCGCCCCGGCGACGAGCCCCTCGGTGAGCGTCATCATGTCGGTGTAGTCGGCGTAGGCCTGATACACCTCGAGCATGGTGAACTCGGGATTGTGGCTCCGGTCCATGCCCTCGTTGCGGAAGTCGTGGCCGATCTCGTAGACCCGCTCCAATCCGCCCACCAGCAGCCGCTTGAGGTACAGCTCATCCGCGATCCGGAGATACAGCGGCATGTCGAGCGCGTTGTGGTGGGTGATGAACGGCCGGGCGGCCGCGCCGCCGTAGAGCGGCTGCAGGATCGGCGTCTCCACTTCCAGGAAGTCGCGGTCATCGAGATAGCGGCGCATCCAGCTCACCGCCTTGGCCCGCAGACGGAAGACATCCCGCACCTCGGGATGCACCGCGAGATCGGCATACCGCTGGCGGTAGCGAACCTCGGGATCGCTGAGGTCGCCGTAGGTGACGGCGCCCACCTCGGTCTCCTGGGTCTTGCCGCGAGGAAGCGGCCGGAGCGACTTGGCGAGGAGGCTGAGCTCGGCGACGCGCAGGCTCAGCTCGCCCCGCTTGGTGCGGAACAGCCGCCCGCGGACGCCGATATGGTCGTCGAGATCGAGACGGTCGAGGATGTCGTAGCGCTCGTGCAGCTCGTCGCGGCGGAGGTAGAGCTGAATCCGCGCGGAGCCGTCCTCCAGCACGAAGAAGGTGGTCTTGCCCTGCGGCGCCTTGCGGGCGATGCGGCCCGCCAGGGCGACGACCGGCCCTTCCTCGCCCATCTCGTCCCGGTAGAGCTCCCGCGCGCCGGCGACCGTATGGGTCCGCTCGAAGCGGTAGGCGAAGGTGGGAATGCCGGCCGCCTCGAGCGCGGCGCGGTTCTCCCGCCGCGCGGTCTCGACGTAGGATCGCTCCTCCACCGTGCTCACGCCGCCTTGCCCCCGAAGCGCTTGAGGTAGGCCTGGATGAATTCGTCCAGGTCGCCGTCCATCACCCGTTGTACGTCGCCCACCTTTGTCTCGGTTCGGTGGTCGTTGACCATGGTGTACGGCTGGAAGACGTAGGAGCGGATCTGGTTGCCCCACGAGTTGTCGGTCTTGGTCGCTTCGACGACCGCTCGCGCCGCCTCCTGCTCTTCCAACTTTCGCTGGTAGAGAGCGGCCCGCAACATCTTCATCGCGGTCGCGCGATTCTTGGTCTGGCTCCGCTCCTGCTGACACGACACGACCACGCCGGTCGGGACGTGCGTGAGCCGCACGGCGGAGGACGTCTTGTTGACGTGCTGTCCGCCGGCGCCGGACGCGCGGAACACGTCCATCTTGATATCCTCGTCCCGGATGTCGATCTCGATCGTGTCATCCACGTCGGGATAGACGAACACCGACGCGAACGACGTGTGGCGCCGCGCCTGGGAGTCGTACGGCGAGATCCGCACCAGCCGATGCACGCCCTTCTCCGCCTTCAGGTAGCCGTAGGCGTACTCACCCTTGATCTCGATCGAGACCGACTTGATCCCCGCCTCTTCGCCCGGGAGCAGGTCGAGGACGGTGACCTGGAACCCGTGCCGCTCGGCCCAGCGGACGTACATCCGCATCAGCATCTCGGCCCAATCCTGCGACTCGGTGCCGCCGGCGCCGGGATGGATCGTGAGCAGCGCGTCACGCGCGTCCTCGGGGCCCTGCAGCATGGCCTGCAGCTCGAACGCCTCGACGCCCTTGGCCAGCTCGTCGGCTTCCCGCGTGACCTCGGCGTCCATCGCGGGATCGGGCTCGGATTCCAGGAGCTGCGCCATCTCGACGGCGCCCTGGATTCGCTGGCTCAGATTCTCGTAGGGGGAAACCCAGGCCTTCAGCGTCTTGATTTCCTGCACCGAGACGCGGGCCGTCTCGGCATTGGCCCAGAAACCGGCTTCGGCCTGTCGCGCTTCGAGCGCGGTCAGGCGCTCGGACTTGGCGGGAAGGTCAAAGAAAGTCTCGAAGTTCGGTCACCCGCTGCTGCAGCTCGGTGAGGCGGTCCACCAGGTCGGTCATGGAATCTCCCGTTGGGGTAGGAATGAACAATAAGCGGGGCCGCCGGGAATCCGGCCCGCTCAGAAGATCTGGCGGCCGCCGGCAAGGATCTCGTTCAGCGCTTCGCGGAAGAATCCGGTGGATTCTGCGATCTCCCGGCCCACCTGCTCGGTGTACTCCTCCCAGCTCTTCTTGATCTCCTCCTCGAAGAGCTCCTTGAGGTTGCCGTCGCGGATGCCTTCCTGCCGCTTGGCCGGGTGGTACACCACGATGTCCGAGACCAGCGCCCGGGCAAGACGCCGGGCCTTGAGCGAGGGGTCCTGAGAGAGGAAGGGGTTGGCCGGGCGCCCTGCCGGTCCGGCCGCGGGCCGTACGGATGGCGCCGGAGCCTGGGCGGGCGGTGGCGGAGGGTGCCGCCGCCGCGGGAGCCGGAGCAGGAACCGACGGCTGCGGCCGAGGGGGCGCGGCCGGTCTCGGTGGCGCGGCGCCGGCGCTCGCCGGCGCGGGCGGCATCATGGGGCGCGGCGCCGCGGCGGCAGGCGCGGTGGGCCGCGGCATGGGCGGCGGCGGCGCGGAGACCGGCGCCGCCACCGGCGGCCGAGCCTGGGGTGGCGCAGGCGGCTGGGGCGTCGGCGCGGCGGGCGCGGGAGTCGTGAACGTCGCCGCGACGGCCGGCGCGGGCGCCGGCGCAGGAGCCGACGGCTGAGGCACCGCGGTCGCCGCGTCCTTGCCTTCCCGATTCACCGCGAAGACGGCGCTGCATACCGCGCAACGGGCCCGCACGCCGGCAGCCGGGACCTTGGCCGGGTCCACACGATAGAGGGTAGCGCAGTTGGGGCAGGTGACGTTCATCGCTTCGTCCTCACGACAGATCCCTGGCCGCCGATCCCTGGCGGTCTTCGCCGTTGCTGCCCTGCCGGCGATCGACCACGAAGACCGAGCCCGGCAGCGTCTTGGCGTAGCTCTTCATCTCGGTGGCAAGCTCGCTCACCTGCGCCGGATGCGCAAACTTTCGGTGCCGGTTGGTGACGATGCCGATGGACAGGGTCATCAGCGGCACGCGGTGGAGCTGTCCCCGGCGGTCCTTGCCGAAGAAGTAGCCGGCCCGCCGGTCCTGATCGTTGTATTGCAACGGGATCAGTGTATCGAAGACGTCGAGGATTTCCCCGCAGACGATGCTGATCTCGGTGGCCGGCACGACGAAGATGAAATCGTCACCACCGATATGCCCCACGAATCCCCGCGCGCCGAGCAGACCCTTCACCACATCGTGGAGGATCCGGGAGAGCAGATAGATCACCCGGTCCCCATCGTAGTAGCTGTAGCGGTCGTTGAATTCCTTGAAGTGGTCGAGATCGGCGTAACAGACCGCGAACTCCTGGTCCGATTCCAGCCGCCGGCGGATTTCCCGTTCGATCTCGGTGGTGCCGGGGAGGCGTGTGGAGGGGTGAACCGAGACGTCCCGCTCGGTACGCACCAGCATCGCGTCGAGGCGCGAGCGCTGCTCCGCCGGAGAGAAGAGGCTGCTGATGACCTCGTCGGCGCCGGCGGAGAACCAGGCCTGCACCTGCTCGGGATGGTGGTCGGCGGCGAGCGCGGTGACCGGGACGATCGCGGTGAAGGCGTCGCTCTTGAGCCGGCGGACCAGGGCCACTCCCTCGTTCCGCGACCCGTTGCCGTCCACGAAGAGGAGGCAGGGATGGCCGCGGAGCACGATGGACTCGACCTCATCCGGACGGCTGAACACCAGCAACGGAAAGGCGTTGGCCGCCGCCCATTGACGGACCAGCGCCGGCACCGGGGAGCCGTCCGGCGAGTAGAAGAGAATCGTCGGGCGAGTCCGCACCCTTTGCCTCTCGTAAGGATTTACTACTGGCTAACTTAGGAACCAGGGTCCCGCAAGTCAATTCACAGGAAGTATGCGCCCACCGCCACCATGAGGTACACCGCGAGGAGTTGGACCCCCTCGAACCAGTGCGATTCCCCGTCCAGCGTGATGATGGCGGTGACCACCGTCGCCATTCCCAGCGCCACCACCTCGAAGGGCCGGAAGACCAGATCCATGCCGGTGCCCATGAGCACCCCCGCGAACACCAGCACCGGCGCGACCAGGAGCGCCACCTGGGTGCTCGAGCCCAGCGCGATCTGGAGTCCGAGATCGATCTGCCCCTTCCGGGCGAGCACCACGGCGGCCGCATGCTCCGCGGCATTGCCGATGATGGGAATGATGATGAGGCCCAGGAATATCGGCGAGACGCCCGAGCGCTTCGGTAGCCTCGCTGGCGGCGTGCACCAGCAGCTCCGACTCGACCGCCACCCCGACCGTCGCGCCCCCGAGAATGGCGAGCGCCTTCGGCATCCCCCACACCGGGCCCTCGACCGGATGCGCCTCGCCGCCCAGCAGCCGGCGGTGGGTGCGCAGCGTGAAGAGGAGCGAGCAGCCGTAGGTGAGAATGAGAATGACGGCGACCGCCTCCGACATGTGCAGCTCGGCGGCCCGCGCCGCGGCCTCGGGGTGCACCGCGTGATAGAGCGCGGGGAACGTGAGCGCCACGACCGACAGCGCCAGCATGCCGGCGCTCATCCCGGCCGTGGTGCGGTTGAACCGCAGCTCGGGCCGATTGAGTCCGCCGGCGACGAGCGCGAGCCCCATGATGAGAAGCAGGTTGCCGAGGATGCTGCCGGTGATCGAGGCCTTCACCAGATCGACCAGGCCCGCCCGGAGCGCCATCAGCGCGATGATCAACTCCGCCGCGTTGCCGAAGGTGGCGTTCAGCAGTCCGCCCACCGTGGGACTGGTGCGGTGCGCGAGATGCTCGGTCGCCTCGCCCATGAACGCCGCGAGCGGCAGCACGCCGATGCAGGCGGTGATGAACACCCATACGGGCGGAGCATGGAAGACGTAGGCGAGCGCGATGCTGACCGGCACCGCGAGCAGCAGGACCAGGCGCCACCGCGGCGTCGCGGTCTTCTGGAGATGCGGTGGCAGCCCGGGATGCGGCCCGCGGGACTCGCGCTCGCGCGGCGGTCTAGCGGGCTCCGCGGGTGTCCGGACCGGGGCCTTGGCGGCCGGCGTGCGATCGAGCTCGTCCCGAACCTTGGCCGGCGAGATGCCGGCATCGCTCAGAATCCGGGCCATCGCGCCACGCGGCTCATGCAGCGCCGCCAGCAGCAGATGTTCGGCGCTGATCTCCGAGCCCGACTCCCGTGCCTCCTTCGACGCGGCCTCGATCAGCCGCTTGGCGTGAGACGTGTGGGCGGGCTCCTCCGCGCTCCCGCCACCGCCGCCGCGCGCACGGCCGCGGCCACCGCTGGCCTCGAGCTGCTCGCGCACTTCGTCGGGCTCGAGGCCGATGCGGCGCACCAGCGCCTCGCCGCCGGCGCCGGGGCGCAGCAAGGCGAGCAGGATGTGCTCCGCGCCGATGGAGCCATGGCCCAGGCGGACGGCTTCCTCGCGCGCCCGCGCGAGCGCCTGCTCGGCGGCGGCGCTCAGCGTATGCGGCTTGACTCGGGGTGTGGAGTCGGGGCTCAGAGCGGCTTGGCTTCTTCGATGAGCATGATGGGAATGCCGTCCTCCACGGCGTAGACCAGCCGGCAGGTGTGGCAGACCAGCGATTCGGGCTCGGTGCGATACTCGAGGTCACCCTTGCACTTGGGGCAGACCAGGATCTCGAGCAGATCGGGCGCGAGCGTCATGGGGCCTCCTTCGGCTCGGGAAAGCCGAACCGGGTGAGCGCGGCGGCATTGCGGCGCCAGTTGGGCAACACCTTCACCCAGGTATCGAGATAGACGGGGGCGCCGAGCAGCTCTTCCATCCGGGCCCTGGCGTGCGCGCCGATCGCGCCGATCGTCCGGCCGCCGCGGCCCACCACGATGCCCTTCTGCGATTCCCGCTCGATGAAGAGCGTGACCCGAATGTACACGGGCCGTTCGGCCTCGCGAAACTCCTCCACTTCCGCGTTGAAGCTGTACGGCACCTCGTCACCGAGCAGCTCGAACGCCGCCTCGCGCAGGTACTCGACGACGAAGAAGCGGAGCTGCTGGGTGCCGACATCGTCCGGGTCGTAGGGGAACTCGGCCTCGGGCAGATGCTCCCGGGCCCGCGCCAGCAATGCTGCCAGGCCGTCGCCGGTCGTGGCGGATACGATCAGGGCCTCGCGGGCGAGCGCCTCGCGGCGCGCCGGCGAGACGAGATCGGACTTGGTGTAGACCGTGAGCACCGGCGCGATGGGTGCCGAAACGGGACCGGTCAGTTCCGCGAACGGTGGCGCGGGCGCGTCCGGCGCCGGGTGCAGGTGCAGGATCACGTCCACCGCGCCGAGGTGCTCGAGCGCCGCCTCGCGCATGCGCGACTGGAGGAGATAGCCGGGTTCCAGCAGGCCGGGAAGATCGTGGAACACATACTGGGTGTCGCCCTCGGTGCGGAGGCCGATCACCGGAAGCCGGGTGGCCTGCGCCTTCGGGCTGACGATGGCCAGGTGCGTGCCGACGAGGGCGTTGAGCAGCGACGACTTGCCGACGTTGGGGGCGCCGGCGAGGGCGATGCGTCCGGAACGAGGCATCCGGCTAGGCCGCGCGCGCCTCGAGGGCCCGACGCACCGCGCGAGCGAGGTCGGTAAAGCTGTAGGGCTTGTGCAGAACCTCGACCGCCAGCGACTGGAGCCCGCCGAGGTTGAGGCCCGCCGGACTGTAGCCGGTGGTGAACACGAACCGGAGGTTCGCGAACTCGGTCCCGCACGGCGTCGAAGACCGCGCGGCCGCTCATCTCCGGCATGACCACATCGAGGATCGCGAGGTCCACCTGATTCCCCAGCGCGAGCAGAGTGTCGAGCGCCTCGCGCCCGGTGGCCACGGGGATGATGCGGTAACCCAGCCGCGCGAGCAGCTTGGCGGTGGCGTTGCGCAGCACCCGATCGTCCTCGGCGAGGAGCAGCGTCTCGCTGCCGCCGACCAGCTCGCCGGCCGGCTCCCGCTGCCGCGGCGTGGCCGCCCGGTCCACGAACGGGAGATAGATGCGAAAGGTCGTGCCCCGCCCCGGCTCGCTGTAGACGTTGATCATGCCCTCGTGCTGTCGAATGATGCCGTACACCACCGAGAGCCCGAGACCGGTACCGCGGCCGAGCTCCTTGGTGGTGAAGAACGGCTCGAAGATCCGCGCCTGGGTCTCGGCACTCATGCCGATCCCGGAGTCGGCCACGGTGAGGCAGACGAACTCACCCGGGCGAGCCCAGGTATGCAACAGACAGAAATCGGCGTCAATGGAGACCCGTTCGGTCTGGAGCGCCAGGTCACCGCCATCGGGCATCGCGTCCCGAGCGTTGACGCAGAGATTCATCAGCACCTGTTCGAGCTGGCCGGGATCGGCCAGCACGGTGCAGGCCTCGCTCGACGGCTGCAGAATCAGGTGGAGGTCCGCGCCGATGATGCGCTCGAGCATCTTGAGCGTGTGCTTGACCAGGTCGGTCAGCTCCAGCGGCTGGGCCTCGAGCACCTGCCGCCGGCTGAAGGCGAGCAGCTGCCGGGTCAGCCCCGCGCCGCGATCCACCATGCCGCCGATCTCCTGGAGCTCGGACCGGAGCCCATCCTCCTTGGGGAGATCGAGCAGCGAGAGCTCGACCGAGGCGCGGATGGCGGCCAGCACGTTGTTGAAGTCGTGCGCCACTCCGCCCGCGAGCGTCCCCACGGCCTCCAGCTTCTGCGCCTGCCGCACCTGCTGCTCCAGCTGGATCCGGTGCGTGACGTCGCGGGCCAAACCGTCCACCCTGGCCACCTCGCCTCGCTGATCGAGCGCGGGAATCAGCGTGGTGTTGATCCAGCGGGTCGAGCCGTCCGGGTGGTGCAGCCGGTACTCGAAGGTAGTCGAGGTGCGGGTAGAGACGGCGCGCTCGAACTCGCCCTGGACCCGCGCCTGATCCTCCGGCACGATCGACGCGGACCACTGGACGATGTCTTCCGCCAGCCGCGCGGGGCTGAAGCCGAGGACCTGGGTGGAAGCCGGCGAGATGTACTGGAGCCGGCTGCCGTCCACCGTCAGGCTGAAGAGGACGTCGGGCACCGACTCCATGATGCTGCGCAGCCGTTCCTCGAGCGTGTCGGCGTAGCGCGAGAGCTGGAGCTTGGCGGCCTGCAGCTCCTCCTCCCGCTGCTTGAGCTGCCGGTTCTGGATGACCGCGTCCTCGAAGGTGGAGATCAGCAGATCGAGGATCTGCTCCTTCTCGGAGTTGATGGTGAACGTGGAGCCGAGAAAGGTCACGTTCACGCCGACCCGGGCCGGGCTGTTCCGGCGCAGCTCGCGGTTCTTGAGGATATGGTCCACCCGGGCGAGCAACTGGCCCGGCTGGTACGGCTTGGTCACGTAGCTGTCGGCGCCCACCTCGAGGCCCTGGACGATGTCCATCGGGTCGCTCAGCGCGGTCAGCAGGAGCACCGGCAGGTTCTTGCGCCGGAGGACGGTCTTGATCTGGCGGCACACTTCGTAGCCGGTGATGCCGGGCATGGTGATGTCGCTGATCACGAGATCGAAGCTGCCGCCGCGGGCGAGCTCGAGCGCGGTCTCGCCGTCGGGGGCACTCGTGACCTCGTAGTCGCTGCCGCTCGAGCAGCATGCGCAGCGCTTCGGCCTGGGTTGGGCTGTCTTCCACGATCAGGATATGCGCCATCACGTTCCTCCGGCCACCAACGCCGTGAGCCGCGGGCCGATCTCCGTGATCGGGAGCTCGAGATCGACCACGCCCGCCGCCACGGCTTCGCGCGGCATTCCGTAGATCACTGATGTCGCTTCATTCTGGGCGATGACCCGCCCACCGGCTTCCTTGATCACCCGCAGACCGGCCACCCCGTCGTTGCCCATGCCGGTCAGGACGACCGCCACGACCGAGGACCCGAAGGCGGTGGCGGCCGTCTCGAAGAGGTGGGTGGCGGACGGCCGGAAGCCGTTAATTGCCGCGGCGTCCGACATATCGATCCGGCGATCCTTGCCCAGCCCGAGATGGCGTCCGTCCGACGCGAGATACGCGGTCCTCGGAGCGAGAGCCTCGCCATCCTCCGCCACCTTGACCCGGATGTTGGAGCTGGAGCGGAGCCACTCCGCGAGGCCGGCGACGAACCCGGTCGCGATGTGCTGCACCACGAGGATGGAAACCGGAAAGTCGCCGGGCAGATCGGAGAGTACCCGGTGCAAGGCCGCGGGACCACCGGTCGAGCCGGCGATCGCAATCAGCCGGACCGGACGCGCGCCGGCGCCGGTCGGCCGGTCGGCCGACATGACCGGGGCGCGGGCGGTCGCCCAGCGCCGTACGACCTTCACCTGCGCCATCGCCTTCGCGATCGAGAGAAACTGCGCCCGCCGTTCGGCGAACTGCGGCCCGCCGGGGGGGCCGGGCTTCTCGACACACATCAGCGCGCCGGCGCGGATGGCGTGCAGGCTCAGCTCGACCCCGCGGTCCTTGAGCGCCGACGAGACGACGAGGATCGGCGTCGGCGCCTGCACCATGATCTCCTTGGTGGCCTCGAGCCCGTCGAGGACCGGCATCATGACATCCATCGTGACCAGATCAGGCCGCAGCTCGCGCGCGAGCTCGACCGCGCGGGCGCCGTTCTCGGCCTGTCCGACGACCGTGAAGTCGGGGTCGCCGTTCAGGATCTCGACGAGCAGCTCGCGGTCCGTCAGCGAATCCTCCGCCACCAGCACTCGTATCATTCGCTCCCTAGCCGATGAGCTGCCGGACCGTCTCCAGCAGGCTCTGTTGATCGAAACTGGATTTTCCGAGGTAGGCGTCGGCCCCGGCCTCGAGGCCGCGTGCCCGGTCCTCCGCGCTCTCGCGAGCGGTGACCAGGACGAAGGGAAGCCGCTTGAGCTGGGGGGACGCCCGCACCGCCCGGCACAGGGCGAGGCCATCCATGCGGGGCATGTCCACGTCGGCCACGACCAGATCGCAGGGCCGTTCCTGGAGAGACCGCAGCCCGTCCAGCCCGTCCACCGCGGTCGCCACCTCGTAGCCCGCGGCTTCGAGGATGCTCTGCTCCAGCGTCCGGGTGGTGATCGAGTCCTCCACCACCAGCACCCGCCACTTGCGGCGTCCGTCGGATGCCGCCGCGGCGCGGCCGAGCGACTCATCGCCTGAAGTCGCGGCGGCGCCGGCGGCCTCCAAGTACGGCGGCCGTATCGAGCACCAACGCGGCCCGTCCGTCCTCGAGCAACGCCGCGCCGCTCAGCAGCGGAAAGCGACCCTCCCGCCCCGGGATGGGACGGAGCACCACCTCCTGCTCCGCGAGCAGCTCGCTCACAGCAAGCGCGACACGACCGCCGCCGCTTCGCACCACGACCGCCGCGATCCTGCCGTTGCTCGCCGCCCCGGCGAACCCGCGGCCCAGCAGCGTTCCGAGCGCCAGCAACGGCACCGGGCCGTCCACGGAGGCGATTGTGTCGCGACCCGCCGCGCGTCGTACGGCGTCGGCCGGTACGATCACCGCGGTCCCGACATCCGCCGTCGGGATGGCGACGATCTCCCCGCCCACCCGCACCAGCATGGCGCGGATGCTCGCCGGAGACGGGGGACACACCAGGGTGAAGGTGGTGCCCCGGCCGGCGTCCCAGTCCACCTCCAGCCGGCCGTGGATCCGCTCCACTGCGGCCCGCACGATGTCGAGCCCGACGCCACGTCCCGAGATGCGTCCCGCCTCGCTCCGGGTGGACGTGCCGCCCTCGAGCAGCGCGCGGACCAGCTCGTAGCGTCCGGCCGGAGCCTGCTGGCCCTTGGCGGCGAGGCGCGAGCGGATGGATGCCTCATCCAGCCCCGTGCCGTCATCGCCGACCGTCACGACGATCCGATCGCCTCGCAGCTCCGCCCTCACCGTGATCGTACCCCGGCGCGGCTTGCCGAGCTGGACCCGCCGGACGGGAGACTCGATGCCGTGGTCCACCGCGTTGCGCACGAGCTGGAGCAGCGCCTCACCCATGGCGTCCAGCACCACGCGGTCGGCCTCCACCCCGCCGTCGGCGATGTCGAGCGCGACCTCCTTCCCCGCCGCCGTCGCCAGATCGCGGGCCGCGCGCGGGAGCGCCTCGCACGCCTCGCTGAAGGGCCGCATGCGGAGCCGGCGCACTTGGTCGAGCAGCGGACTGGCGATCTGCTCCAGGATCCGTGCGTCACTCGCGACCGCCGCGCTCAGCCGTCGCGCCTGCTGCGCCAGTCCCATCATCCGCTCGTCCAGCCACTCGACCAATTCGGCCGTGCGGTGGTCTTCCGAGGCGACGATCGTGCGAAGGTGGTGGCGGGTCCGACGCCAGCCCGCGAGGAGGTCTTTGGCGGCGTCGTGCACCTCATCCATTTCGGAGGGACGCGACACGAATCGCCCGCGCGCGGCGAGGAGGCGGTTGCTGGACGCGAGCAGCATGTCCAACCTGGCCGGATCCACCCGCAGCCGGTCGTCCCGCGGCTCGGCCTTCGGCGGCACGGCGGCGGGCGGAGATGGAAGCATGGTGGCCGCCGCGGCGCGCCCAGGAGCGGCAAAGGCGGCGCGACCCGTTCGGAGCCGCGCCGCGAAATCCGCGAGCGGGGATGGGCTCAGGGCCCGCTCGGTCTTGAGCCGTTCTCCCGCGTCACCCAGTGCGTCGGCGGCCGCGAACAACAACTGGAAGTCCGCCTGCCCCAGCAGGCGGGTGCCGTCGCGCGCCTCCACCAGGAGGCTTTCGAGATTGTGGCAGACCTCCTCGACCAGCGGGACGTCGGCGGTGTGGGCGGCGCCCTTGAGCGTGTGCGCCACCCGGAAGAGCGACTTGAGCGTGGCGGGATCGGCGGGCGCCGACTCGAGCGCCAGCAGGTCCCGATTCATCAGCCGCACCTGGTCGCCCAGCTCGGCGGCGAACGTCGCCCGCAGGCGGGCGGCGAGCCGGTCCGGATTCATCGGTAGGCGGTCACGCCGTTGGATCCACGGGCGTCGCCCTGCACCAGCGCCAGCAGCCGCCGCCCGAGCAGGTTGAGATCCTGGGCCGAGCGCTCGGACTGCTTCGTCGACGCCAGGTTCTGCTGGGTCGCCTCGTGAATGTTCGCCATCGCCTGGCGGATCTGGGCCATGCCCGACCGCCTGCTGGCCGGCCGAGGCGACGATCTGCGCCGCGGCCTGCGCCGCTTCGGCCACGGCATCGGCCAGGGTTTGAATGGTCTGCCCGGCTTCCGTCACCTGCCGGGCGGTGATCGCCACCTGCTTGGTGCCCTGCTCCGTCGTCATCACGGCGGTGCTGGTCGCGCGCTGGATCTCGCCGAGAATCTGCCGCACCTGCACGGTGGCCTTCTTGGACTGATCCGCGAGGCTCTTGACCTCCCCGGCGACGACGGCGAAGCCGCGGCCCTGCTCGCCCGCCCGCGCGGCCTCGACCGCCGCGTTGAGCGCCAGGAGGTTGGTCTGCTCCGCGATGTCGTTGACCGTGGCGATGATCTCTCCGATCGCCTGGGCCTGTTCCGCCAGCGCCAGAATGCTCTCGGCGATGGACTCGACCTGCTCCCGCACCGCCTGGATCGACGTGGTGGATTCCGCGACCGCCTGGCGGCCCGAGCGCGCGATGTCCGCGGCGCGCTGCGCGCTGTCACCCACGGACTTGGCGCGCTGGGCCGCCTGATCGGCCGTCTGGGACACCTCGTCCACCGTCGCCACCGTCTGCGCGACGGCGGCGGACGATTCGCTGGCGCCCGACGCCTGCTGCGTCATGGCCGCCAGGATCTCCGAGGTGCTGGACGCCAGGACGGAGGTCGTCTCGCGCAGCGGTCCGCTTACCGCCCGGAACAGCATGAAGGCCGCGAGCAGTCCCAGCAGGAGGGCGAGCACGCCGGCGCCAATCACCTCGACGCGCGCCCGGTCGGTTGCGGCCACCACGCCTCGGGCCGTGGACTCCAGCGAATCACTCGCCATCACGACCTGCGCGTCGAGGTCGGCCCGCACGCGGTCGAAGACGTTCGCGGGCACGTTGTCGTCCCGGTACTTCACCCCGGCCTCCGCACCCTGTCGCTGGGCGACGGCCACGACCTGATCGGTGAGCCGAACCCACTCCTCGAAATCCCGGGTGAGGGCGCCGAGTTGGTCTTCGGCCAGCGCGGGAGTCTGGCGAAGCCCGGAGAAGCCCTTTCGGGCGATCGTCAGATGCTCCTGACGCAAGGAGACCCGGGCGGCGTTCCCGGTCAGGAGATAGTCCAGCAGCGCCCGCTCGGCAGTCGCGCAGACCGGCCCGGGCATCGCGACTCGCGTTGAGGAGATGCTCCTGCTGGACGGTGAGCCGGCCCAGCTGGCTCCCGAGCTGCTGCAACGCGAAGTTGCCGACTGCGATGACCGCCACCAGGAGTATCAGCGGTATCGCGAAACCGAGCGCGATCCGGCGACCGACCGTCATGAACATCGCTTCCTCCGATCAGGCTGCATCAGGGCCCACGGCCTCCAGCACGCGATCCACGTCCAGCACCAGCACGGCCTCCGCTGTCATGCCCCGGAGATAGGCGGCTCCGGTGAGGGCCTCCGGCGGCGGGCGAAGGTTCTCCGCCGGGAAGCGTGAGCAGGTCTCCCGGCGCATCCGCCAGGATACCGACCTGGGGTTTGCCCGAGCCAAGGACGACCAGCGTCGGCTGCTCGGAGCGCGGCGCCGGAGCCGCGCCGAGCAACACGCGCAGGTCGATAGCGAGAACCAGCTCGCCGCGCCAACCGACCAGACCCACGATCCAGGGCTCGCTCGGCGGCAGCGGCGTGATGTGGCCCGATCGGCATACCTCGAGGACCCGCCGGGGCTCGACGCCATACACCTCGCCGGCGACCGAGAAGGAGATCAGGTTCGGCGCGTGGGCTTCGCTCCCGGTGGTGATGGGGCGCGCCAGCAGGCGGGCCCGTTCCTCCAGGAGCGAGGCGACTCGCTCTTCCGGCAACGCGGCCCCCGCATCCAGGGCACGCCCGGCAGCCTCCACCCGACTAAGGAGATCGGACCAGTCGATCCGGCGGTCGGGATCGCGGCGTCGGGGCGTCATCAGGCCGCCGAATGGTCGAGCAGACGAAGCCGCGACCGGGCCACCTCGGCCAGACGCGCCGTGGGCTCGCCGTCGGATGCCGGCACCGTAGCGTCCGCCGGCAGCTCCGCCAGCAGACGAGCGGCCGACCGGAAGGCGCGCCGCGCACCCGCCGGTTCCCCGGTGCGGGCCAGGGCGTCGCCCATCGCGAGGTGCGCGACGACGAGCGTGCGGTCGAGATACAACGCCCGCCGAAACGCCTCCGCCGACTCCGCCATCATCCCACCCTGCGCCAGCAGCACACCGTGGAGGTACACCAGCTCGGCATTGGTCCGATGCGCATCCAGTGCAGCCGCACAGGCGCGTCCGGCCTCGATCAGCGCGCCCCGGTTGGCCAGCGACCGGACGAGCGTGATCTCGACCGCCGGGCTGCCGTCCCCGCCCGCGATCAGCTCACGAGCCAGCGCTTCGGAGGCGAGATAGTCTCGCTCGGCATAGCACCGACCCAGCTTCTCCCTCCGGTCTCCGAACGTGGGCACCGGCGGCGAGACGGCAGGCTGCGCCGATGGGGGCGCTGCGACCGGCGGAGCGGCGAGCGCCGGCGCCACCGGCTCCGCGCGGAACGCCGGCCGCGCCGACGCGTGCCACCGGCCCGGCCTCGGTTTCCGGTACAGCAGTCCCGCCTCCGTCACTTCGACATCGGAGCGGACGACGTGCCCGATCATCGGATCGGACGCACCGAGCAGGAGGCACCCGTCCTCGCCCAGCGAATCGAGCAGCCGCTGGGCGACCCGCGCCACGGTCGCGCCGTCCAGGTAGATCAGCACGTTGCGGCACATGATGAGGTCCATGGGACCGAACCCGTAGCCGCCGGCGCCATCCGCTGCGCCCGCGAGGTTGTGCGCCCGGAACTCGACCTGCCGCCGGATCCACGGCGACAGCTCGAAGCGCTGGCCACGGCGCTCGAAGTAATGCCGGACCACCTCCTCGGGCACGTTGCGCAGCGCCCATGCGCCGTATTCGCCGCGTCGCGCCCGTACGAGCGCGGCCTGGGAAAGATCGGTGCCCAGGATCGCGCCGCGTCCGCCGGCGCCGATCTGGTGCAGCGCGATCGCCATGCTGTGCGCCTCTTCGCCTGATGCACAGCCGGCACTCCACAGCCGCAGCGGGCGGCTGCCGTGCCGCTGCAGCAGCTCCGGCAGAATCCGGGCGCGCAAGCAGGTCCCACTGCCCCGCGTCCCGCAGGAAGTAAGTCTCTCCGACGGTGATCTCGCCTGCGAGCTCGTCGAACAGGGCCGCATCGACCGCGAGTCGCTGGAGATAAGTGCTGAGGTCGTGTGCGCCCGCGCGGCGCATGCAGAGGCGGAGCGCGCTCTCGAAGGTCGTCCTTCGAGGGGCAAGGAAGACCAGGCCGGTCTTTCGCTGCACCAGCTCGAGCGCCGAATCCACCAGCGCGATCGGCAGTGGCTCGTGCCGCATCATCCCGCCGAGGCCGTGGAGCCGCGAGCGTCGAGCGCCGAGACGAGACTGGCGTCCTCCTCGGACGAGAGCAGCGCCTCCAGATCCTGGATGACCACCACGCCGTCGGGCAGACGAACGACGCCGGCGGCGTGCCGGGCGCCGGGCACGACCCGCTCGGCGGCCTCGATGGCATCGCCGGACACCGTGAGCATCCGGTCCACGTGATCCACCCGGAGGGCGAGCGTCCGCCGCCCTCGGGTGACGATGAAGCAGTGATCGAGCGCCACCGCCACCGGCGCCAGCCCGAACCTCCGCCGGAGATCGATCACCGGCACGATCCGACCGCGAAGGTTGATCACACCCTCGACGAAGGGTGGCGCGTGCGGCAGCGGCGTGATGGCGACCGCGCGCACGATGGTGTCGAGGTCTTCGACGCGGAGAGCCAGTCGCCGCGCGGAGAGCTCGAACGCCAGAAGCTGAACCGAGATCGGTTCCTCGATGTGAACTCTCTGTGGTGAATTGACGTGCGGGTGTTCAGGTGCAGCAAAGGTCAGTGGCCGGCAGGAAGGGTAAACATGATGGATTGGGCGAGGAAAGTGGGCGGCAAAGATTGCCGGGTCAGCGTACCTCCTTGGCGGCTCGGGAGATCTGGGCCTCGGCCTCGCTCACGAGCTTCAGATCGGACTCGTCGTCGGCCGTGGCGAGACGGCGAATGGATTCGGCCATGGCCTTGCGTCCGGTCGCATGGAAACTGTCGGCCTCGGCGAGCAGGCTGCGTCTCCGGTTCCCCACGGCCAATGTCGAGAGCCGCGCGTTCAGGATACCGGCGCGCAGCATGTTACGGGCGAGCTCACGCCCGGCTCGGAGATTTCCCGAGTTCGCCTGCAGGGATTCCCTGAGGAGCCCTCGACTCCGCTCCAGCTCGGCCAGCGCGGACGACCATTGTCCCCGATCGGAGAGGACCTGGGCCAGCCCGCTCTCGGCGATGGCGAGGTCCGTGATCCCCTGCGCGTTGCCGGGATCGTTCTCGCGCAGCTCCCGGTACAGTCCCACCGCGGCCATGCAGTGGCTCATCGCGGCGTCGAGGTCGCGCCGCTCCAGCTGGATCTGGCAGAGATTCTCCCGCGACACGGCGACGTCGCGCTCCGCCTCGGAGCTGGAGCGATCGTCTTCGGCCAGCCGCGCGCGCAGCTCGAGTGATCGTTCGATGGCGCGGAGCGCCTCGTCGAGGCGCCCGCCGAGCTGGAGCATGGCGCCGAGCCGCTCCTGTCCCAGCGCGATCTGCCGCCGCCAGTTCCACTCGCGGGTACTGTCCGGCCGATACTCGGCGAGAATCGCCAGCGCCCGGCGATACTGCGCCTCGGCGCCCGCGCGATCGCCCACGTTCGGGAACGCCGGGTGGCCGAGCAGGTCCCCGAGCTTGATGGTGCTGATGGCGACGGAGAGACGGGCCCCCGGCTTGTCGGGCTGGGCGTCGGCCAGCCGGGTCCAATGCCCCAATGCCTCACGGGCGTGATCGACCGCGCCGGGCACCTCGCCGATCCAGGCCATGACATCGCCGAACTTCTCCTGCGCCAGCGCGAGCGTGCGCCGGGCGCGGAGATCATCGGGATCGGACTCGACCAGTCGGGTCGCGATGGAGAGCGCCTCGGTCAGGCTGGTGCGGGCACCTTCGAGATCTCCCAGGTTGGCGCCGGTGGGATAACCCTGGGCGACGCCGAGCCTGATGTACGCTTCGGCGCTCTCGCGCTGGAGCTCGCGGTCGCCGGCGTTCTGCGCGGTGAGCTGACGGAGATAGTCCAGCGCGCGGCCGACGACCACCGCGCGGGCCCGGGTCGTGCCCGGCAAGTGGGCGATGGAGTCGTGCAGCTCGAACAGGATGGTGGTCGCGAGCGCGTGGACGTCGTGCGAGCGCTGCTCGGCCACCACGCGTTGCGCGTCCGCCCGCCGCGCCTGCCATGCCGTCGCCACGACACCGCCCAGCAGCGTCATCAGGAGGAGCGCCGCGACGGTCACGCCGACCTTGTGCCGCTGGAGGAACTTCCCGGTGCGATACGCCGCGGTGTCGCGGCGGGCCAGCACCGGCAGGCCCACCAGATGCCGGCGGACGTCGTCGGAGAGCTGCGCCGCCGAGAGGTAGCGGCGAGCCGGCTCCTTGCTGAGCGCCTTCAGCACGATGGTGTCGAGATCCCCGCTCAGCCGGCGGCGGAGTCGCTCCGGCGAGGTGTTGCGGGCGCGGCCCACCCATTCGGGCGTGACCGCTGCGTGCGTCGACGCGACCTTGGCCCCGGTCACCGTGCGGGTCACCATGTCCGAGGGCCGGTCGGGCTGCTCCCGGCACACCACGCGCTCCACTTCCGACGGCGTCCTGGAATCGAAGCGGTAGGGCCGGTGACCGGCGAGCAGCTGGTAGAGCACGACGCCAAGCGAGTAGACGTCGCTGGCGGTCGTGACGGGCTCGCCCCTCACCTGCTCCGGCGAGGCGTATTCCGGGGTCAGCATCAGGAGGCCGGTGCCGGGATCCTCGGCGTCGGTCTGCTCGTGTGGGCGCGAGCAGCTTGGCGATCCCGAAATCGAGCAGCTTCACCTGGCCGTCGGCCGTCACCAGGATGTTGCTGGGCTTGAGATCCCGGTGCACGACGAGATTCTGATGGGCGAACTGGACCGCCTCGCAGACCGTCCGGAACAGACCCAGCCGCTCGGGGATGGAGAGGCGACGCTCGTCACAGTAGCGGTCGATCGGCGTGCCGGCGACGTACTCCATGGCGAAGTACGGGAGCCGCATCTCGGTGACGCCGGCATCGAGCAGCTGGGCGATGTTGGGGTGCTCCAGCCGGGCCAGCACTCGCCGCTCCTGCAGGAAGCGCCGCACCCGGTCGCCCGAAGCGAGCCCGCCTTCGCGCACCAGCTTGAGCGCCACTCGCTTCTCCACGTCCTCCCGCTCGGCCAGAAACACCACGCCCATCCCGCCGGCGCCCAGCTCGTGGAGCACCCGGTAGGGACCGACCCGCTCGCCGAAGGCCAGCAAGTCCGCGCGGGGTATCGGTGAGCGCGGGGAACAGCTCGTCGGTGCGGGCGCGGTCGAGGACGGCCAGCAGGTCGCCCACGGCCCGGCGGAGGTCGGGATCCTCCCGGCAGGCCTCGTCCAGGAACGCGGCCCGCCGGCCCGGCGCCAACTCGAGCGCCGCGTCGAAGAGCTGCTGGACCCTGAGCGGACTCGGGGGGTTCTGCCGCATGGGGAGTGTCACTGCACTCGTGCGAGTGGAGAGGTACGAGAAATCGACCGGGTTCGATCACGTTACAGGCCACCGGATGGCCCCGCAAGCCGGGGTCAGGACGCCTGATCCAACTCTTTACGGAGCCATGCTTTAGCGAAGTCCCAGCGGCGACGGACGGTCGCGACCGAAAGGTCGAGCGCCTGGGCGGCTTCCTCCAGGGAAAGGCCCGCGAAATAGCGGCACTCCACGGTCCGGCTCGCCTCGGGGCTCACGTCCTCCAGGCGGCGGAGCGCCTCGTCCAGAGAGAGGAGGTGCTCGACCCGGTCGTCGGCCAGGATGGCCGTCGCCTCCTCCAGGGGAACGGCCACCGCGCCGGAGCCGCGCTTGAGGGTGAGGCGGGCGCGGGCGTAGTCGATCAGGATCGTGCGCATGGCGCGGGAGGCGATGCCGAAGAAGTGGCTCCGGTTCTGGCACTCGACGCTGGCGCCGACCAGCCGGAGGTACGCCTCGTTGACCAGGGCGACGGAATCGAGGGTATGGTCGGGCCGTTCCCGGGACAGCTGGCGGTGGGCGACCAGCCGGAGCTCCTGATAGACGAGCGGAAAGAGGCGGTCGAAGGCGGTCCGGTCGCCATGGCTCATGTGCGCCAGGAGGCTGGTGATCTCGCCCGGGGGCGGCGGGGAGGAGGGGGGCGATGGTCGATCCTATCGCAATTATACGGTCGGCGTTCGCGGGTGGCCACGTGAGGCTATCAGGGAGGCCCAGGAGGGCCCGGGTGAGCAGGTTCGGGCGGGTTTCCCGCACTCATGGTAGGTGCCCCTCACCCAGCTCAACTCCGCCCTCAGGAGGTCGCATGTCCCGCTTACGGATTCTTTCGGCCCTGGCCGCCGCGCTGCTCGTCGGCGCGTGTTCCGACACCCAGTCCCCCACCACGCCCGAGAGCGAGCCGGCTCCGGCGGGCAGTGAAGAGGCCATTCAGAATGAGCTGCGCGGCGAGTGGGGCAAGCCCAGCGGTGCGGCCGCGCTGAAGCAGGGTGTGGAGCCTCAGCACTCACCGTGGCTGTGCAACTCGGGCCGGACCGAGTGCATGCGGATTGTTCACACCGGGACTCTGATTCACCGGGTGGAGCATGAGGCCATTGCTCGCGGCAACGGGTGCTCACGCAGCATCCTTAAGATCGCCGGCGTTCGCCGCGGCCGCAGCGGGTTCGTGTGCCACGTCCGCAACGATGTTCTGTTCTTTACCTGGTTTGTCAATGAGCGCTGGACGTTCAACACCCGGATCCAGGTGGACTTCACCGGGGGCGGCAGCTCCTCGCCGGCCAGCTTCGTCTGGAAGACCAACTGGTAGCAGCGGTCTGGTCGCCCACAACAAGAAGCCCGGTGTCTCGAGTGAGACACCGGGCTTCTGGTTAGGGGTGGCTGGCGACGGCCTACTCTCCCACCACCTCTCAGTGGCAGTACCATCGGCGCTGCAGGGCTTAACTGCCGTGTTCGGAATGGGAACGGGTGTGGCCCCTGCGCGCTAGTCGTCAGCCGCTATGAGTGACAACCGACGGATGGATGATGTTAGTGCGTGGAATCGATCGAAGAGATCAAACTTCACGGGCGATTAGTAGCGCTCGACTGAAGAGGTTGCCCTCCGTACATCTGCGCCCTATCAACCTGGTAGTCTCCCAGGGCCCTTTAGGGACCTTATGGTCCAGGAGTGTTCATCTTGGGAAGAGTTTCCCACTTAGATGCTTTCAGCGGTTATCTCCGCGCGACATCGCTACCGGGCGCTGCCCTTGGCAGGACAGCCCGTACACGAGCGGTCGCTTCGTCTCGGTCCTCTCGTACTAGAGACGACGTCCCTCAACACTCCCACGCCCACGACGGATACAGACCGAACTGTCTCACGACGTTCTGAACCCAG
>CAVRFK010000003.1:0-255000 GCA_963720365.1 uncultured Gemmatimonadales bacterium | reverse complement strand
GCCGATCCGCGACGATCGTCGCCAGCCCCAGCGCGACCCCCGCCTGACTCACCAGTCCGGTCCAGCCGTACCGCACGACCACCGGCTCCGCCCGCCCGATCCTCGCACCCGCGGTACTGCTCGTATACATCAGCCCCACCCGGACCAGCGCGACCGCCAGGACCATCGGCCAGTACGCCACGAAGGTCTGGAGCCGGAGATCGGCCCCGGCCATCGCGAAGAAGATGACGAAGACGGGCACCGCCATCAGGTGGAGCACCTCCACCAGCGGCTCCGCCCGCACCGGCGCCACGTTTTCGACCAGGAACCCCGCCACCAGCAGGCTCAGCAGCAGCTCGAAGTGCAGCGCCTGCGCCGCCGCGGCCGTGGCGAAGACCAGGACCACCGCGAACACCACCAGCTCCCGCCGGACGAACCGGAGATAGAGGGTCAGGACGCCGCCGACGAGCCCGCCCGCCAGCAGCGAGCCGACGACTTCCCGCAGCAGCCGTATGGCGATCTCCGAGGCCGTCGCGGTAGTGCCGCCGATGCTCGCCTGCGCGAGGCTGAAGGCGACGGTGAAGATGACGATCACCACCACGTCGGCCACCAGCACCACGCCGAGGGACGTCTTCGCGAGCGGGCCGTCCGCCCGGGTCTCGGTCAGCAGCGCCAGCGTCACCATCGGCGAGTTGACCGTCAGGGTCGCCGCGAACAGCACGGCGACGAAGAAGAGCGGCGCCGCCTCGAGCCCGGCGAGGAACGGGATCCAGGGCCGGAGCAGCAGCACCAGGATCGTCAGACCGACCAGGACCGCGGAGGTCTGCAGCGCGAGGATCCAGAGGATGGACCGGTACCGGTCTACCAGGTCGCGGACCCGCAGCTCCGCCCCGGCCAGCAGCGCGATCACACCGACCGCCAGCTGCTTCATCATGCCGAGGTCCTGGAGCACCCCCGGCGGCACCACGTCCAGCACCGAAGGGCCCAGCGCCAGCCCCGCCACCAGATAGCCGACCAGCCGGGGAAACCCGGCGTCGTGCGCCAGCGCGCCAAAGGTGTCGGCCGTGAGGAGGAGAATGCCGAAGAGGAAGAGCGACCGGGGCGCGATGACGCCCTCGGTCGGCACGCGGAGCGGCTCGAGCAGAACGGCGCCCCCCACCAGCAGCGCCAGCACCAGCAGTCGCCGAATCATGGCTCGGCGAGCGCTTCCACTTCGGTTCCGGCCGGCTCCTCGCGCCGGGCTTCCCAGACTCAGGATGAAGGCCGACGCCTCCCGGCCGGCCACGATCTCGAAGAGCAGAACGGCGAGCAGCGTGGCCGTGAGCACGACCCGGGGATGGAGGTCAGGATAGACCTGGCCGTAGTTGAGCGCGATCGCGACGCCGATGCCCCCGAGCGCCAGCAACCCGCGGCCCAGGCCGGGCGCGCGCAGCTCCGGTGGCGCCACGTAGCCGCCGGCGACGGTCCCGCCGAAAAACCGGGCGAGGACCCGGATCAGCACGAACAAGGGCGCGATGAACAGGAGGTCCACCGAGCCCGGGCTCCAGGCCGCCCCGGCGAAGAGGAGCAGCGCCAGGTACACCGGACGCTCGGTGGAAAGCAGGAGCCGCGTGACGTCGCGGTGCGCGCTCCCGCTGTTCACCAGGATGAAGCCAAGGACCAGGTTGGTGAAAATGGGGGAAAGGTTGAGGTAGTAGCTCGCCCCGCTCGCGACCACGATGGCGCCCGCCAGCGCCACGAAAAGCCGGCCTTCCTCGAGGTGGCCCTTGGGGCCGAGGAAGAGGTGGAACAGCACGCCGGCCGCGACGCCCACCGCCACATTGATGACGGCCCACTCCGTCGAGGTGGGGGGCCGAACCCCGGGCGCCACATCGCCACGATGGAAGATCGCGAGCACGAGGCCGAACGCGACGACGGCCACGAGGCTGTCGATCCTCGCCGTCAGCTGCAGCACCGCCGGAATGCGCGATCGCACCCGCAGCCGGTCCACCACGGCGTCCACCGCGACCGGCGAGCTCAGCGTGGCGACCGCCGCCAGGGTCACCGACAGCACGGCCGCCTCGGGCCAGCTGGCCCCCGCCAGGTACCGGAACAGCCCCAGCAGCGGTGCGAGCGCCGCCGCGAAGGTCGCCACCGCCTCGGCAAAGGCGACACGAATGTGGTCCGCGTCGATCAGGGCCATGGTGGGGAGCCGGAAGTAGGTACCCAGCAACATCCCCAGCCACCCAAGCGCCAGACTCACGATGGGCGTCAGATCCTGCACCTGCGACGCGTCGAGCAGATTGGTCACGCGGGGACCGAGCAACACGCCGATGACGACGTACTCCGCGCCACCCACGTAGCCGAATCGGTCGCGCAGACGATCGAAGATCAGGTAGGCGAAGATGTAGCCCACCGTGATGACCGCGAGCGCCGCCAGCGTGGTCTGCATGAGCTAGGCGCCGAGCCTCAGGCGCAATGACTGGTGACCCAGCACACCGCTCCCTTCGAGTTGCGCGGGTAGGTTGGCCCCGGTTCGCGATCCGCCTCGTGCGGGCGCTGCCACGGAGACTCGACATCTCCACGGGCGCCCGCGGGAGGCGGATCGCTACGTTCAGGGGCCGAGGGCGATCTCCATCGGCGGATGATCGATCAACACCCGGCGCCGCTCCCGAGCCAGCGCCTTGCGCACCCGGATCATGAGCACGATGGCGACCGCGGCGAGCCCCAGGACGAGGCCGTACCAGAGACCCGGCGGACCCAGCCCGAGCAGAAACCCCAGCAGATAGCTGACCGGCAGGCCGAAGAACCAGTAGCCCACCAGATTGACCAGCATCGCCACCTTGGTCTCGCCGAGGCCGCGCAGAATTCCGCCGCCCACGACCTGCATGCCGTCGAACACCTGAAACACGCCGGCCAGGGGAATCAGACCCATCGCCACGATCAGCACGGACGGCTCGGCGGTATAGAGCCGAGCGAGCGGGCCCGGCAGCGTCAGGAACACGATCGCGGTACAGCTCATGAACCCCACGCCGCAGAGCAGCGCGGCCCGGGCGGCGCCTCGCGTACCCACCAGATCGCCCCGCCCCACCGCATGCCCGACCAGGATCGAGGCCGCGTCGGCGACGCCGAGCGGCACCATGAAGGTGAGCGAGGCGAGGTTGATCGCGACCTGATGCCCCGCCATCGCCTGGGTGCCGAGCCATCCCATCATCAGCGCCACGAAGGCGAAGGCGCCGAACTCGAGGGCGTACTGCAGCCCGATCGGAATCCCGAGACGGAGCATCCGGCCGAGCGGCACCCACTGCCAGATCTCCGGCCGTACCGGCAGGAGATGGGGCCGAAGGCGGTGCCAGGTCAAGAGGAGCAGGAGCAGGAGCAGCAGCCAGCGGCTGATCGTCGTAGCCCAGGCGGAGCCGATCACGCCCATGGCCGGCATGCCGAAGTGACCGAAGATCAGCACCCAATTGAGCCCCGCGTTCACCAGGTTGGCCACCACGATCGCGATCATGATGGATCGGGTGAGATGCATGGACTGGAGGCTTTGCCGGAACACGATGAAGAGGAAGAACGGCAGCACACCCGGAGCGAGCCGAATGGCGAACGCGGCCGCGGACGGTACGACTTCCGGCGGTTGACGCAGGAGCGTCATCAGCAGCTCGGCCGGAAGCAGGAGCAGGGTGGCCGGGATACCGAGCAGGATGGCGACGAGAATGCCGCGCTGGACCCCGCGCGCGATGGCGGGCGCGTCTCCCGCGCCGACGGCCTGGGCGACGACGGGGTCCAGTACCATCAGCGTCCCCATGCCGAACACGCCGAGCCCGAAGAAGTAGAGGTTACCGAGCGCCACGGCGGCGAGCGCGACGGCGGAGATGTGCCCCACCATGATGGTGTCCACCACGCCCATCAACATCATCCCGACCTGGATCAGGACGACGGGGGTGGCAAGGCGCACCATGGCACGCAGGTCCTCCCGCCGGGGCAGGAGCCGACCGGCGGTGGCGTCGAGCGCGCCCATTCAGGGTCGCCTGGGGGAAAGGGCGGAGGGAGCCGGAGCCGGGTCGCGCGGTTGGGCCAGCAGCCGTTCGGCGAAGTCGAGGCGCTCGGCCAGCTCGGCGACCTCGGCGCGGAGCGAGTCCACCTCCTGCGCCAGCACCTCGGTAGCGTGCCCGGACTCGCCCGATTCGGGATCCCAGAGCGAGAGACGCCGGCCGTCCACGTCGCGAAAGTCCCCGGCGGCGACGACGATCAGGTCGTACAGGTACCAGACGCCGAGCCCGCCGAGGGTGGCGCACATGAGGATGCCGCTCCGCGCCTTGCCGACGTAGAAGCGATGGGCCCCGAACGGCCCGAGCAGGGCCGCCAGGGCGGTTGCTACGCCGCGTGACTTGTCGGAAGGATCGAGGGGGCCGGTGGGTTGGTGCATGCGCTGAATATTCGCGGATTCCGCGCCGCTGTCCACGGGCGCACGCAGCGCGCCTGGCAGGAATCGAACCTGCAACCACCGGCTTAGAAGGCCGGTGCTCTATCCATTTGAGCTACAGGCGCGGATGGCCAGTAAGGTATCCTGCGACGCGCCAAACGGCATCTCGATCAGGTCGCCCCGGCCACCTGGCCCGGTGCCGTCCGACCCTGTTGCGTACCATCGCCCAGCTGGCCGTTGCCGTTGTCTCCCCAGCAGAAGGCGTTGTCGTTCGCGGCCACCCCGCAGGTGAAGAAGCTGCCCGCGCTCATCTGACCAAAGGCGAGGTTGCCGGTGACCGCCACCGGCGTGTTCCGTTGCGTGGTGGTCCCGTCGCCCAGGCTTCCAAAGAGGTTGTGTCCCCAGCAATACACGCGGTTCTCGGTGGTCTCGGCGCAGGCGTGGAAGGCGCCGGCGCTCACCCGGTCGAAGCGAACGTTGCCGGCCACCGGAACCGGCGACCGAGTGCCCGACGTGCCGCCGTTGCCGAGCTGGCCCCAGGAGCCATCGCCCCAGCAGTAGGTGTCGCTCGCCGTCGTGACCCCGCAAGTATAGTCGAGCCCCGCATCCACCTGCCGGAAGGCATGGCCACCGGCGACCGCCACGGGACGCTGCCGGCGGTTCACGTCGGATCCATCTCCCACCTGGCCTTCGCGGTTCCGGCCCCAGCACAAGGCGCGGTCGTCGGTCGTGACGCCGCAGGTGTGGTCCCAGCCGGCGCTGACACGCCGGAACTTGTGGTTGCCGAGCACCTCGACGGGCTGCTCCCGCTGGGCCGTGGTGCCGTCGCCCAGCTTGCCGAGTGCGTTGCTGCCCCAGCAATAGACCGAGTTGTCGGGATAGCTGACGCCGCAGGTGTGGAACGAGCCGGCATCCACACTGCGGAAGCGGAGTCCGCCGGCCACGAGGACAGGGGTCGTACGATCGGTGGTCGAGCCGTCGCCCAACTGACCGGTCGAGTTGCCGCCCCAGCAGAAGGCCTGGCGAGACGCGGTGACCCCGCAGGTGTGGTCGATGCCGGCGCTCACCTGGGTAAAGGCGTGATTCCCGGCGACCGGCGTCGGCGTAAGCTGCAGACTGTTCGAGGCGCCGTTGCCGAGCAGGCCGAAGCCCCAGCAGAACGCTCGATCATCCGTAGTGACGCCACAGGTGTGGGCGTTCCCGGCGCTCACCTGGAACCAGTTGCCGGGAGCGCGGCGCGCCGCCTCGGTGGTAGCCATCTCGCCGGTGCTCGGCCCGGTGGTGGGGTCGGAGTCTTCACCACACGCGGCCAGGGCGACGACGAAAGCCGGAAGAACCAGACGGACATATGCATGCATGTATCGGTCATCCTCGTGACAAGTCCTTGAAGGCATCCACACCCCGACCGTGGGGGGACGCGGGAACCTACCGGACTGGTCTCAAGCAGATCTCAAGACGCGTGGCGCCACGGGATCGGGCTGGAGGGCCGGCCGCTGGTGGGTTGAAAAGGTAGGGAAAGGTCCCGGGCCGGCATGTGACGCAGGTCCCGGAAAGAGCGGGGGCGGGCTAGTCGGTCCCCTGCCCCTCGGCCAGGGCGGCCGCGACCATGCGCTTGAGAGGAACCGAGCAGCTCAACACGGCGCCGAGCGCGAGGATCAGCGTCAGGAGGGCCACCCGCCTGAGCCAGAGCGGGCCCGTAGTCCGTTGGAGGACGGAAAGTGCGATGATGGCAGCCGTGGTGCCGACGACGCGTCCGCGTCGCCAGGGCTGCTCACCCGAAAGGCGAGGCCAGAGCGCGCGTTTCGCGTCGTAGATAAGGACGACCGCGACCACCACGCTGCAAACGGTAAGGGTGACGATGCCCAGCTCTGGCGCTGCCATGGGCCCAAGGTGTACTGGCCGTTGGGGACATCGCAAGTCAGCACGGTTCCCGATCACCCGACCCGTGGAAGAGCTCTCCCCTGCCCTCGATCTGGGTGTAGGCGGGGTTTCTGATCTTGTACCAGGTCACGTCGGCGGCGTACGGGTCGGCCTTGCGCTTGGCGACGATCCCCTCGAGGTCGAGACGCTGGGCGGCCTCGAACAGCGCCCGGCCCTCGTGCTCGACCGTCAGCACCCGGGACAGCACCGTCGTGGGTCCGGCGATCAGCTTCTCCAGGCGGCGCTTTCTGATGACCAGCGGGAGCGACCGCAGGTCCTGCCCGTTGAGCCAGAGGAGATCGAAGGCGGCAAAGTGCAGCGATCCCAGGGAGCGCATGAGGAGCCGGAAGTCGGCTCGGCCTTCCGGGTCCACCGCGAGGATCTCACCGTCCAGGATCGCGTCCCGGCTCCGGAGCTCGTCCCGCACCTGGTCGGGGAACTCGCCGAAGCGGGTCAGCAGGCGCCCCCGCTTGGAATGGAACGTGGCGGTCGTGGGTGTGACCGAGAGGATACCGCGGAAGCCGTCGTACTTCGGCTCGAACATCCACTCGGGGTGGTCGAACGGCTGCGGGTGGATGACCGGGACGACCGGCTCGACCCGTGGCAGGACGGTGATGGACTTGCGGACAGCCACGTCCCGGCTCTAAAGCGTGGCCAGGGCGCGGTTCTCCCGCCGCCGGCGCCAAGGCAGCTCGAGCGCGATCCGGATCAACTCCTCGATCTGTCCCGTCGCGAACGGCTTCTGGAGGACTGGAACGGTGTGGTTGTCCGGCCCGATCTGGGTGAGACCCGCCGGAGAGTACGCCGACATAAGGATGACGGGGAGTCCGGGAAATTCCCGGTGGATCGCTCCGGCCAGCTCGGTTCCGTTCATCTCCGGCATCACCACGTCGGAGAGGACGACGTCCACGTTTCCGCGCCGGACCCGGATCAGCTCGAGGGCTTCGGCCCCGTCGCTGGCCTCCAGCACGGTGTGACCATGAACGGTGAGCTGACGCCGCAGGGTGACGCGGACGCCGTCCTCATCATCCACGAGGAGGATGGTGCCGGCGGAGGGTGTGGGCATGGGGGCGCCTTCCAGCTGAACAGCAGGTGACGCTCTCCCCACGAGAAGAGGAAGGCCCGAAGTGGGGCTATGAGGCCTAGTCTACCCCCCGCTCGCGGACCCGCAAGGTTGTACCGGAAAGCAGAATCCCCGCCGGACGGACCGGCGGGGATCGCGGACGAAGATCATCGGGGCGCCGGGATTCGAACCCGGGACCTCCTGCTCCCAAAGCAGGCGCGCTACCGGACTGCGCCACACCCCGAACTACCATGCCAGGCCACGGTAACTGACTCTGCCACGAAGGTGACAAATAGTGGCCTCGTCGGGCTGCTGATGGCAACGGGCCGCCGCTACCTCAGACACCCCAGACCGCTGTTCCGAGTGGGTTGCGAAGTTACATTCGACCGAGCGCGCTCGTTGCAAGAGTCTTCTCAGCTTCTTCTTCCTTGCGCCCGCCTCCCCGCGCCTGTCCCACATCAACAATGAGACCCGTGTTGCCCTGTCGGACGGCGAGCTGGCCTTTGGCCATGAATGCCTCATCGCCAACGCCGTCCACGCTCCTATACCCGGACTCAGAAGCAAGGGATTGGCGGTACTGATCGAAGATTGACGCCGCCTTTGGCCCCAGCTCCAGCCGGGCGATGACTACTTCCGTCCCGTAGAAGCAGTATTGTGCCTCAACGCTGGCGCCCTGGAGCGGCAGGGTCATCGCCTTTTCAGCTCCCACTGGCACCGGCGCACCGAGAGCCTTCGAGGCTTCGTCCTGCGTCAACAGCGTACATGCTCCCACGGCTGTCATCCCGGGAGGATCGGCTGGCCCAGCTCCGGTAAGGCACAGCACGAGGGCGGCACCAAGAACGCGGGGATCAGTTCTCATCTCTCACCTCTTCCAGGTTACGGCTACAGCCGATTGGGCCAGGTTGGGATCTTCGTCGGCAACGATATGATGCCTCCCGCTGAAGGCGGGAGGATTCCATACACTCACTGTGAGCCTTGGGGACCGGAGACGTCCGGGTAGTGGCAGGCAGCGGAGGGCTCTACACTCACTTCAACATACTGCCCTTTACCGCCTCCCGTTCGCCAAGTAGCTCCGTGGCGCAGTGGTCCTGAGAAGCCAGCGTGTCTATGCGATCCCACCGATATGGCGGACCGCCGACTCGAGGGCGGAGCGGCCGAGCGTCTCCACCGGCTGCGCCACCAGTGCGCCAATCCGTCGCCTGAGGACCTGAAGTGTCTGCCCGAACGCCGCGCGGCGAGCCTCGTCTCCCTCCACCGCCGCCGGGTCGGGCATGCCCCAGTGGGCGACGACGGGACCCGCCGGGAAGATCGGGCACGACTCCCTCGCGTCATCGCACACGGTGACCACCAGGTCCCAGCGCTGCCGATCGAGACCGCCCACTGAGCGCGGCGCGCGACCCCGCCACTCGATGCCTGCCTCAGCCAGTGCTTCGACGGCGCCGGGGTTCACCCGAGCGGCCGGCGCGGTTCCGGCGCTCTCGACTTCGAACCTGCCGGCGCCCTCGCGCTGGAGGAGTGCCTGGGCGATCTGGCTTCGAGCCGAGTTGCCGGTGCACAGGAACAGGACTCGGAACGCGCTCAGATATCCCCCAGGATCTTCCGCATCGCCACCGCGGAATCGGGGCAGGCACCCTTGAACTCCTCGGACGCGTGCACCGGTTCGGCCACCTGAGCCCGGGCGATCGGGGCGAACCCGAACCGAGGGAAGTACCGCTCGGCCGTGGTGGTGAGGAGATACACCTCGCGAGTACCACGGACCCGGGCGCGATCGAGCAGGGCCGCCACCAGATCGCTCCCGACTCCGGTTCCGCGCTTCCCCGGGGCTACCACCGCCGACCGCAGCAGCGCGTACTTCCCATAGACCTCCATGCCGACCGCCCCGACGATACTGCCCCCGTCGTCAGCAACCAGGAATTCGGGCAACGAAGGCAGCAGCCCGGCCGTCGGCAGGTCGGCCGCGCGCAGCAACCCGACGACGCCGGCGTAGTCTCCCGGCGTCGCCACCCGAATGGCGGTCTTCACGGCTTGCTGGCGCGGATGAACGCGCCCATGACGCAGCCGCCCACTTCGCGCGCGAGCACTTCGGTATCCACCCCGGTACCGGCGAGGAAGGCCTTGGCGTCCTCCACCTCGTAGATCCTGGTCGGCTCGATGTCGATGCTCTCGAAGCCGACGGCTTCCAGGTGGGACCGGAACTCGTCTTCGGTCAGCGCACCGGCGACGCAGCCGACCCATGCCTCCATGCTCTGGCGGATCGGCGCCGGCAACTCGCCCCGGACCACGACGTCGGAGATCGCCAGACGGCCACCGGGCTTGAGCACCCGGAAGGCCTCCTCGACCACCTTCCGCTTATCGCCGGAGAGATTGACCACACAGTTCGAGATGATCACGTCCACGGACGCGTCGGGCAGAGGGATGGCCTCGATCTCGCCGCGGAGGAACTCGACGTTCTCGGCGCCGGCGCGCCGCTGATTCTCGCGCGCGAGCGTCAGCATCTCATCGGTCATGTCGAGGCCGTACGCCTTGCCGGTCGGGCCGACCCGCCGCGCGGACAGGAGGACGTCGATCCCTCCACCCGAGCCGAGGTCGAGCACGGTCTCACCCTGCCGCAGCTCGGCCAGCGCCGTCGGATTCCCACACCCGAGCGACGCGAGCAACGCCTCCTGCGGGATCTCCGCGGACTCGGCGGCTGAATAGAGGTTCGAGGTGATGGGATCGGCCAAGTCGGTCCCGCAGCCGCCCCCGCAGCAGCTCGACTTGTTGCCGCCACCGGCGCGGAGCGCCGCTTGTCCGTACTTCTCGCGAACGACGGCCTTCAAGGATTCGGTGCTTTCCACGGCTACCACCTCCATCAAGAAAAGTTGATATATACGCCACGAAAAATGAAAGTCAGCAGCAGCCGCTCTCCTTGCCTGGCAGCGGCAGGGCCAGGGTCTGCGCGAGGTCGGCGACGTCGGCGAGCGCATCGGTGTTGAGCGTGTAGTACATCCACCGGCCTTCGCGGCGGTCGGTGACCAGGCCGGCCTCTTTGAGAACCCGGAGATGGAAGGACAGCCGGGACTGCGCGGCATCGAGGACGTCGGTGAGCTCGCAGACACAGCGCTCGCCGTGGCGGAGGCGCTTGAGGATCGAGAGCCGGGTCTCGTCCGACAGGGCGTGGAAGAGGCGGACGGCGTGGGCGGTGTCGAGGGTGGCTCGGGCGGTCATGAGGGAGAATATATCAAGGAAATTTGATGTGTCAACGGGAGGGCTATGGCTCCTTCGCTTCGCTCAGGATGACAAGGGGGGACTGACGATGACACTGGAGACGAGCTCGCGGAGCGCGCGGCCGCGGTGGCTCACCGAGTCCTTCTCCTCCGGCGACGCCTCACCGAACGTCTTGCCCAGCTCCTCACTGAAGAAATAGGGATCGTAGCCGAAGCCTCCCTCGCCTTTCGGTTCCTCCAGGATTCGGCCGGCGCAGCTTCCCTCGAAGCGCAGGGGAATCGCTCCCGCGGTGGGCAGGTAGATCAGGACGCACCGGTAGCGTGCTCCGCGGCGCGGGCCGGCCGCGCCGGTGAGACGACGCACCAGCTCTGCATTGTTGGCGGCGTCTACCTGCGCATCGGTCCCGGTGGCGCCGGCCCACCGCCTGGAGCGCACACCAGGCGCCCCGCCGAGTGAAAGCACCTCGAGCCCGGAATCATCCGCCACGGTGGGGAGCCCGCTGAGACGCGCGAAGTGCTCGGCCTTCTTGCGGGCGTTGGCTTCGAAGGAATCGCCCAGCTCGAGGAGGTCTTCGGCAGGCTTGGGATTGAGGCCGACGTCGTCGGGGAAGACGACCTCGATGCCGGCGGGCTCCAGCACGCGCCGGAACTCACGCTGCTTGCCGGCGCTCCGTGTGGCCGCGAGCAGCTTCACCAGCCGAGCGCCTTCTTCTGGGCAACGAAGAGCTCGGCAATGCCCCGCTCGGCCAGGTTCAGCAGGATCTCGAGCTGGGCGCGGGCGAAGGTGCCATGCTCTCCCGTTCCCTGCACCTCGACGTACCGCCCCGGATGCAGCATGACCACGTTGGCGTCCACCTGCGCGTCGCGGTCCTCCAGGTAGGCGAGATCGAGCCGTTCCTCGTTGTCCACGACGCCGACCGAGACGGCCGCGACCAGGCTGCCGAACGGCGACGGCATGCCGGTGCGGGCGGAGAGCCAGGCACAGGCATCGGCCAGTGCCACGCACCCGCCGGTGATGCTGGCCGTCCGGGTGCCGCCGTCGGCCTGGAGCACGTCGCAGTCCACCCGGATGGTGTACTCGCCGAACGCCATGGTCCCCATCGCCGCCCGGAGGGAGCGGCCGATGAGGCGTTGAATCTCCTGGGTACGACCGCCCGGTCCGGTGCGCTCGCGCGAGGTGCGCTCCACCGTCGCGCGCGGGAGCATGGCGTACTCCGCCGTCACCCAACCCTCGCCCGAGCCCTTCTTGAAGCCGGGCACGCCGGGCTCGACGCTCGCCGTGCAGTGGACCAGCGTGCCCCCCATCCGAATGAGGCACGATCCTTCGGCGTAGGGGTTGGCGCTTCGCTCGAGCACGAGGGGACGAAGCTGATCGTTGCGGCGGGCGTCAGGACGGGGCACGGGAACGCTCCACGAGGGCGGAAGTCGAATAGCCGGCGACCAAGGGCACTTGCACGACCCGGCCGCCGCGAGCCTCGACCCAGTCGGCTCCGACGATCCGGTCGCGGCTGTAGTCGGCGCCCTTCACCAGCACGTCGGGCTCGAGCGCTTGGATGAGGGCGAGCGGGGTGTCCTCGGCGAAGAGGACGACGCAGTCCACCGCGGCGAGACCGGCCAGCACCCGGGCCCGGGCCGCCTCGGTGGCGACCGGCCGGTCGGTCCCCTTCCCCAGTCGCCGGACCGACGCGTCGCTGTTCACGCCGACCACCAGCGACGCGCCTTCGCGGCGCGCCGCCTCCAGCAGCTCGACATGCCCGGGATGCAGCAGGTCGAAGACGCCGTTGGTGAAGACCACCGGCCCGGCCGCCGCCCGGCGCCAGGCGACGGCCGCTTCGAGGTCGCGGATCTTGCCGACCGTGCTCAGGTGGAGCTCTTCGAGAAAAGCGACTTCAGGGCAGGCGGGGCGATGAAGGTGGTAACCATGACCATCAGCAGCACCGCTCCGAAGATCTCGTCGCCCAGGACTCCCGAACGGCGGCCGATTTCGGCGAAGATGAGCCCGACCTCGCCGCGAGGCACCATGCCGACGCCGACCACCAGGCGGCGGAATCTCGTCCATGGCGCTGCCCAGCCCGCGGCGACCTTCCCGATCACGCCCAGCAGGATGAGAACTCCCGCGATCAACAGCGTCGCGCGAGCCTCCGGGGTGGACGGCACCAGCAGAGTGAGGTTGACCGAGGCGCCCACGCTGACGAAAAAGATGGGTGTAAAGATGGAAGCCACCGGCTTCACTTGGTTCTCGATGGTGTCGAACTGGTTAGTGCCCGAAAGGATCAGGCCCGCTGCAAAGGCACCGATGATCATCGCCGAACCGGCAAGCGTCGCGAGCCCGGCGAGGCCCAGCGCGAATGCTATTGAGGCGACCACCAGCACGTACCGCACCTGCATTCGGTTGATCCGATCGAAGAGCAGGGGCGCGATGAACCGACCAAGCAGGACCGCGACGACGAGGAACCCGACGGCTACCGCGAGCGTGCGGACGATCCCGATCGCGCTGAAAGACGCCCCGGCCGCCACGCCACTCACCACCGTGAGAATCACCAGGCCGAGCACGTCGTCGATGACGGCCGCGCCAATGATGATGCGGGCCTCGGGGGTGCTCATCCGTCCCAGGTCGGACAGCACGCGGGCCGTGATGCCGACCGAGGTGGCCGTGAGAGTGGCCCCGATGAAGACGGCGGCGCTGACCAGGTCATCGCTCCCGGATGCCGCGTGAGGGGCATAGCGCCAGTACACGTAGCCGAACGCGAACGGCAATACGACGCCGACGAGAGCGACCGCCAGGGCCGCGGGTCCGACCCGGAACATCTCCTTGAGATCGGTCTCGAGTCCGATCTCGAAGAGGAGCAGCAGCACGCCCAGCTCGGCCAGCACGTGGATCAGCTCCGCCTCGGATCCCCCGCTCGGCACGACGCCCAGAGCGCTGCCACCGAGCAGCACTCCGGCGATCAGCTCGCCCAGAACGGCCGGCTGTCCGATTCGCTCGGCCGCCTCACCGAGCACTTTCGCCGCAGCGAGGATGGCGGCGAGCACCAGGAAGAAGCGGGCAACGTCCACCCCCTCCGCGGCGGCGGCCAGCGGCGCGGCCAGGAAAAGAACGGCGAACGACCGGATCAGCAGGCGCGAGGAGGTCCGCCTGCTAGAGTGGCGCTTCGGCGCGGGGGCGGAGGAGGAAGGTGTGCTTGAAGAAGGGGAGCTCGACACGCTCACTGTACTCCGTTTGGATGGTGATTCGACGCGTGTTGCGGTCGATCATGAAGCGAGGCGTCATCCCGAGGATGGAGTCGGCGGCGGCGGTGAGCCGGCGGTTGATCACGTTGTTATCCACGATGGTCGGCGCGATCTGGGCCTGAAAGCGCATGGCGTCCAGCAGGCGGTAGTAGCGGAGGTACACCTCGCCGATGTGCACCCCGTAGTAGAGCGCTCCGGCGAACAACACGACGGAGAAGAGGCACCCCATCGTGCTTCCACCTCGGCGGCCCCCCAGGCGCGCTACCATTGGGATTGGGCACCCTCCACGATGTTGGTCACCAGCTTCTCGAGCGCCTTTTCCCGGCCCACGGTTTCCTGACCGGGATCGTAATCGCCCTCGAGCAGGAGACCGCTGCGCTGCCATAGCGGCTTGCCCGCGGCCTGATCCACAATCTCCACGGACACGTTGATCTGCACCAGCCGACGGGTGACCCGAACCTGTCCCCCGCCTTCGCCCTCGTCCCCGGTATACGCGACAGGAAGGTCGGGCTCGTACCGGGTGATGGTCCCCCGCACGACGGCATCGGCCTGGCGCTCACTGGCCTGCCGGAGACCGAGCCGGCCTTCGACCGCTTCGCGGACGGCGACGGAGATCTCCTGGGTGAGGGTCGGCTCCGGCGTCTGATTGTCGAAGGGAAGAACCGCAACCGTCTTGATGTTGGGCGGCAGGCCGCCGCCGGCGAATCCGTAGAGGCAGCCGCCGAGCGCGAGGAGGCTAAGGCTTGCGAGAAACCCAGATGTCAGGCGCAAAGTCGGCCCGTGATGTCGAGGAGAATGTGAGATCGAGCTGAGCAGGGACGCTCGGCACCGTGAGTCTGGACTTGACCGGCGCGCCCGTGGAGTCGAGCGTGGCTTCGGCGCGGCCGACCAGCTTGCCCGCGCGGCGCACCACCGTCAGCATCTTGCCCGGGCTGCCACCGGTGCGCACGTACTCCACCGTGTCGGCCGCCTCGGTATAGCGCCACGCGACGACGCTCCCGTCCTCCAACCCCCGAAGCTCTGCGCCGGGCTCCGGCAGCCGAGCCACTCCGAACATGCCCCACATGAGGGGATAGTTCGGGACCATCTTCTCGATCGCATCGGGCGGCTGGGCCCAAAGCGGGCGATCGCCGACGACCGCGGCGGCGGCCGGTTCCGCGCCGAAGGGACCGGCGACGTCGAACCGCATCGAGTCGGGCGGCGCGATCCGCGCGCTGCCCCGGCCACCGGCACTCGATTTGTCGTCTCGAAACAGCCACTTGAACCGGTGCAGCAGGTGCGAGTCCGGGCGAGTCTCGAGTACCCACGCGGTGACCTGCTCGCGGCTCACCGGCGCGGCCGACGCGGGGACCACGGATCCGGGCGCACTGCGGCAACCCAGCGCGGCCAGTAACCCAAGATACGCAAGCCGCCCCGGCCGGTCAAACAAAAGGTGTTGCGCCATCAGTAGTTATGCCCGAAGAAGAAGCTCACGAAGCCGGCGTCGCGCTGGTCGGCGGCGAGGCCGTAGCCGCGGAAATTGTCGTCGCTGAACCGGCGGCCGACGTCAAACCGGAGCACCGCGAGGGGACCCAGTGCCAAACGGAAACTAACGCCATAGCTGCCGACCACGGCTCGGTCGGTCGCGGTGTTGAAGGTGGCTTTGCCGACGTCGGTGAAGAGCGCGGCCTGAATCTCCGGGAAATCGAGATCGCCGAACGGCGTCCCGAGGGTCAGGTGAGTGAGGAGCGGAAAGCGTACCTCCTGGTTGGCCATGAATGCCTCGGAGCCCACGATGTACCCGAACAGGGGATACCCACGGAGTCCCAGCGTGCCGCCGATATTGGTCCGCCGGGGCCGGTCTCCGCCGCTGTAGAATCCGAAACCCCGAAGTGCCCAGGAGCTCCGGCGGCCCAGCCGGAAGTACCGGCGCAGGTCGGCGGTGACCAGGTAGCTGTCGAAGCGGCTGTTGCTGAAGTCGTTGGACAGGCCGGCGGTGATGCTCACGCGCCGCCCGTCGATGGGCCCGCTGTTGATCCAGAGCGAGTTGTCGTGGACGTAGCTCAGCAGGTGCGTCGCGATCCACCCGACCCGGCGAGGCTGGTCCACCGGCAGGGTGAAATCCACCCGGTCCGAATGCTCGGCGACGAAGGTGCCCTCGATCCGAGTGAACCGGCTCAGGGGGTAGCGGATGACGCCGAGCGCGCCGTACGCGGTCTCGTTGAAGGCGACCACGCGATCGCCCTCGAAGTTGCGGGTCTTGGTGCGGAAGGCGCCGACGCCCCAGTTCACCCGGCGCGACCGGTTGAGGTAGATGGCGGACGCGTTGATGTTCGAGAAGATGCTCCCCAGCCGCCGGCCCTGGTAGGACCCGACCGAGCCGAACAGGGTGTTGTCGCCCAGCAGGTCGCTCATGACGAAGACGGCGCCCTGGGCCCCGCCGAAGCCAGGCACGATCACCGCGTCGCCGGCGGCGAAATCGAGCGACAGCCGCGAGCGGTACGGCTCTTTGGTCGCGATGACGCTTCTCGCCGTGTCACCCGCGTTCATCCAGTTCCAGGCCGGTGCCGAGTCGCTCGGCGCGAGGGAGAACATCTCCTTATGCGCCGTGGTATCCACCGGGTAGCGGTAGAGGTTCCAGCTCAGGTCGTGGAAGCCGCCCACCAGCAGTCCGGAACCGTTGGGCAGCGGAACGCCGTCGAATGCACCGGTCCACGAGGAAGTCTCCCGCCTGCCTTCGCCAAGCGTGTCCACCGAGAAGACGTTGAGCACGCCATCGCGGTCGGACGTGAAGTAGATCCGCCCGTCGGGTCCCCAGCTCGGTGACTCGTCCTTCCACTTGCCCGCGGTGAGCGGCGAGATCCTCGCGCTGTCGACGTCCAGGATGAAGAGATTGCCGGCACCCTCCAGGCCGTCCGCCGCCCGGTCGGACGCGAAGACGATCCGGCGCCCGTCGGGACTCGGCGTGGGATCGAGATCCTGATAGCGGTCGGCCGTCAGCGACTCGAGCGTGCCGTCGGGGAGGTGGACCCGGTAGAGATCGGACACGCCGCTCTCGGAGAGTCCGCTCACCACGATGCTCTTGCCGTCCGGCATCCACTGGGGCGAGAGGAGCGAGACCAGCTCGGTGAACTGATACCGGCCACGTACGTCGCTCTTCTCCAGGTCCCACACGATCAGCGCGTCGCGATCGCCGTAGCGGGCGATGAAGAGCAGCAATCCCTGCCGCGAGGCGTCCATCTTCGAGTCGAAGGGATGGAACGACTCCATCTCCGCGGTCCGCCCACCGGTGACGATCGTGCGGGTCCGACCGCTGTCGAGTCCGCGCCGGTAGACCGTGACGTATCCGCTGGCCGGCGAGAGGTAGGCGACTTCGCCCGAGCCGCCGTTGGTATCGGGCAGGAAAGTGGGCTTGACCGCCAGCTTCGCGACTTCGCGGCCGAGCACCGACAGCGGGGCGAGGCTGTCCACCGAGGGGTAGTACTGCCGACGCATGGCGAGCTGGAACTCGTCGCTGAGCTGGTCGATGGTGCGCCCGTAGACCGCCAGGAGGGCGCCGTCGAAGGTCTCGTGGCGGTTCAGCTCCTTGTACATCGTGGCGACGCGCCAGTCGCCGTAGGTGTTCGCCAGCCAGCGGTGGATCTGGCCGCCGAGCGGATACACGATCCCGCTGGTGACGTAGGTGAGCTGCCGCAGCGAGGGGAGCCGCCCGGTCAGGGTGAGGTCCCGCATCACCATCTCGTCCCGCGCGTCCTGCCCGGAGGACCACAGCTCCGCCAGTCCCTCGGTCCACCAGAGAGGAAAGTTGAACCGGCTGTGGCGGGGCGACTGGAGGTACGCCTCGGTCAGGAGATCGAGCTGGAAGACGTGGACCATCTCGTGCCGCAACGTGTGGCGGAACTCGGCGAAGTTCCCGCGGAAGGGGAGCGACACCCGGCGCTTGAGGAAGTCGGTGGCGCCGAGGAGGCCTTCGGGCGGCGTGAAGGGGAGGATGTTGGTCTGCTCGAAGTCCGTGTGCGACGCGTACACCACGAGCGGCACCCGCTCGGCGACGTCGTGTCCGAACTGCAACGTCAGCGTATCGTAGCTCGCCTCGGCGTACGCCAGCGCTGCCGGCGCGAGCTCGCCCTCTTCAGTGTAGTGGTAGAGGTCGACGTGCGCGCCGCGCATGATCCGCCAGTCGAGCTTCCGGTACTGGATCTTGTTCTGCCCGAAACTGAAGAACTGCGCTTCGAGGCCGCCCGGCGTGATGGCGCCGAACGCCCCGGCGAGGGCGACCAGGAATGACCATCGGATCACGGCTGACATGTCACCTCACTTCATCCTGATCGTCCGGATCAGATCTCCCTGCGTGATCCGGGCGAGATTGGCGAGACCGGTCGTGACCCGGCCGAAGATGGTATAGGTCCCGTCGAGATGCGGTTGGGGGCTGAGATTGATGAACCACTGGCTCGACCCGGTGTCGGGGCCGGACAGCGCCATCCCCAGCATCGGCCCGTCGTAGCGGTGGCGGTTGATCTCATCGCGGATGGCGCCGCCGGGACTTCCGAAGCCGTCGCCGCGGGGATCGCCATCCTGGACGACGAAGTTGGGAACCACGCGGTGCCAGCGGTTGCCATCGAAGAACCGCCGCTCGACCAGCCGCACGAAGTTGGCGACCGTCATCGGGGCCTCGGGGCCGAGCAGCTCGATCTCGACCGGTCCACGCTGGTCGGTATCGAGGATGACCTTGGGCCGGGCCACCGAATCGGGCGCGACCACGTAGCGGCGAATCAGGTCGCGGTAGTCCTGCGCGCTCCGCCCGGTCGCGATGGGGGCGGAGCGTCCCCAGCGCTGGGCCAGCTCGGGCCAGTTGTCCTCGGCCCAGCGGCGGATCAGATAGTCGTCCGGCCGCGGCGCGGCGGCGGCGAACTCGCGATCCACGCGGACCTGTGCCTCGGGCGACGCGTTCCGGATCGCCCGGATGGCGCCGAGCGCGGCGATGGCCGCGTCGGGGAACGAGTCGCGGGTGGTGCGGCGGAACCCGGCCGCGAGCAGCGTGAGATCGTCGGGATCGGCTCCGCGGGCGAGGGCATCGGCCGCGATGCTGCGCACCGCCGCATCGGCATGCTGCACCAGCGGCCGCGAGGCCGCGAGCAGGGCCGGATCGGGGCCTTCGACGGCGCCGGACCAGGCGGAGAGGCCGGTGGCGATGACGCGGGAATCGCGATCGGAGAGGAACCACGGCTTGTCGCCGGCACCCGCCAAGGCGCTGCCTTCGGCCGCCGCGGCCCGTTCGCGCCAATCGGTGCTGGATCGCCACTTGGTCGAGGCCGGCGCAAACGTGGCGCTGTCCGCCTCGGCGAGCGCGACGAGCGCGGCGCGCCGCACGCCGAACGGTCCCTTCCCCGCCGCGATTCTCGCCAACCCTTTGGCCGCTTCGGCGCCACCCATCGCACCGGCGGTCATCGCGGCCTGCACCTGCACCGCGGGAGACGGGTCGTCGAGCAGCGGGATGATCTCGGAGACGAGGGCGGAATCGCCGAAGGTGGCGAGCGAGCGGAGCGCGTTGATCCTGACCTGGAGATTCTGGTCGGCGGAGGACCGCACCAGGAGGCCGGCCACGCTCGCCGGCGCGAGGCGGGCCGAGTCGGCGTAGTTGCGGGAGAACGCGCGGGCCGCCATCGCCCGCACGATCGTCTCCGGGTCGCGCAGCGCGACCGTGAGGCGGTTGGCCGCCGCGGGCGCGCCCAGACGGCCCAGGGTGAAGGCGGCCCGCCAGCGGAATCCGGCGGCCGTGTCCTCGAGGAACGGCAGCAGTGCCGCCACGGGCGCGTCGGCGCCCAAGCCGCCACGAGTCGAGCACGATCTGGCTCAGGATCGGGCGCTTCTCCGTCCGGCTGGGCACGATGCTCCCGCCCAGGATGCCATCGAAGAACGCGCCGACCCCGGGGCCGCCGATTTTCGCCAGCGCCGTGATGGCTTCCTGCGCGGTCGGACCGTCGAGCGCGGGCTGGCCGGTGATCCGATCCATAAGGGGCCGGGCGCCCGCCGTGTCGCGCATGAGGCCCAGCGCGAACGCGGCCGCGACCCGCACGGTCGAATCCTGGTCGGACAGCAGGGGGACGATCAGGGCGGTGGCGCGCGGATCGCCTATCCGGCCGGCCGCCAGCGCCGCCAGGCGGCGCACGAGCGAGTCCGGCGCCACCAGGGCGCTTCGGAAGATCCCCGGCTGGAAGTTGCGCGAGTCCTCCGCCGCGATGACCGGCGCCAGCTGCTCGACCACCGCCTCCTGCTGTGCCCGGACTGTCGCGACGCCCGTGGCGAGCAAGTGCACCGAGATCAGGCAGCCGAAGCGGGAGAGGCGGCGGAAAGAATCAGCGGGCATGAGTCAGATGCAGGTTGATGGGATCGGGAACCGGCCGCATCGCGGCGCGCACGGCATCCGGCAGGCGGGTGAAGCTCATCGTCCGGGTGAGGGCCAAGAGCGAGGTGAAGGCGGTCGCGAGCAGGATGTCCGTCATCGGCGCGCTCGATGGCATAGCCGAAATCGATTCGGCGCGATGCGAGCTCGCGCACCCAGCACCGGATCCGGATACGGTCGTCGTAGCGCGCGGGCTGGCGATAACGGACGGACAGATCACTGACGGCGAGTCGCAGGCCGGCCTCCTCCAGGTCACGGTAGCTCATCCCGGCCTGCCGGAGATGCTCGGTGCGGGCGACGTCGAGCCAGACCAGGTAGCGGGCGTGATAGACTACGCCCATCTGATCGGTCTCGGAGTAGTTCACCCTGACCAACGTCTCCGAAACGTCGGGGGCGACCGCGGGGGATATCACCGGTAGACGCTCGGGGTGCCGCGAAAGTGACATATCGTTAGCTTTGGGCCCGTGTTGGGGCACACCCTCGTCGTCGTTTCCGACGCCCATCTCGGCGTGACTCCTCCCGCCGTCGAGGAAGCGCTCCTCGCCTTCCTCGACTCCGTGCCGACGCTGGGCGACAGCCTGCTGGTCAACGGCGACCTCTTCGATTTCTGGTTTTCCTACTCCCGGGTCGTGCCGCGGCGCGGATTCCTGGTTGCCGCGGACCTGGCGCGGCTCGCCAAGCGTCTTCCCGTCCTCATGGTCGGCGGCAACCATGACCGCTGGGGGGGCGATCTCTGGAGCCGGGACCTCGGCCTCCAGTTCCATCCCCGCCGGCTCGACTTCTCGCTCGGCCGCCTCAAGGTGACGGCGATTCACGGCGACGGGCTGACCGAGCCGCGGCGCCGGGCCATGCTGCTGCACCGCATCATCAACCATCCCGCGACATCGGCGATTTACCGGGCGCTGCACCCCGACCTGGGCTTCCGGCTGGTGGAGATGCTGAGCCCCCGACTTGGCGACCACAGCGCCAGCGAGGTGCGGCTCGAGGCCGCGGCGGCCCAGCAACGCGCCTGGGCGTCGGCGCTGCTGGCGAGGGAACCCGGGCTGGGGATGGTGATCATGGGCCACACGCACCGGGCGGAGCTGTCCCGGACCGCCGCGGGCGGCATCTATCTCAATCCCGGCGCGTGGTTCGACGGATTGCGCTACGCGGTGGCGACCGAGGATGGCGCCGAGCTCCGGCAGTTCAGCCCAGCGGCACCACCTCCGCATGGCCGAGACGGTCCCCGATGAATCGGGCTCCCACCTGGCGGAACCGCGCCTCGTCGTCGCTCACGACGAACCGATGGGTGGCCTCGGCGCCGCTCGGCGCCTCCAGACCGCGCTCGCGGATCGCCGCGGCGACGACGCGCGCGGTCTCCTCCCCGCTGTCGATCAGCCGGACGTTCGGGCCCATCACGCCCTGAAGCAGGGGCTTGAGCAACGGGTAGTGGGTGCAGCCCAGCACCAGCGTTCCCACCTTCGCCTTCGTCAGCGGCACCAGATACTCCCGCGCGATCAGATCGGCCGCGGGATGATCGAACCAGCCTTCCTCTACCAGCGGCACGAAGAGCGGACAGGCGCGCTGCTCCACCGCGGCATCGGGATGCATGCGGCGGATCGCCTTGGCGTATGCGTTGCTCGCGATGGTGCCGGCGGTGCCGATGACGCCGATGGGCCGGCCGTCGGCCGCGGAGGCCGCCGCCGCGGCGCCCGGCTCGATCACGCCGATGACCGGCACCGGCGACTCCGCCTGGAGCGCCTCCAGTGCGTGCGCGGTGCTGGTGTTGCAGGCGATCACGACCGCCTTCACCCGCTGCGCCAGCAGCCAGTGCAGGATCTCCAGGCTGTAGCGCCGGACCGTCTCGGGAGACTTGGGACCGTAGGGCACCCTCGCCGTGTCCCCGAAGTACACGGTGGACTCGTGCGGGAGGTGCTCGAACACCGCGCGGCAGACGGTCAGCCCGCCGATGCCGGAGTCGAAGATGCCGATGGGTGAACGGTTCATCGGAGACGGATGGGCAGGGACACGGATGCGCCGACGCCGCCGGGTACCGCCTGGATGTTGAGGTCGCCCGGGAAGTCGGCCAAGTGGGCCCCGACGTAGGCCTCGAGGCCGGCGAAGAGGTGATTGAAGGCGAGCAACACGATCCAGTCCTCATGTTCCCGGCGCTTGTCGTCGGCGCGCCGGGAGTTGGTCCGCCGCAGGTAGGCGAGCTCGTGGCGGGTCTTGAGGCTCATGCCGAGGGTCACGCCTTCCCAGGCGATGAAGAGCCCACCGGTCAGCTTCCGGTTGAGCCGAGCCTGACCCCACCCGGGAAGCAGGAAGGAGCGCCAGAAGGCGTTGAGCGGGCTGATCGGCCGGAAGGTGGCGCTGTCAAGCGGCGCGGGCAGCAACGCTGGAGGCACGACCGTGGTGTCCTGGGCTGCGAGGCGCGAGGCCCCCATGCCGAGGAGAAGCAGGAAGGTCAGGACCGTCCCGCGCAGTGGGATCACTCGGTATGGCACCCCGGGTCAAAGAGAGGCGAGTGGCGGGAGCGTGTGGGAATCGAACCCACCGGAGCCGCCGGAGGCGCCTCCGTCGCGGTTTTGAAGACCGGCCAGACCACCAGGCCCAATCCGCTCCCTTGCGACGCACCCGGCACGCCGAATCGTAGCGGGCCGAGTCAGCCGAGGAAAGATCGGGGGAACCCCCGCCCTCCCTTGCGGGCTGGCCCGATGGACGGGATACGATGGCCCCATGCTCCGACCGGCCTCGATCGGCCTCCTGTTCCTCCTCGCATGCTCGGCCGACACAGCCGAAAGATCCGCCCCGGCTCGACCTGGGCGTGCCGGCCTGGAGCGCGGACGCGATCTGGTACCAGATCTTCGTGGAGCGGTTCCGCAACGGCGATCCCTCGAACGACCCCACCTCCCACGATATCGAAGGCGTGACCGACGAGGCGCCGCCGAAGGGCTGGCGGACCACGCCGTGGGGACAAGACTGGTACCGCCAGGACGGCTGGGAGAAGGCGACCGGAAAGGACTTCTACGGGACGGTGCAGTTCCGCCGCTACGGCGGCGACCTCCAGGGCGTGATCGACCGGCTCGACTATCTCCAGCAGCTCGGCGTCACGGCGCTGTACCTGAACCCGGTGAACGACGCCCCGTCCCTCCACAAGTACGACGCCCGGAACTACCACCACATCGACCGCAACTTCGGGCCCGATCCGCGAGGCGACGAAGCGAGGATCGCGAAGGAGAATCCGCTGGATCCGGCGACGTGGGGCTGGACCGCGGCCGACAGCCTGTTTCTCACGCTGGTCCGTGAAGTTCACCGCCGCGGGATGCGCATCATCCTGGACTACTCCTGGAATCACACGGGCATCACGTTCTGGGCCTGGCGGGACGTGCTGGAGAAGCAGAGCAAGTCGCCCTTCGCGGAGTGGTACGAGATCGAGCGGTTCGACGACTCGACGACGCCGGACACCAACGAGTTCCGGTACCGGGGCTGGGTCGGCGTGCCGTGGCTGCCGGAGTGGAAGAAGGTCGGCCGCCCGGCCGGGAAGACGCACGGGGCGATCGAGGGCAACCTGGTGGAGGGCGTGCGCCAGCTGGCGTTCGCGGTGACCCGGCGCTGGCTCGATCCGAACGGGGACGGCGACACGTCGGACGGCGTGGACGGATTCCGGCTGGACGTCGCCGAGATGGTGCCCCTCGGCTTCTGGCGCGACTACCGGCGGTTCGTCCGCGAGATCAATCCCGAGGCGTACCTGGTCGGCGAGGTGTGGTGGGAACAGTGGCCCGACCGGATGTACGATCCCGCGCCCTGGATGCAGGGGGACGTGTTCGACGCGGTGATGCACTACCACTGGTTCGCGCCGACCCGGAGCTTCTTCAGCGGCGCGCCGCCTGCCCTCACGCCCTCGACCTATGCGGCCGCCCTCGATTCGCTCGGCATCGGCATCGCACCGGCGCATATGCGTGCGATGATGAACCTGACGGCGAGCCACGACACGCCGCGCTTCGGCACCTCGGTGTACAACCGGGGACGCTACAAGTACCACAACACCCCGCGCGAGGATCCCGAGTATCGGATCGATCGGCCCGACGATCGCACGCGGCAGAGCCAGCGGATGATTCTCCTGCAGCAGTTCACCTACATCGGCGCGCCGCACATCTGGAACGGCGACGAGGCCGGCATGTGGGGCGCGGATGATCCCGGACGAGCGGAAGCCGATGGTATGGTCGGATCTCCGCTACGAAGACGAGACCACTCACCCGCTCGGGCGGCGGCGCCATCGCGACCGGGTGGTGCCCGACACGGCGATGCTCCGGACGTACCAGGATCTGATCGCCCTTCGAAAGCAGTATTTGCGGCTCTTCGTCGATGGAGATTTCAACTGGCTGCGGAAGGACGACGAGAAGGGCGTGCTGGTCTACGAGCGGGCGTGGGGGGAGCAGCGGGCGATCGTCGCGTTCAACGTGTCGGAAGCGCCGCAGAAGGTGACGGTGCCGGACAGCGGATATCCGGTGGCGTATCCGGCGGGGGCCGATGCCGCTGCGCCGGTGCCGGCGCGGGAGGGGAGGGTCTGGATTCGAAGCGGGGACTAGGGCTGGTCAGTTGCTTTTGAGGTTAGCCGCAGATGAACGCAGATAAACGCAGAGGAGCTCGGACGCTGAACGCACTAGTTCAAATTTGTTAAGAACCCATTAGACAGTTTGTTTTAGTTTGATGTGTCGAATCCCCTCCATCGCTTCCCTCAGCGTTTATCTGCGTTCATCTGCGGCCCTTCAAAACTGCGGCCTGACGATCCGTCAGCGGCGCTCCTCGAGCAAAACCAGGTCGTAGTCGGTCGCCAGCGAGACGGTGTCATCGCTCACGGTCGCGGCCGTCCCCGAGTAGGCATCCCGAAGCTGGGCGCCGTCGGGAAACACGGCAAACACGGGGATCCTCTTCGCACCCTTCGGCTGGTCCATCGCCACGAGCACCCGATCATTCCCCGCCCCGGCCAGTGTGCGGCTGAAGACATATGGCGCCGCCTGGAGCGTCCGGTGCACCCCGGCCCCGACCGCCGGATGGGCATGACGGAACCGTCCCAGCTTCCGCCAATGCTGCAGAATTTCCTCTGTGGCACCACCGCGCTCCAGGTCTCCCCAGTTCATCACTGAGCGCAGATTCGCGTCGCCCTCCGCTCCCGCAACCTCGAGTGGCCGCGCGAGCTCGTCGCCGTAGTAGATCTGGGCTCCGCCCGGGGCCAGCAACAGTCGGCTGCCGGCGCCGAAGGGATCCTGGCGCTTCGCGTCGTACGGCGAGCCGTCGTCGTGCGAGCTGATATAGTTGAGCAGCGCGACGCCGCGCAGCGGGCCGGTGTTCACCGAGTTCGAGTACTCGGAAAACAGCCGGTCGAGCGGCCAGGAAGCCTCCTGCTTGAAGCCGAAGTTGATGAGCGCATCGTAGCCGTGGTCGAAGTAGTTCACGGTCCGGTCGCCGAAGCTGTACTGCCGCCCGTGGCTTCGCTCCCAGCCGTAGACCTCCCCCACCATGTAGAACGGCAGGTCGTCGAGCTTCTTCGCCGGGTTGGCCTGACGCCAGCTCGCGAGCGCGGCCTCCGCCTCCTGCTTGAGCTCCGCGCTGACGCTCTCCTCGAAGTGTTTCGCGGTGTCGATGCGGTACCCGTCGAAGCCGAGCTCGCGCACCCAGTCGGTGAGCCACTTGATCACGTAGTAGCGGGGTGCCCGCGGGTAGCCGGTCCGCTGGAAGTAGTCGTCCAGCTCGGCGAGCTCCCGGTCGAGGCGGCCCTCCTGCCGCCACTTCTCCAGCAGCGCCGGCGGCAGCTCGACGGGCTCGTCGCTCTCGGTGCGGATGTCGGGCAGGGTGGCGACGAGCAGGCAGTCCACCGTCGTCGCGTAGCTCTTGTAGGTGCAGTTCGGCGTGGTCCGCACCCAGCTGTCGGGCCACGGAGGGTCCGCCGCCGTGCCGGTGCCCGGTGTGGTTGATCACCGCGTCCATCAGGACCCGAATGCCATGGCGATGGGCGGCGTCCACGACGGCGCGGAGATCATCCGCCGTGCCGAGCGCGGGCTCGACCGCCGTCCAGTCCCGGGTCCAGTAGCCGTGGTACCCGTAGGTCTTCCCGGTCCCCTCGTCGATGCCGGCGTGGATCTGCTCGACGAACGGCGTCATCCAGATGGCGTGCACGCCGAGACTGTCGAAGTAGCCTTCCTCGATCCTCCGCAGCACGCCCTGGAGGTCACCGCCCTCGAAGTTGCGAAGCACCCGTCCGTCGCGGGCACGGCCCAGGGCGCCGTCGTTGGTGGAGTCGCCGTTCAGGAAGCGATCGGTCAGCAGGAAGTAGACGGTCGCGCCGTTCCAGAACCGCGCGGCGTCCGCCGCGGCCCGGGTCGTGGCCGCCGGCCGTACCCCCTGCGTCGGGAGCGCTCGAGGCGCAGGCGCTCGCGAGCGCGGCGCCGAGGCCGATCAGGACGAAGCGGGCGGCAATCCGGGATGCCATGTCTTCCCCACCTGGGCGTCGTCGCGGTCGTCCACCCGGAGCGTGAGCGCCGCGGCGAGCAGCAACGACACGCCGCCGATCGCGAGGGCGTAGATCGCATGGCCCCCGAACAGCCGGCCCGACGAAGAAGCCGAGCAGCGCGGCGGCGATGATCTGCGGAATGACGATGAAGAAATTGAAGACGCCCATGTAGTAGCCCATCTTCGACGGCGGCAGCGAGCCCGTGAGGATGGCGTAGGGCATGGCGAGGATGCTCGCCCACGCGATGCCGACGCCGACCATGGATCCCAGCAGGAACCGGGGATCTTCGAGCACCATGATCGAGAGCAGGCCGATCGCCCCACACACCAGGCAGATCGCATGCGCGGCGCGCCGGCTGGTACGGCGCGCCAGCACGGGAATGCCGAACGCCACGATCGCCGCGACTCCGTTGTAGGCGCCGAAGCCGACTCCCACCCAGTTGGCGCCCTCGTTGTAGAGCGCGGAGGTGGTGTCGGTGGTGCCGTAGACGTGGCTGGTGACCGCCGGCGTGGTGTAGATCCACATCGCGAAGAGCGCGAACCAGGAGAAGAACTGCACCCAGGCCAGCTGCTTCATGGTGTGGGGCATGTCCTGGAAGTCGTTCAGAATGGTGACGAAGCCGTTGTCGTACCGGCCGCTCTTCTGAAGCAGGCCGCTCGCGACCAGCAGGAGGCCCACCACGCCGACGCCGGCCGAGAGGATCAGCACCTGGTTGATCGAAGCCCGCAGCAGCCAGACGCTCACCACCGCGCCGATCGCGACGAGGATCCAGCCCAGCCGGATCTGGCGCGCCCCGTTCGCGGCGAACTCGGCCGCGGTCCGGCGCGCCGGCGTGGTCCCTTCCCTCTCCTGGTTCTCGGTGAACGAGGCCATCTCCTGCGGGGCGTACTCGCGCGATCGCACCACGGTCCACAGCACGGCCAGGAAGAACACGACCGCGCCGAAGTAGAACGAGAGCCGGACCGAGTCGGGGATCTCGTGCGGCGCCGCCTGGTTGCTGACCCCGAACTGATTGGTGAGCAGCCACGGCAGGATGGATGCGGCGACCGCGCCGGTGCCGATGAGGAAGCTCTGCATCGCGAAGCCGGTGGTGCGCTGCTCCGAGGGCAGGTTGTCGCCGACGAAGGCCCGGAACGGCTCCATGGAGATGTTGATGGAGGCGTCCATGATCCACAGCATGCCCGCCGCGACCCAGAGGGTCGGCGAGTTGGGCATGGCGACGAGCGCCAGCGAGGCGAGGATGGCCCCGATCAGGAAGTACGGCCGCCGGCGGCCGAGCCGGCCCCAGGTGCGGTCGCTGGCGTAGCCGACCAGCGGCTGCACCAGCAGTCCCGTCACCGGCGCGGCGATCCAGAGAATCGGGATGTCTTCGACCTTGGCGCCGAGGGTCTCGAAGATCCGGCTCACGTTCGCGTTCTGCAGCGCGAAGCCGATCTGGATGCCCAGGAAGCCGAAGCTCATGTTCCAGATTTCCCAGAACGACAGCCGGGGCTTGGTCGGCGGCGATGGCGGCGCGGCGGCGTGCGTTGATGGATGTCGTAGACGTGCACGGGACTAGCGGCCGGGACGGATGCGGATCGCCTGGCCGCCACCCGGCGCCAGGGCGAGCTGGAGCCGCGTCCTGGACGTCACCGGGCGGCGGGAGATGGTGACGGGAAGCGGATTGTCCACCCAGCTCGCCTTCGGGCCGTCGGCGTAGATCTCCGCGACGTACGGCTTGCCCGGCTGGAGGAACGAGAGCGAGACGTCGAGCGTGCGCGCCTTCTCGTCGGTGATGGCGCCGAGGAACCAGGTCTGCCCGCCGCGCTCGCGCCGGGCCACGGCGACGTAGTCGCCGATCCGGCCGTCCAGCACGCGGGTGGTGTCCCAGTCCACGGCCACGTCGCGGATGAACTGGAAGGCGGGCTTCCCCTCGTAGTTCTCGGGGAGGTCGGCCGCCATCTGCATCGGCGAGTAGAGCACGACGTACAGGGCCAGCTGCTTCGCGAGCGTCGTGCGAACCCGTGGGGCCCACGGCTCGCCGCGCTCCGCGCCCCGCGCCAGATCGAAGATGCCGGGCGTGAAGTCCATCGGCCCCGACAGGAGCCGGGTGAAGAACAGGATGGTCTCGTGCTCGGGCGGGTTGCCCCCGTCGCCGCTCCAGGCGTTGTACTCCTGCCCCCGCGAGCCCTCGCGGGTCATCATGTTGGGCCAGGTCCGCCGCTCGCCGGTGTCGTGCATCGGCTCGTGCACGTCGAGCATGATGCCGTGCTTCGCGGCCGCCTCGATGACCTTCCGGTAGTGGCTCACCATGAACTGCGAGTAGTGCGAATGCCCCTCGCTGGTCATGTCGGTGACGTACCCGGACTTGATCGCGTCGAGTCCGAGGGACTGGTACAGCGCGAACGCGCTGTCGAGCTGGCGCTCGTAGTTCTGGATCCCGCCCGACGTCTCGTTGTGGACGATCAGCTTGACGTTCTTCTCCCGGGCGTATGTCGCGAGCCCCGGCAGGTCGTAATCGGGATACGCCTCCGTGAACGAGAACGCCTCACGATTCTTGATCCAGTCGCCGTCCCAGCCGACGTTCCACCCCTCCACCAGCACGCCACCGAAGCCGTTCTCTGCCGCGAAGTCGATGTACCGGCGGGTGTTCTCGGTCGTGGCGCCGTGCTTGGGGCCCGAGCTCCAGGTCATCGTCCCGATGTGCATGCCCCACCAGATCCCGACGTACTTCATCGGCTTGATCCACTCGGTACTGGCGAGCGCGCTGGGCGGGTTCAGGTTGAGTCCGAGCACGGAAGGCGCCAGCTGGGTGGCCTTGTCGGCGATCTGGATCGTCCGCCACGGGGTGACGAACGGCGTGCGGCCCCGCACCTTGACCCCGCCCGCGAGCGGCGCGAGCGCGGCCCGCAGGGTCCGGTTCTCGTCCCGCGCTCTTCTTGAGGAACATCCGGGCGTAGTCCGCGAGGTTGGCCTCGTGGATCACCAGGAAGGCCCGGCCGTCCTGCATCTCCATGGTCAGCGGCGTCTGCACGCTGTCGAGGACGCTCACCGGACCGGATGAGTACAGCATCTCCGAGCGGTCCATCCGCGCCCAGTTGGACGGGATCCACCAGGTCCGGGCGTTGTCGGCCAGGGCAAACTCGGTCAGCTCATCGCTGATCTCGAAGGCGCCGAGACCGGGCTGCTCCGGCAGCTCGTAGCGGAAGCCGATGCCGTCGTCGAAGGCGCGCACCCGGAGGGTGAACCGCCGGCGCGGCGCCGCGGTCTCCTCGACCGTGACGGCCAGCTCGTTGTGGTAGTCGCGCACACGGGCGACCTCGCCCCACGGCTGGGTCCACCATTCGTCGTGCGTCTGCCGGGCGGTGTCCACGACCCGGAGACCGTCGCGCAGCGTGGGGGCGCCGCGGAACTCGAATCCGAGCACCGAGGGGAGCACCAGCGCCCGGCCCTCGCGGGTGACGGCGTAGGTGAGCCGTCCCTCACGCACCTCGACGCTGACTTCGGTGCGCCGGTCGGGCGAGGACACCCGGGATTGGGCAGGGAGGGACAGGGGCGCGGCCGCGTGCAGAACGGCCAGACCAGCTATGTAGAAGCCGGGAAGCCGGCGCATGATGGGATCCCGTTGGATTCGACTGCGTGGTGACAGGCGGGCTCGGCGAGAAGGTAAGGCCGCCGGGGAGCTTCGGCCAGCGGATCTTGCGCCCGGGCGCGTCAGGCCCGAACATACCGGGGCAGCTCCGGCCTTCCATCCCGCGTAGCGTTCATTCTCCGGAAGCCCCAACGTGCCTCAGATTCAGCTCGGCGCAATCGATTACGCCATCCTGATCGTCTACTTCGCCTTCGTGCTCGGCATCGGCTTCGCACTGCGCCGATACGTCCGCAGCAGCGAGGACTTCTTCCTCTCCGGGCGCTCCATCCCCACCTGGATCGCCGGGCTCGCCTTCCTCTCCGCCAACCTCGGCGCCCAGGAAGTGATCGGCATGGCCGCGTCGGGCGCCAAGTACGGCATCATGACGAGCCACTTCTACTGGATCGGCGCCATCCCGGCGATGGTGTTCGTCGGCGTCTTCATGATGCCGTTCTACTACGGATCGCGGGCCCGGTCGGTGCCGGAGTATCTCAGGCTCCGGTTCGACGAGAAGACCCGGGCGTTCAACGCGATCACCTTCGCCGGCATGACGATCTTCTCCTCCGGCATCTCGATGTACGCCCTCGCCAAGCTGCTCGAGCTGGTGCTCGGCTGGAACTTCCACCTGAGCGTGGTGGTCTCCGCGCGTGATCGTGCTGGTGTACATCTTCCTCGGCGGCCTCACCTCGGCGATCTACAACGAGGTGCTGCAGTTCTTCCTGATCGTGCTCGGCTTCCTCCCGCTGGTGCTGCTCGGGCTCAGCGACCTCGGCGGGTGGTCGGGTCTCTCGGAGCGCCTGGTGCCGGTGGCGACCGCCGGCGGGTACCCGGAAGGTGCCTGGTCGGAGTCGTGGCGGCACCTGGGGTCGTCCGGCGTCGAATCCGATGGGCGTCGAGTGGTTCGGCATGGTGATGGGCCTCGGCTTCGTGCTGTCGTTCGGCTACTGGTGCACCGACTTCCTCGTGGTGCAGCGGGCGATGGCGGCCGAGTCCATGAACGCCGCGCGACGCACGCCGGTGCTCGCCGCCATTCCCAAGATGCTCTTCCCCGCCCTCGTCATCCTGCCCGGCATGATCGCCATCGCCTTGCACCAGGAGACGCGGCGGCTTCCTGCCGCTGGGCGCCGACGGCACCCCCAACTACAACCTCGCCGTCCCGATGCTGCTGGCGCACTACCTGCCCACCGGGCCTGCTCGGGCTGGGGCTGACGGCGCTCATGGCGTCGTTCATGTCGGGGATGGCGGGCAACGTGACGGCGTTCAACACCGTGTGGACGTACGACATCTACCAGTCGTACATCAAGTCCGGCCAGACCGACCGCCACTACCTCAAGATGGGCCACGCGGCCACGGTGTTCGGCATCGCGGCCAGCGTGGCGGCCGCCTACGCCGCGACGCGGTTCAACAACATCATGGACATGCTCCAGCTGGTGTTCGCGTTCGTGAACGCGCCGCTGTTCGCGACCTTCCTGCTGGGAATGTTCTGGCGCCGGACGACGGGCCACGGCGCCTTCTTCGGGCTGCTCCTCGGCACCATGGCCGCCGCGCTCCACCACGGCCTCACCCTGCCGGGGGAAGCGATGCCGGGGATCAAGGGCGGGTTCCTCGGCAGCGTGCTGCACACGTACCCCAGCGAGATGGCGCAGAACTTCTGGACCGCGATCGTCGCCTGGACCGTCTGCTTCGTGGCGACCATCGTGATCTCGCTCGTCACGGCACGGAACAAGAGCGACGAGGAGCTGACGGGGCTGGTGTACTCGCTGACGCCGCGCATCACCGACGACGAGCTGGTGTGGTACAAGCGCCCCGCCGCGCTCGGCGTCGTGGTGCTCGGCATGACCCTCGTGCTCAACATCCTCTTCTGGTGATCCGGCCATGAAACTCGACCTGCGGCTTCCGATCGGGCTGATGTTCTCGATCATCGGCCTTCTGCTGGTCGTCTTCGGGCTGGTGAGCGACACGGCGATCTACGAGCGGTCGCTCGGGGTGAACGTCAACCTCTGGTGGGGGGTGGTGCTGGTCGTGTTCGGGCTGACGATGCTGGGGCTCGCGATGCGGGGGGGAGGAAAGGCGAGCTAGGGACCGGCCGACAGCACCTGTCATCCCGAGCGATAGCGAGGGACCTTGTCCGGCCATAGCTCGAAGCATGCCCGGGCAAGATCCCTCGCCTTCGCTCGGGATGAGGTCATGCTCCAGAAACCCTACCGCTCGAACGCATCCCGCTTCTCCGGCGGCGCGCTCGCCGGCATCCGGAACTTCGGCGCCTCCGCCGCCAGCTCCGCGACCACCTTCCCCTTCACCAGCAGCTCCGCTCCCGCCGCCGTCCGCCGCGCCTGATGCCGCGGCGCCCGTCCCTCCAGCCCCAGCGACGCATCCAGCATCCGCGGCGAGCCCCCGCCGGGCACCAGCGCGATGGCGTGGACGCTCGCCGAGCGCAGGCCCGGGTCGGTCTCGACCAGGATGCTCGCGATGCCGGCCTCGGTGGCGTAGGGGTTGGCGCCGAGCAGTCGGGCGCCGCCGGTGGCGCCGAAGGCGACGTTCTCCCAGGCATCGGTCACCAGCGTGCCTCGCGCATCCAGGAGCGAGGCGTGGCAGAACAGGACGTCCTTGCGGTGCCGGTCGCGCGGCCGCCCCGAGACATCCACGGAGAGCGCCAGCCGGGCGACCGCGCCCGCCGTGCTCACGCTGTGCCTGGCGACGCGACGCCCCGCGACGTACCCCACCGCCTCCAGGGTGCCCGGCCGAAACTCGCCGAGCCGGAAGGTGAACGGCGGGTGCGCGAGCCGGGTGCTCATGCGGTCCTGATCCGGCTTCCGCCGCTCCAGCGACTCGCCCGTCGAGGCTCAGCTCCACTTCGTCACAGTTGCTGAACACGCGCACGTCGGTGCTCGAACCGGGCGCCCAGTGGCTCGCGATGAAGATCACGGGCCCCGACGCGGCCGGCCGCTGACTGCGGAAGAAGTGGTAGGAGAACTTGGGCAGCCGGAAGATGTCCATGCATCCCGAGGCCTCGACGTCCGGCGAGTAGCCCCGCATGTAGTCGAACATCACCCAGAGCCCATCGCCGAACGCGATCGTGGCCTGATTGTCGTTGTGGGCTTCCTGGAAGTTGGTGGCCTGCTGAAGCAGCGCGCGCTCGCCCTGCCAGCGGAGCTGCCGGCTGTTGCTCTCCGCCGGCGAGAGGTCGCGCCAGGCACCCTGGTCGAGGCCCGCGTTCATGGCGTAGTACTCCCAGTCGCCGTACTCGCTCACGAGGCAGGGCCGGTGCTTGCCGCTTCGGCAGCCGCCGTGCTGCCGGGCGTCGAGGAAGACGTCGTAGCCCGGCATCCACCCGGCGGTGAAGCACTGATCGCCGGGATACTCCTCGTGCGCGATGGCATGGGTGCGCGCCACGAACTCGGGTGTCATCCCCGACTCGTTGAGGGAGACCTCCCAGAGTACGACGCACGGGTGGTTGCGGTCCCGCCGGATCAGGTCCCGGCAGTTCCGGTATTGCAGCTCGACGAACGCGGGATCCGGGTTGAAGAACTGCCACCCGGGGATGCAGTTCATGACGACCAGCCCCAGCTCGTCGCAGGCATCCATGAAGGCCGGCGACTGGGGATAGTGCGACAGCCGGACGTAGTCGAAGCCGGCCTCCTTGATCCGGCGCGCGTCCCGATACTGGGCGGCGTCGGAAACCGCGTAGCCGATGTAGGGATGTTCCTGGTGACGGTTGGCGCCACGGAGGTACATCCGCTCGCCGTTGATCCGGAAGCCGTCCTCGCCGATCGCGATCCGCCGGATGCCGACGCGCACGCGCTCCGCATCGACGGCTCGACCGCCGGCGAGCAGCTCGCAGTCGAGCCGGTAGAGCGCCGGCGACGCGGGACTCCACAGCAGCGGGGCGTTCACCTCGAGGTCCTGGACGACGTCCGCGTCCGCCCCCGGTCCAAGCGCCACCGGCGCCGACGTCGCAGCCGCGGCGACGTCGCCCGACGGCGTGAGCGGAGCGTCACCCTGACCTGAACGTCGCGCGGACCGTCGTACCGGTTGGCGACGTGCGTCTGGACGCGAACCCGGGCCCGTTCGCGAGACACTTCGGGATAGGTGACGAAGACGCCGCCCCCCGCGGGCCGGTCCGCCAAGAGCGGATCGGTGAAGTGCAGGCGGTCCTTCTGAACGAGAACAACCGACCGGTAGAGACCGTGGTACAGATTGAAGTCGAGCTGGGCGAGCGGCTTCGGACCGGTGATCGGGTTGTCCCGGTTGTCGAGCCTCACCGCGAGCGAGTGGTCCCGCCCGGGTTGGACGTGCTCGGCTGATGTCGAGGACGAAGGGGAGGTACCCTCCCAGGTGACCGCCGACGCGCCGGCCGTCGAGCCAGACATCGGCCACGTTCATCGCGCCCTCGAACCGCAGCAGCACGCAGGGGCCGGCCGTCGGATCCACCCGGAGACGGCGGCGATACCAGCAGATTCCCTGCCACTGGGGCGTCGGCACCAGCGGCTCGATGACCGCGGCGTGGGGCAGCGTGACCGCCTGCCAACCGGAGTCGTCCAGGTCGGGCCGCTCGGCAGCCGGCAACATCGCCGCGGTGGAAGCGCCAGCCGCCATCGAGCCGGAGAGACCGGCGGCCCGCGGGCTCGCTCCACTGTGCGGGCCACGGCGGCGCGCCGACCGCGGTCGCGGCCCCCGCCGCCGTCATACCCTGCACGAACGCTCTACGCTTCATGTGCTCCGTCCGTCGGTAATCGAATCACCACATCAGGCTGGCGGCCGGCTGGAGCAGCCGGCATACTTGAAGGAGGCGGCCAACCGCTGGATCCACCAGCATGCTGCTCCGTCGTGCACTGGAGGCCACGTGTCTCGCGGATTGAACGTTCTCATCGCCGGTCTGCTCATCACACTGCCGGCATGCTCGCCCTCCGCCGGGAATGTCGAACCGGACAATCGCCGGGTGACGGTCGAGGTCAGAAACCAGCATGCTCTTCCGATGGACGTCTATGTGGTCGGGGCGGGCAGCTTCCATCGTCTGGGCGTGGTCGATCCGGGAATGGACGGCACCTTCTACATCCCACAGAATCTGCTCGGCAGCGGCTCGGTGAGTCTCGAGGCCCGTCCGACCGAGACCGGACGGCCGTTCCGCTCCGGTTCTCTCCTGCTCGCGCCGGGATCGGTGGTCGACTTCATCATCTCACAGCAGCTCTTCAGCAGCACCGTCATCCAGCGGCCCTAGGCTCTCAAGGACCCGGTTCCAGGACCACCTCTTCGACCTCGACGCCGTACGAGCCCGGCTTCACGCCGGCCGGCATCGCTTCGCCGCAGCGAGAGCTGCAGCCGCTCCAGATGGTCGAGCCGAGGTCCGTCCCCCGCTCCGCCGCGACCCTTCGCGGCGCTGACCCAGTAGTTCCACTCGCCCGGGGAATCCCTGCGGCAACAGCACGCCTCGCGCCGCAGTGAAGTCCCCAATCGGTAGCGACCGCTCGCGCCAGACGCTGTCCACCTGAACACTGGCGGCCCAGCTCGTCCCGTCGTCCTCCATCAGCGTGAGATGCAGGATCTGCCGCGGGCCCAACCCGCGGAGACGCAGTCGCACCGCCGGCGCGCTGCCCAGGTCTCCGGCCTTGGGCCGCACACGGCTCGCCACCACGAGCGAGGCGGCGTAGTCCGGCGGACTCCATCCAGCGGAATCGACCGGCAGCGGGAAGTGAAAGACGGGTCGCCCGGTCAGGCGGGAGATCCCCACCCGGAAGAGTCCCCGCCGCCCGGCGTCGCCGATCCGGGTGAAGGCCAGACGCTCGGCGTCCGAGGCCGGATCGAAGAGCCGGATGGGAGAACCGGGAGACACCACGTCGAGGCTCCATGCCTCGCGGTGGTACTGGTTCCAGGCGTCCGGGCGCTGAGGCCGGCCACCGGGAAACGTCAGACCGGTGTCGCCTCGAAAGATCCTGATCAGCAGGTCGTGGGGTCCTTCGGATAGATCCGCTCCCGGGACCGGAGCCGCGAAGTCGTACCCGCCGGCCGGGCGCATCCGATAGCCGCGATAGGACGAGCCCGCACGCGGCCGGAGATACAGGACCGCGGAGTCGGGCGGTGTTTCGTCCACCACGCGGGCACGGAGCTCGGCGTCCCCACCGGCGGGAACCGATGTCGCAAACAGCGGCACCACCGAGAGCGGCACCGAGTCGGCGGGTGGAACGTGATACTCGGCGAACCGAAGATGCCCGAGCCAGGCCGGGAGCGTGGCCGGGTCCACCGGTCCGGCTACGCTGAGCACGTACACGCCGGGCGCCACCGTCGCGCGCCCACTCACGGCTTGCACTGTGCTCGGGTTCCCCGCGGCGAGCGGCTGAATGGTGAATGACTCCCCCAGATCCGGCAGCCGGATCGTCATCGGCCAGGCACGGGTGATGGCGCGGGTGACGATCTTCTCGGGGCTGGGCGGCTCGAACGGATCGCGGACCGGCACGGCGTCGGGATAAACCTCGAGCCGCCACAGGCCGGGGCGGACCCGATCGAGGAAGTAGGTCCCTCCGCCTTCATAGGCGACCACGGGCGAGGAGCCGTAGCCCGCGATTCGCCGGAGCGCCGCCACATCGGGAGGGCTCGATGTGGTCGAGCCGGCGTAGAGGAAAGCATCGCGGAGCGACGAGCTCCGCCAGGTCATCCTCGGCGGAGACCCGGAAATCGCCGAATCGCGAGTTCCCGGGATAAGCGCCATACGATTTCATCCGCGGCAGCCTGCGCATGGCCTCCGCCGCGATGATCGCGCTCATCGCCTTGCGCGGCGTGTACACCAGGTTCAGGTAGTGGGTCTGCCAGCCGAGATTCCGCGAGGCGGTGCGGAGCATGTCATAGGAGAACATGGCGGCGAACTGCGCACCGACCGAGCGGAAGGTCCGGGCCATCGCGGGATACATCGTGGCATTACGCAGGTCGGGCGCGTCGAACTCGTACACGATCCGGGGAAGCCGGGCGAGCTCCGGGCGCTGCATGTCGGGGAAGGCATCCACGCCGCGCAGGTAGTTCCCTTCCAGCTCGCGGCCCGAGTTCAACCCCGTGGGATACCAGCCGAACGTCACGCCTTGCGCGCGCGAGCGCCGGATCGCCTCACCGATGGCGAAGTCCTGGCTCACGTTGTAGAACACCAGTTTGCGGCACCCCGTGCTGCGGACCGCGGCGGTCAGCGCATCGATGTAGCGGACCGAGCCTTCGAGATCTTCGGGGTGATGCCAGGGCTCGTTCACCAGCTCGACGAACAGAATGGCCGGCTCGTCCTTGAGCGCGACGCCGGTGTACGGATTCACGTGCTCCAGGATCTGGCGCAGGTAGTTGACCTGCGCCGCTCGAGCCGCCGGGTCGGTACCCATCCGCGCCTTGCCGAAATGGCGCCCGAATCCCGGCGCGGTGGTGTCGTGCAGCGCGTCGGGCCAGTTGGAGCCGTAGAGCTGGATCGGACTGAAGAGCAGGTAGATCCCGCGCTCGCGGGCGCGGGCGATCAGGTAGTCCTGAAGATCGAGATGCTCGTTGGCGATGAGGTTGCCGGCGCTGTCCGAGGCCTCCCAGTCGCCCCAGAACGTGAGCCGCAGCCCGTCCCAGCCCATCCGGGCGAAGTGGGCCATGTCTTCATCGATCATCCGCTTTCGGTCGGCGCCAAGGTAGCCGGCGGCGCGGATAGTCCGAGGCGGTGGGCAGGACGTAGTTGGCGCCGAACAGCGTGACTTCCTGACGGGTGTCCGACCAGCGGACGACGCCCTGCCGGTCGAGGTAGACGTTCCGGTCCGCAGGACGAGGCGCGCGCTGGGCCTGGGCGACGGCCGAGAGGCACACCAGGAGAAGGACGAGCTTCACGGCTTGGGCGACTTCAGCACCTTGAACCCGTAACCCGGCAGCTCGATGGTTTCGCCGGGCTGCACCTGGTTCAACAACAGGTCGCGCGCCCCGGCAACCTGGTCGCCTTTGACGACGACGCGCACCGCCTTGGCTCGGGCGTTCACCAGGACCACCAAGTCGCCGCGCCGGTAGGCGATGACGTCATTCGGCGCACTGGTGACCACCGGTGCGAGCTCCCTCGCGATGAATCCGGGTTCGGACCGGGCCAGCTTCACCACGCTCTGATAGAACTCCCGCGCCTGCTTTCCTCCGGGCCGGTCCCAGGCGATCGGATCCCGCTCGAAGAGCCTCAGCTTCTTCGGGTCCTCGATCTCCTGGCCGTTGTAGAGCAGCGGCCGTCCCGGCAGCAGCGCCATGGCGACGAAGGCGGCCCGCGCGCCCGGGCCCCCGCCGAACAGGCTCAGCGGCGGCGCATCCCAGGCGGTCTCGTCGTGGTTGGTGGTGAACCGCATCCGGCCGCCGCCGGCCGGCATGGCGCGGATGTCCTCCAGCTCCGCCTGCACGAACGAGGATGCCGGTTCCCCGCCCCACACCGCCTTGAGGCGCTTGTAGCCGTCCCAGCCATAGGTGAGGTCGAATCCCACGCGGTGCATCTCCAGGTCGCCCCATTCCGCGAGCAGCAGAATCGGGCGGCGGACCGCGGCGCGCAGCGCGGGGGTCGCCTCCCGCCAGAAGTCGAGGGGAATGAAGCCGGCTACGTCCATCCGGAAACCGTCGATGCCGAGCTCCTCGAGCCACCAGCGCATGGTCGCGATCATCTCGCGCCGGAACTCGGGATTGCCGTAGTCGAGCTGCGCCACGTCGGCCCAATCGGTCAGCTTGCCCTTCTCGTCCCGCGGGACGCTCGGCTGGCCGAGCTCGTCCCGGACATACCAGTCGGGGTGCTGGCGGATCCAGGCATGATCGGGCGCGGTGTGGTTGGGCACCCAGTCGAGGATGAGCTTCATCCCCCGCGCGTGCACCGCCTCGACCAGGGCCCGGAAGTCCGCCTCGGTGCCATAGTCGGGATTGACCGCGCGGTAGTCGCGCACGGCGTAGGGCGACCCGAAGGTGCCCTTCCGGTTCTTGGCGCCGATCGGATGGATCGGCATCAGCCAGAGCACGTCGGCGCCGGAAGCCTGGATCCGGTCCAGGCCGTCGATCACGCCACGGAAGGTCCCGGCGGGCGAGAAGTCCCGGACGAAGACCTCGTACAAGGCAGAGCGCGCCACCCAGGAGGTATCGGGAGCCAGCGGGAGCGCCGGTGCCTGCCCGGCCACCGGCCGTGCGGCCACGAGCAGTGCTGCCACCAGCAAGGTGCAGGAGAGTCGGTTGCGCATGTGCGGACTCCGGCAGATGCAGTGAAGGGGGCCGAGTGATGCCGGCCCCCTTCACCGCCTTCAGGACGACAACAGAATCAATTCGATGACGCCCGCTCAGTACCCTGGGTTCTGCGTCAGGTTCGGGTTGGTGGTGAGCTCGGACGCCGGCAGCGGATACAGGTCCAGGTGAGCGGGTGTGGCACGGCCGGCCTGCACCCCACCCTTCCACTGCCAGATGTAGCCGCCGCCGCTGAACAAGCCAAACCGTACCAGGTCGGTCCGGCGCTGGGCCTCCCAAAGCAGCTCCCGACCGCGTTCGTCCAGGATGAATTCCTCCGAGAGTTCTGCATCCAGTGATGTTGCAGCTGGCGTCGCCGGCGGCGCGCTCCCGGAGAGCATTCACGTATGCCAGGGCCTGGGCTCTGTCACCGCCGCCCCCACGCAAGTGGGCCTCGGCGTAGATGAGGTAAGCGTCAGCCAGCCGGAACAGCGGGAAGTCCGTGTCGGGGAACTCGAGGTCGGAGCCGTTGGCTCCGGTGCTCGTCTTGTTGGTGAACTTGGGAGCCGCCACGCCGTTGTTGAAATTGCTGATGCTGGCGACGTCCACCGTCTGGTCGGTGGTATAGAGGAACGAACCCCTGGGGTCAGGCAGGCCGGCCAGCGGGACCAACAATCTGTACGCCTCCGGCTTGAGGCGCAGGCCGAACCAGCATCCGCCGACGCCCTGGTCGCCGGGAACCATGGAGCCACCGCACGAGGCGTGCACCAGGAATGTCGTGCCCCCGAAGCTCTGGGTCCGCTTGCCATCCTGAACGATGGGGAAGATGATCTCGGGCGAGGTATGATTGTCCGCCTGGAACAGGTGGCGATAGCTGGGATCGAGCGTGAACGGGCCCGCAATCACCTGCTCGGCCGCGGCCAGTGCCTGGGCGTACTGCGGCGTGCCGGTATACACCCCTGCATTCAGGTACAGCTTGGCCAGGAGCATGATCGCGGCTTCCCGGGTGGCGCGGCCGTAGGTTGGCGGGCCGGCGGCCGGGAGCAGATCGGTCTGAATGGCGGTCAGCTCGCTCACCAGAAAATCGAAGATCTCCTGGCGCGTGCTCTGAAGCGGCGGCTCCGCCCCCCCGACCGGGTCTTCTTCGGTGACCAGCGGGATGTTGCCGAAGAGGTCGATTCCGTGCCAGTAGCTGAGGGCCCGAAGGAATCTGGCTTCCCCGCGGAAGATCTGGATGTCGGCCGCGAGATCCGGCGAGACATTTCTTTCCGCCAGCTTGGCCTCGGTGGTCTGCCGGAGAAACTCGTTCGCCATGCTGACCTGGAAGGCGACCCGGTAGTACATGGCGACGACGAACGGGTTGGATGAGGCCCACTGCTGCGTGTTCATCTCGGGGATCCCGACATCGCCCCATGCGATCACCGCTTCGTCGCTCGGGAGCTCCTGCATCTTCCAGTAGAGACGCAGATACTGGGAGAACCCCTCGTCGATTCCCCTGATATCCCCGTCTCCCGCCGGCCCCCGCTGCCCGCTCGTGGCGAGGCCGGCGTAGATCTTCGCCAGAAAGGCTCGGTAGGAGGCGGGGTCGTCAAAATAGGTGACATCGGTAGTCGTGCTGGTCGGCAGCTCCGTCGTATCGGTGCAGGCGCCGGCTCCCGCCATCAGCAGAGTGACGACTAGAAGCGCACGACGCGGATTCCAATTCATGGCTCGGTCCCTTCTCGGGTGTCGTAGTCCGGTAGTCATGGCTTACAGCGTCAGGCTCAGGCCGGCGCTGAACGTCCGGGAGCGCGGATAGATGTTGTTGTCGATCCCGTTCACCGTCGAGGTGTTCTGGGCATTGGGCGGCACGATGTTGGCAGCCGGATCCACGCCGTCGTAACCCGTGATGGTGAACAGGTTCTGGACTGTTCCGAAGACCCGCGCCGCCTGACCACGCATGTTGAACGTATAACCGAGCGTCATGTTGTCCATGCGCAGGAACGAGGCGTTCTGTACGTAGAAGTCGGACTGCAGCTGCTGGGTCGCGAACTGAGTCTCGAGGACGGACTCGTGGAGATTGTAGGGCGAGCTTCCCGCGGTGAGCTCGCGGTAGTTGCCGTTGGTCGACGCCACGTTGTTGTAGGCGTAGTTGCCGAGATACGACCGGAGCGTAAAGCCGAAGTCCATCTTGCCCCAGGCGAAGTAGGAGGAATGGCCCAGGATCCACTTCGGCGACGGGTCGTGGAACGGCCGGAGATCGGACTGGTTGATGATGCCGTCCCCGTTCTGGTCCACGTACAGGTCGTCGTTGTCGATGTCGCTATCCCCATCGACATCGCGATAGATCGGCTGCCCGTTTTCCCGGATGTGCTCGTACACGTAGAACGAGTTGACCGGGTGGTCCGGGGTGAGGACCTGGATCCTGGTGCCCACGCCACCGGAGACCTCGCCGACCAGAATGCTGAGCGCCGATCCGCCGAAGGGCGTGATGCTCCTGAGGTTGTTCTTGTTGCGCGCGGCGGTAAAGTCCGCCTGCCAGCTCAGGCCCCGCTCCCCGCCATCCAGGATCCGTGCGCCGAGGCTGAGCTCGACGCCGTAGTTCCGCATGCTGCCGATGTTGGTGGTGAGGAAGTTCGACAGGTTGCTGAAGGCCGCGACCGGCACGGTGAAGAGCAGGTCGGAGGTCAGCTTGTCGTAGTAGTCGATCGCACCGGTGATCCGCTGGTTGGCGAACCCGAAGTCCAGGCCGACATTGACGGCCCGGGTCTGCTCCCACTTGATGTCCGGGTCCACGGCGCTGGGACGGTTGGTCGTGAAGACGGTATCGCCGAACTGATACGTGGCCCCGGTGTTGCTGCCCTGGTAGGACGAGAGGAACAGGTAGTTCCCGAAGGACTGGTTGCCGGTCTTCGCCCAGGACGCGCGCAGCTTGAGGTCGGAGAGCCCACCCACGCCCCGGAAGAACGGCTCCTGTGAGAGCCGCCAGGCGGCGGACAGCGACGGGAAGGTGCCGAAGTCGTTCTCACCCCCGAACCGCGACGAGCCATCGTGCCGCAGTGTGGCGGCGAAAATGTATTTGTCGTTGATGTTGTAGTTGAGCCGGCCGAAGAAGGAGATCAGCTTGCTCTGCTGCTCGTACTCGATGGTCGTCACGTTCGACGCGCCGCACGATCTCGTCGGTGCCGCCCTCGTCGCTGGAGAGACCGTTGCCCTCGTAGTAGATCGAGTCGGTGTGGGTCTTGGTCCAGGAGTAGCCGCCGGTCAGATCGAGAATGCCCGGGCCGACGGGACGCGGCGTGGTGTAGTTGAGGTAGGTCTCGAGCAACGTGCTGGTCTGCTGCGGATTGTAGCGCGTCTGCTGGCCGCCTCTACCGGTGGCGGTTTCACGGTGCAGGACGCTGGGCAGGAAGTTCCGCCGCACGCCGTCGCTCGCGTCGAAGCCGAGCGTCACATTGGCCCGGAGGCCGTCCACCCATGGCAGCCGGTACTCGGTCTGCAGATTCCCGATCGCGCGGTAGGTCTGGGCCTTCTCCTCGGCCAGATTCAAGGATCGCCACCGGATTGTCGGCCGAAGTGGAGCTGTTGTTGGGCCACTCGTAGAACCCGGTCGGGCTGGCCCCGTCGGTGATCGGCTGGGTCGGGCCGTACTGCGTGGCGTTGGAGAGCACGCCGAGCGGCGTGAAGTGGTCGTCGGACCGTGAACCCCTCACGCTGAAGCGCAGATTGAGCCGGTCCTCGGCGAGGCGCTGATTGAAGTTGACACCCAGCCCCATCCGCCGGGCGCTGTTCTCTTGAATGAGGCCCCGCTGGTCCAGGAAGTTGAACGACACGCGATAGTCGTTCGACGCGCCGCCGCCCGACAGCGCCACGTTGTGCTCCTGACCGAAACCGGTCCGATCGATGGCGCCATACCAATCGGTGTTCTCGCTCTGCAGCTGAGCGAGGCTCCCTGGCGCGAATTCCTCGACGGCCGCGCGGAATTGCTGCGCGCTGAGCATGCTCGGCGTACGGGTAATGCTGGAGGCCGAGAGCGATCCGGTGTACTCCAGCTTCATCGGTTGGCCGGACTGCCCGCGCTTGGTCGTGATCAGGATCACGCCGTTGGCCGCGTTGGTGCCGTAGATGGCCGCGGCGCCTGCATCGCGCAGCACGGTCATGCTGGCGATGTCATCGGGGTTGATGAAGTTGAGCGGGTCCCGCCCGGAGCTCACCCCACCCCCCGCATCGGTGCCCAGCGGCTGCCCGTCGACCACATAGAGCGGCTCGTTACTGGCGGTGGTCGAGGTCCCTCCGCGGATCCGGATGGAAGTCTTCCCGCCGGGCTCGGTGCTCTCGACTACTTGCACGCCCGCCACCTTGTTCTGGATCAGCTCGGTGGGGGTGACGACGCGGCCCTTGTTGAACTCCTGGGAGGTCACGTTGGTCAGCGCGCCGGTGACGTTGCCCTGGCGCTGCTCGCCGTATCCCACCACCACGAGCTCCGCGAGGTTGACGGCCTGGGGCGCGAGCGCGACGTCCATCTCTACGGTTTCGCCGGCCGACACCGTGACTGGACGGGCGGTCGGAGCGTAGCCGATCATCGCTACCCTGAGGGAATCCGAGCCGGCGGGCACGTCGGTGAGGACGTAGCGGCCATCGTCCCGGGACTCGGCCGCCTGCTTCCCGAATCGGACCACCACGCCCCGGAGCGGTGCCTGGGATGCCTCATCGGTCACCAGCCCGCGGATGGTGCCGGACTGCTGTGCCTGGAGTGGGGCGAACCCGGCTGCCGCCACGACGAGGGCCGTGCCAAACGTGAGCAGTTTCATGATGGGTGAATCCTTTCGATGAGCACGCAAAAGCCCCGGCTGGCGCGCCGGAGCCTCAAACAACCAAGCGGCCACCCTCCACGGAGATGGCGCGGTTCATGGATTCTCTCGCAGGAAGTCTCACAAGAGGCGCGGGCACGCCCCTGGGTCAGCACCGCAATGGTCGCTAACCTGTCACCACTTCGAGACCAATATCCCGGCGGATCTTTACGCCGTCAAGAGGTCGGTTGTCGGATTCACTCACATATGTAACTGCAGCAAAACCATGCCGTTCTGCCGGCACCAGCCAGGAATCACGAGACCATCGCAATCGCGTCGATCTCGACCCGTGCGCCGCGTGGCAGCGCCGCCACCGCCACGGTGGAGCGGGCCGGCCGGTGGTCGCCGAAGAACTCCGCGTAGACCTCATTCATCAGCGCGAAGTCGGCCATGTCCACCAGGAAGACCGTGGTCTTCACGACGGCGGTGAGATCGCTGCCGCCCGCCTTCAGGATGGCGCGCAGGTTCTGGAGCACCCGCAGCGTCTGCTCCGCGATGCCGCCGTCCACCAGCTCACCACTCTCGGGATCGAATCCCACCTGGCCGGCGGTGAAGAGGAAGCCGTTGGCCTTGATGGCCTGGCTGTAGGGCCCGATGGCGCGGGGCGCGCCGGGCGTCGAAACGGTGGCGCTGGGCATCAGAACAGGCCCTCGATAGTTCCGTCGGGAAGCACGCGGATGGACTCGGCGGCCGGGACCTTGGGGAGGCCCGGCATGGTCATGATGTCACCGGCGAGCGCGACCACGAAGCCGGCGCCGGCGGACGGGTAGACGTCCCGGATGGTCAGCCGGAACCCCGTCGGGCGCCCGAGCTTGGTGGGATCGTCGGAGAACGAGTATTGCGTCTTGGCGATGCAGATCGGCGTTTCCGCCAGCCCCATCGCCTCGCACTGGGCGATGTTCTTCTCGGCCGCGGCGGAGTAGTCCACGCCGCCGGCGCCGTAGATCTCGCGCGCGATGGTCTCGATCTTCTCCTTGATCGGCCGCTTGGCGTCGTAGAGCGGCTTGAAGCTGCCTTTCTTCTCGTCGAGCACGGCCAGCACCTCGCGCGCGACCGCCTCCCCACCCTCGCCGCCCTTGGCCCACACTTCGCTCAGCGCGGCCCGCGCACCCCAGCCCTTGGCGGCATCGAGCACCGTCTTCAGCTCCTCATCGCTGTCGGAGGTGAACCGGTTCAGCGCGACCACGACCGGGACCCCGAACTTCTGCACGTTCTTCACGTGCGCCTCGAGGTTGACGAGCCCCTTCTTGAGGGCGGCCACGTCTTCCTTGCCGAGGGCGTCCTTCTTGACCCCGCCGTTCATCTTGAGCGCCCGGACGGTGGCCACCAGGATCGCGGCCTCGGGGTTGAGCCCGCCGAAGCGCGCCTTGATGTCGAAGAACTTCTCCGCGCCGAGATCGGCGCCGAAGCCGGCCTCGGTCAGCACCACCTCGCCGAGCGACAGCCCGAGACGCGTGGCGACGATCGAGTTGCAGCCGTGGGCGATGTTGCCGAACGGGCCGCAGTGCACCAGCGCCGGCCCGCCCTCCAGCGTCTGCACCAGGTTGGGGAGGATCGCGTCCTTGAGCAGCAGCGTCATCGCCCCCGACGCCTTGAGCTCGGCGGCCGTGACCGGTTTGCGGTCGCGAGTGAGCCCCACGATGATCCGGCCGAGGCGTGCCTCGAGATCCTGGAGATCCGTCGCCAGGGCAAGGATCGCCATGATCTCGCTGCCCGGCACGATCACGAACCGCTCTTCCCGCACGGGGCCGGCATTGATCCCGCCCAGGCTGATCACCATCGAGCGGAGCGACCGGTCGTTCATGTCCATCGTGCGCGGCCAGGTGATCCGCCGCGGGTCGATGCCCAGCGCGTTCCCCTGGTGCAGATGGTTGTCCAGCATCGCGGAGAGCAGGTTGTGGGCCGACGTGATGGCGTGGAAGTCCCCGGTGAAGTGGAGATTGATCTCGTCCATCGGCACGACCTGGGCGTAGCCGCCGCCCGCCGCCCCGCCCTTCACCCCGAACACCGGGCCGAGACTCGGCTCCCGGATGCAGACCACCACCTTCTTGCCGAGGCGGCGAAACGCCTGGCTCACGCCGACCGTGACGGTGCTCTTCCCTTCGCCCGCGGGCGTGGGATTGATGCCGGTGACGAGCACGAGGCGGCCCGTCGGCTTCCGCTTGGCGATGGCCTCCGCGCTGATCTTCGCCTTGTACCGGCCGTAGGGAAGGATCTCGTCGGGGCCGAGGCCGAGCTCGCCGGCGACGTCCGCGATGGGGCGCAGCTTGGCGGCCTGGGCGATGGCGATATCGGACGGCACGGTCACGAGGCGAGATTCTCCGATCCTGGGAAATGAAGGCCGAACACGCGGGCGGCGTTCTCCGTGGTGCGCGCGAACAGCTCGTCGGGCTCGAGGCCCCGCACCGCCGCGATCCGCTCGGCCACCTGGCGCACGAAGGCGGGCTCGTTGCGCTTGCCGCGATGGGGAACGGGCGCGAGATAGGGGCCGTCGGTCTCCAGGAGCAGCCGGTCGAGCGGCGTCTCGTGGATGGCCTGGTCGAGCGCCCAGTTCCTGAAGGTCACCATCCCGCTGAACGACACATAGTGCTTGAGGACCAGCCCCGCTCGCAAGAGCCCGGGCCCGCTGCTGAACGAGTGGAGGATGGCGGTGACGCCCGGCTGGCTCCGGAGAACGGCCGCCACGTCGTCGTCCGCCTCGCGCGCGTGGATCACCGCCGGCTTGCCCGCCTCCCCCGCCAGGGCGAGCTGGGCCTCGAAGGCGGCGCGCTGGCGGTCGCGGGGTGAATGATCGTAGTGGTAGTCGAGGCCCATCTCGCCCGCGGCGACGACGCGGGGATGGCGCAGCCGCTCCCGCAGCCACGCGGCGGATTCCGGGGTCCAGGTCGAGGCGTCGTGGGGATGGATGCCGGCCGTAGTGGAGAGACGGGCGTCCGCGTCCACCAGGGCGAGCGCGCGGTCGGCGGCGGACGGCGACTCCCCGATCACCACCACGTGGCCCACACCCGACGCCCAGGCGCGCGCGAGCACCTCGGCGCGGTCGGCGTCGTAGGCGGGGTCGGCGAGGTGGCAGTGGGTGTCGACGAGCATGGCCGCTGGGGAGAGTGAAAAGACAATGTCATCCTGAGCGAAGCGAAGGAGCGGAGGCCGGCATGGCCTCCGTCGCTGCGCTCAGGATGACATCGCTGCGTTGCGCTAGCGTACTCCGCTCCCCTACCCCACCGGCTGCGGCTTCCGGCTCCCGCCGGTCGGCGCGGCGCTCGCCTTGGGGCCGAGATGCCCGCGGGCATCGGGGCCGGGCCAGCGGGTCTCGATCCAGAGCAGGACCGGCGACGCGATGTAGATGGACGAGAAGGTGCCGACCACGACGCCGAACAGCATCAGCAGCGCGAAGGGCCGGACCACGTCGCCGCCGAGCACGCTGAGCGCGAGCGAGGCTGCCGAGCGCCGTCGGTCCCGGTGAAGAAGGTGCGGGGCAGCGTCTCGTTGATGGAGCGGTTGAGGATGCTCTCGAACCCTTCCCGCTTGCGGCGGTGCAGGTTCTCCCGGATGCGGTCGAAGATCACGATCGTGTCGTTCAGCGAGTAGCCGACGATCGTGAGCAGGCCGGCCACGACGAAGAGGCTGACCTCGAGCCGTGCCAGCCCGATGAAGGCGATCGCGGCGATGACGTCGTGCGCCGTGGCGACGATGGCCGCGACGCCGAAGCGCCACTCGAAGCGGTACGCGAGGTAGGCGAGGACCGCGATGAAGGACATCAGGATGGCGAAGACCGCCTGCTCCCGCAGCTCGCCCCCGACCTTGGGCCCGACGGCCTCGGTGCGGAGGACGCGGTAGGTCCCCGCGCCCAGCGTGGCGTCGAGCGCCTGGCCCACGGCGTCCCCCGTGACCTGGGTGTCGTTGGCGTCCGTGCCTGCCCGCGCCACCCGCGCGCGCACCACGATCTCGCGATCGGTGCCGAAGGTCTGGATCTCGGCGTTCTCGATGCCGCGGGCCTGGAGCGCGTTGCGCAGTGCGCCCACGTCAGCCGGCTTCTGGGTCTCGACCTGGATCAGGGTGCCGCCGGTGAACTCGACGCTGTAGTTGACGCCGACGACAGAGCAGCACCGCGAGGCCGATCGCGCTGAACGCCAGGGAGATCCCGTAGGCCCACCGGCGCTGCCCGAGGAAGTCGTAGTTCGCGTTGGCAAAGAGTCTCATGGGATCAGATGCTCAAGGTGGCCATGGTGGGCTTGCGGTCGAGCCAGATCAGGAAGAGCGTCCGGGTGACGAAGATGGCGGTGACCATCGAGGCCGCGTGCCGAGGATCAGCGTGACCGCGAAACCCTTCACCGGTCCGGTACCGAACTGAAAGAGGAACAGCGCCGGTCAGCACGGTCGTGACGTTGGAGTCGATGATGGCGCTCATGGCGTGCTTGAAGCCCTCGTCCATCGCCAGCCGGACGGTCTTCCCCGCCGCCAGCTCCTCCCGTATTCGCTCGAAGATCAGCACGTTGGCGTCCACCGCGATGCCGATCGAGAGCACCAGTCCCGCGAGCCCCGGCAGCGTGAGGGTAGCGTCGAGCATGGCCAGCCCGCCGAGGGTGAAGAGCAGGTAGAGCGCCAGCGCCGCCACGGCGAGCGCGCCGGCCATGCGGTAGTAGAGGACCATCACCAGCACGACGAAGATGGTGCCGATCACGCCCGAGGTGATGCCCGACCGGATGGCGTCCTCGCCCAGGCTCGGACCGACCTGCCGCTCCTCGACGATCTTGAGCGGAATCGGCAGCGCGCCGGCCTTGAGGGTGAGCGCGAGGTCCTGCGCCTCCTGAAGCGTGCGGCCCGAGAGGGTGATCTGCCCGTTCCGGCCGATCCGGCTCTGAATCACCGGCGGGCGTCCCTGCACCCGGCCGTCCAGGACGATCGCCATGAAATCGCCGACGTGGCGCCCGGTCTCCTCCCCGAACTTGCGGCCGCCGGCCCGGTCCAGCGTAAAGGTGACGACGGGACCGTTGGTGAGCGGATCGATCTGAGCCTGGGCGTCTTCCAGGTTGCTGCCGGTGATGATCGGCCGGTCGTCCAGCACGTAGAGGAAGCGGTACGACTCGACCCCGACGCTGGTCGGCGTGGCGGCCCACCGCAGAGTGAGGCCGCGGGGAAGCTGGCGGGCCACCGTCGGAATGCTCAACAGGCTGTCCACCCGGGGGAACGCGGTCTCGGGCACCATGTACTCACCCGGCGCCGAGCCGCCGCCCCGAAGGCTGGATCAGCCCCGCGAGTACGCCACCGGACACCGGCGCCGTGTCGGCCGGAGCGGAGTCCTTCACGGCGGGGGGCTTCGGCGGCGGGAGCCTTCGCGGCCGGAGCCTTCGCGGCGGCGGAGTCCTTCTTCGCGGCGGTGTCGCGCTTGCTGGCGGTGTCGCCGCCGAGGAGCTGCTCCACGGCCGACGGGCGGGTGGTTGGCGATTCGCCACGGACGCCCAGGCCGCGCAGCACGCGGTCCATGCCCGGAATCGCCTTCTCGAGCGCGTTGGTCTCGTCGGTGATTCGGAACTCGAGGAACGCGCTCCGCTGCACGATGGCCTTGGCCCGCGCCGGGTCGTCGATCCCGGGCAGCTCCACCACGATCCGCTCGTCGCCCACCTTCTGGACCACGGGCTCGGAGACGCCGAATTCGTCGATGCGCTTGCGCAGCACGGTCAGCGCGAGGTCGAGGTCCCGCTTGGGATCGGCGGAGACCTGCTTGGCCTGATCCAGCTCCAGGGCGAGGTGCATGCCGCCCTGCAGGTCGAGGCCGAGCTTGAGCGGCACCTTCTTCTCGGTCCGGTCGCTCATGACGCCGGTCTGGAGGTCGCGCTCCCGGACCGTGATGTCGCGGGGCACGAGATGGAAGACGCTGAGGGCGACAAGCCCGAGGATCATCAGGAGGCGGTTGCGAATAGACATCGTCAGTCGAGGCTCAGGCGCGAAGCACGCGGTTAGGATCGGCCGACCCGGCGGCGAGCACCGCCTGGGCACGAGCGCGATCACGGTCCAACTGTCGCTTCAACTCATCTACCGAGGCGAAGCGCTCCACGTCGCGGAGCCGCTCCACCCATTCGATCCTGACCCACTCCCCGTAGAGATCGCCGTCGAACCCGAAGAGATGCGCTTCGAGCGAGCGGCGCCCGTCCGCGAAGGTGGGCTTGGGTCCCTGATTCATCATCCCGCCGGCATGGCCGTCCCGCCATTCGACCCGCACGGCGTAGACGCCGTCGGGCGGCAGGAGCTTCTGCGGGGGCACGTCCACCAGGTTGATGGTGGGAATACCGAGCTGCCGGCCCCGCTGCTCTCCCCGGCCCACCAGCCCGCTCACGGTGTACGGCCGGCCCAGCATCCGCGCGGCGCTCACCAGGTCTCCGCCGCCGACCGCGCGGCGCACCCGCGAGCTGGAGATGTGCTGGTCGCCGAAATCCACCGGCGGCACCACATCCACGTCGAACCCGTGGATCGCGCCGAGCTGCCGCAACGTCTCCACGTCGCCGCTCCGGCCGCGGCCGAACCCATGATCGTGGCCGATCACCAGCTCCCGCATGTCGCACCGGTCGAGCAGCACGCCCCGGACGAACTCCTCGGGCGTCATCGCCGCCACGTGCCGGTCGAACCGGAGGAAGTAGGCCACGTCGAGCGGCGTCTGCGCCAGCGCCTCGCGGCGCTCCACCGCCGTCGTGAGCAGGGGCGGCGCGGCCTGCGGGTTGACGATCTCGAGCGGATGCGGCTCGAACGTCACCAGCACGCTCGCCCGTCCCGCGGCCTCCGCCCGCTCGGCGATCTCGTGCAGCACCGCCTGGTGCCCGAGATGCACGCCGTCGAACGAGCCCACGGTGACCACGGTCCCGTCCGGGGACCGCGGCAGCGGAGCGATGGAGCGGCGGTGGGCCTTCGGTGTCACGCGTCGCCCAGCACCACGACCGGCTGCAGCCAGCCATCCGCCGCTTCGGCGATCGCGACGACGTCCGGTCCGTCGAGCAGCACGATCGAGCCGTTGCCTTGCTCCACCGCGGCGGCACCCGCTACCCGCCGCCCGTGCACCACCGCCGCCTTGGCCGCCGCGTCCAGCTCGACGGACGGCAGGTGCCGCAGCACGTGCACCGCCGGGCGGACCGCCTCCGCGCCCACCTGGTCGAGCGGCACCGCATCCTCCACCCGCAGCCCTCCGATCGCTTCGCGGCGCAGCGCCGTGAGATGCGCGCCGACGCCGAGCCGCTCTCCCAGGTCGCGGGCGATCGCCCGGAGGTAGGTGCCGGCGCTCACCGTGGCCCGGAAGACCAGCTCCGGTTCCCGCCACGCCACCGCCTCGATGCGGTGCACCGTGATGGCCGTCTCCGCGGGCTCCACCGCTTCGCCCCGGCGTGCGAGCCGGTAACTCCGCTCGCCCCCGACGTGCTTGGCGGAGTAGACCGGCGGCCGCTGCCGCTGCTCGCCGGCGAACGCCGCCAGGGCATCCCGGACTCGAGCCTCCGTGAGCCCTTCGAGGGACGTCGTCGCCAGCACCTCGCCCGTGCAATCGTCCGTGTCGGTGCGGACGCCGAGTCGGGCGGTGGCCAGGTACGTCTTCGGCTGCGGCTCGACAAACCGAGCCAGCCGGGTTGCCCGGCCCACCAGGATGACCAGCAACCCGGTGGCGAAGGGATCGAGCGTCCCGGTGTGCCCCACCGATCGGACCTTGAGCGCCCGCCGCACCCGCTGAACCGCATCGTGAGACGTGATGCCGGCCGGCTTGTCGGTGAGCAGCGCGCCGATCAGGTCGGTTCCTCCCGGCGGATGGCCCCGAGCAGCTCCTGAATCCGCGCGGCGTGCTCCATGCCCTTGTCGAGCTCGAAATGCAGCTCGGGCACCGTCCGGGTGGTGAGCGCGCGGGCCGCCCGGGTGCGGAGGAATCCCGCGGCGCTCTGCAGTCCCTGCAGCGCCCTGGTCTTGTCCTCATCCCTGCCGGGGACGCTCACCATGATCCGGGCATGAGAGAGGTCGTTGGTGACGAGGACGTTGGTGACCGTGACCAGCTTCACGCGGCGATCGCGTACCTCGCGCGTGAGGGCCTCGGTGACGACCTGGCGGATCGTGCCGGCGACCTGCTCGGGACGGCGGGACTGGTGTCTCATCGGAACTCGGTCACCGTCTCCACGATCCGCACGCCGTCCGTCTCCTCCACCCTGCGGTCAGCGGCGCGGAGGATTTCCTCCACGACCGGACGGGCGGTGCCCACCACCGCGCACGCGATCTCCGCGCGCTGCCAGAGATCCTGCTGCCCCGTTTCCGCGACCGACACGTTGAGCGTCCGCCGCAGGCCGGTGGTGAGCGGCTTGAGCACTCCCCGCTTCTCCTTGAGGGAGTGGCAATTGGGGAGGTGAAGATCCCACGTCGTGACGGCGAGAATCATGAGAAGGCCGCCGACAGGGCTAGCTCGCCGTTCCCCCGGCTGCGCTGGCCGACAGCGTCCGCTTCACTTCTTCCATCCGGTACGATTCGATCCGGTCGCCGACCTTCAGATCGTTGAAGTTCTCGATCCCGATGCCGCACTCCAGGCCTTCGCGCACTTCGCGGACGTCGTCCTTGAAGCGCTTGAGGCTGGAGAGCCCGCCGCTGTACACCGGCACCCCGTCGCGAGTAACGCGCGCCTTGGCGGTCCGCTGGATGATGCCGCTGCGCACCGAGCAGCCGGCGATGGTGCCCACCTTGCTGACCTTGAAGAGCTGGAGCACCTCGGCCTCGCCCAGCACCGTTTCCTTCTCTTCGGGCTTGAGCAGGCCCTCGAGCGCGTTCCGCACGTCTTCCACCGCTTCGTAAATGATGCGGTAGGTGCGCACGTCCACCTGCTCGCGCTCCGCCGCCGCGCGGGCGTTGGAGTCGGGCCGCACGTGGAAGCCGAGGACGATGGCGCCCGACGCCTTGGCGAGCAGGATGTCGCTCTCGGTGATGGCGCCGACGCCGCGGTGCACCACATCCACCCGGACTTCGCCGGTGCCGAGCTGGGCCAGCGCGTCGGCGAGCGCTTCCGCCGGGCCGCCCTGGTCCGCCTTGATGATGATCCGGAGGGTCGAGACCTCGCCCTCCTTGAGCGCGCGGCTGAAGTCTTCCAGCGTGCCGCCGCGGGCGGTGCGCCGGTTCTGCGCCTCGCGCTCGAGCCGCTGCCGCTTCTGCGCGATCTCCCGCGCCTCCACCGCATCGGTCACCACCGCGAAGGTGTCGCCGGCGGCCGGCACGCCCTCGAAGCCGAGGATCTGCACCGGAATGGAGGGCCCGGCCTCCTTCACCGTCTTGCCGCGCTCGTCGTAGAGCGCGCGGACCCGGCCGGAGAACTTGCCGCAGATGAAGTTGTCGCCCACCCGCAGGGTGCCCTTCTGCACCAGGATGGTGGCGAGCGGACCCTTGCCCGGATCGAGCGACGCCTCCAGCACGGTGCCCTGCACCTTGCCGTCGGGGTTGGCCTTGAGGTCGAGGATCTCCGCCTGCAGCAGCACCTGCTCCAGGAGCGTGTCCACGCCGGTGCCCTTCTTGGCGGAGATCGGGGCGGCGAGCGTGTTGCCGCCGAACTCCTCCAGCACGACGTTGTGCTGCAGCAGGTCCTGCTTGACCTTCGGCACGTTGGCGGTGGGCAGGTCGATCTTGTTGATCGCGACGATCATCGGCACGCCGGCGTTCTTGGCGTGGCTGATCGCCTCGATGGTCTGCGGCATCACCTGGTCGTCGGCCGCCACGACCAGCACCACGATGTCGGTGACCTGGGCGCCGCGGGCACGCATGGCGGTGAAGGCCTGGTGGCCCGGCGTGTCGAGGAAGGTGATCTCGCGGTCACCCGGCAGCGTGACGTGGTACGCGCCGATGTGCTGGGTGATGCCGCCCGCCTCGCCCGCGACCACGCTGGCCTTGCGGATATAGTCGAGCAGCGACGTCTTGCCGTGGTCCACGTGGCCCATGATCGTGACGACCGGCGGCCGGGGCGAGAGCGTCTCGGGCGACTCCTCCGCCGCGTCGGTCTCGGACTGGGCGGCGTACTCGTCCTCCCGCACGGCCTCGAAGCCGAAGGCGGACGCGATCAGCTCGATCTGGTCGAAGTCGAGCCGCTGGTTCACGGTGACCATGAGGCCCAGCTCCTTGAACGCGAACTGGACGATCTGGGTGGCCGGAACCTTCATCGCGGCGGCGAGCTCCGACACCGAGATGAACTCGTTGACCCGGATCCGGGTCTTTTCCCTCTCGCGCTCCTCGGCGATACGGCCGGCCTGGACCTCGCGGAACGAGGGCTCGTCCGGACGGCGGCCCTTGCGGCCCGGACTCCCCTTCATCCCCTGCAGCGTGCGCAGGATGTTCGCCTGCACCGCGTCCTGGTCCACCATCGAGCGCTTGCCCTTCTTCCCCTTCTTGCGGCCGCCGCCCTTCTCGGCGTCGGGGCCGAAGGTACGGGCAGGCGGAGCGCCACCCTGGCCCGGACGGGCGGGCGGACCGCCCGGCCGGGACGGCGGACCACCCGAGCGTCCGGGCGCGGCGGGCGCGCTGCTGCTGAAGACCGGCTTGGGGCCGCGGGGGCTCGCCGGCGGCCGCTGAATGCGGGGCGGAATGAACGGGGCCCGAGTCGCATCGCTCGGAGTGACGCGCCGCGGCGGCGAGGCCGCCGTATCCACGGGCTGGACGGTCGCGGCGGAGTCGGCGGCGGGGCCATCCTTGTACGGCTCCGCCGGAGCGGGCGGCAGATCCTTGAAGAGCGCGCGAGCCCGCTCCTCGAGACTCTGCGTGGGCACCGCCTCCTCGACCTCGTGCACGATCGGACGCTCGAGCTCCAGCGCGGCCAGCTCCGCGGCCCGCTCCGATTCGGCCTGGGCCTCGGCGACGGCCACTTCGGCGGCGGTGCGGCGGCGCTTGGCAGGCCGCGGCTCCACCGGCACCGGGGCCGGCTCCGCCTTGACCGCTTTGCGGCGGCCCTTCTTGGCCGTGGGCTCTTCGGCGATCTTCCGCTTTTCGCGCTCCCAGCGCACGCGGACCGCCGACACCTGGTCGTTCTCCAGGGCCGACAGGTGACTGCGCACGAAGATGTTCATGTCCTTGAGCATGCCGAGCAGCTGCTCAGGGGGAACACCGAACTCCGCCGCGAGATCGTGTACTCTCGTCTTGACCACTCAAGCCTCCATCAGGTGCGCGCGGGCGCCAGCTGCACCATGCCGCCGGCCAAGGCACGATCCCGCACACCGACCGCCATGACTGGCGGCTTTCCCAACTGCGCGCCGATCGCGGCGGCGCCGGGTCCGGACAGCAGCGGCACGCCCTTGGCGGCCGCCAGCCGAACCACTTTGTCTACGGCGCGCGGGCTGGCGTCTTCGGCCACGACCACGCACCAACACTTCCCTGCCTGCAGCTCCTTCCGCACCGCGTCCGCGCCGACCACGATATTGCGCGCGCGATAGCCCAGGCCGATCAGGCCCAGGAGCCCACTCATTCGGCGGCCGGGGCCGCCTCACCACCATCCTCGTCCGTCAGCTCCGAGAGGAACGCCATCAACTGGTCGGCCGCCTCGGGGCTCATGCCCGGAATGCGGGCGATGTCCTCCCGCTCCAGATCGAGGATGTCGTTCAGCATCTTGTAGCCGGCGCTCTCCAGGATCGTGGTGAGCTCGGGCGAGAGACCCTGCAGCTCGCTGAGCGGCACCTGCGACGCCATCTCTTCCTCGGGCGGCAGCGGCGCGAACAGCGGACCCTCGCCGCCGCGCTCCAGCCACTCGCGGCTGGAGTAGAGGTCGATCTTCCACCCGGTGAGCTCCGAGGCGAGGCGGACGTTCTGTCCGTTCCGGCCGATGGCGAGCGAGAGCTGATCTTCGTCCACCACCGCCTGGATGGTCTTGGCTTCGGGATCGGAGAACACCTTGGCCACCCGGGCCGGCGCCAGCGCCAGCCGGGCGAAGCGCTCCGGATCGGGCGACCAGGGGACGATGTCGATGCGCTCGCCGCCCAGCTCGTTCACCACCGCCTGCACCCGCGAGCCCTTGAGGCCCACGCAGGCGCCGACCGGATCGATCGAGTCGTCACGGGAGATGACGGCGACCTTGGTCCGGCTGCCGACCTCGCGGGCGATCGCCCGAATCTCGACGATCTGCTGCTGGATTTCCGGGACCTCGAGCTTGAAGAGCGCCTTCACGAACAGCGGATCGCCCCGCGAGAGAATCAGCCGGGGCCCCTTGGGGGTTTCCTCCAGCCGCTTGAGCACGGCGCGGATGGTGTCGCCCTGGTGGAAGTGCTCCCGGTGGTTCTGTTCCCGGTAGGGGATGATGGCCTCGGCCTCGCGGAACTTGTTCAGCATGATGACCAGCTTGCCGCGCTCGATCTGCTGCACCTCGCCCGAGAGCAGCTCGCCCACCTTGGAGGTGAACTCCTCGCGGATGCGGGCCCGCTCGCCTTCGCGCACCCGCTGGATGATCCGCTGCTTGGCCGCCTGCACCGCCAGCCGGCCGAAGTCCACGAAGGGCACCTCCTCTTCCAGCATGTCGCCGGGCTGGAAGTCGGCGTCCTCGTACTGGGCCTCCTCCAGCGCGATCTGCCAGCTGGAATCCTCCACCGTCTCCACCACCTGGCGGAGCCGCACCACGCGGATGGTGCCCTGCAGCTCGTCCACGTTCAGCTCGAACTTGACGTTCGGCCCGAACTTGCGGACCAGCGCGGCCTGAATCCCGTCGCGCAGCAGCTCCAGCAGATCGGAGCGCTCCAGTTGTTTCGCGGTCGTCAGCTCGCGGAACGCGGCCAACATCTCGGTCGAACCAGCCATCGTCTTACTCCAAGGAATCGGGACCCCGCTTCTTGCCGACGGTAGTCCAGTCCACCAGCAGCGTCGCTTCGCTGATCGTCTCCAGCGCGAGCGTGACTTCGTCACCCTGCTCGGGCCGGAGCGTCACGTGCTCGTCGTCGGGCACGGCGACGATGTCGACGACCCGGCGTCCGCCCAGCGCCGGGGCCCGCACCCGGGCCCGCCGGCCCAGGAACCGGCGCCAGTGCTCCGGCCAACGGAGCGGGCGCTCGAGGCCCGGCGAGGACACCTCGAGCACGTATCGGGGGCCGACCATGGCCCTGGATTCCAGGAATCGCTCGAGGGACCGGCTGATCCCCGCACAGTCGTCGGCCGTTACACCCTGGCCGGGCCGGCTGTCCGGGCGGTCCACCCGTACCTGCAGGATGGGGCGCTGGGTCGTCCCGGTTCGCCGAAGGTCCACCAGCTCGAAGCCGAGGCCCTCGATATGGTCGCGAATCGGTTGGAGCAGCGCGTCAACAGACATCGGTAGCGGAAAAAAAAAGTGGGGGAACTCCCCCACATCGCCAGTCGGCCCATGCGGGCGCCCCCGGAACAGCACGGTAAACCTATCCCACGTAATGCCGATCGTCAACCGCGGGTGACTCGCCTCACGGCCTGCATCCGCCCCCGCCTGACACATTGGTCGGCACGCAGGTCACCACAACCGCAACCGAATGAGGATCCATCCCATGACCGATAAGAAGACCCTCGGCGAAGAAGGCGACGAGGATCGCCTGGAAGGCGCCGGCAACGTCGTCGGCGGACGCGTTCGCAACGTCGTCGGCGGCGTGACGGGCGACACCGGCGAGCAGCTCAAGGGCAAGGCCCAGGAGATCAAGGGCAAGGTCCAGGACGCCATCGGGAAGGCCAAGCAGAAAGCCGACCGGCCGTCGAAGGACGAGGGCTGACCGCCCCGGACCCGCGCCGAACTTCATCATCCCGACTCCGTGGCCCGACCGACCGCGAAGTCACGCCGCAATCAGGATCCGTTCGCGTTTCTCGCCGGAGGCGGCGAGATGGGCGAGCGGATGCGCGCGTTTCCCTGGGCGGAGACGTCACTGGGTCCGCCGCAGCAGTGGCCCCGCAGTCTCAAGACGGCGGTCGGGATCATGCTCAATTCCCGGCAGCCGTTCTGGATCGGGTGGGGCCCGACCTGGCCTTCCTCTATAACGACCCCTACCTGTCCATCATCGGCGGGAAACACCCGCAGGCGCTCGGCCAGCCCACCGCGGTCGTGTGGCGGGAGATCTGGTCCGACATCGGGCCGATGCTGTCCACCGCGCTGGGCGGGGACCAGGGCACCTACGTCGAATCGCAGCTGCTCATCATGGAGCGGAGCGGCTATCCCGAGGAGACGTACTACACCTTTTCCTACAGCCCCATCCCGGACGACACGGGCGGCGTTGGCGGCATCATCTGCGCCAACACCGACGACACCCAACGCGTCATCGGAGAGCGGCGCCTGGCGCTGCTCCGCGAGCTGGCGGCCGCGACCGGCGACGTCCGCACCCAGCTCGAAGCCTGCACGCGGAGTGCCGAGACGCTGGGCACCAATCCGCGTGATCTGCCGTTCGCGCTGATCTACCTCGTCGGCGCCGGACGGGGACCGCTTCTCGCTTTGCGCGGCCGCCGGGATCGAGCCCGGACATCCGGCAGCCCCGGAGCGAGTCTATCTCGATCAGCTCTCGAAATGGCCCCTGGCCGAGGTCCTGCACTCCGGTAAGCCGTCGGTAGTGACCGATCTGCCTCACCTCTTCGAGCGCAGCCTTCCAGGCGGAGGCTGGCCCCGCCGCCCCGACGCCGCGGCCGTCGTGCCCATTCCCTCGACCGGCGAAAGCGGCCTCGCGGGGATCGTGATCCTGGGCCTCAACCCGTACCGGCCGTTCGACGACAGCTATCGCGACTTTCTCCATCTGGTCACGAGTCAGATCGCCGCCGCGATCTCGAACGCCCAGGCCTACGAGCAGGAACGCATGCGGGCGGAGGCGCTCGCCGAGCTCGACCGCGCCAAGACGACCTTCTTCTCCAACGTGAGCCACGAGTTCCGCACGCCGCTCACGCTCATGCTCGGCCCGATCGAGGACATGCTGACCAGGAGCGCCGCGCTCCCCGGAGAGACGCGGGGACAGCTCGAGCTGGTGAACCGGAACGGGCTTCGGTTGCTCCGCCTGGTCAACACCCTGCTCGACTTCTCCCGGATCGAAGCGGGCCGGGTGCGCGCGGTCTATCGCCCGACCGACCTCGCCGCCTACACCGCGGAGCTCGCCAGCGTGTTCCGCTCGACGATCGAACGCGCCGGTCTGCGGCTGGCCGTGAGCTGTCCTCCCCTGGCCGAGCCGGTGCACCTGGATCGGGAGATGTGGGAGAAGATCGTCCTCAACCTGCTCTCCAACGCCTTCAAGTTCACCCTCGAAGGCGAGATCGCCGTCAGCGTGCGGCAGCAGGGCCGCATGGCCGAGCTCCGTGTGCGCGACACGGGCGCCGGCATTCCTCCGGAGGAGATGCCCAAGCTGTTCGAGCGTTTTCACCGGGTGGAGTCCACCCGGGGCCGGACCCACGAGGGAAGCGGGATCGGACTCGCGCTGGTGCAGGAGCTGATTCGCCTTCACGGCGGTGAAGCGACCGCGGAGAGCGTCCTCGGTCAGGGTACGACGTTCACGATCCGGCTGCCGCTCGGCACCGCGCACCTGCCGGCCGACCGCCTCGGCGAGGACACCGAAAGCAGCGCGATCGCCGCGGTGGCCGCGCCGTTCGTGGAAGAAGCGCTGCGCTGGCTGCCGGAGGGCGCTCCGGCTGGGCCATCTCCCGAAGCCTCGAGCGAGAGCGACACCCGGGCGCGCATCCTGGTTGCGGACGACAACGCCGACATGCGCGCCTATGTCTCCCGTCTCCTGGCCGAGCACTACCGCGTCGAGGTCGCGCCCGACGGCAAGGCCGCCCTCGAGTCCGCGGTCCGCTCACCGCCGGACCTGATCCTCACCGACGTGATGATGCCGCGCCTCGACGGTGTGGGACTGCTGAAGAAGATCCGCGCGAACCCCCGGATCGCCGGCACGCCGGTGATCCTTCTCTCCGCCCGGGTCGGCGAAGAGAGCCGGGTGGAAGGCCTCGAGACCGGCGCCGACGACTATCTCATCAAGCCGTTCAGCGCCCGGGAGCTGCTGGCCCGCATCAGCTCCCATCTGCAGATGGGACAGATGCGCCGCGACGCCGCCGACGCGCTGCAGCGAAGCGAGGCCCGCTTCCGCACCCTCGCGGACTCGGCGCCCGCGATGCTCCGGGTAACCGAGCCGGATGGCCGGTGCTCCTTCCTCTCCCGCGGCTGGTACGAGTTCACCGGGCAGTCGCCCGATCAGGGATTGGGCTGGCGCTGGCTGGACGCCGTGCATCCGGAGGACCGCGACCCGGCGCGGGAGGTGATCCTCCGCGCCAACGCGCGGAAGGAGTCCGTCGCGGTGGACTATCGGCTCCGTCGCTCGGACGGCACGTACCGCTGGGCCGTCGACGCCGCACGCCCCCGCTTCGGCCCGGGCGGCGAATATCTCGGGCTCACCGGCTCGATCATCGACATCCACGACCGCAAGCGGGTCGAGGAACAACTGCGGCAGGCCGCGAAGATGGAAGCGATCGGCCGACTGGCCGGCGGCCTGGCCCACGACTTCAACAATCAGCTTCAGGCGGTGGCGGGCTTCGCGCGGTTCGTGGAAGCGGACCAGGGGTTGAGCCAGGACGCTCGGGTGGATCTCCACGAGATCAAGAAGAGCGCGGACCGGATGGCCTCGCTGACGCGGCAGCTCCTCGCGTTCAGCCGCCAGCAGGTGCTGATGCCGGAGACCCTGGAGCTGGCCGCGGCGGTCGCCGATGCCCAACCGCTGTTGCAGCGCCTGATCGGCCCCACCGTGGAGTTCGTGACCGAGTCGGCGCCGGAGCCCGTGTGGGTGCGGGTGGACCGGACCCAGCTGGTTCAGATCCTGATGAACCTGGCGATCAACGCTCGCGACGCGATGCCGTTCGGCGGCCGGCTCCACCTCGACGTCGCACCGGTCCACGTGCCGAAGACGGAGAGCGAGGAACGCGACGCGGTCCCGGCGGGCGAGTATGGCAGGCTCACTGTGCGCGACACCGGCACCGGTATCTCGCCGGAGCATCTGCCGCACATCTTCGAGCCCTTCTTCACGACCAAGGGCGTGGGCCAGGGCACCGGCCTCGGCCTTGCCACGGTCCACGGTATCGTGGCACAGAGCCAAGGTCACGTCGAAGTGGAAAGCTCCACAGAGGGCACGGAGTTCACCCTGCTCTTTCCGCTTGCCGATCCCCCGATCGCGGAGCTCGCGTCCGAGGGCGAAGACATCTCGGGCAACGACAGCAGCGCCGAGCAGTCGCTCCGCGTCCTGGTCGTGGACGATGAAGCGGGCGTTCGGCAGTTTCTCGCGCGGGTGCTCACCGAGGCGGGCCACAACGTGCTGACCGCCAGCGGCGCCAGAGAGGCGCTTGCACTGGTGGAGCAGGCGCGCGGCGAAGTCGACCTGGTGTTGAGTGATCTGGTGATGCCCGGTATGAGCGGTGCCGAGCTCGGCGACTTTCTCGCCGCCAAGTATCCCGACGTCAGTCTGGCGTGGATGTCCGGCTATCCGATGGACGAGGCAATTCGGCAGGGGACACGACCTTCGCAGGCTTTCCTTCAGAAGCCGGTCGAGCACACCCATCTGCTGGGGCTCGTCCGCACTGTGGCGAGGCTACGCGCCGGGCTCCAACGAGGCGGGTGAGGACGGCATGCCGAGGTACGCCACCATCCTGCCGTCCGCACCCCGCGAGGCACGGTGACTGTAGAAATCCGGATGGTGAGCCGAGCAATGGGCGGATACGCTCACGCTGCGAATGCCCAACCGCTCCGCCTGCGTGGCGAGCACATCCCGGAGATCGAGCTGCCACGGCCCGGCGCCCGACGCCGCGATTCCGCAGCCGGCCATGACCTCAGAACCGACTTCATAGCAGTCGCCACAAATGCCTACTGCCGCAATGCATTACAATCTCGGCCGGAGAGGCTTTGGCGACCGACGAGCAGGCGCTCCACCCCGCGCGAGAGAATGCCGCCCGCCGTGCCGCGCCATCCGGCATGCAGCAGGGCGACCGCCTTGCGCGGTACCACGAGGTAGACGGGAATGCAGTCGGCGACGGTGACGGTGAGCAGCACGCCTGTATCGGCCGTGACCCAGCCGTCGATGCCTTCGACGCGAGTCCAGCCGACCGTCGCGGCGGCGATGCCGACCTCGGTGCCGTGGATCTGATTGCCCAGCACGACGGAAGAAAACCCGGCGACGGAGCGTTGGAACGCCCGCCACCGGGTCATCACTTCGCCGACCGGCGCTTCACTCCAGAGGCCGAGATCGAATCCGCGGCCGGGCTCCCTGCCCCGTCCGGTGATCCCTGCGACGACGCCGTAGTCGCGGCGCCAAGCGGCGAGATCGAAGCGCGGGGGATGCTCGGAGACGACCTCCTCGGCGAGTGCCGCCGATGTCACTCCGCCCGCTCGATCTCGGCTCCGAGTGCCCGCAGGCGCTCGTCGATGCGCTCGTAGCCGCGCTCGATCTGGCCCACGTTGTGGATCGTGCTGGAGCCCTCGGCGGCGAGCGCCGCGAGCAACATCGCCATGCCGGCGCGGATGTCGGGCGATTCGACCGTGCCGCCCTTGAGCGGCGCGGGACCGGAGATCACCGCGCGATGCGGATCGCAAAGGACGATGCGCGCGCCCATGCCGATCAGCTTGTCCACGAAGAAGAGCCGGGACTCGAACATCTTCTCGAAGACGAGCAGCATGCCGGCGCACTGCGTCGCGGTCACGATCGTGGTGGACATCACGTCGGCGGGGAACGCCGGCCAGGGCCCGTCTTCCAGCTTGGGCACGTGGCCGCCGAGGTCGGGACGGATGCGGCGCTCCTGATCGGGCATCACGGTGAGCCGGGTGCCGTCGATCCTGGGACGGATGCCGAGCCGCTCGAATCCGAGCAGGGTGCTGCGAAGGTCGTCGGGCCGCACCGGATCGATCGTCACTTCGCCGTTGGTGACGGCGGCGAGGCCGATGAAGCTGCCGATTTCGATGTGATCGGGACCGATGGCGTAGCTCGCGCCCCCGAGCGGCCGTCCGCCTTCGATGGTGTAGATGTTGGACCCGATGCCGTCGATCTGGGCGCCCATCGCCACCAGCGCCCGGGCGAGATCCTGGACGTGGGGCTCGCAGGCCGCGTTGCGGAGCACGGTGCGGCCCTTGGCCATCACGGCGGCCATCAGCGCGTTCTCGGTGCCGGTGACGCTGGGCTCGTCGAGGAAGATGTCGGCGCCGGTGAGGACCTTCGCCTCCAGCTCGTAGCGGTCGCCTACCATCACCGAGGCGCCGAGCTGCTCCAGCGCGAGGAAATGGGTGTCCACCCGCCGCCGGCCGATGACGTCGCCGCCGGGCGGCGGCAACGTCACCGCGCCGAAGCGCGCGAGCATCGGCCCCGCGAGCAGGATCGACGCGCGGATCTTGGCGCAGAGCGCCGGATCGAGCGGTTTGGGCCGCAGCGACCGGGTGTCGATCTTGAGGGTGTTCGGGCCGGTCCATTCGGCCTGCGCACCGAGATCGAGCAGGACCGCGAGCATCGTCTCGACGTCGCGGATACGGGGAATATTGTCGAGCTCGACCGGACCATCGGCGAGCACGGTGGCGGCGAGAATCGGAAGGGCGGCGTTCTTGTTGCCCGCGGGACGCACAGTCCCGCGCAGCGGACGACCACCGCGCACCAGGAAACGAGGAGGCATGGCCAAAGCTGCCGAGGGCCGTTGCTTAGGTCAAGGCGGGTCCAGGGGGTTGCGGCAGCCCAGCGACGCCATTGTTTTCACCGGTGCGCCACCGCACCAGGGCCGCCCGGCCCCTTTTTCGAGGAATGAGGGACGCATGACGACGCTCGCAGTACTGCAGGCCGGCACCATACCCGACTGGGTGGGCCCGACCATGGCGATATCGCTGGTCGTGATCGCACTCGCGATCGTGGCGGGAGCCGTCGTGGTCGCCATCGCGGCGCTGCGGATCTCGGGCGAGACCCGCAAGCTCAGCACCCTGATCCAGGGCTACCAGGACGACGTCACCCAGACGATGACCGGCCTGCGGCGGCTGATCGACCAGGGACAGGACATGCTGGTCGTGGTCCGGCAGGAGGTCGGGGCCTTCACCCAGACCACGCGGCGGATCCGCCGCAAGCTGATCCGGGGCGTCGACAACGTCGAGACGAAGCTCGCCGACCTCGAGACGCTTTACGACCTGGTGCACGACGAGGTCGAGGACACCGCGCTCGACGTCGCCGCCGCCCTGCGGACCTCCCGCCAGGGCAACGGCATGCTCGGCCGGGTGCGCCGGCTACTGGTGCCGAGCCGGCGGTGACGCTGCCCCGGGTCCTGGGGGCGGTTCTCGTCGTCGGATTGATCTGTCTGCTCGCGCCCGAGTCGGCGCATGCGTGGACACCCGGCACGCACATCTATCTCGGGGAATCGGTGCTGGCCAACCTGCCGGTGCTCCCCGTCGCCGTCGCCGACCTCCTCCGCGCCTATCCCTTCGACTTCCTCTACGGCAACATCGCGGCCGACTCCTCCATCGCGAAGCACTACGCGCCGCTGGGCCGCCATTGTCACTTCTGGCACGTGGGGCAGGAGATCCACGACCTCGCGGAGACCGACGCCATGCGCGCGTTCGGGCTGGGGTATCTCTGCCACCTGTCCGCCGACACCATCGCGCACAACTACTTCGTCCCCCGGCAGCTGATGATCACCAGCAGCACATCGGCGGTGGGGCACTCCTACTGGGAGACTCGGGTCGAGGCGCACCTCGGGGACGCCTATGCCCGCGCGGCGAAGGACGTGATCCTGCTGGACCACTCCGAGGCCGATTCCCACCTCGACCGCCTCATCGCCCCGACCATCTTCAGCGTGCGGACCAACCGCCGGCTGTTCCGGGGCATGGTCCGGCTGACGGAGACCAACAGCTGGCAGCGGGCGAGCCAGGTGGCCCGGGAGTACAGCCGCTGGGCGCTGCACGACCAGGACGTCGAGCGCCATCTCGGCCTCTCGTTCGATTACATGATCGAGCTGCTCGGCGGCTCCTCGATCAGCGCCCACCAGCTCGACCCGTCGGGCGAGCGGCCGCTGAAGGCGGCCAAGGTGCTTCGCCGCCGGGTGCTCCGCGCGGCGGGCCGGCGGAACCCGTCACGGTTGCGCGACGCGGCGATCGAGCACTTCGGGCTGCCCGAGCGGCCGCTGGAGCACTGGATCCGCATTCCGCAGAAACTCCCCTGGCGCGCGCCCGAGGGCGCCGTCCCGTCACCCAAGGCGCTAGTGAACGGCAAGCGCTGAGACGCGCACCCATGCCGCCGCTGGACGCCGCCGACATCATCCGCCGACTCGACCTGCTGCCCCATCCCGAGGGCGGCTACTACCGCGAGACCTTCCGCAGCGCGCTGGTGCTCGACCTGCCCGACGGGCGTCGCCGCTCCGCGTCCACCGCGATTCACTTCCTCCTTCCCGCCGGCACCTGGAGCGGGTGGCATCGGGTCGCCGTCGGATGAGGTCTGGCACCACTACGCCGGCGGTGCATTGCGCCTGCACCTGCTCGGCCGCGACCCATTGCGCCTCGACGACGACCAGCCCCAGCACGTCGTGCCCGCGGGCGTCTGGCAGGCCGCCGAGCCGGAGCGTGACGCCGTGTGGTGCGGCTGCACGGTCGCGCCGGGGTTCGATTTCGCGGACTTCGAGCTGGGAACGGTCGAGCGGCTCCTCGCGGAATATCCCGATCAGGAGGCAATCATCCGGAGGCTGGTGCGGTGAACGGGTGCCGGGCATTGTCGCTGGGAGTTGCGCTCTGCCTGACCGCGGCGAACGTCGCCGCGGCGCAGTTCACGGCACCATCCGCCGTGGTTCGGACCACGCCCGAGAAGCCGGCGCGCGGGTCCATGATCTGGCTCCGGGTCGAGGACGATCCTACCCGCAACGATCAGGACCGCCTGACCGGCGTCACCGGCGAGGCCGCCGGCGAGCCGCTGCACTTCGAGTCGGACGATCGCGGCTTCGAGGCCCTGCTCGGCGTCCCGGTAGACGGTGGCGACACGCTCGCGGTCGCGCTCCAGCTCGCCCGCGCGGGCCGGTCGGACTCGATCGCGCTGAACCTCACCGTACGGCAACCGAGCTACCACCGCGAGCGCATCACGGTGCCGCCGAAGATGGTGCAATACGACAGCCTGATTCAGGCGCGGATCGAATCCGAGGGCGCGCGAGCCCGCGAGGTCTCGCGCCGCGCCCACGAGACGCCGCGACTCTGGGCGAGTCCGATCACGCTGCCGCGCCCGAGCCGGATCACCAGCCCCTACGGCGGCGCCAGGGAATACAACGGCGTCGTGACCAGCCGGCACACGGGCACCGACTTCGCAGGGCGCAGTGGGGGCGCCGGTCGTGGCGGCTGCACGGGGCGTGGTGGCGCTGGTCGCGGACTTCTATCTGGCGGGACGCGCGGTCTACCTCGACCACGGGGCGGGATTGGTCACCGGGTATTTCCACCTGAGCCGGGTGGACGTTGCCGCAGGAGACACCGTCGAGGCGGGACAGCGCATCGGGGGAGTCGGCAAGAGTGGCCGCGTGACGGGGCCCCACCTGCACTGGATCGTGCGCTACGGGGCGATCTCGGTGGATCCGATGACGCTCGTGCGGCTCGGGCGAGGCTGAGTAGGGACGCAGAGGACGCAGATGGCTCCGACTGGCTGGAGCCTGACGTCTCATTCCGAGTCAGGCACGGGTTTCGTGAGGATTTTTTGTGAGTGCGAGGAGCAGAGGTACTGTCACCACCAAGAAAACAACCTCGGAGCCCGCTTCACGCGGAATGAAGAGATGCTCCCCGCTCAAAGGAGCCATCTGCGTCCTCTGCGGCCAACAACAGTCGGCACCGTCCGCTAACTCAGCTTCTCCACCAGCAGCGGCTGCACCCCCTTCGGATCCGCCTTCCCCTTGCTGCGCTTCATCACCTGCCCCACGAAGAACCCCATCAGCTTCGTCTCCCCACCCTTGTAGCGCGCCACCTCGGCGGGATGGGCGGCGAGCACCTCGTCCACCCAGCCCGCGAGCGCGCCCTGATCGCTCACCTGCACCAGGCCGAGCCGCTCGGCGACGGCGGCCGGCTCCCCGTCGGGTGATTGCGCCATCTCGGCGTAGACTCGCTTGGCCGCCTGGTGGCTCAGCGTGCCGGCGCGCACCAGGCCGACGAGACTCGCGAGCCGGTTCGCGGGCACGGGAAACGCGCCGGTTTCGTTGAACGTGGCGATCACGTCGCCCATGACCCAGTTGGCCGCGGTCTTGGGATCGACCCCTTCCGCCACGACCGACTCGAAGTAGTCAGCCAGCGGCACCTCGCTGGTGAGCACGCGGGCGTCGTAGGCCGGAATGCCGAGCGCCATCTCCAGGCGGCTGCGCCGCGCCTCGGGGAGCTCCGGCAGTGACTCGCGCCGCTCGGACACCCACGCCTCGTCGAGCACCAGCGGCGGGAGATCGGGATCGGGGAAGTAGCGGTAGTCGTGGCTCTCTTCCTTCGAGCGCAGCTGCTTCACCTGTCCGGTGCCCGCATTGAACAGCAGCGTCACCTGCGCGACCCGTCCCCCGCTCTCCAACAATCCAATCTGCCGGGCTCGCTCGGCTTCGAGCGCCCGCTCGACGTTGGCGAAGGAATTCAGGTTCTTCACCTCCGCCTTGGTGCCGAGCTTGGAGTCTCCCGGGCGGCGGATGGAGATGTTGGCGTCCACCCGCAGGCTGCCCTGCTCCATGCTGCACTCGCTCGCGCCCGCGTAGACCAGGATCTGGCGCAGCGTCGTCAGGTAGGCGCGCGCTTCGCCGGGCGAGCGGAGATCGGGCTCGCTCACGATCTCGGCGAGCGGCACACCCGCCCGGTTCAAATCCACCGCGGTTTTCCCCGGGTAGCGGTCGTGGACCAGCTTGCCCGCATCCTCCTCGAGGTGCAGCCGGGTGATCCCCGCCTGGATTCGTCCCCGCTCGGGCGACTCGAACGCCACCCGTCCGCCCGTCGCCAGCGGCTGGTCGAACTGGGAGATCTGGTAGCCCTTCGGCAGATCCGGGTAGAAATAGTTCTTCCGGGCGAAGACGCTGGTGTGATGCACGGTGCAGCCGAGCGCGAGCGCCGCCGCGGCGCCGAGCCGGACCGCCTCCGCGTTGGGCACCGGGAGCGCGCCCGGCAGGCCGAGACATACCGGGCAGACGTTGGTGTTGGGCGGATCGCCGAAGCTCGTGCGGCAGGCACAGAACATCTTGGTGCGCGTCCGGAGCTGGACGTGGACTTCCAGGCCGATCACCGTCTCCCAGCTCACCGTCCCACCTCCGCCTCGGCGGGCACGGCACGCTCGATCGCGGCCGCGGCGGCGAGAAGACGCTCGTCCTCGAGATACGGCGCGATCAGCTGGGCACCGACCGGCAGCCCATCGGTGCGGCCGACCGGAAGGCTCACGGCCGGCAGCCCGGCGAGGCTCACGGCGCAGACGAAGATGTCGGCGAGGTACATCGCGATCGGATCCGCGGTCCGCTCGCCCGCCTTGAACGCCGGCGTGGGCGTGGTGGGTGTCAGCAGCAGGTCAACGCCCGAGGCGAAGACCTGGCGGAAGTCGTCCGCGATGAGCGCGCGGACCCGCTGCGCCTTCCGATAGTACGCGTCGTAGTAGCCGGCGCTGAGCACGTAGGTGCCGACCAGTATCCGGCGCTTCACTTCCGCGCCGAAGCCTTCGCCACGGGTGGCCTGATAGAGCGCGCGGATGTCGCCGCCCGGGCCGACCTTCCGCGGGCCGTAGCGCACGCCGTCGTAGCGGGCCAGGTTCGCCGCGGCCTCCGCCGGCGCCACGATATAGTAGGTCGGCACGGCGTAGGGCGAGTGCGGGAGTGACACCTCGCGGATCTCGCCGCCCAGGTCCTGGATGGCTTCGCGAGTGCGCCTGAGCGCCGCCGCGACGCCGCCGTGGAGGTCGTCCGGGTAATACTCGCGCGGCAGCCCGATGCGGAGCCCCTTGAGATCGCCGAGCGGCTGCGGCACCGGCATCGGCGGCCGATCCACTGTGGTCGCGTCGAGCGGATCGTGTCCGCTCATCACGCTCAGCACCCGGCCGGAGTCGGCCACCGTCCGCGAGAAGACGGAGATGCAGTCGAGCGACGACCCGAAGGCGACGAGCCCGTAGCGACTCACCAGCCCGTAGCTCGGCTTCATCCCGACCACGCCACAGAAGCTCGCCGGCTGGCGGACGGAGCCGCCGGTCTCGGAGCCGAGCGCGGCGGGCACTACGCCGGCGGCCACGAGGGCCGCCGAGCCGCCGGACGACCCGCCGGGCACGCGCTCCGGATCGATGGGATTCTTCACCCGGCCGAAGGCGGAGTGCTCGGTGGACGAGCCCATCGCGAACTCGTCCATGTTCGTCTTGGCCACCATCAGCGCGCCGGCGGCGCGCAGCCGATTCACCGCCGTCGCCGTGTAGGGCGAGACGTACCCCTCGAGAATCCGCGACCCGCAGGTGGTCGGCTGCTCGATCGTGACGATGTTGTCCTTGAGCGCGATCGGCATCCCGGCGAGCGGTCCGGGCGACGGCATCGCGCTGACCCGCGCGGCCTCGGCATCGAGCAGCTCCTGCGACCAGTGCAGCACGGCATTGAGCGGCTCGGCCGCCGCGAGGCGGGCGCCGACGTCCTTCGCGGCGGCGCCCGCGCTCACGCGTCCTCCATCGCCTCGTGCCGCGGCACGAGGAAGAACCCGTCGGCGAACTCCGGCGCCATCGCCTCCGGCTTGCGGGCGAGCGGCACGGGATTCGGGACGTCCTCGCGCAGCGCCACCGATTGCGGACCGGGCACGAAGGGCGCGGCCATCCGGTCGGCCGGGACCTGGTCGAGCCGGGCGACATAGTCCACGATCCGGTTGAGCTGCCCGACCAGGCGGTCGAGCTCCTCTTCCGGGACGGCCAGCTCGGCCAGCCTGGCGACGTGGAGTACCTCGTCCCGCCCGATGCTCATGCGCTCTCCCATTCCCGCTCGAGACCGGCGTAGGCCACGAGGAGCTGCTTCTCGCCCACTTCCTCGTCGTCGAACGCGACCGACACCTTGAGATCGCGCCCCACGCCGCTCAAGCCGCGGATGGTCCCGCTCCCGAAGCGCCGATGCCGCACCCGCTCGCCTTTCACGTAGCGGGGCGTGTCCTGCGACGCCTCCGCTTCGATCGGCCCTCGGGTGGTGGGCGCGGGATCCGGCGCGCTCCGGTTCCACCCTCCGCGGGACCATTGCCCCGTGCCACCGCCCCGCTGGCTCGACCGCCAGTCCGGCGTCCACATCGAGGTCGTGCGCTTCTCCTCGATGATTCCGGGCGGGAGCGCCTTCAGAAAGTGGGAGGCGATGCCCGGCCGAAGCTCACCGCCCCGGCGGCGGGCGCGGGCCCAGGTGAGGTAGAGCTTGTCCTTGGCCCTGGTGAGACCGACGTAGCAGAGCCGGCGCTCCTCCTCGAGCCCTTCCGGTTTCTCTTCCGCGCGCGCCAGCGGGAAGAGCCCGTGCTCCATGCCGGCCAGCACGACCACCGGCCACTCGAGTCCCTTGGCGGTATGCAGCGTCATGAGCGTGACGCCCTCCTCGCTGCCGCTCACCGTCTCCGCGGACGAGAGCAGTGCCGCTTCGGCCAGGAAGCGCTCGAGCGGCGTGCCCGACTCGGGATCCTCCTCGACTTCTTCGGACCAGTCGGCCGCGCTGGCGACCAGCTCGCGCACGTTCTCCCAGCGGTCGGCGCCTTCGGGGCCTTCGGCCAGGAGCACCGCCTCGTAGTCGATCCCGCGGATGAGCTGGTCGAGCACCTCCGCCGGCGGCAGCTCGCCGGCCCGCTCGCGCAGCCCATCGACGAACCCGGCGAAGGCGTGGAACGCCTGCCGCACGTTGGGCCGGAGATCCGGGATCCGCTCGGCCGCCGCGGCCGTCGCCAGGAGCGGCTTGCCCCACTGCGCGGCGGCCTGCGACAGGATCGCGAGACTGGTCTCCCCCAGTCCGCGGCGAGGCACGCCGACGGCGCGCAGGAAGGCCTCGTCATCGGAGGGATTGGCGACCAGGCGGAGGTACGCCAGCAGGTCCTTCACCTCGCGACGCTCGTAGAAGCTGATCGCGCCGATGATGCGGTACGGAATCCCCGCGCGGCGGAACGCCTCCTCCAGGGCCCGGCTCTGGGAGTTGGTGCGGTAGAGCACCGCCATGTCGGCATAGCCCCAGTCGCCCGCCGCGCTGCGGCGCTGCAGCTCGCGCACCACCCACTCGGCCTCGTCGCGCTCGTCGGCCGCGGCGACGAGCGTGACCAGCTCCCCGCCGCGCCGCCGGGTGGTCAGCGTCTTGCCGATGCGGCCGGCGTTCTCCGCGATCACCCCGTTGGCCGCGTCGAGCACGATCTGGGTGGACCGGTAGTTCTCTTCCAGCCGCACCAGCTTCGCGCCGGGGAAATCCTTCAGGAAGTCCTGCATGTTGCGGACGTCCGCCCCGCGCCAGCCGTAGATGGACTGATCGTCGTCGCCCACCGCGCACACGTTGCCGTGCGCGCCGAGCATCCGGATCAGCTGGTACTGGGCCCGGTTGGTGTCCTGGAACTCATCCACCAGAATGAAGTTGAACCGCTCCTGATAGAACCGCAGGCGCTCCGGATGGTCGGTGAAGAGCTTGAGCGGATGCAGCATCAGGTCGTCGAAATCCATCGCGTTCGCCGACTTGAGCGCCGGCCCCAGGGCCGTGAACACCTCCGCCGCGACGGCGGAGAGCCGGTCGAACGGCGAGCCGGCGGAGAGCTGCTCCGGCGTCATCATCCGATTCTTGGCCGCGGAGATCACCGACTGTACCGCGCGCGGCGGGAACAGTTTGGTGGAGTGGCCCTGCTGGTCCATGATCCGCTTGATGAGGCTGAGCCGGTCGTCCTCGTCGTAGATCGTGAAGCGCCGGGTGAAGCCGAGCAGCTCCGCCTCGCGGCGCAGCAGCCGCGCGGAGAGCGAGTGGAAGGTCCCGATCCACAGCCCGGACGGATCGCGGCCGAGCAGGCGGCCGATCCGGTGCTTCATCTCGCCGGCGGCCTTGTTGGTGAAGGTGACCGCGAAGATCCGCTCCGGCGGCACGCCGTGCCGGTCGATCAGCGTGGCGATCCGGGTGGTGAGCACGCGGGTCTTCCCCGACCCGGCACCGGCGAGCACCAGCATCGGGCCGTGCACGTGCTCCACGGCTTCGCGCTGCGCCGAATTGAGGGCGTGCGGCAGCTCGGGCGTGATGGCGGTCTCGGTCATCCGGCCTGATCGGCCAGCGGAATGCGCATCAGAAAACAGGCTCCCTTGTCGGTCGGCTCGAGCATCAGCCCGCCCCCGTGGGCGTCCTCCACCACCCGCCGAGACAGCGCGAGGCCGATGCCCCAGCCGCCGCGCTTGGTGGTGATGCCGGGCTCGAACAGCGTACGGCGGATGTCCTTGGCGACGCCGGGCCCGTCGTCGATCACCCGGATCTCGCCCATGTTTTCCGCCGCACCGACCCGCAGGATAATCGCGCCGCCACGCCCCTGCAGAGCGTCGATCGCGTTCTTCACCAGCGACTCCAGCGCCCACTCGAGCAGCACCGGATCGCCCACGACCGTCGGCCCCATGCCGGGCGCCTCGAGCCGCAGCTCGATCGGGTTGGCGCGCTTGGGCAGCCGCGGCCGGAAGTAGTTCCCCACGCGGTCGGCGAGCGCGCCGAGTCCGATCGGCTCGCGCTTGGCCGGGTTGCCGATCCGCTCGAAGCGCCGGGCCACCCGGTCGAGCCGCTCCGCGTCGGCCGCGAGGTGATCGGCCAGATCCGGCGGCGGCGTGGGCCGGGAGCGCACCCGCTCGATCCAGCCTTGCAGGCTCGTGAGGGGCGTGCCCATCTGGTGGGCCGCCTCGCGTGCCATCGCGACCCAGAGCCGGTCGCGCTGCGCCGCCATCGCGTTGCGGTAGGCGAAGACCGCGACCGCGACCATCACCGCGATGGTGAGCGCCTGCAGCACGGCCAGCGCGGTGAGGTTGCGCGCCGCGGGCAGCGGGCCGTAGTGCACCGTGCCGATGGCGTCTACGATCGGCGGGTTCTGCCGGTCGAGCCGGGCGGCGTAGGCCAGCACGCGCGGATCGTCCAGCGCCGCCTCGAAGGGCAGGTTGGCCGCCGCCGTGACCCGGCCGGTCTGGTCGGTGATGACCAGCGGCAACCCGAGCGCCCGCACCTCCTCGCCCAGCCGGAGCAACGCCTCGGCCTCGGAGCCCGGATCGGGATCGTTGAGGCCGCCGAATACACCGGAGTAGAGCCGGCTGGTGGCGGTGGCGTCGGCCTTGAAGTGCCGGATGATGAGGAGACCGGTGCCCAGGCTCAGCCCCGACAGCACGGCCACCAGCAGCACCGCGACCGTGGGGGCGAGGCGCCGGAGGCGCTCTCTAGGCGGTTGGAGCCAGGCGCTCGACACCGAGGTACGGCACCAATGCCTTCGGGACGCGTACCGACCCGTCGGCCGCCTGGTTGTTCTCCAGCAGGGCGATGATCGTGCGGGGGAAGGCGACGCCCGACGCGTTCAGCGTGTGCACGAACTCTGGCTTCGCGCGGGGCTCCGGACGGTACCGGATGTTCGCGCGCCGGGCCTGAAAATCGGTGAAGGTGCTGGCGCTCGATGCTTCCAGCCAGGTTCCCACCCCGGCGGCCCACACCTCGAGATCGTAGGTGCGCGCGCTGGCGAAGCCGGTGTCGCCCGCGGCCAGCTCGACGACGCGGTAGGGAATCTCCAGCCGCTGGAGCACCGCCTCGGCGTGCCCCGTCATCCGCTCGTGCTCGGCGGCGGACTCCTCCGGGCGGGCGAAGCGGACCAGCTCGACCTTGTCGAACTGGTGCACGCGGATCAGCCCGCGGGTGTCCTTTCCGTGCGCGCCCGCCTCGCGGCGGAAGCAGGGCGTGTGGGCGACGTAGCCGAGCGGAAGGTCCGACGCCTCGAGGATCTCGTCGCGATGCAGGTTGGTGACCGGCACTTCCGCGGTCGGGATGAGGAAGAGGTCGTCGGCGGCGAAGCCGTAGAGGTCGTCCTCGAACTTGGGCAGCTGGCCGGTTCCGGTGAGCGTGGCGCGATTCACCAGGTAGGGCGGCGCGATCTCCACGTAGCCGTGCTCGCGGGCGTGGAGATCGAGCATGAAGTTCGCCAAGCGCCCGCACCAGCCGGGCGCCCGCCCCGCGAAACACCGGGAAGCCCGAGCCGGTCAGCTTGGCGCCGGCGGGCAGGTCGAGGATGCCGAGCGCGGCGGCCAAGTCCCAGTGGGCTTTGGGGGTGAAGTCGAACAGGGGCGGCTCGCCCCACGTGCGCACCACCCGGTTGGCGGAGGCGTCGCCGTCGGGCGTGCCGTCGGCCGGAAAGTTCGGCACCGAGAGCGCGCGACGCTCCAGCTCGGTCTCCACCTCGCGCAGACGGCCGTCGAGCGCCTTCACCTCCTCGCCCGACGCCTTGAGCTTCGCGATCAGCTCGTCGGCCGGCTCCTTGGCGCGCTTCCGCCGCACCACCTCTTCGTTCGCGGCGTTGCGCTCGGCCTTGAGCGCCTCCACCCGGACGAGGATGTCCCGCCGCTCGCGGTCGAGCGCGAGCAGCGCGTCGAGCGACTCGTTGACGGAGGGATCGAGACGGCGGAGGAGGGCGGCGCGACTGCCCTCGGGATCCTGGCGCAGGCGCTTGAGATCGATCACCGAAGCGCTAGCGGTCGGGGAGGCCGGGCTCGAGGCCGCGGTAACCGCAATTGACGTTCGCCAGCACCTGCAGCGAAACGAAATTGTTCTCCAGACTGATGATTTCGATCTTCGCGTAGTAGCGGCACGGCGAGCGCGCAGGTGACGCGGGAGCGCACGATGTAGCGCTCCCCGACGGCGATGGGCACCGGCTCGTCGGTGACGTACCCGTTGCTGGGGGCCTCGGTGATGGCGGTGAACGTCTCGTCCCGCCGCATCAGCCCCGGCTCGGCGGTGCCGCCCGAGGTGATGCCGAGCGCGGCACGGGGGATGAGCACGCTCTGTCCGTTCTCATCGATGTCGTAGGCGAAGTCGAAGCCCGGGTCCTGGTCGGTGCGGATCGGGCGAGCGGACGTCACGGCGAAGCCGCTCGGCGTGGTGAGCGGCGTGTCGGTGAGCGATCCGACATCGAGGGTATCCACGATGCTTTCTTCCGTCGGATCGGGCAGATTGTTGCTGTCGCTGCACGCCGCCAGGACGGCCACGGCCACCAACGTCAGGACCCCGCGAATTGTCGGCATAGATCGGGAAGGTTAAGAGCGGATTCGAGCCGGGTCAACCGCGCATCGTTTCTTGACTTCGCCCGAGGCGACTTCTACGTTGCGCTCACCTTTTTCCCCGCGGCAACGGAGTCCGGGTAATGGCGGGTTTCGGTGATGTCCTGCGCGGCCTCGCGGCGCGTGACGGCGTGCAGGCCGCGCTGTTGTTGAGCGGCGAAGGACTGCCGATCGACCACGCCGCCCGTGCCGGCTTTGAGCCGGAGACGGTCGCCGCGCTCGCGGCCACACTGGCGCAGTACGCCGGGCGGCTGGGCGACGGCGCCGACCGCGGGGAGCTGAAGACGGCCGTGCTCGACTTCACCGGAGGTCCCCTCGTGCTCGCCCGCGCGGGCCGAGAGGACTGGCTCGCCATACTCGCGCTTCCCGGCGCCGACATCGGTCCCCTGCTCTACGACCTGCGCCAGCATCGCCCCGCGCTCGCGGAGCTCCTGTGAGGTGGGCGGTGCTCCTCGCCGGCGGCTCCGGCACCCGCTTCTGGCCCCTCAGCACTCCCGAGACTCCCAAGCAGCTGCTGCCGCTGGCCGGCTCCGGATCGAGCGCGGAAGACGCGGTCGAGCGCCTGAACGGGTTGATCCCCCGCGAGCGCATCCTCGTCGTGGCGGGTGCGGGGCTGGCCGATCGGCTTCAGGCCAGGCTCAAGCTCCCCGCGGCGAACATGCTGGTCGAGCCGCGCGCCGCGTCCACCGGTCCCGCGCTCATCTGGGCGACCTGGGAAGCCCGGCGCCGCGATCCCGAGGCGGAGGTGCTCTCGCTCCACGCCGACTGGGCGGTGGGTGACCCCGCGGCGTTCCGCCGCACCGCCGACCACGCGCTCGCGACCGCGCAGAAGCACGACCGCCTGGTGACCGTCGGCATGGTGCCGTCGCGGCCGGAGACCGGCTTCGGCTACATCGTCCCGGGCCCGCCGCTCGACGAAGGCGCGCGGACGGTCGCCCGCTTCTCGGAGAAGCCCGACGCCGCCACCGCGCTCGATTTGATGGCCGCGGGAGCGCTCTGGAACAGCGGGCTCTTCGCCTGGACCGCGGCGCGGCTGATCGAGGAAGTGAAGCAGCACACGCCGGAGGTCTCGGCTGTGGTGCCGGCCCTCGCCGACGGCGACGTGGAGCGGTTCTTCCGCGAGGTGGAGCCGATCTCGATCGACGTCGGACTGCTGGAGCGGAGCGGCGCGGTCGCGGTGGTGCGCGGCGAGTTCGCCTGGGACGACGTCGGCACCTGGCAGGCGCTCACCCGGGTGCGCCCCAAGGATCCCCGCGGCAACGTCGTCGTCGGCGAGGCGGTACTGCACGAAAGCGCCGACTGCGTGGTCTGGTCCGACCGCGACCCGATCGTCCTCTTCGGCGTGCAGGAGCTGGTGGTGGTGCAGGCCAACGGCCGGATTCTGGTGATGCCGGCCGATCGGGCCGCCTCGATGAAGCAGCTGCTCGACGCGCTGCCGCCGCCGATCCGCGACGTCCACTCGTGACGACCCTCTACCTCCTCGAGCCCGATCCCGCGGGTGCCGCGTGGGCGCCGTTCGCGGGCGTGCGCCCGATCGCGGAGCTGCGCGCGGGACTGTGGCGGATCCGGGAGCGTTGGGAAGGCGCGCTGCAGCGGGACACCACCGCCATTCTCGGCTCCCACGTCGTCGGGTTCACCGAGTTCGACGAGCCGCCCACGCGCGCGCCGATGCCGATCGAGGGACCCGCGATCATCGCCGCCTCGTGGTTCGCGCCGTCGGGCGCGCCCATCGAGTCCACCGCGCCGGTCCGCCGCCTCACCCACGGCGGCGCCACGGTCGGCTGGGTGCTCCCCGCGGGCGAGCACTGGTCGCGTCCGCATGACGACGGGCCCGGCCTGGAAGTGGATGGCGTCCTCCTCCGCGGCGCGTTCGATCTGGTCACCGCGCTCGAGCGCCTCCTCATCGCCGACTGCGCCGACTTCCGCGCCGCCCCGTCGTCCGGCGTGCCCGAGGGCAGCATCGTCCTCGGCGACCCGTCGGACGTCATCAGCCTGCGCGCGACAGTGGAGCCGGGCGTGGTGTTCGACGTGCGGCAGGGACCGGTCGTGATCGAGGAAGGCGCCGAGGTGCGCAGCGGCACCCGGCTGGAGGGCCCCACCTATGTAGGAAGCGGAACCCGGATCCTGGGCGGGTTCATCCGGGGGTCGGTGTTCGGACCCGAGTGCCGCGTGCGCGGTGAGGTCGCCGCGACCGTGTTCCTGGGCTACGGCAACAAGGCGCACGACGGGTTCATCGGCCATAGCGTCGTGGGGCACTGGGTGAACCTCGGCGCCGGCACCACGACCTCCAATTTGAAGAACACATACGGCCCGGTGCGGCTCGAGGTCGCCGGACAGCGCATCGAAACCGGCCGGTCCAACCTCGGCACGTTGTTCGGCGATCACGCCAAGACGGCCATCGGCACCATGCTCCCGACCGGCGCGGTCGTCGGCGCCGGCGCCAACGTGTTCGGCGCGGCGCAGGTGCCGAAGTACATCCGGCCGCTCGCGTGGGGCTGCGATGGGGAGCGCATCACCGAGGAAGGATTCCTGACCGTGGCCAAGCGGGTGCTGGCGCGGAGGAACGTGGACTGGTCCGAGGCGCGCGAGGCCTCGCTGCGCCGGACCTACGGCCGGGCGGGCCCGGCGTGACGGCGCTCTACGTGCTCGGGTCGGGCTCGCGCGGCAACTGCTGCGCGGTGGAGTACGACGGGTCCACCATCCTGATCGACGCCGGGTTCTCGACCAAGGAGATCGAGCGCCGCGCGGAAGCGACCGGTCTCGCCCTCGGCACGGTCAACGCGATCGTGCTGACCCACGAGCATGGCGATCACGCCCGCGGCGCCGGCCGTCTCGCCCGGCGGCTCGGCGTGCCCGGTGCTCACGGCCCCCGGCACCTGGGGACGGATCGAGCCGAGGATGCGGAACGCCGAGCATCGGGCGCTGACGCTCTGCACCCGGGTGCAGGTCGGACCGTTCGCGGTGACCGCCTGCCCCACCAGCCACGACGCGGCGGAGCCGCTGGCGCTGGCGGTGGAGACGGCGGGCGGGATCCGCATCGGCATCGCCTACGACCTGGGCCGGGCGACGGCCGCCGTTCGCTTCCTGCTGCGCCGCCTGCATGCGATCGTGCTCGAGGCCAACCACGACGACGTGCTGCTCCGCACCAGCAGCTACCCGCCGGTGGTCCAGCAGCGTATCGCCGGGTCGAACGGCCATCTCTCCAACCGGGCGGCGGCCGCTCTGCTCGCCGAGGTCCACCATCCGGGCCTCGACGTCGTCGTGCTGGCGCACCTGAGCCAGCAGTGCAACACCGCCGCCGAGGCACGGGCGGCGGTGTCCACGGCGCTCAAGCGGGTGAAGTTCGGCGGGACGCTGCACGTGGCGGATCAGGATCGGCCGCTCGGGCCGATACCGGTCATGGCGAGGATGGGGGTGCAGCTGGGGTTGGCGCTGTAGAGCGTGCTGTGGATCGGACCAGTGTCACCCTGAGCGCAGCGAAGGGGACCATGCCGGCATGGTCCCCTTCGCTGCGCTCAGGGTGACATTCTCTATCCCTGCTCCGTATCCGGATCCGGCGGCACCCCCACCGTATCGGGCCGCGGCGTCGGCGGCCCGATCAGATCGAAGGTCACCGGCTCCGTGAGATCCCCGCCAGAGAGCGTGAGGCGCTTGCCCTTCACCTTGAGCCGGTAGTTGACCCACTCGCCGCCCAGCGCGAGCGCCAGGCTATCTCCCACGATCCGCCAGCGGACGGTCTCGGCGCCGTAGCTGGCGCTGCTGTCGGACCGGACGATCACGGTGCGCGGTCCCGGCTTCTTGTCGCCCTGCTTCAGATCGAACTTCCAGGTGCCGAGGATCGGTGCCTGCTGGGCGCCGGCGACACTCGGGAGAAGCAGGAGTGTCCCTGCCAGGATCCAGCTCAACTTCACGTGTCCCTCGCGGATGACGGAGCGGATGTACCTGCTGACGGCCGCTCCAGTCTAATCGCGGGTTCCGTGCCAACCAAGGCGCTCTAGCGGCCCACCGGGAATCCGAACCCGAACGCGATCTGCACGTCGTTCTGGGTGCGGCTCTCGTCCGCCAGCTCGGTTCCCTCGATCCGCGAACCGTAGATGTAGTCCTCGGCCGCGACGTAGAAGCTCAGCATGCTGCCGAGCCGGAATCCGACGGTCGCGCCCACCACGCCGCCGAAGTCGCTCTTGTCCTCGGCATCCTCGTACGCTTCCCCGCCCCGGCGGATCATGCTGGCGCCGCCATTGAGGGTCAGCCACACCGGGCTGGTCATCGGGATCGCATGGAAGCTCGCGCGGATCGTGCCGAGGAGCAGGTTGGCGTCGGTCGTGGTCTGGGTCTCGTCGAACGTGAACCGGAGGTTGCTCGGCACGTAGCTCACCGAGGTCTCGACGCCGAAGCGGGGGCTGATGGTGACGCCGAGCCGGCCGCCCACCGACAGAGCGATTTCCTGCTTGAACTCCTCGCCCTGGCTCGCCTTCACCAGCTCGCTGGTCGGGATGTAGACGCCGATGGTGGGCGACAGGGAGAGGCGCTGGGCCTGCGCGGGTGCGGCGCCGAGAGCCAGGACCGCGGCGGCGAGCAGACCGGGACCGACAAGGGAACGTGCGGACATGGGATCAGGCTCCGTGCCCCGAAGGGCCATGGGGGTGGGTGCTGCTGGTGCCACCGGTCAGACGGGCCGCACCGGCATTCCTTCTCACCTCGGCCGCCTCCGGGGACTCGGCCGAGGTGGCCGCCTGCTCCCCGGGGCCAAGGATCGTGGGGAGCAGGATCGCCGCGGCCAGGGTCGAGAGACTGCGCTGGGGACCGCTCATTTCCGCACGATCTCCACCCGGGCGTCGTCGTCGTGCTTCACCTTCCCGACCTCGAGCTTGAGGCTCGGCTGGGCGGCGGTGAGCGCGGCCCGCACCACCTCGAGCCGGCCGGGACCGTACATCTTCAGCGCCAGGTCGTTGTACCGCTTGTCCATGTAGAGGTTGATCCGGTACTTCTCTCCTGCCGCCATCATCGCCGTGGCGAGCTGCTTCATCGCCTCGTCGAACGCGGGGCTCGCCGCGGCGGACACCTGCGCGCCGCTGGCGCTCCAGTCGATCTTGCGCACCGCCGTCTTGCCCTTTGCCAGCTCCGCCGGGATGTCGGCGGCGAGCAGCGGCAGCTGTCCCGGCGCTTCGGTGACTTCGGGCATCATGCCGCCGCCCGGCATCGCGCCGCCCGGCATCGCGCCGGCTGGCATCCCGACCGGTCGCGCCCATGCGCATCTGCGCAGCCTGCGCGTTCGCTATCATCTGCTGCACCATGGCCGCCGAATTCGCGTCGCCACCCGCGCCAAGCCCGGCCATCGCGGCGTAGGTGGGGTCGGCTCCGCTCGCGCCGAGTCCCGCCGCCGCGGCCGGACCCGCGGCGCCCGCTGCTCCCGCCGCTCCTCCATTCCCGGCATGCAGGTCGTGCCCGCGGCCGCGCCCGCGGCGCCCTGGGCCGCCTCGGCGGTGCTGCTCGCCGAGGCGGCGTCGATCGCGCCCGCGATCACCTGGCCGCCCGGCACCATCGTGCATGCCGCGGTCTTGACGACCGCCTTCACCACCTTGTTGCCCGCGACCTTCTTCGCCTTCCCCCAGAGTCCGCCCTTCTTCGGCGTCGTATCCTGGGTCTCGACCGATCCCGAATCCGCCACGGACTGCGCCGTCCCGATGCTCGGCCGTGCCGCCAGCGTAAACAGGATGCCGAGGGTGACGGCGACCTGGTGTCTCATTGGTGCGCTCCTTCTGTGCGGTGTGATGTCCGTGGATGACTTATTCGGGACCGGTGCGGCGGCAAACCTCCGCCTGCCAGTCGTACTCGACCCGCCGGCCGTCGTCCCACATCCAGGCGACGCTGGCGATCGGCTGGTCCGGCTCCGCCGGTAACTCCTCGACCTGTCCCCAACCGTCCGGCCGCGGCGTCATCACCACGATCCGGGTCGGTCCGGGAAGGCCGCCGGTCTCGCTCAGCCTGGCCGCGATGGCGCCCAGTCCGGCGAGGCAGGTCGCCAGGTCCTCCGCGAGCCAGCGCAACCGGCGCTGCTCGTCGGGAGCGGCGCGACGAGCGGGCAGCTCGGCGTCAGGGGGCATGTCCATCTCTCTGGATGAGGGTTCGGCTGCTTGCCGTGCCTGTCGGGCGCGGGTACACTAGGCCCTGTCGATCACGCGCCGATCATTCCCCGATCATGCCCCGGTCATGGCGGCCAACTCGTTTCGTCTTCTCACGTTCGGCGGACTCCATCTCGAGCGGTCCGACGGTGGGCGGGTGCCGGGGGATGCCCTCCAGCGCCGCCTGCTCCTGGTCGCGCTGGCGGCCGACGCCGGTGACCGGGGGGTGTCCCGCGACCGGGTGATCGGACTCCTGTGGCCGGAGAGCGACGAGGAGCACGGCCGCCGGTCGCTCAACCAGCTCCGCTACACCCTGCGTCGGGAGCTGGACGGGACCGATCTCGTGGTCGGGACCAGCACGCTGCGAGTCGACCCGGCGCGGCTGGAGAGCGACCTGGCCGACTTCCGGGCCGCTGTGGCCCGGGGCGATGCCGACGGGGCGGCGACGATTCACGCGGCGCCGTTTCTGGACGGGGTGTTCGCGGAGGGTGCGGCGGAGCTGGACCAGTGGGTGGAGGGTCGCCGGCGGGAGCTGCGCGCGTCGCTGGAGCACGTGCTGCTGCGAGCCGCCCGCGCGAGAGGCAGCGACGAGGGTGCGGCCCTCGCCCGCTGGCGGCGATTGGTCGAGCTGGACCCGCTGAACGCGATCTACGCGGTGGGCGCGATGGAAGCGCTCGCGCGTCACGGCGACGCGACCGGCGCGCTCGTCGTCGCGGACCGGCACGAAGTGATGGTGCTCCGCGAGCTGGGCGTGCCGCCGGACCGCGCCGTGGCCGACGCGGCCGCTCGGATTCGCGGGCACACGCGGCCGGTGCGCTCCTCCGGCCCGACCGTCGCGAGGGGAGCGGAAGCCAACCCCCAGGCCATTGCGGTGCAGCCCGCCGCTTCGGTGCCTGCCGCAACAACCCACCACCGTAGATCCACGCTCTTCGCCATCGTGCCGGCCGCGATCGCCATCGTCGCGGTCCTCCTCTGGGCCACTCGCCGCAACGAGCCTCCCACCCGGCCTCGTCTCGTCGTCGCGGCAGCACCAGCCGGCGGTGCCGCGTCCGACTCCCTCGCCGATGCGGTGCGCCTGCTCGAGCAGGCGCTGCACCGGGAGGCCGGCGGACGCGAGCTGCCGGTCCCGACGGTGCGCGCGACACTCCAGCGCATGCGACGCACGCAGCCGGGCCGCACGCTCGACGAAGACACGGCGCGCGAAGTCGCGCAGCGCGAGGGGATGCCGTGGGTGCTCGTCGGCAGCACGGTGGCCGGCGCAGGCCGGCTCGCCGTCCGCTATCAGGTCGAGGACGCCGCCAGCGGCCGGGTCGTCCGGGCCCGCGAGGAGGTTGTGCGCGGTGCGACTGATCTCGCTCCGGCGATCGACCGGCTGGCGGGCCGCCTGGATTCCGACCTCGACGCGATCGGTTCCGGCCCGGCACTGAGCCGCATGCCGTACGTCACGACCGCGTCCTTCGAGGCCCTGCAGGCGTACCAGGGCTCCAGCCGTCTCAAGAGCGCCGGCGACAAGGGTCACATGGCCCTGCTGGAGCGCGCGGTGTCGCTGGACAGCAATTTTGCCGCGGCGCACTCGAATCTCGCGTACAGCTACTGGTTCGAATACGACCAGGCACGGGCGGATACGCACGCCGAGGCGGCGGTGCGGTCGCTCGCGGGAGTAGAGCCGGCCGAGCGATTGTGGATCTCGCGAGACGTGGCGAACGCGCGGGAAGACTGGCCCGCCGCGATCGGGCACGCGCGCGCCCTGGTCGAGCGCAACCGCGAAAGCTCTTCGGCGTGGCACGCGCTGGCGCAGCTCCTCTACTTCGACGGCCAGTACGCCCGCTCGATCGAGACGTACGACAGCGCGATGGCCCACGCCGAGTCGGACGACTCGCTGACGCTGCTGATCAACCGGGCGACGGTGTACGCCAAGTCGGGCCGGTTCGCCGAGTCGGCCGGCCTCTACCGCAAGGCGTTCGTCCGCGACTCGCTGCTGCTGGACGACCCGTTCATCTACCTGGAGTACGGCGCCGTCCTCCTGCATCTCGGCCAAGCCGCCGAAGCGCGAACGGTGCTTCAGCGGCCGCTGGCCGGCTCTGTCCGGGACCGTCCGGGGGGGCTGCGGGCTCTCGCACTGCTCGAGGCGTTCGAGGGACGCCTCCGCCGCGCCGACGAGCTCCTGGACGAGGCCGCCACCGCGAGCAGCGCCGCGCAGGACGCGCTCGGCATCGGCGTGGCTCACACGCTCCTCGCCGAGGTTCGGCTGATCGCCGGTGACCGGAAGGGAGCACTCGCCGAGCTCGAAACGGTTCGCGATCTCGCCGAGCAGTCTCCCCTGCCCTACGAGGTGCTCTCCCGGAGCGTCAAGCTCGCCGCACGGCTCGGCGAAGTCCGGCTGGCCGGCGCGATGCTGGCGCAGCTGGAAGCGAGGACCCGATCACGCGCCAACACGGCGAAGGGCCGAATCCTGATGGCGCGCGGTGAGATGCAGCTCGCGCAGGGACGCGCCGTGGAAGGTCGGCGCTCGCTGGAGCAGGCCTACTCACTCGACCCGACCGACGACCTCCTGGAGTCCACCGCTCATGCGGCGCGGGTGACCGGCGCGGCGCGACTCGCCGCCACGCGTTTCGACAGCCTCGCATCGGGCGAAGGTCTCGATTGGGACGGCTACGCGATCCGGGGGCTGGGCCGCTATCAGGCAGCGGAGGCGTGGGAGGCCGCGGGCGACACGGTGAGGGCGCGGGAAGCGTATCGAGCGTTCCAGGCTTCGTGGCATGACGGAGATTCCGATTTGTTGCCGCTGCGGCAGGCCCGCCTGCGTGCCACCGCCGCGCGCACCCCTGACCACCGCTGACGCTCGGGCGTCAGGACTCTTCGACTGCCCGGTGGAGGAGCAACCTGGCCTTGCGCCAGTCCCGCTGGACGGTCCGCTCGGACACCCCCCGAAGCTCGGCGATCTCCACGAAGCTGAAGCCGCAGAAGAAGTGCAGGTCCACCAGCTGCGCCAGCGAGGGGTCGGCTTGCCCTAGCGTGTCGAGCGCGACGCCGAGCTGGTCGAGATTGTCGGGAACGACAGATGGCTCCTGCGACGCCAGCTCGAGACCGGAGGCCGTGATGTGGAACTCGCCGCCTCGCTTCTTGGCCCGCCGCAGCCGCACGTAGTCGATCATCAGCCGACGCATCGCCCGCGCGGCATAGCCGAGGAAGTGCGCCCGGCTCTCGAAGCGGGCGCCTTCGTGGTGGGATAACCGGAGATAGGCCTCGTGGAGCAGCGTGGTCGTTCCCAGCGTCAGACTGCCGCCGCCACGCTGCACCTCACGCTCGGCGATGGTGTGCAGCTCGCGGTACAGCGCGGGTTGGGCTTCTCCAGCCGGCTCGGGTACGAGCTGCCGCTGGGAGGCGTGCGCGTTGCGCCGTATGTGGGATTCGTGCGGAGCCTGGGTGGCCTACCGGCCCGGCAAGGAGGACGGGATGTCGATACCGATGTCACCGCCAGCAGCTTCCAGGCTGGGTTGAGCGTCGCGGCCCCGTAAAAATTCGAAGCGCCCCGGCACGATGCCGGGGCGCCACGAACAGGATCCGCAGGGGGTCCTAGTACATCCCGCCCATGCCACCACCCGGAGGCGCTGACGGCGCGGGCTTGTCTTCCTTCTTCTCGACCACCACGCACTCGGTGGTGAGCAGGAGGCCGGCGATCGAGGCGGCGTTCTGCAGTGCCGTCCGGGTCACCTTGGTCGGGTCGATGACACCCGCCTTCACCAGGTCCTCGTACGAGTCGGTCGCGGCGTTGTACCCGAAGTTCTTCTCCTTCGACTCCTTGACCCGGGCCACCACGATCGAGCCTTCGGCGCCCGCGTTCCCGGCGATCATCCGGATGGGCTCCTCCAGCGCACGGCGCACGATGTCGACGCCGATCTTCTCGTCCTCGGTGCCGCGGATCTTGTCCAGCGCGGACTGCGCGCGGATCAGGGCGACGCCGCCGCCGGCGACGATGCCCTCTTCGACCGCGGCGCGGGTCGCATGCAGCGCATCCTCGACCCGGGCCTTCTTCTCCTTCATCTCGGTCTCGGTGGCGGCACCCACGTTGATCACCGCCACGCCGCCGGAGAGCTTGGCCAGACGCTCCTGGAGCTTCTCACGGTCGTAGTCGCTGGTGGTCTTGTCGATGGCGGCCTTGATCTCGTTGATCCGGCCCGAGATGTCGTTCTCCTTGCCCTTGCCGTCGACGATGGTGGAGTTGTCCTTGTCCACCACGACCCGCTTGGCCCGGCCGAGGTCGTTGAGCGTGGCGTTCTCGAGCTTGAAGCCGACTTCCTCGGAGATCACCTGGCCGCCGGTCAGCACCGCGATGTCGCGGAGCATTTCCTTGCGGCGGTCACCGAAGCCCGGCGCCTTGACGGAGGCGACCTTGAGGGTGCCCCGGAGCTTGTTCACGACCAGCGTGGCCAGCGCCTCGCCCTCGACGTCCTCCGCGATGATCAGGAGGGGACGGCCGCTCTGGGCCACCTTCTCCAGGATCGGGAGCAGCTCCTTCATCGCCGAGATCTTCTTGTCGTGGATCAGGAGATAGGCGTCCTCCAGCACGGCCTCCATCTTCTCCGGATCGGTGACGAAGTAGGGCGAGAGGTAGCCGCGGTCGAACTGCATGCCGTCCACGGTCTCGAGCGTCGTCTCGAGGCCCTTGGCCTCTTCGACGGTGATCACGCCGTCCTTGCCCACCTTCTCCATCGCCTCGGCGATCAGGTTGCCGATCTCCTTGTCGTTGTTCGCGGAGATGGTACCGACCTGGGCGATCTCCTTCTTGCCAGCCGACGGGACCGACAGCGACTTGAGCTGCTCGGTAACCGCCTCGACCGCGCGGTCGATGCCCCGCTTCAGCTCCATCGGGTTGGCGCCGGCGGTGACGTTCTTGAGGCCCTCGCGGAAGATCGCCTGGGCCAGCACGGTGGCGGTGGTGGTGCCGTCGCCGGCGAGATCGGAGGTCTTGGTGGCGACCTCCTTCACCATCTGCGCGCCCATGTTCTCGATCGGATCGGCCAGTTCGATTTCCTTGGCCACGGTCACGCCGTCCTTGGTGACGGTCGGCGAGCCGAACTTCTTATCGATGACGACGTTCCGGCCCTTGGGGCCGAGCGTCACTTTTACCGCCTCGGCCAACTGATCCACGCCCCGCTTGAGCTTGGCGCGGGCCTCGGTATTGAACTGCAGCTCCTTCGCAGCCATCTGTCATTCTCCTTGGTAGATGCGTCGGTCGAAATCAGCTGAGCTTGGCCAGCACGTCGGAGGCCTTGATGATGACGTACTCCTCACCATCCAAGGTGTAGGGCGTGCCGCTGTACTTTCCGTAGATCACCTGATCGCCGACCTTGAGCTCCATGGGCACGCGGGTACCCTTTTCGAACCGGCCGGGACCGACGGCGATGACCTCGCCCTGAGTCGGCTTTTCCTTGGCGGTGTCGGGGATGTAGAGCCCGCCCCGCATCGACTCGGCCTCGTCAGCGGGAGCGATGACCACCCGATCCTCGAGCGGCTGGATCTTGAGGGAGGTCTTGCTCTTGGTTGCAGTCGCCATCGTCGCGCCTCCACAACGGGTTGTGATGAAGTATTTGTAAAATCAATAAACTCAATGAGTTAGCACTCACGATCTCTGAGTGCCAAAGCCACTGGGCGCAAAGATAAGAACTGTCGGGATAGTGTCAAGCCGGAAAGTCGTACCGGTGGGGCAAAAGCAATGTCACCCTGAGCGCAGCGAAGGGGACCATGGCGGCCATGGTCCCCTTCGCTGCGCTCAGGGTGACACTCTCCCTACGCGACCACGTACAGCTCCGTCACGTCGCGTCCCGCTGGCCGGCTCATCAGCCTGAACTCGTCGAGCCGCATCATCGGATCGTCTCGCAGCTCCAGATCGAGGGCCGTCAGCTTGGAGAGCGTCTGCAACAGGCGAGGCTCCTCCTCCAGCAGATAGAGCGCCACTTCCGGATGGAGCCGGACCGTGAGCTGCCGCTCCCGGTGCTCGTGCCCCGCCCGCTTGAGCGCCCGCTCCAGCCGCCGGGTGACCACCTCGGGCGTGAACACCCGTCCGGTGCCGGCGCAGGTCGGGCAATCGGTCGTCATCGAATGCCAGAGCGAGGGCCGCACCCGCTGGCGGGTCATCTCCACCAGGCCCAGCTCCGAGACCGCGAGCGCCTTGGTCCGCGCCCGGTCGCGGCCGAGGTGCGTGCGCAGCTCCTGGAGGACCTTCTCCCGGTTGGAGCGGGTCTCCATGTCGATGAAGTCGCACACGATGATCCCGCCGATGTCGCGCAGCCGGATCTGCCGGGCGATCTCCCGTGACGCCTCGAGGTTGGTCCGGAGGATGGTCTTCTCCGGGTCCTTCTTCCCCGTGTACCGGCCGGTATTCACGTCGATGCTCACCAGCGCCTCGGTGGGCTGGATGATCAGCGACCCGCCGGTGGGGAGTTCCACCCGCGCCTTGAACAGGTCGCGGATCTCGGACTCGATATCGAACTTGTCGAAGAGAGGTGTGGCCTCGGTGTAGAGGTGCACCCGGCCCATCAGCTCGGGATCGATCTGATTGAGGTACTGCTCGATCTCGTTGTAGAGCTCCTTGGAGTCCACGTTCAGCGCGTCCACCTTGGCGCTGAACAGGTCGCGGATGATCCCGCGGGTGAGACTGGTCTCCCGCTGCAGCAGCGCCGGCGCCCGGCGCACGAAGGTCTTCTTCCGGTTGATCTTGCGCCAGAGCTGCAGGAGGGACTCGATCTCGCGCCGGAAATGATCCTCGGTGACCCCCTCGGCGACGGTGCGCACGATCACGCCGCCCGCATCATTCGGGAGCAGCTTCGTGACCATCTCGCGCAGCTTGGCGCGCTGTTCCCGGCTCTCGATCTTGCGGCTCACCCCCACCTTGGAGGCGTACGGCATGTAGACGAGGAAGCGTCCGGGGAGGGAGATCTGCGCGGTGACCCGGCAGCCCTTGGTGCCGATCGGCTCCTTGGTCACCTGGACCGGGAGCGTCTGGCCTTTCTTGAGGATGTCCTGGATGTTCGGCAGTGCCCTGCGGGGTGAGATCTCTCGCTGACGGGCTTCTCCGGCCGCGGCGCCCCCGTTCCCCTGTCCCCCGTTTGCTCGGCCCCGCCGCCGCCGGTCCCGTCCACCGCGCCACCCGGTCCGGCGCTCGCCGGCGCCTTCCTCGACCACGGTGGCTTCCGCCGCTCCGGGGTCGGCCGACTCAGGCTCGACCTCTTCTTCGACTTCGGCTTCGTCGTCGGGTTCCTCGTCCTCGTCCGGCTCCAGCAGGTCCGAGGCGTGGAGAAAGGCGCTCTTCTCCTGGCCGATGTCCACGAAGGCCGCCTGGATGCCGGGGAGGACCGCCTCGACCCGGCCCAGATAGATATCGCCGACGGTGCGCCGATGGTCGGGCCGGTCTACCAGCAGCTCGACCAGGCGGTCGTCCTCCAGGATCGCCACACGGGTTTCCCGCTGGCTCCCGTTGATCAGGATCTCACGCTTCAAGCAATTCTACCTCAGCCAGGTTTGGAGACGCCGGACCCCGGCGCCCCCAGCCGCGTCGTTGTCGGGCAATAAGATACCCGGGAGAGGGGGGTGTTGGGTATTGACCCTCAGTCCGCCACTTCGCCCAGGATCTGGCGCGCGATCACGATCCGCTGGATCTCGCTGGTGCCCTCGCCGATCTCACAGACCTTGGCGTCCCGCATCATCCGCTCCACCGGGTACTCGGTGGTATAGCCGTAGCCGCCGAAGATCTGGACCGCCTTCGTCGTCGCCCGCATGGCCAGCTCGGAGCAATAGAGCTTGGCCATGGCCGCCTCCTTCTTGAACGGCTTGCCGTTCTGCTTGAGCCAGGCGGCGTGGTAGAGGAGGTGGGTGCCGGCCTCGATCTCCATGGCCATGTCGGCGAGCTGAAAGCTCACCGCCTGGAAGCTGCCGATGAAGCGGCCGAACTGCTTCCGCACGCCGGCGTACTTGAGCGCCTCATCGTATGCCCCCTCCGCGATGCCGAGGGACAGCGCCGCGATCCCGATCCGGCCGCCGTCGAGCGTCTTGAGGAAGTTGATGAACCCCTGCCCCGGCGTGCCGAGGAGGTTTTCCTTGGGCACGATCGCGTCTTCCAGGATCAGCTCCCGGGTGTCGCTCGCGCGCCAACCCATCTTCTCCTCTTTCTTGCCCGCGCGTACGCCCTTGAGCTTCGGGAGGTCCGGCGCATGGCCTACGCCGACGCGCTTGCACGCGTCCAGGTCCACGCTGTCCTTGGTGACGATGAAGCTGGTGATCCCCTTGTTGCCCCGGCCCGGCTCGGACCGCGCGGTCACCGAGAAGATCTCGCCGACCCCGGCGTGGGTGATGAAGACCTTGGAGCCGTTGAGGACGTAGTGGTCACCCTTGTCCACCGCGGTGGTGGCGGTGCCGCCCGCGTCGCTCCCCGCCCCGGTCTCGGTCAGGCCGAATCCACCGAGGACCTTTCCGGATGCTAGGAGCGGGACATACCGGCGCTTCTGCTCCTCGGTGCCGAACTCGACGATCGGGGAGGTGCCGAGGTTGGTGTGCGCGCTGATCGTGAGGGCGTGGCTGGCGTCGATCTTGGCCAGCTCGTGGATGGTGATGTAATAGGAGAGCTGGTCCATCCCGGCGCCGCCGAGCTCTTCGCTCCAGGGCACGCCGAGCAGGCCGAGCTCGCCCATGGCCTTGATGTTCTCCCAGGGGAATTCCGACGTGCGGTCGAGGTCGCGCGCGACCGGGGCGACATGGGTGCGGGCGAAGTCCCGGACCATCTCGCGGACCTGGTGGTGATGTTCCGTGAAGTAGAGGGCGTCATCCATATGTGTGTCCGTCCGTGGAGTGGCGCGGCGCGGCTGTGGTCGGAGCCCAATATAGCCAGTCGGCGCTTGCGCGGTGCCCGTCCGGATCCGATCTTCGTGCCTGCCCACGCCAGACACCAGACGCACCCGCCGATCTCGGAGGTTTCATGCCCCGCTGGACGGCCGTCTCCGTCGCATTCGCCCCCGTCTTCGCCGGCGTGCTCGCCGCCTGCGGCGGCGATGCCCAGCCGGACGCCAACAACCCGTTGTCCCAGCTCACCGCCGCCGCGGAGCAGATGCAGAAGGCGGCGGAAGGCTTCACCAGCAACCGGAAGCCCGTGCCGCCGGTCGCCTTCCGGGAGCTGATCGATTTCCTCCCCGAGAACATGGCAGGGATGAAGCGGGAGGAGCCCAAAGGCGAGACCACCTCCGTCAGCAATTGGCAGTACTCCTCCGCCGACGTGGACTTCCGGAGCGAGGACGGCAAGCAGAGCGCCGACGTCGGCATCTTCGACTACGCTCACATTCCCTTCCTCTACGTCCCGTTCAACATGTTCCTGAACATGAAGGTGGCAAACGAGAGCACCGAGGGATACGAGCGAAGCACCAAGATCGGCGGCTATCCCGCGTTCGAGAAATGGAACAAGAACGGCAACAGCGAGGCGGTGGCGCTGGTAGGCGAACGGTTCATCGTGAAGGCCGACACGCGGGGGCTGGGCGAGGGCGCGGGGAAGCAGATTCTGGAGGACATGGACCTCAGCGGGCTGGCGTCGAAGGGGAAGTAGCGCCGGTCCGGCGGAGCCGCTGGAGCAGGCGCCCGACCTCCTCCTCGAACTTGGCTCGGAACCGGGGGCCGACCCCCTTAGACCGCGCGGCGGTCGGCGCCTCGCCCGACGCGAGCTGCTTCAGCGCCCGATCGCCGAGCACGACGTAATCGGGGACGCCCATCTCCTGGGCGACAGCAGCCCGCCATTCCGACAACGCCTTCTCCGCCGCGCTGTACTGTACCGACGCCGCGGCGGATCGGGTATCCACACCGAGCGCACCCAGAATCGTGGCCCCGTATCGCTCGGTGATTGCCGGACCGACCCCTGCGACATCGGCCAGCGAGGCCGCATCGCGTGGCGGATTCCGGGCCAGCCGGTGCAGGAGCTCGGGTTCCAGCAGGCATCCGCCCCACGGCCCGGCCTTCCCGCCCATCGCCTGTCGCAGCCTGGTGAGTCGCGTCAACGCGGCGCCGGTGAGCGGGCGTGCGGCCGGCTGCGATCGGCAGCGGTCGCAGCCGGAACAGGAGGCCAGCTTCTCCCCGAAGTAGCCCACCAGTGCACGCCGCCGGCAGCCTCGGCCGTCGGCGTATTGCTCCATGGCGCGGAGCCGGTCTTCGGCGCGCCGGCGGCGCTCCCGGACGCCGGTCCAGTTGACCGGGCCCAGATCCGGCCGCAGCTCCCGGGCAAGACGGTCTGCGGATTCGCGAACGTTCGCCGGAACGCCGCTCACGGTGCCCTTCGATTTCCAGATCCTCTCCAGCAGGCGCCGCGGTGGAAACGTCACGTCGAGCTGCCGGCGATGCAGCGTGGCGTCCCGCCGGTGCCAGAGCAGCACGCACCGGGCGAATTCGCCGTCCCGCCCCGCGCGGCCGGCCTCCTGATAGTACGACTCCGGCGTGGGCGGCAGCGTCCAATGCACCACCAGACGCACCGTCGGCTTGTCGATCCCCATGCCGAATGCACAAGTTGCGACGACGACGTCGATCCGATCGGACAGGAAGGCGTCGAGAATCGCGGCTCGGCGGGCGCGGTCGAGCCCCGCGTGATACGGCGCCGCCCGGTGCCCCGAGGCGGCGAGCGCCCGCGCCACGCCCTCGGTGACGCTTCGGGTGGGCGCGTAGACGATGGCCATCCGGTCGTCGCCGGAGAGCAGGCGCCGCAGTGCCTGCAGCCGGTTTCTATCATCGGAGACTTGCACGACCCCGAACCACAGGTTCGCGCGGTCGAACGAGCCTAGGTGCTCGCTGGACTTTCCTTCCGCGAATCCCAACGCCCGTGCGATTTCCGCCCGAACGGCGGGCGTAGCGCTCCCCGTCAAGGCGACAGCCGCCGGCCGGCCGAGCCGGTAGCGCGCCGCGAGCAGCGTCCGGTAGCTCGGCCGGAAGTCGTGCCCCCACTCCGCGATGCAATGCGCCTCGTCCACCGCGAGCAGCGACGGCTGAATGCCGGCGGCCCGCAGCTGCGGCGCGAAGCGCTCCAGCCGCTCGGGCGACAGGTACAGCAGCCGGAGGCTTCCCTCGAGCAGCCGGCGCCGAACGGCGGACTGCTCATCGGCGCTGAGTCCGCTGGTGAGACTCGCGGCGGGAATGCCCCGTGCCTCCGCGGCCGCCACCTGATCCTGCATGAGCGAAATCAGCGGGCTCACCACGACGGTGAGGCCGCCGAGGACCACGGCCGGCACCTGGAAGCAGACGGACTTGCCCGCTCCGGTTGGCAGGACGGCGAGCGTGTCCGTGCCGGAGAGGATGGACTCGACGACCGGTGCCTGGGCGGAGCGAAAGTCGTCGTAGCCGAAGTGCCGGCGCAGGGCGATCCGGGCGCGGTCCATGCGGTAGGCATGCGGCATGATCGGCTGGCAGAAACGCGGGTGGCGCTACCCGCCGAAACGCGAACGCGGTCACCTCATCCGGCGAGACGCAGCGATCGGGATGAGGTGACGGTGACCGGCCAGAAAAACCACGGGGCGGCGCAACCGTTGGCTGCGCCGCCCCGTGTGTGAAGCGCCTACCCGATCTCAGCTGCCGCCGAGCCGAACGCCGACGGTGATCGGAATGAAGTTGGAGCTCTCGCCCTCGGTAAAGACGTTGTGGAACCGGCCCTCGACGAACAGGCTGAGCGATCCCGCGACGAAGTCGAAGCCCGCGCCGCCGTTGATGCCGAAGTCGGTTTCGGACTCCTCGAACTGCATCCGGAATGTCGTCACCCGACACCTTGCCGTTGTACAGGCCGACGCCGCCGATGATGTACGGGCGGATCTTGGTGTCTTCCGACGTCGTGAACCGGTAGACTGCGTTCGCCGTGCCCTGGATGATCCGGAAGCTTGCCGTCCACATCGTCATCGTCCAGTCCGAGGCGGTTGTACATGCCGTCGATCTGGATGCCGACGGGGAAGTTGGCCGGCGTGGAAGCCAACGGCGGCCAGGCCGTGGAAGCCGGTGCTCAGTGCCGTCGCCCGAAGTCACCCAACGGCAGGGTCAACCCACCACCCACCGAGAATTTCGCGCCTTGAGCTACTGCGGGGGCAGCCCCAATCGACGCCATGAGAACCGCGCCCAACACTACGCTCCGGATCGCGCTCATACCCCTGTCTCCTGTCCCCTAGAGTTGGTCCTGCGTGGCTCCTGCGTTGCGTCGGGAAACTAGCGGAGAGGGTCACAGAAATGGTGTGATCTGCGTCACAATCGCTAACTCCCGTCCTGCGGGCCACTTCTGTCTCGGCGTGCCAGCAGCCGAAGCAGCAGCGAGGCCCCGAGCAGCGCGACGGCAACCCACACCACGCGCCGATCGTCGAGCATGATAGCCGCAATAGCCACCACCATACCAGTGAGGGACAGCGCGAGACGGATCCGGTTCATGCTCATGTCTTGGCGAGGAAGCGGGCGATCGCATCCCGGAAGTCCGGCGTCTGCCGGACCAGCGCGTTGACCCGCGCGCCGAGCGCGATGCCCTGGTCGAAGGTCTGGCCGTCGAGCTGATAGAAGAGCTGCTTGGTCATCGCGAGCGCCGACGACGGCGCGGCGGCGAGCGCGCGCGTCAGCTCGGCAGCCTCGCGGTCGAGCGCGTCGTCAGGCACAACCCGCGACAGCAGCCCGCACGCGAGCGCATCCGCGGCGCCCAGCGTCCGTCCGGTCAGCACCAGGTCGAGCGCCGCCTTCTCTCCGGCCAGCCGCCGCAGCATGGTCATCACCATCGCCGGGACGAAGCCGCGGAGCACCTCCGGATATCCCACCTGCGTCCCGGCCCCCGCGAGCACGATGTCGCAGGCGGTCATGAGCCCCGCCCCACCGGCGAGCGCCCTGCCGCGAACCACCGCGACTACGGGCTTGGGCACCTCCCGCATGCGCGCGAACAGCTTACCCAGCCGGAGCGCCGACGCTTCGTTGGCCTCGGGGGCGGCATCGGCCGACGCGAGCAGCTCCTCGAGATCCGCGCCGGCGCAGAAATCCTTGCCCGCCCCGGTGAGCACGATGACGCGCACCTCGGCGTCGAGGTCGGCGGCGTCGAGCGCCTGATGCAGCGCCTCGATCAAGCGCCGTGCTGAGCGCGTTTCGCTTGTCGGGACGATTGAGCGTGAGGGTGAGGACTCCGCCCTCGCGCGCGGAGAGCAGCGGGGCGGCGAGACTCACTTGGGGGCGAGCCGCCGGGCGAGAGCAACGGGCACGGGAATCTCCATCCGAAGCAGCGCGGTCGAGTAGACCTTGCCCTGGGCGTCGGTCTTGAGCGAGATGGTGCCGCCGCCGTCGAGCGCGTCGTGCAGCAGGAAGTTGAGCGCGTTCAGGTTGGGCAGCTCGAACCGGTCCACGCCGCTCACCATTCCCTTGAAATGCCGGGCGACGCGCGCGGTCGTGACCTCGCGCACCAGGATCGGGTAGTACTCGGGATCGAGCGCGATCAGGCCCACGTTCGCCGTGTTGCCCTTGTCGCCCGAGCGGGCGTGGGCGAGCCAGCGCAGCTGGAGCGGTCGTGTCGCCGTTCGCTTGGCCTTCGCGGCTCTCTTCATGCGGTCAGCGTCTCCACCTTCACGTACCGCTCGATCTCCCGCCGGTCGATCAGCGCCGGCCAGTACGCCACCACCTCTTCGACCGCCGGGCGCCCGCCCGCGAACCCGGTCACGCTCGGCGGGCCGGTGAGCACCAGCGGCGCCAGCTCCCGGGTGAACCGCTCGACCGGTGCCTTCTCCGGGGCGCGCACGCCGATCCGGAGCTGGACCTCGGCGAGGTCGGGATCGGCGGGGCCGCTCAGCCGCCCGTGCGTCGCGTCGACGCCTACAAACTCGGTGAGGACCTGCTCGAATTCCAGACCGAGGTCCGCCAGGCGCTGCCGCAGGATCTTGTCGGCCGCCTTCGCCTTGTCGTACGCCTCGGGCCACGAGTACACCAGCGTGCCGACCGCCTTGTACCCATAGAAGTAGGCGATGGAGACCTTGAGCATGGGCGTCTTCGGTCCACCCTTGATGCCGCCCACGCGCACCCGGTCACGTCCCGCCTGCCGGAGCTGGATGGAGGTGAAGTCCGCCACTCCGTCCGGGGTGATGTAGCTGTGCGGATCGCCCATCTCGTACACCAGCTGCTCGGTGACCGAGGCGACCGACACCACGCCGCCGGTCCGCGGATGCTTCGTCACGACGAAGGTGCCGTCGGGCGAGGCTTCCACGATCGGAAAGCCGGGATCGGCCATTCCCTTCACCGAGCGCCAGCCCTTGAGCAGATTGCCGCCCGACGCCTGCGCCCCGCACTCGATGATGTGCCCCGCCACGGTGCCGGCGGCGACCTTGTCCCAATCCTGGGGCGACCAGCCGAACTCGTGGAAGATGGGCCCGAGCGTGAGTCCGGTGTCGGTGACGCGGCCGGTGACGACGACGTTCGCGCCGCCACGGAGCGCCTCGACGATCGGCCCCATGCCGAGATAGGCGTTGGCGGAGAGCACGCGATCCCGGATGTCGCTGAGCGGCCGGCCCGTCTCCATATCCGCCAGCGGATGCCCCCCCGCGATGAGCTCGTCGAGCCGGCCGAGGATGTCGTCGCCGGTCACCAACCCGACCTTTACCTTGCCGGCCAGTCCCAGCTTGCGCGCCACCTCCAGCACCGCTTCGGCGCACCCGCGCGGGTTCACGCCGCCGGCGTTGGAGGTGACGCGGATGCCGCGCTCGACCACGTCGGGGAGGATCCGCTCCATCAGCGGCACGAAGTCGCGCGCGTATCCGGCGCGCGGGTCGCGCGACTTCTGCTTCTGCATGATGGACATCGTGACTTCGGCGAGGTAGTCCATCATCAGGTAGTCGATCGGCCCGCCGCGCACCTGCCGGACCGGCGCCTCGAGCCAGTCGCCCCAGAAGCCCTGCCCGGCCGCGATGCGCACCACCCGATCGCTCATGATCCACTCCTCCCAAAGCCGCTTTCCCGGGTCCACACCTGTTCGCCCTCGCGCACGAGCACCACGCCCATCGGGTCGAACCCCTCCGGCATCGGCCACGGCGACGCGGGGAGCACATAATCGGCGGTGGCTCGCTTCCCCGCCGGGATCGTAAGGCCGGCCGCGCCCGCCGAGGCAGGCGTGACGGCCACCGCCGAGTCGGCGTACAGCCTGATGGTCATCGTCACGCTCCACGGCTTGTGGTCCGCGGGATCGGCGAAACCGGGGAACAAGGTCAGCTCGACCGGCATATCGTCGTGGCCCTCAGGCAGCACTGTGCTCAGCCGTCCGAACGAGTATTCCAATGGATCCTGCGCGACCTGGATGCCCGCCGAGTCGAGCACGGTCACGCCGAAATCGGTGAATCGCCCCCACTGCGCCGGTTCCATCGCCACGTCGATCTCCAGACCGACCGCCCAGGCAGGGATCAGGAACGGGATCCGCTGCAGCGCGGAACCCTGGGCTCGAACGCTGTCTCGCCGCTGAGCTCCCCGCAGCCGAAGCTCGACCGCGACCGTCGCGGCCTTCCCGGTCGCATTCGACAGCATCGCGCGCGCCGTGTCACCGGCGCGAGCCGTGGCGATCGTAACCGGACTGTGGCGCACCGCGCCGGCGACGGAGAGTTGTCCACCCGGCGCCGGCGCGGCCACCGCCTGATAGGCGCCGGACCGCACATCCCGCGCGTCCACCCGGAACACCCCTCCCTCCGGCCCGCCCAGCTGACTGCTGCCCCCCTCGCGGAACGGCGCACCGCCCGGCTCGTGCAGGTAGGCACCGCCGTGAAGTCCCGGCCTTGCCGCGACCTGAAGCTCGAACGGACGCGCCGAATCCGCGAGGAAGAATGCACGGGTGGTCTGGCCCGACGCGACGCGCGCATCCTGCCACAAGAGGACCGCGCTGTCGGCCACCGGCGCCGGAACGATGACCGTCACCGGAAGCCGGAACCCCGGCCCTGCCGTGGTGTCCGTCGGCCACCCCGAAACCACAGCGGTGTAGGCGCCGGGAGCTGCGAGCTTCGCGGCGTCATAGCGCAGGTCGATCGCCGTGAGCGGCTGCGACAGCGAGACCTTCGACGGCGCGGTCACCCACGGCGAGTCGCTCCGAAGCGTGTAAGTCGCCGCCGGCGCGCCCGACGGCCGGCGAAGCTCGAAGCGCCGGGTGCCGGCGCGTTTGTCTTTCGGAACCAGCACCATGACCGCGCCGGTCATCCGGCTGCCCGGGAGGCTCACCTCGACATCCTGACCGACTCCGCCGGCGGAGAGCCATGCGAGCGCGGCATCCACGTTTGCGACTCCCCTGCCCTCGTCGAGATAATCGCCGTGTGGCGCCGGTTGCGCGGTGACCATCAACGCCTGCCGAATCGCGTTGGCATCGGGGCGCCGCTTCTCCGGCGCCAGCGCGGAGAGGAGCAGTGCCGCGAGGCCCGCCGCGTGTGGGGCGGCCATGCTGGTGCCCTGCTTCACCTCGTCGCCGGCATTCCACAGCGGCACGCTGCTGTACGCCACGCCCGGCGCCAGGATGTCGGGCTTGGCCATCTCCCCGCCGCGGGCGCTGAAGTCGGCGATGATATCCTGCGATGCCCCGGCCCGGTCAGGCGGGAGAAAGACCGACGGCACCGTGGCGCCCACCGAGATGCCGCGGCGGGCCGAACCGGGAAACCCGAGCGTCGAGAGACCCGGTCCGTCGTTCCCCGCGGCGACCGTGAGCACGACGTCCGGATGCGCGGCGAGCACCGAGTCCACCAGCAGATCGATGCGCGCCTCTCCTTCCCGCTCGTTCCCGACGCCGAAGCTCAGGTTGAGGACCAGGGGCATCCGCCGCGCGGCCGCGAAGCGGATGGCGTGGTCCATCGCCGCGAGGATGGCACCGGTGCTCGAGACGCTGCCGTTGGCGCGGTCGGAGATCTTGAGGCCGAGGAGCTGTGCTCCGGGCGCGACACCGTCGAAGCCGCTCACGCCGTAGAGATCGTGCGCGCCGGCGATTCCCGCCACGTGGGTGCCGTGCGCGTCGAGACCGAAGACGAGGTCCAGCACCGGCTCGCCGCCGCGCTCGCTGAAGTTCGCCGCCAGGTTCACCCGCGGCGTGCGTCCCCGTGGCGCCCAGCCGAAGTACTCGCGCGCCACCACATAGTCGTGCACCGCGCGCTCGCCGGCCAGGGAGCCGTCGCCGTCGGTGTCGGCGAGCACGACCCATCCGTCGGTGGCCCGGGTTACGACGAGCGCCAGCGTGTCGGCCGCGGAGCCGTCGCCATCGAGATCGGAGGCCGGCGGCTCGCCGAGGGCGCGCTCGATGAGACGCCCGGTGTAGTACGGACCGCCGGTGCTCAGCGCGCGCACTCGGCCGAAGCCGCCGAGCTTCCGGCCCCGCACCAGCACCGTGTCGCCCCGGGGCTCGACGCGTGCGAGCGGCACCACCCCTTCGCCGGAGAAGTCGCGCAGATCGGCCAGCTTCGGGGCGCCGGTCGAGGTGGTGCGCAGGCCGGGGACGCCGGGGTCCACGCCGGTATCCAGGATCGCGATCAGGACGCCGCGCCCGTCAGCCGTGGGATGCCGCGCCACGAAGCGGTCGGCGCCGGTGCTCGCCAGCGGCATCCATCCATGCGCGTAGGCGACGGTCGGCGGCGCCAGCCGCTCGACCGGCTCCTCGGCGCGCGGAACCGTGACCGGCGACCTCGGGGTCGGCGCGGGATCGATCCGTGGCGCCGGCGTGGCCGGCGGCTCTTTGGCGGGAGACGGCGCGCAGGCGAGCATGAGCGCCGCGGCCAGCGTTCGGGTGACGCGCATGCGGCCGCTAGCGGCCCGAGGCCGCGTCGACCGGCGGCAAGACGAATGCGCCGAGATGAGGCCCGGCGTAGTTGGCGCAGACCCGGAGCGCGAACGCGAGCTGCTCGCGGGTCTCCTCCGGAGTGATGATCGCGTCCACCTGTCCCTGGGCCGCCGCGTGGCGGGCGTCGAGCTGGGCCTCGTAGTCCGCCCGCATCGACTCCATCGAGCGCTTGACCTCGGGCGCCACCTCGCGCTTTTCCTTCTGGGCCCGCTCGATCTCGACGCCGTGCACCGCCATCACGGCGGACTCGCCCTCCATCACGCCCATCCGCCCGGTGGGCCAGGAGAAGATGAAATCCGGGTCGAACCCCTGCCCCGCCATCGCGTAGTAGCCGGCGCCCGACGCGTGGTTGACCGTCAGCACGAGCTTGGGCACCACCGCGGTGGCCATCGCCTCGACGAAGTGCGCGCCCGCGCGGATGATCCCCGAGTGCTCGGCGTCGGACCCCACCATGAAGCCGCTCACGTCCTGCACGAACAGAATCGGCAGCCGCTCGCGGCTCGCGGTCTCGATGAAGTAGGCGACCTTCTCGGCGCTGCCCGTGTAGAGGATCCCGCCGAATCGCGGGCGCTCGCCCGGCTTGCCCTTGATGACACCCCGCTGGTTGGCGATCACCGCCACCGGCCGTCCGCCGATGTGGGCGTGGCCGCAGATCATCTCCTTCGCCACATCCGGCTGGAACTCGTCGAGGGCGCCGCCGTCGAGCAGGCAGGCGAGCACGTGGCGCATGTCGTAGGAGAGGCGGTGATCCTGCGGCAGGATGTCGTAGAGATCGGCCGCGGGCCTGGCCGGCGGGCGCTCGTCCACCAGGCGGTGAGTCACGCCCTCGACTCTCGGCAGGCGTCCGATGTACTCGCGGATACGCTTGAGGCACTCGGGATCGTTCGCGGCGCGGTAGTGCGCCACCGCGCTCACTTCCGTGTGGGTCCGCGCCCCGCCGAGCGTCTCGGCGTCGATGGTCTGCCCGGTGGCGCCCTTCACCAGGTTGGGACCGCCGAGCCCCATGAAGCTGGTGCCCTCGACCATGAAGATCACGTCGGACAGCGCGGGGAGATACGCGCCGCCGGCCACGCAGCTCCCCATGACCGCGCTGATCTGCGGCACGTGGAGATACCGCCGCATGATCGAGTTGTAATAGAAGATGCGGGCCGCGCCATACTGCCCGGGGAACACGCCGCCCTGGTACGGGAGATTCACGCCGGCGCTGTCCACCAGATAGACGATCGGGATCCGCTGCCGCATCGCCACTTCCTGCGCTCGCAGGATCTTCTTGATCGTCTCGGGCCACCACGAGCCGGCCTTCACCGTGGCGTCGTTCGCCACGACGACGGCTTCGCGGCCCTCGATGACGCCGACCCCGGTGATGACGCCGGCGCCAGGCGCCTGGCCGTCGTACTGGTCGTGGGCGACGAGCAGCCCCAGCTCGAGCCACGGTGTCCCCGGATCGAGCAGTCCCTGCACCCGCTCGCGGGGCGACAGCTTGCCCTGCTGGTGCATCTTCGCGACCCTCGCCGCGCCGCCGCCTTCGCGCAGGCGCGCGGCGAGGACGCGGTACTCTTCGCTCAACTCGCGGAGTCGGTTCACGGCTCGATGTGCTTGGCGGCCCAGGACTGGATGTAGTCGATCAGGTCGGACGTGGGCGTGCCGGGTCCGAACAGGCGACCGATACCCTGCTCCTGGAGTTTGGCCATGTCTTCGGGAGGAATGATCCCGCCGCCGGTCACCAGGATGTCGGGGCGGCCGGAGTCGACCATGAGCTGCCGCACGCGGGGGAAGAGCGTCATGTGCGCGCCGGAGAGGATCGAGAGGCCGACGACGTCCACGTCCTCCTGGACGGCGGCCGTCGCGATCATCTCGGGCGTCTGATGCAGACCGGTGTACACCACCTCCATGCCGGCGTCGCGGAGCGCGGCGGCGACGACCTTCGCGCCGCGATCATGGCCGTCGAGGCCGGGCTTGGCGACCAGCACGCGAATCGGGCGAGACGGTCTCAGGAGTGTCCTCCGTTGAGCAGGTCGTCGGCCAACACGACGAGGGAGTCGTACCGCCGGCAGTCGGGTCCCGGCACGGCGGCGTCCGGCACCAGCAGCACCGCCTCCATCCCCGCCGCCCGCGCCCCGACCACATCCACCTCGTACAGATCCCCGACGTAGAGCGCTTCCGCCGGGGCCACGCCGAGGGCGTCGAGCGCGGCACGGAAGATAGCGGGATCGGGCTTTTCTACACCTACCAGGGCGGAGTCGAGCACCACCTCGAAACAGTCGCGGACGCCGGCCGCGACGAGCGCCTCTTCGACCCGTCCGTCGCTGTTGGACACGACGCCGAGCCGGAGGCCGGCCGCGCGCAACCGGTCGAGCGCCTCGCGGGTGCCCGCGGGGAGCCGTCCCCAGAGATGGAGCTCCTCGTGCAGGCGCCGCAAGCAAGCCCCGACCTCGCCCATGCGCGGCGCGGGAACGCCGGCCTCGGTGAACAGGGCCTCCATGTAGACCGTCGCGCGGTCGCGGTCGGGGCCCCGCCGCTGTTCGGCGGCGCGGGTGGCCGCCGTAGATGCGGCGGCGAGTCGACCCGGATCGAGCGGGATGCCGAGGGCCCCGCCGACGGCGGCGGCCATCCGGTCATAATCGAGGAAGAGGAGCGTATTACCGGCGTCGAAGAGCACTGCGCGCAACGGCGCCGGCATGCGGGCGGAGGCGCTCAGCGGAAACGCAGCAGGCCGGCGAGACCCTCGATCGCATCGCGCGCCTCGGGCTCGTACACGACGTTGACGTCCACTCGCTGGCGCAGCGCCTCTTCGATCGCGTCGTCCACCACGTCGAGCACCGGGGTCGGATCGCCCTCGCCCCGGCAATCGCGCTCGGCGATGGTGAGACGCCCGGTGTCGGAGCACCGGAAGCCCGGCTGGCCCGCGTCGGCGTGCACCAGCAGCGCGCGGACCTGCCCGCGCGAGAGCGCGCGCAGCGTGGCGCTCATCCCGTTCACCGACCAGCCGCTCCCCAGCGCCTCCTGCATCTCGCGCACCAGCGCGCGCTCGGAGTCGCGCTCCCACGCCTCGCGCACGGCGAGCGTGGCCTCGTGCACCAGCGCCGGCGTCGCCTCCTTGGGGTTGAGCTTCGCCGTGCCGATCACGCGCTCCACGAGATAGTTGTGGAGAAAGGGCTCGACCGCGGCCGCCTCGGTGCCCGTCCCGGCGAGCACGAGGCCGTGCGCCGGCTGCCGCCGGTCGATGGCGAACAGCTCGCGCGCGATCGCCTCGTAGTGCCGCTGCTTCTCGTGGCGGATCCGGTTGTTGTAGGTGTGCTCGCCCCAGCCCGAGGTGCCGTCGTCGGCGCCATGGAAGCGCTTGCCCCGGGTGCTGTCGGCGCGGAGGCCCGGCAGCTCGTTCGCGGTGAACGCGGTGACTTCGAAGAAGCGGGCGGCGGTACGGTCGAGCACCACGGTGAGCAGCCGGCCGAACTCGTCCTCCACCGATGCCAGCTCGCGCACCAGCGGTGCGCCGTCCACCGCCACCCGCGAGCGGTAGACGAACGGCAGCGGGACCGTCTCGAAGAGCCCGATCGGCCCGCAGGCGAAGACCGCGACGCCGCGGGTGGCGGGAATGTTGTCGGGGCTGAGATATGTCTGGATGCGGTCGAGGTCGCGGGCGATCTGGTCCTGCGCCGCCCGGTCCACGCCGAGCCGCGGCAGGGCCTGCACCACTTCGCGGACCCGGTTCTTCAGCTTGATGAGATACTTGCCGCGGCTGCGATCGCGCGGCTCCAGCTTCTGATAGCAGGTCACCACCCGGTGCCGGCCGGCGTCCACGGCGCCTAGCCGCTGGAGCCGCTCGCGTTCGGTCGCACCGTCGCCCCGCGCCCGGTCAGAAGAATACCGGCTCGCGATAGTTGCCATATATCTCCTCGAGCACATGCCGGATCTCGTACAGCGTGCAGTAGGCACGGGCACAATCCAGCATGGCCGGAATGATGTTGCGATCCTCGGCCGCGGCGGACCGGAGCGCCGCGAGGCGCTCGGCCACCAGCGCGTCGTCGCGGCGCGCCCGCAACCGGGCCAGCCGTTCACGCTGCGTCCGCTCGGCCTCGTCTCCCACCTTCAGGATCACGACCGGCGGCTCCTGCTCCTCGACGAAGTCGTTCACGCCCACCACGGTGTGCCGGTTCTGCTCCAGGGCCGCCTGGAACCGCATGGACGAGTGGGCGATCTGCCGCTGGAACCAGCCCGACTCGATCGCCTTGACCACCCCGCCCTGCGCCTCGATCTCCGCGAACAGCCCTTCGGCCTCCCGCTCCATCGCGTCGGTGAGCGCCTCGACGTAGTAGGACCCGCCCAGCGGATCGACGACGTTGGGAACGCCGGTCTCGTAGGCGAGGATCTGCTGGGTCCGGAGCGCGACCCGCACCGACTCTTCGGTCGGGAGGGCGAGCGTCTCGTCCAGCGCGTTGGTGTGGAGCGATTGCGTCCCGCCGAGCACCGCGGCGAGCGCCTGGTAGGCGACCCGCACGATGTTGTTGAGCGGCTGCTGGGCGGTCAGCGTCACGCCCGCCGTCTGGCAGTGGAAGCGCATCTTCCAGCTGCGCGAGTCCGCGGCGCCGTAGCGGTCCCGCAGGTGGCGCGCCCAGATCCGCCGCGCGGCGCGCAGCTTGGCGATCTCCTCGAAGAAATCGTTATGCACGTCCCAGAAGAACGAGAGCCGCGGCGCGAACCGGTCCACGTGCAGGCCTCGGGCGAGGCCGTGCTCCACGTAGCAGAACCCGTTCGCCAGCGTGAACGCGAGCTCCTGGGCCGCGGTGGCTCCCGCTTCGCGGATGTGATAGCCGGAGATCGAGATCGTGTTCCACTTCGGCGTGTGCTCCGCGGCCCACTCGAAGAGGTCCACGATGACCTTGAGCGCGGGCTCCGCCGGATAGATCCAGGCGTGCTGCGCCATGTACTCCTTGAGGATGTCGTTCTGGATCGTCCCCTGGAGCCGGTCGATCGGCACGCCCTGCTTCTCGGCCGCCGCCACGTAGAAGCAGAAGAGCATGGCCGCGGGGCCGTTGATCGTCATCGAGGTGGAGACCTTGTCGAGCGGAATACCGTCGAACAGCGTCTCCATGTCGGCGAGGCTGGAGATGGCCACGCCGCACTTGCCGACCTCCCCCTCGGATCGGGGATGATCGGAGTCGTAGCCCATCAGCGTCGGGAAGTCGAAGGCGACCGACAGACCGGTCTGTCCCCGCGCGAGCAGAAACTTGTAGCGCTCGTTGGTGTCCTCGGCGGTGCCGAAGCCGGCGAACTGCCGCATCGTCCAGAGCCGGCCGCGGTACATCGTGGGATGGATGCCGCGGGTGTAGGGGAAGTCGCCGGGGAGACCGAGGGCGGTCTGCGGATCCGCGGGGAGATCGAGCGGCGTGTAGAGCGGCTCGACCTCGCGTCCCGACACCGAAGTGAACTCCGAGTCGTCGCGCAGGGGCAGCGCGGCCGCCTTGGCGCGCCACGCCGCCACCTCGGCGCGCAGCCGTTCGACCTCGCGTTCCAGCTCCGTTCCCCATGTCGTCATAGGCGGGCACCCGGTTTGAGACCGTCCAGCACTTCCGTCGCCACGTCGTAGGGACTCACGCGCCCTTCCACCACCTCGTCGAGCCGGTCCATTGATCAGCTGCTCGGCCTGCGTCTCCTGCCAGATCCAGCGGTGGGCCGCGCGGTCCACCACCTCGCGGGTCCGGTCCAGCATCCGCTTGCGGCGGCGCTGATCCAGCGTTCCCGACTGCGCCAGCCATTCGTGGTGCCGGTCGAGCGACAGCGATCAGCTCGTCCATGCCTTCACCCTTGGCCGCGACCGTCAGAATCACGGGAGGCTCCCACGCTGGGGATGGGCGGACGGGCGGACGGGCGGACGCGTTGTCGCCTCCGGAAGGTGCCGGGTCCGGGGCGACGTTGCCGTCCGCCTGTCCGCCCGTCCGCCTGTTCGCCCGGTACCCGTGGTGGGCCGGCACGTTCCGGTAAGCGTTGCCGCGCCGGATGCCGAGGGTGATCTCGATCTCCTGCCGCAGCTTGTCCGCGCCGGGGCGGTCCGCCTTGTTGACGGCGAAGACATCCGCCGCCTCCATGACTCCCGACTTGAGCGTCTGGATGCCGTCGCCCGATTCGGGGACGAGGACGAGGACGGTGGTGTCGGCCATGCGGGCGACGTCGAGCTCCGACTGCCCCACGCCGACGGTCTCCACCAGAATGCGGTCGAATCCGGCGGCGTCGAGCAGATCGGACACCTCGCGCGTGCTGGTCGCGAGGCCGCCGAGCGAGCCGCGGCTGGCCATCGAGCGGATGTAGACGCCCTCGTCCAGCGCGACGGATTCCATGCGGATGCGGTCGCCGAGCAGGGCGCCGCCGGTGAACGGGCTGGTCGGGTCCACCGCGACGACAGCGACGCGGAGACCCGCCGAGCGGTAGGCGAGCACGAGTCGCTCGACCAGGGTGGACTTGCCGGCGCCCGGCGGGCCGGTGATCCCGACCCGGCGAGCGCGCCCCAGCGAGCGGTGGACCCCCGCGAGCAACCGCTCGAATCCCGGCCGGCCGTTCTCGACCACCGAGATCGCCCGCGCCAGCGCGGCCGTCTTGCCGGCCGCGAGGTCCGCGAGCAGAAGATCCGGATCCATGGGGGAAAGGTCGCCCGGCATCGGGGGAGAGGCAAGCTTACCTGGAATCCGCCGTCCCGAGCCTCCGTTCGGCCGCTTCCAGGGCCTGGTCCACGTCGCCGAAGAGGTTGTCCTCGCCGATCTCATCGAGCAGTCCCGACCGTCCCAGCGCCACGAGCGGCTGCGAATGGACGTCGCTCAGGAGCACCAGCGTCCCCTCCCGCCGGGTCCGTCCCACCAGATCCTTGAGCGCGTGCATCGCCGTGGAATCGATCGCGGGCACGTTTCGCATCCGGATGATGAGCACCTTCGGCCGCCGGGAAACCTCACCGAGCGTCTGCTTGAACTTCTCCGCCGCGCCGAAGAAGAAAGGCCCGTTGATCTCGTAGACCTCGACGCCCGGCGGGATCCGCCGGCGGTAGATCGCGCCCCGCTCGTCGCCCGATGACTCGGCGCCTTCGTCGAACTCCTGGCGGACCACCGTGACGTTGGTGACCTCCGCCATGCGTTTCATGAACAGGAAGGCCGCGAGCACCATCCCCACGCCGATGCCCACGGTCAGATCCACGAGGAGCGTGAGCAGAAACGTCGCGACCATGACGGCCGCGTCGCTGCGAGGCGCCCGCAGCTCGTGCAGGAACGTCCGCCACTCACTCAGGCGGAGCGCCACGAGCAGGACAATCGCGGCCAGCACCGCGAGCGGGATCACCTCGGCCCAGCGGCCGAAGAAGAGCGTGATCAGGAGAAGCGTGAGCGCGTGCACCATGCCGGCCACCGGCGTGCGGCCGCCGCTCTTGATGTTGGTCGCCGTGCGCGCGATCGCGCCGGTGGCCGGCATGCCGCCGAAGAGGGACGATGCGATGTTGGCGATTCCCTGCGCCACGAGCTCCATGTTCGAGCGGTGGCGCCCGCCGATCATGCCGTCCGCGACCACGGCCGAGAGCAGCGACTCGATGGCGCCGAGCGCCGCGATGGCGAAGGCCGGTCCGACCAGCTCCCGCAGCTCCGCGAACGAGACCGACGGCAGCACCGGCGTCGGCAGCGTGGCGGGAATGGCCCCGAAGCGGCTGCCGATGGTCTCGACCTCGAGGTGCAGCAGCTGTGCGGCGGCGGTTCCCGCGAGCAGCGCGACCAGCGGCGCCGGTATCCGGCGGCTCAGGCGGGGCCAGAGGAGGAGAACCAGCAGCGTCGCTCCGGCGAGCGCGGCGGCCTGTGGGTCGAGCGTCCCCGCGTGGGCGGCATACGCCGCGAGGCGCTCGACCAGGTCCGCGGGCGGATTGTTCATCCGGAGTCCGAAGGCGTCGCGGAGCTGCTGTATCGCGATGAGGGCGCCGATCGCCGCGGTGAAGCCCGTGACGACGGGAAACGGGATGAACTTGATGGCGCCGCCCAGCTTCGCGAGCCCGAGGGCGATCAGGAGGCAGCCCGCCATGAGCGTCGCGGCCAGCAGGCCATCCACGCCATGCTGCTGCACGATGCCGTAGACGATCACCACGAACGCGCCGGTGGGCCCGCCGATCTGCACCCGCGAGCCGCCGAGCGCGGAGATCAGGAAGCCGGCGATGACCGCCGTGTACAGGCCGCGGTCCGGCGTGACGCCGCTGGCGATCGCGAACGCGATCGCGAGGGGCAGCGCGACGACGCCCACGATCACCCCGGCGATCGCGTCGGCGTAGAACTGCCGGCGGGTGTAGGTCTTGAGGGTGGTGACGAGCTTGGGGACGAGCATCTAGCTCCTCGGTCGTCCTGAGCGGAGCCGGAACCAGATCGGCGCTTGGGATTAGCCGCAGATGAACGCTGATGAACGCAGACACACACAACTTGATAAAGTAGGACGCACCAGCCGCCCATTGCGCTCTGCGTACATCGGCGTTCATCTGCGGCCCATCAGCCTCGCCAATCGTAGCAAGGCCTATGTCATCCTGAGCGAAGCGAAGGAGCCAGATTCAGGGTTCTGAATAAGCCGCAGATCATCGCAGGCTACGATAGCTGGGGGTGCACCCACTTTATCAATTGTTTTGTCTCTGCGTTCATCTGCGTTCATCTGCGGCCACTCCCCGCTGCGTTCATCCGCGGCCCCTCACCGCCCGGGCCACCGTCGCCTGAACCGCAGCGGATTCTGGAACAGGTGCGTCGGCAACAGGAAGATCACGAAGAACATCCCGAACGACAGCACCAGCCCCAGGGCGAGCACGGCGAGCCGCCGGGTGGCCAGGTAGACGACGCTGGTGATGAGCGCCAGGGTGAAGGCGAAGAGCGCCAGCAAGGCGCGACGCACCTGCTGCGCCAGGAACCGCTGCAGCTCCAGCGTGTCCCGGGGATGCCACCGCACCCGGAGCTCGTCCCGCTCAACCCGGCGCACCAGGTCGCGCAGGGTGCGGGCGGTGGTGATCGCCTCCTGGGTCCAGTCGGTGATCCGGAGCCGCGGGTCCTGCTCCAGGACGCCCTGCATCAGCCGCGCGCCGGAGCGTGCCAGCACCGGGCGCGCGACCGCCAGCGCGTTGAACTCCGGGTCGTACCGCAGCCCGATCCCCTCCACCAGCACGGCGGCGCGTCCGAAGTAGACCAGGTTGGACGGCAGTACCAGCGGCCACTCGTAGAACGTCTGCAGCACCTGCTCCACCAGCTGCTGGATCTGCCGGTGGGAGACGTCGTCCCGGATGGTGATCGCCATGAGGCTTCGGGCCGCGTCGCGCACGGTGCCGCGGTCCACGTCCGGATCCAGGATGCCGAGCTCGTAGAAGGCGTTGATGAGCCCATCCACGTCCTGCCGCGCCGCCGCGAGCACCGCTTCCACCAGCCGGCGGCGAGTCTCCCGCTCGACCTGCAGCACCATGCCGAAGTCGAGCAGCACCAGCCGCCCCGCCGCGTCCACCAGGAGGTTGCCGGCGTGCGGGTCGGCGTGAAAGACGCCGTCCTCCAGCATCATCTTCACGTACATCTCGGCCAGCGTCGTCATCAGCACGTCCAGCCGCAGCTCGCCCGACGCGAGCCGCTGCTGGAGCCGGTCGATGCGGGTGCCCTCCACGTACTCCAGCACCAGCACCCGGCGCCGCACCAGCTCCGGGACGACCTCCGGCACCACGACCCTCGGCTCCGCGGCGAAGTTCCGCTTCAGGGTGACCGCGTTGCGCGCCTCCTCCCGGAAATCCACCTCATCGGCGATCCGCTTGGAGAACTCGCTCACGATCGCCGTCATCGCGCGGACCTGATGACCCGGAAAGATCACGTTCAGGAGGAACAGAATCCGGAACGACACGTCGAGATCGCGGCGGACGACGTCCTCGACACCCGGCCGCAGCACCTTCACCACCACCTCGCGACCCTGATAGGAGGCGCGGTGCACCTGTCCCAGCGACGCCGCGGCGAGCGGCTCCGGATCGAACCGGTCGAACAGGCGTCCCACGTCCGCGTCGAGCTCGCCGCGGATCACCGTCTCCGCCACGCCTTTCGGCAGCGGCGGCACCTGATCGGTCAGGGTGCCGAGCGCGGAGAGATAGGGCTCCGGCAGGATGTCGGCCCGGGCGGCGAAGATCTGCGCCAGCTTGATGAAGGCGGGGCCGAGATCGGCGAGGGTGCGGGTGAGTCGCTCGGCCCGGCGGCGGTGGGCTTCCTCGCTCCGGCGCAGGGGGCGGCCGAACACGATGAACCGCCGGCGGTCGCGCAGGAACGCCAGGACGAAGGGAAAGAGCCGGGCGAAGACGACGAGCGCGCGCATCTCAGCGCGTCGGCATCAGAGCAGCAGCCATCCCGCCAGGCCGAGGAGGAGAAGGAAGCCGAAGGTGTCGGTGAAGGTGGTGACGAAGATGGATGAGGCGATCGCCGGGTCCACGCCGACGCGCTCGAGCACGATCGGAATGAACGCGCCGGCGAATCCGGCCACCAGCAGGTTCACCGACATCGCGAGGAAGACGACCAGTCCGAGCATGGACTGGTCGCCCATCAGCGCCGCGATGCCGCCGACCACGACGCCGATCGGCGAGGCCGTTGGTGATCCCCACCAGGACCTCCTTCCCCACGACCCGCCCGAACTGGTGCTTGGGAATGAGTCCCAGGGCCAGCCGGCGCACCGTCACGGCGAGCGCCTGGGTCCCCGCGTTGCCGCCCATCCCCGCGATGATCGGCATCCATACCGTCAGGACCACGGCCCGCTGGAGCGTGCCCTGAAAGAACCAGACGACGCTGCCGGCCATGAACGCGGTCAGCAGGTTGACGTAGAGCCAGGGAAGCCGGCTCCTGACCGACTCGGTCCATTGGGCCGCCAGCTCCTCGTCCGCCGAGACACCGCCGAACTTGAGCAGGTCCTCCGTCGTCTCCGCCTCGACCACGTCGATGACGTCGTCGAACGTCACCCGGCCCAGCAGCTTGCCGGCGTCGTCCACCACGGCGACGCTCGGCAGGTTGTAGCGGGCCATCAGCCGGGCGACTTCTTCCTGGTCGAGATCGGGCTTGACGGAGATGTCGGCGTCGGCCATGAACTCGCCGATGCGCCGCTCGGGCCGGCTCACCACCAGGCTCTTGAACGGGAGGATGCCGACGAGGTGCCGCTCCCCGTCCACCACGAACACCTGGTAGAAATCCTCCACTTCCTCGGATTGCCGCCGGATTTCGTCCAGCGCCTCCGCCGCGGTGGCGGTTTCGCGCACGGTGACGAGGTGGGTCGTCATGCGCCCGCCGGCGGTCTCCTCGTCGTAGCGCAGCAGCCGCTCGACCTCGGCGCGGTCCTCCACCTCCTGGAGGATCAGCTCCTGGGTGTGCGGCTCCATCTCGCGGAGCAGGCCGGCCGCGTCGTCGTCCTCCAGCTCCTCGACGATCTCGGCCGCGCGCTCCGGGCTCAGCGCCGCGAGGGTATCCTCCGCGTGCGCGTCCTCCGGCAGCTCGGCCAGGGCCTGGCTGGAGAGCTCCGGCGGCAGCGCCTGCACCACGGTGATCCGCTCGTCCTCGTCCAGGGCGGCGAGCACGTCGGCCAGGTCGGCCGCCTCGAAGTCGTGCGCCCGGCGCACGAACACCGCGATCTCGCCGCTCCGGACGAGATCGACCATCCATTCGACGCGGTCGGGAGAGGCGCTCACGCGGGCCCCGCCGGCAGCGCCACCGCGGGCGTGCCGCCGGAGCGAATGATCATCCGCTCGATCTTGGTGGGAGACGCCTCGAGGATGTCGAGCTCCAGCCCGCGCACCAGGAAGCGCTCACCGGAGTTGGGGATCCGGCCGGCCCACTCGACGATGCGGCCGGCCACCGTGGTGGAGCGGCCTTCGGGCAGCGTCACGCCGAAGCGCTCCTCGATCGCCTCCGGCGCGAGGTTGCCGTCGGTCTCGAAGACCATCGGCCCGCCCGCGGGCTCGGCGCGCACCTCGTCGTCGTGCTCGTCGAAGATCTCGCCCACCAGCTCCTCGAGCAGGTCTTCCAGCGTGGCGATGCCGAGGGTGCCACCGAACTCGTCGAGCACGACGGCGAGGTGCCGGCGCTCCCGCTGCATGTCGAGCAGCAGGTCGCCGCAGGCGCGGCTGCCCGGCGTCATGGCGACGGGACGCACCGGCAGCGGATCGCCCGGGCGGAGCTTGAACAGGTCGAAGGCGTGCAGCATGCCGACGATCTCGTCCAGCGTGCCGCGGTAGACCGGAATCCGGCTGTAGCCGCTCTGGGCGAACACCATCCGGATGTCATCCAGCGGCGCGTGCTCCTCCACCGCCACCAGCTCGGTGCGCGGGGTCATGACCTCGCGCACCGGCCGCACGCTGAACGCCATCACCCCGCCCACCATCACCAGCTCGTCGTCCGCCCGGAGCCCGACCGCGGCGCCCTCGCGCCAGATCGAGCGCAGGTCGGTCGGGCGCTTGGCACCGCGGGTCGGCAGCACCAGGCCGAGAATGCGGCTCCACGGACGGAGCAGCGGCATCACCCGGTCCGAGACGCCCTGCGCCCTCGGCAGCGTGAGCCAGCGCGGCACCAGGTACGCGGCGAGCAGCACGAGCGGCACGCCCGCCAGCGCCACCAGCACCAGCAGGCGCCGGCCCGATCCCGCGAGCAGCGCCGGCAGCGCGGCGCCGACGATCAGCACGCCGAGCGACGTCGTCGCGGAGGCGGCGGTGAGATTGGCGTCCACCTCGGCGAGCCAGGTGAGCGATGGCGCCGCGCCGCGAAGCCGCCGGCCCACCACGCGCGTCAGCTCCGCCCGGCTCACGGTGATGAGCGCCGCGCCCGCGGTGGCTCCGAAGACGGAGATCAAGAGCCCGACGGCGACGACGATCCAGATCATGGAGCCGCCCGCTCCCCGGCACCCGCCGGCGCCATCTCCGCGATCCGCTGCACGCCGACCCGTCGCACCCGGCGGCGGACGACCTGGTCCACGCTGAGCCGGTAGCCCTGCAGGTCGATGCTCTCGCCGGCGCGCGGCACCCGCCCGAACTCCGCCAGCACCAGCCCGCCGACGGTGCTCACGTCCTCCCGCGCGAAGCGGTGGCCCAGCACGTTCTCCAGCTCGGACAGCGCGACGCCGCCCTCGACGCGGAGCTGGTCGGGGCCGGTGACCTGGATCGGCTCGACCTCGTCGGTGTCGTACTCGTCCTGAATCTCGCCGACGATCTGCTCCATGATGTCCTCCAGCGTCACCAGGCCGGCCGTGCCGCCGAACTCGTCCACCACGACGGCGAGATGGCTCGGGCCGCGCTGAAAGTCCCGGAGCTGGCGGTCGAGCGTCTTGCCCTCGGGCACGAACGCGGCGGGACGGATCACGGCGGTCCACGGCGTACCGTCGTCGGACCCGGCGAGGATGTCCTTGGCGTAGATCACGCCGCTGACTGCGTCGGGATGGCTATCGAAGACGGGCAGGCGCGCGTGCTCCGAGCGGCGCAGGATGGCGATGACCTCGTCGCGGGTGGCGGAGGAATCCACCGCGACGATGTCGATCCGCGGCGTCATCACCTCGGCCACGGTGGTGCCCGCCAGCGAGAAGACACCGAGCAGCATGTCGCGCTCGGCGGGACCGGCGTTGCGGGCGGGATGCGTGGGGATGCGCTGGCGGGCGCGGGAGTCGGCCCAGCCGGCCAGGCGCAGCAGCGGCCGGAGCGGAGCGAGCGTGGCCGCCGCTCCGCGGCGCGCGGGCCGGGTCAGCTCGGGCGCGACCGCCGCCACGAGGCGCGGCAGCAGGTCGCCCACGATCCACACGAGGCCGATCGCGGGAACCAGGCGGATGAGCCCACCCATCGGCGAGCGGGCCCACCAGGCGACCGCCGCGCCCGCGGCCGCGCCGGCGAGCACCAGGAGCCCGAGATGCGCCACGTGGAGGTGGCGGGAGAGCGAGCCGCCCTCGACCTCCTGCGGCGCGTCGCCGCCGAGCGCGCGCGGCAGATCGGCATCCGACTCCGCCGCGAGCGCGAGCCACGCCGCCCACAGCGTGAGCGCCGCGGCCACCAGCGGCGCGAGGAAGAGCTGCAGAAACGCGATCACGCCAGCGCGCCCACGTAGCGCTCCTGCCGCCGCCACATCGCGGACTTGGTCCGGGCCGCGCCGTCGGGATGGGTCCGGCCGAGCGCGTGCAGCGTACCGTGGATGACGAGGCGGATCAGCTCCTCGCGCAGCGGCACGCCCAGGGCCTTCGCCTCTCGCGCGGCGACCCACGCGCAGAGATAGACGTCACCGACGGTGCGCCCCGCGCCGTCGGTCATGGCGAAGGCCAGCACGTCGGTGGGCTCGTCCTTGCCTTTGTGGGTGGCGTTGAGCCGCCGCATCGCGTCGCGGCCGAGGAAGGTGACGGAGATCAGGGCGGGCCGGCGCTCGCCTTCGAGCACGCGTGCCACCACCCGTCGCACCACGGAGGACGGCAGCGGAAGGCGGCGGCCGCTGACCACCACCTCACGCACGCTCGGCGGCCTCGAGCTCCGCGGGCGCACCGACGGCACGCTGGTACCCGACGCGTTTGTGGTAGGTGCCCGACATCACGCGGGCGAATTCGCGCTTGATCCGGTCGAGATCCACCAGGCTGAGGGGCGCCTCGTCGAGCTGACCCGACGCGAGCTTCTGCGCCACCAGCTGCTCGATCGCTTCGCGCACCCGCTCGGGGCTGCGGTCGTCGAGCACGCGGACCACCGCCTCCGCCGAATCGGCCAGCATGGCCACGGCGGTCTCGGCGGACTGGGGCCGCGGACCCGGATAGCGGAAGTCGGCGGGGTTCACCCGCCCGTCGGGGGAGAGCAGCCGCGCCCGACTGAGAAAATAGGTGATCTCTGTGGTCCCATGATGTTCTGGGATAAAGGCTTTCACGATGTCTGGCAGCCCGGCGTCATCCGCCAGCGCGATGCCGTCCAGCACGTGATTGCGGATGATCCGCGCCGATTCGGTGGGACTCAGCTCGTCGTGCGCGTTGGGTCCCCCGCCCTGGTTCTCCATGAAGAACCGCGGGTTGGCGAGCTTGCCGACATCGTGGTAGTAGCAGCCGACCCGGGCGAGCAGCCCGTTCGCCCCGATGATGTTGCAGGCGGACTCGCAGAGATTGGCCATCGCCAGGCTGTGGGCCCAGGTGCCCGGCGCTTCCTGCGCCAGCCGGCGCAGCAGCGGACGACCGAGGTCCGACAGCTCGAGCAGGGTGAGGTCGGTGGTCATCCGGGTGGCGGATTCCGCGAGCGGCGTGACGATCATCGCGAGCGAGGCGCTGGCGGGCGCCATCAGCACGCCGAGGAAGGCGCTCGCCACGATCATCACCGTGGTCCACCCCTGGATCAGCCCGACGGTCACCGAGGCCAGTACCGATGCCGCGGCCATCACGCCGATGGTGGCGTAGAGATGCCGCCGCCGCCGCACGGTGCGGATGCCGACCGCGCCCGCCACGCCGCTCACCAGCCGAAAAAGAGCACCGAGCTTTCCCGGAGCGCCCACTGGCCGTCGAGCAGAATGGCCAGGGTGAGCGCCGCCACCAGGCCGATCCGGCCGTTGTAGAGCAGCGTGACGACGATGGTCGCGAACGGAATCGGCACCAGCTCCGGCCGTCCGGGGAACGCGCGGTTGAGCCCGGCGGTCAGCAGCAGCACCAGCGAGAACAGGACGCCGAAGAACACCATCTCCCGCAGGCGGTCGTAGGTCTCCTGCCGGTAGAACAGTATCAGCAGCCAGAACCCCGCCATCACGACCGCGTTGTAGAGCAGCGTGCCGATGGCACCGCGGAGCAGCGGATGGCCACTGCCCCGCCGGCCGACTTCCTCCTGCAGCGCCGCGAGCTTGGCCCGCGCCACCTCGGTGACGGGCTGCCCCAGCGTGGTGATCCGCTCGCCGGCGGTGACGTAGTACTTCACCGGGTCCACGCTGGCCCGAAGCTGCTCCCGCCGCGAGGCCGTGAGCACCAGGTCCGGCACCACGGTCGGATGGTAGAACGCCCCGACCAGACCGGCGCACCAGGCGCTGCCCGTCGGGATGGTCCACCGCGCTCGCCGCCGCCTCGGCGCGGTCCAGCAGATCCGCGAAGGAGAGGATCGAGTCGCGGGCGACGACCTGCTCGACTTCGCCCCGGCGGAGGCTCACCTGCCGGCTCGGCTCGCCGCGCAGCACGCCGGCATCCGCCACGCCGCGCGACAGCATCTCCGCGAGGAAGTGGGTCACCACCGACTGCACCGACCGTCGCTGCTTCTCGTCGGTCAGGAAGGCCGACTCGCCGCTGCTCATCGCCACCCTGGTAGCCGCGACGGCGCGGATGAGGTCGGGTCCCTGCGGCTCGGCCCGCTCCAGCTCGGCGAAGAACGAGCGCGCCTTGGCGAGGGCGGAGTCGTACGCGGTGGCGGTGTAGCGATAGACCGGCCGCACGCTCAGCGCCCGCGACTCGCCCTCGCTGGTGATCTCCTCCGCGGACTTCGGCGTCTCGAAGGAGAACGGCGCGACCACGGTCTGCCCGGCCGGCTGGCCGACGACGGGGAGGTTGGTGACGACACCGGCGGGCGGCGGAAAGAGGACGTACCCCACCAGGGCCGCACCGACGAGGGGCAGCCAGCGGAGTACGTGGTATCGAATCGCGTCGCCCAGACTCCGGGTGAGCTCGGGCCGGGGCGGCAGCGTCCGTTCGCTAGGCGACATCAGCCACTCTGGTCTTCCGCATACGCCTTGATGATCTCCCGCACGAGACGGTGGCGGACCACGTCGGTCTCGTTCAGATAGCAGAACGCGATGCCCTCGATGCCCGGCAGCACCCGCTCCACCTGCACCAGCCCCGACTCCTCGCGCCGGGGCAGGTCGATCTGCGTCTTGTCACCGGTGACCACGGTCTTGCTGTTCACGCCGAGCCGGGTGAGGAACATCTTCATCTGGGCGCCGGTGGCGTTCTGCGCCTCGTCGAGGATGATGAACGCGTCGGCCAGCGTGCGCCCGCGCATGTAGGCGAGCGGCGCGATCTCGATGGTCCGCGTCTCCAGCGCCCGCTGGACCCGGTCGTGCGGCATCATGTCCTCGAGCGCGTCGTACAGCGGCCGGAGGTACGGATCCACCTTGGCCTGGAGGTCGCCGGGGAGGAAGCCGAGCGATTCGCCGGCCTCGACCGCCGGCCGCGCGAGGATGATCCGCTTGACCCGCTTCCGGGCGAGGGCCTCCACCGCCTTGGCGACGGCCAGGTAGGTCTTCCCCGTGCCCGCCGGGCCGATGCCGACGACGATGTCGTGATTCGCGATCGCCTGGAGGTAGTCGCGCTGCCCCTGGGTCTTGGGCGAGATGGCGCGGCGCAGCCCGGGCAGCACGATCTTGCCGTCGCCGGGCACCGGCACCTCACCGGTGGAGGCATCGGTCGCGAGGCGGGCGACGTCGTCGGGCGTGACCGCCTCGCCGATGCGCGCGAGGTCGAGCAGCCCCTGCACCACCGGCGCGGCGCGCTCGATCTGCTCCGGCGTGCCGGTGACGGTCACCGCGTCGCCGCGGAAGCTGATGCGCACCCCGAGGCTCCGCTGCAGCTCCTGCAGGTTGCTCTCGTTGACGCCGGCGAAGAGCAGCGGATCCGCCCCCTCGGCGGAGAGGCGATGTTGGATGTCGTCGGCCATAGTCAAACCGTGAAGCGTGAAGGGTGAAGCGTGAAGCGGTGGGCTCGCGGCCATACCGCTTCACGCTCTACTCTTCACGCTTTACGCTTTCCTCCTCCAGCTTCAAATGCAGTTCCGCCAGGTCGGCTTGACATCGACCCTCGACGGCGCCCCCTCGAACAGCGCGCGCTGCGCCGTGGTCTTCGGAAACGCGATGACGTCGCGCAACGAGTCGGCATCGGCCAGCAGCATGACGATGCGGTCCAGGCCGAACGCGAATCCGCCGTGGGGCGGCGCGCCCGCCCGCAATCCCTCCAGCAGGAAGCCGAACCGCTGCTCCGCCACGTCCTCGGGGATGCCGAGCAGCCCGAAGATCCGGCGTTGCAGCGACGGATCGGCGATGCGCAGACTTCCGCCGCCCAGCTCGGTGCCGTTGAGCACCATGTCGTAGGCGAGCGCGCGCGCGCGCTCCGGTGCCGTGTCGAGCAGTGCGAGGTCGTCGGGATGCGGCGCGGTGAACGGGTGGTTCACCGACGAGAGCGCCCCGGTCGCGGGATCCTTGTCGAACAGCGGAAAGTCCACGATCCACACGAAGCGGTTGACGCCCTGGGGGATCAGATCGAGGCGCGCGGCCACCTCGTGCCGAACCCGGTCCAGGGACCGGACTGGAGACCCGGTCCGGCCCCGCGACCAGCAGGCAGAGATCGCCGTCGGCGAGCGCGAGCGCCGCGGCGGCGTCAGGGCCGAGATACTTCGCCGGTCCACCCTCGAGCGCGCCGTTCGTCAGCTTGAGCCGGAGCAGGCCCGCCGCCCCGAGCGTCTTGGCCGCGGCCTCGATCTCGTCCACCTGCTTCCGCGTGAGCGCGGCGCCACCCGGCACCCGGATCCCGCGTACCCGGCCGCCCGCCGCGATCGCCGCCTTGGTGATGGAGAAATCCGCGGCACGGAACACGTCGGTGGCGTCGAAGAGCTCCAGCCCGAAGCGCAGGTCGGGCTTGTCGCTCCCGTAGCGCTCCATCGCGTCGGCGTGGCGCATCCGCGCGATCGGCGCCTCCACGGCGACGCCGGCTTCCGCCCAGATGGCCGCGACCATGCCCTCGCCGAAGCCGAGCACGTCTTCCACCCCGACGAACGAGGCTTCGATGTCGATCTGGGTGAACTCGGGCTGCCGGTCGGCCCTGAGATCCTCATCCCGGAAGCAGCGGGCGATCTGGAAGTACCGGTCGAGTCCGGCCACCATGAAGAGCTGCTTGTAGAGCTGGGGCGACTGCGGCAGCGCGAAGAATTCTCCGCGGTGCACCCGGCTCGGCACCAGGTAGTCGCGCGCGCCCTCGGGCGTCGGCTTGGTCAGGATCGGCGTCTCGATCTCCAGGAAGCCGAGCTGATCGAAATAGTGCCGGGTCGCCTGCATGAGCCGATGGCGCAGGATCAGGTTGCGCTGCAGCTCGGGCCGGCGGAGGTCGAGCACCCGGTGCCGGAGCCGCAGCTCCTCGGCCGGCAGCTCTTCCTTCTCCTTGCGAGCCACCGGAATCGCCGGGGTCTGCGCCGGTCCCACCACCTCGAGGTCGGTGACGTGCAGTTCCACCTCACGCGAGACCAGCGCGGCGTCCCGGGAAGGCTCGGGCCGAAGCTCGACCTTGCCCCGGGCGAGCACGACCGTCTCGGCACCGAGTGCGGCGGCGCGCGACCATGACGTCGGGAGGAGTCCAGGCAGGATTGCAGGAGAGCTGCACCAGACCCGCGCGGTCGCGCAGATCCACGAAGACCAGGCCGCCGAGGTCGCGCCGCCGGTGCACCCACCCGGCGAGCCGGACTTCCCGGCCTACGTCCGCCCGGGTGAGCGCGCCGGCGAGATGGGAGCGGAGTGCGGTCGCGGCGGGCTTAGCGCGCTTCGGCGTCGACGATGATGCGATAGAACTCATCTGGGGTCCGGGCGTCGACCAGCCGCTGGCGGACGTTCTCCCTCCGTACCAACCGGGCGATGCGACTCAGGATCTTGACGTGAAGTCCCGCGGATTCATCGGGACCCACGATGAGAAAAAACAGGCGGACCGGCTCGCCGTCGATGGAGTCGAACGGCACGGCCGCGTCGCTCACGCCGCCGACGACCGTCAGCTCCTTCACGGCGGACGAGCGGGCGTGTGGGATTGCCACACCAAAGCCGATACCGGTAGTGAGGACCGACTCGCGCTCTTCGACCGCACCCAGCACCTGATCGAAGTCTCCGCCGGCCTTCGTAGACCAGGTGGCGCGTGAGCTCGGCGATGGCGGCACGCTTGTCGCGAGCCAGCAGCGGCACCAGCAACCGGTCCGGTGTCAGCAGCTCGGTCAGCAGCACGACGCGGAGCGGGCGGGCATGGGGACAAACGTAACCGCCGCATGGGGGGGCGGCAATGCAAAATCCGCCTTGCGGTTAGCCACGATCCCTCGGGCTTACCGGCAGGCCTCCCAGGGGCTATCTTCGCCGGTTGGAAGCACCTCCGCCCTGACCTCTCCCTGTGCCAGTCGGGTTGCGTGATCGATCGCCTCGCCGCCGCCACTTCGCTCCTCGACCTCCCACCCGCCGAAGCCCGGGCCGCGCTCCAGCGCTGGGTGGCCGACCGGGGACTCCCCCGGTACCGGGCGGACCAGCTCATGCGCCGGCTCTGGATGGCCCCGGTCGAGCGGTGGGCGGACGCCACCGAGCTGCCCGCCCCGCTCCGGGCCGAGCTGGAGGAGGCGCACCCCCTGCCCCGGCTCCAGGCCGACGTGATCCAGCAATCGACGGATGGGACCCGGAAGTACCTCTGGCGCCTCGCCGACGGCGAGGCGATCGAATCGGTGCTGATCCCGAGCGGCACCCGCCGGACCCTCTGCATCTCCTCCCAGGCCGGCTGCGCCCTGCGTTGCGCCTTCTGCGCCACCGGGCGCATGGGCTACCGGCGGAACCTCACGCCCTACGAGATCACCGGCCAGGTGCGGGAGATCATGCTCCGGACGCCGGACGACAAGCCCACCAACATCGTCTTCATGGGGATGGGCGAGCCGCTGCTCAACTGGAGCGCGGTGGACACGGCGCTCAGCACCCTGAACGGCGCGGAGGGCTTGGGGATCGGCGCGCGGCACATCACGGTATCCACGGTCGGCATCCTGCCGGGCATGGAGGCGCTGTCGAAGCGGCCGGAGCAGTTCCGCCTCGCGATCTCCCTCCACGCGCCGACGGCCGAGCAACGGCTGGGCATCATGCCGATCGAGAAGAAGTACGACCTCGAGGCGGTGCTGCGCGCGGCGGAGGCGTTCCGGAAGCGGGTGACGTTCGAGTACGTGATGATCGCCGGGGTGAACGACAGCGACACGGACGCCGACCGGCTCGTGAAGCTCGCCCGGCGGCTCGGGGCGCTGGTCAACATCCTGCCGCTGCATCCGGGCGGCGCGCCCGACCTGACGCCGACGCCCGCCCCCACGATCCGGCGGTTCGCGGATCGGGTCAGGAATCAGGGCGTCGAGGCCACGGTGCGGCGAAGCCGCGGGCTCGACATCAACGCGGCCTGCGGGCAGCTGCGGGTGGAGGTAGAGAAGCAGCGGCCGGGGAGACAGTGTCACTTGCTTCATCCGCACCGCTTATCCCGTCGCCCCGAACCCGGCCGCAATCGTATTGATCGACAGCAGCAACGCCGAGAGCTGCTCTTCCTGCGTCTTGTCCCCGCCCGACGCCCGAAACCGCCGCAGCAGCTCGATCTGCTGGCGTGAGACCTGGTTCAGCGTCGGCATCCGCCGCGCCAGCTTGCGCCGGAATCGCGGAAACCGCTCGGCGAGCTCCCGCCCGCCACTGATCCTGAGCACCGCCTCCACCGTCCGGTGGTACTCCTCCTCGATCAGCGGGAAGATCGCGTCGCGCACCGCGGCGTCCGGCACCAGCGCGCTGTACTCCCGCGCGATGTCGAGGTCCACGTGGGAGAGCGTCTTCTCCACCTCGTCCACGATCAGCCGGAAGAGGCGCGAGTCGCTGTACATGCGGCCGAGCAAGGCGGCGCCGCGCTGGCCGCGCACCTGGAGAAACGTGAGGATCCCGCTGCCGACCCCGTACCAGCCGGGGACGAAGTGCCGGTTCTGCGACCAGGCGAACACCCACGGGATGGCGCGGAGATCGCTCAGCGACTGGGCGCCGAACCGGCGGGCCGGGCGCGAGCCCATGTTGAGGAGCGTGAGCTCCTCGAGCGGGCTCGCGGCCTGGTAGTACGGCAGCAGGTGGGGATCGTCGATCAGGCGCCGGTACGCCGCCATCGCGGCGCCGGAGAGCGCTTCCATCGCCTCGTCGCCCTCGGCGGTCGGGACCAGCGCCTCCTCGCGCTCGGACTTGAGCGTGTGCTCCACCACGCTCGCCGCCAGCAGCTCGATCTGGTATTGGGCGGTGCCGCGGTTGGCGTACTTGAACGACACCACCTCGCCCTGCTCGGTGATCCGCATCCGCCCGCCGACGGAGCCCGCCGGCTGCGCCGCGATCGCGCGCCCGGTCGGCGCGCCGCCGCGGCTGACCGACCCGCCGCGCCCGTGGAAGAACGCGATCGGGAACCCCGCCTCGGCGCCCACGCGGGTGAGCTTGATCTGCGCCTTGTAGAGCTCCCAGTTGGACGCGAGGAAGCCGCCGTCCTTGTTGGAGTCGGAGTAGCCGATCATCACTTCCTGGATCCCACCCTGCGCCCGCACGCTCCGGCGCACCACCGGCACCGTCGAGCAGCTCCTTCATGATCGCCGGCGCGCGCTGGAGGTCGTCGATCGTCTCGAACAGCGGGACGATCGGCAGCGTGCAGCTTTCCACCCCCGCCGTGTCGGCGAAGAGGCCGGCGTGCTTCGCCAGGACATAGGCGCCGAGCACGTCGCTGGCGCTTCGCGTCATGCTCAGCACGAAGCTGCCGAACGCCTCGCGGTCGACCTCCTCGCGCAGCATCCGCACCAGCTGGAACATGCCGAACGTCTCGGCGGTATCCGCCGGTAGCGACGGCGCCTGGGCGTCGGGCGTCAGCGGACGGGCCAGCTCGCCCGCGACCCACGCTCGCCACGCCTCGACGTCGCCCGGCGGCTCGGCGCCGGCGTTGGTGGCGCCGTACACTGCCCGGAGCGCCGCGGTGAGCTTGGTGGTGTTCTCCCGCACATCCAGCCGCACCGTGCTGAAGCGGAAGGCCTCCACCTCGCGCCGCACCGGCCGGACCAGCGAGCGGGCCAGGTCCCGGCGCCCCGAGTCTTCCAGCTCCGACTCGATCAGCCGCAGGTCGCCGATCAGCGCATCGGCCGAGGCGTAGGCCGCGGGATCCACCCGCGTGTCGCCGCGCTCGGTCGCACGGATCATGAATTCCAGCCGGCGGAGCATCGTCGCCAGGTACTGCCGGATGACCTCGCCCGGATTGCGGTTCGCGATCGCCTCGGCCTCGCCGGTGGCCGCCAGCTCCTTCTCCAGCGCCTGGCGAAAGCGGTCGCTGGGCGGCACCGCGCGCTCGGTGATGCTGAGCGCACGCACCAGCTCGCCCAGGCGGCGATGGTAGCGCCGCACCACCGCGAGCCGGTTCTCCAGCAGCGTGCTGCGGGTGACGGCGTTGGTGACGAACGGATTGCCGTCCCGGTCGCCGCCGATCCAGGAGCCGAACTGGAAGAAGGCGGGAACGGTGAACGACCCGTCGGGGTAGTGCTGCTCCAGACTCCGCTCGACCTTGTCGATCAGGTCCGGGACCGACTCGAACAGCGTCTCGTTGAAGAAGTGGAGGCCCCAGTACACCTCCTGCGGGACCGTCGGCTTGGCGAGCCGCAGCTCGCCGGTGAGCCACAGGAGCTCGATGTCGTTCCGGAGCCCGGCGACCAGCGCCTGCCGCTCCCGCGGTGTCCAGCGCGGCGACTCCAGCTCGACCAGCCGGCGGTAGATCCGGCGGTGCTTTTCCAGGACGGTGACGCGCTTGGCTTCGGTGGGATGGGCCGTGATGACCGGCCGGATGCGGAGCGCCTCCAGCATGCGCTGGACGTCCGCCGCGGTGACGCGGGCGAGCGGCGGCGTCGTGGAACACCTGGGCGAAGGTCCCGCGCACCTGCTCGTGTCCCCGCTCCGCCTCGACCTGCCGGCGCCGGCGCATGGCCGCGTTCTGTTCCGCGATGCTGAGCAGCTGGAACCAGATGCCCTGGACCTGCAGCGTGCGCGCCAGCGCGTCGGGACTGACCTCGGTGACTTCCCGCTCGCCTCGCAGCACCGGCTCGATCTCCGGCTGCCGCTCCCGCACGAGCTGCAGCAGAAGTCCCGAGAGCAGCTCGACCACCTCGGTGGCGTACGCGGCGGCGCTCGCCGCGGCCGGATCCGGCGACTCAGGAAGCGTGGCCGCGGCGAAGGGGTCCAGCGCGGCGTGGGTCACACGACTTTGTCCCGGAGGGGCTTGCCCTGGAAGAAGAGGCGGAGATTCTCGAGCGCCCGCATGCCCATCGCCACCCGGGTCTCCTGGGTGGCGCTGCCGAGATGCGGAAGCAGCACCACGTTCTCCATCGCGACCAGCTCGGGCGAGACCTGCGGCTCGCGCTCGAACACGTCGAGCCCGGCGCCGGCGAGCTTGCCGCCCTTGAGCGCCGCCACCAGCGCCGCTTCGTCCACCACGTCACCGCGCGCGGTGTTGATCAGGTACGCGCCCGGCTTGAGCCGCCCGAGACGCTCGGCGTTCATCAGGTGCCGCGTCTCGGGCGTGGCCGGGCAATGGAGGGAGACGAAGTCCGCCTCCTCCAGCACCTGCTCCAGCCGCTCGCGCGGCTCCGCGCCGAGACTGGCGGCCACGTCGGGCGGCGGCGGATACGGATCGTGGAAGATGACCCGCATGTCGAACCCGTGATGGGCCCGCTTCGCCACCGCCCGCGCGATGCGCCCCATGCCGACGAGGCCGAGCGTCTTGCCGCTCACCTGGGTGCCGAGCATGTGGGTCGGCCGCCAGCCGGTCCATTGGCCGGCGCGGAGATGCCGCTCGCCCTCGCCCGCGCGGCGGGTGACGGTGAGCAGCAGCGTCATCGCGATGTCGGCGGTCGCGTCGGTGAGGACGTCGGGCGTGTTGGAGACGGCGAGCCCACGGGCCTTTGCCGCCTCCACGTCGATGTGGTTGAAGCCCACGCCGAAGTTGGCGAGCAGGCGCGCGCGCCGCGGCTCGGCCGAGAGCACGTCGGCGGTGAGCCGGTCGGTCACCGTGCAGAGCAGCGCGTCGGCGGAGGCGAGCGCCTGCTTCAGGCCGTCCGGACCCAGCGGCTGGTCGTCCCGGTTGAGCCTGGCGTCGAAGTCGCGCGCCAGCTCCTGCTCCACCGGCCCCGGCAGGCGCCGGGTGACGACCACGGTCGGCTTGCCGCTCATCGCGCGGCCGTCGTCCGCTTGCGGTTGGCCGCCAGCGCCGACTTCACGGTGGAGCCCAGCTCCGCCGCGCTCGCCGCCACGGTGAGCCCGGCCGACCGCATCATCTCCGCCTTCTCCGCGGCGGTGTCGCCGAAGGCGCTGATGATCGCGCCGGCGTGGCCCATCCGCCGCCCCTTGGGCGCGGTCAGACCCGCCACGTACCCGATGACCGGCTTGGTCATGTTCTCCTTGGCGAACAGCGCCGCCTCCGCCTCCTGCGGGCCGCCGATCTCGCCGATGATCATGACCGCTTCGGTTTCCGGGTCCTGCTCGAACGTCTTGAGATGGTCGGTAAAGGAGCTGCCGTTGATCGGGTCGCCCCCGATGCCGACGCTGGTCGTGATGCCGATTCCGAGCTCCTTCATCTGCGCGGCGGCCTCGTAGCCGAGCGTGCCCGATCGGGTGATGAGGCCCACGTTGCCCCGCATGTAGATGTGCCCCGGCATGATGCCGAGCATCGCCTTGCCCGGGCTGATGACGCCCGCGCAGTTGGGGCCCACCAGCGTCGTGCGGCGCTCGCGGGGGAAGCGGAACAGGTAGCGCTTCACCATCATCATGTCCTGCGCCGGAATGCCGTCGGTGATGGTGACGATGAAGCGGATGCCCGCGTCCGCGGCCTCCATGATCGAGTCGGCGCAGAACGCGGCCGGGACGAAGATGATGCTGGCGGTGGCGCCGGTCTGGCGGACCGCCTCCTTCACCGTGTTGAACACCGGGCGGTCGAGGTGCTTGATCGCCGCCTTTGCCTGGGGTCACGCCCCCGACGACGTTGGTGCCGTAGGCGATCATCTCCTTCGCGTGGAAGGTCGCCTTGTCCCCGGTAAAGCCCTGCACCAGGACCTTGGTGGTCTCGTCGATGAGGATGCTCATGGCTGTCCGTTCCCCGCCGACGTGCGGCCGGCGCGCGTAGTCTGGAGAGCGCCGACGACCCGCTCCGCGGCTTCGGCGAGCGTGTCGGCGGTGATGATCGGGAGCCCGCTGTCCTTCAGGATGCGGCGGCCCTCTTCCACGTTGGTGCCGGCCAGCCGGACCACCAGCGGAATGGTGAGCTCGGTTTCACGGGTCGCCTGCACGACGCCCTGCGCCACCCAGTCGCAGCGGTTGATGCCGGCGAAGATGTTCACCAGCATCGCCTGGATGTTGGCGTCCGAGAGCACCAGACGGAACGCGGCGGCCACCCGCTCGGGTGACGCGCCGCCGCCCACGTCGAGGAAGTTGGCCGGCGTGCCGCCCGCGTGCTTGATCATGTCCATCGTGGCCATGGCGAGCCCGGCCCCGTTGATGATGCAGCCGATGTTGCCGTCCAGCGCCACGTAGTTGAGCCCGTGCTCCGCCGCCTGCGCCTCGCGCGGGTCTTCCTCCGCGTAGTCCCGCAGCTCGCTCACGTTGGGCCGGCGGAACATCGCGTTGTCGTCGAAGGTCATCTTGCAGTCGAGCGCGAGCAGCTGGCCGTCCGCGGTCACGACCAGCGGGTTGATCTCCACCATGGTCGCGTCGAGGTCCCGGAAGGCACGGTAGGCGCCGAGCAGCGTGGTCACCGCGCGGCTCACCTGCGCCGGCGTGAGGCCGAGGCCGAAGGCGATCTCCCGCGCCTGGAACGCGGTCATGCCGACCGCCGGCTCCACCACCTCGCGCACGATCGAGTCCGGCGAGTTGCGGGCGATCTCCTCGATCTCCATGCCGCCCTGCGCCGAGGCGACCACCATGATCCGCTCGCTCTTCCGGTCGAGCACCAGGCCGAGATAGATCTCCCGCTCGATCGGCACCGCCGCCTCGACGTAGAGCCGGTGCACCACCCGGCCCTCGGGGCCGGTCTGGTTGGTCACCAGCCGCTTGCCGAGCAGCGCCTTGGCCGCGGCGCGCACCTCGTCCTCGCTGCCGCAGAGCTTGATCCCGCCGGCCTTGCCGCGCGCGCCGGAGTGGATCTGCGCCTTCACCGCCCAGCGCTCGCCGCCGATCTCGGACGCCCGGTAGACGGCCTGCTCCGGGCTGTAGGCGACACCGCCGCGCGGAATCGCGACGCCGAAGCCGGCCAAGAGTTCCTTCGCCTGGTATTCGTGGATATCCACGTGGACCTCCGTAGGGTCGACCTTCCACCGCATCCCGAGCGGGATCGCGCTCGCGCCGCCGTCTACCGCTTCCCGATCGCCGCCGCCATGTCCACCACGTTCTTCGCCATCCGCGCCGAGGCGGCGTCGATCATCCGCCCGTCGAGCTGCGCGGCGCCGCGCCCCTCGCGCGCCGCGTCGTCCAGCGCGGTGAGGATCCGCTTGGCCCGGTCCACCTCCGCCGGCGGCGGGGTGAACACGTCGTTGGCGAGCGCGATCTGGCTGGGATGGATCGCCCACTTCCCTTCGATGCCGAGCGCCGCGCCGCGCTTGGCCCCCGCGATGTAGCCGTCGGGATCCTTGAAGTCGCCGAAGGGGCCGTCGATCGCGCGCAGGCCGTACGCCCGGCACGCGACCACCATCCGCGACAGCGCGGCGTGCCACTGATCACCGGGATAGTCCGGGTTGAGCCCGCCGATGCTCACCGTGCGGGCCCGGCAGCTCGCGGCGTAGTCGGCCACGCCGAAATGCATCGCTTCCAGCCGCCGGCTCGACTGCGCGATCGCCTCGACGTTCGCCATGCCGAGCGCGGTCTCGATCAGCACGTCGATGCCGATGCGGTGCGGGATCGCCTTGGCTTCCTCGATCTGCGTCAGGAGCGCGTCCACCAGGTACACATCCGCCGGCACCCCGACCTTGGGAATGAGCACCGTGTCGAGCCGGTGCCCGGCCTGCTCCACCACATCCACCACGTCGCGGTACATGTAGTGGGTGTCGATCCCGTTGATCCGGACGCAGATCGTCTTCCCCGCCCCGCGCCAGTCGTGCTCCAGCAGCCCCTGGATCACGTTGCGCCGCGCCTGCTCCTTGTCGCCCGGCGCCACCGCGTCTTCCAGGTCGAGAAAGACGTAGTCCACTTCGCTCTCGAGCGCCTTGCGGAAGAGTGCCGGCTGCGAGCCCGGCACCGCCAGCTCGCTCCGCTGCAGCCGCTGGCGCGCCGGCTCGTAGCGGGTGTGGCTCATCGGCTCGCGCCCGCCGTGGCCTTCGCCTTGGCGGGCTCCGCCGCCGGCTGCGCGTCGGGCGCCCGGGGCGGCAGCTCCCGCTTGGACAGCGGCTTCGAGGTGCCGCGCCAATACTCCTGCGCCGCCGCGACGCCGCTGCCGGGCGTGACCTTCATGCCGACATCCCTCATCGCCATCTCCGCCCCGGCGATGCCGCCGAGCAGCATCAGCTCGTTGAGATCACCGAGATGGCCGATGCGGAACAGCCGGCCCGCCATCCGCGCGAGGCCCGCGCCGAGGGCCAGGTTGTAGCGCCGGTAGGCGATATCGATCACTTCCGCGCCGTTGACGCCGGGAGGCACCATGATGGCGCTGACGGTGTCCGAGTTCCACTTCGGCGAGCGCGCGCACAGCTCGAGTCCCCACGCCTTCACCGCCGCGCGGGTCCCCTCGGCCAGCCGGTGATGGCGGGCGTAGACGTTCTCCAGCCCTTCCTCCTGCAGCATCGCCAGCGACTCGCGCAGGCCGTACAGCATCGGCAGCGACGGCGTGTAGGGGAAATAGCCGGTCGCGTTCGCCTTGCGCATGTCGCCGAAGTCGAAGAAGCACCGCGGCAGCTTCGCCTGCTCGTACTGCGACAGCGCCTTCTGGCTGGCGCACACGATGCCGAGCCCGGCGGGAAGCATGAGTCCCTTCTGGCTGCCGGTGACGGCGAGGTCCACGCCCCACTCGTCCATCCGGAAGTCGATGCTCGCGATCGAGCTGACCCCGTCCACCATCAGGAGCGCGGGGTGCTTCGTGTCGTTCAGCGCCTGGCGCACGCCGGCGACGTCGCTGGTGACGCCGGTGGCCGTCTCGTTGTGGGTGAAGAGGACGGCCTTGATCTTGTGACCCTTGTCGGCCGCGAGCGCGTCGCGGTACCGCTCGATCGGCGCGCCTTCGCCCCACTCGGCGTCCAGCACGTCGACCTCGAGGCCGAGCCGCTGGGCCATGTCGATCCAGAGGTGGCTGAACATCCCGAACCGGGCCGCCAGCACCTTGTCGCCGGGGGACAGCGTGTTGCCGAGCGACGCCTCCCACGCGCCGGTGCCGCTGGCGGGGAAGATGAACGCCTGGCCCGTCGTGGTCTTGAAGACCTTCTTGAGCTCCTCGAAGAGCGGAGCCGCGAGCGCGGGAAAATCGGACGAGCGGTGATCCTCCATGCCGCGATGCATGGCGCGGAGGATACGGTCGGGCGTGTTGGTGGGCCCGGGGACGAAGAGGAAGTTGCGGCCGGCCATGCGCAGACCCTCGTGCTGAGTAAAGAGAGGCCGGGCGGGAGGGACACTCCCACCGGATGCGGCTACTATTGAAAGGTCCGGGCGCTGCATAACTATGCGCCCGCACCGCTGTATATAACTCCTTGCACCTTTTTTCACAAGCCCCGGAGCGCTCGCCTGCCCCGACGCGAGACCCTGCCCGATCCCCACACGCTCCTCCGCGAGCTCTACGCGGTCGCCACCGCCGCGGTGGACCCCGGCCCCGCGCTGGCGCACCGGCTTCGGAGCGCCGCATCCGAGCTCGAGCGTCCGCCCGCGATCATCGCCCTCGGCAAGGCGGCGCTGCCGATGGCGCAGGCCGCCGTCGCCGTGCTCCGGGAGCGCGGTCTCGAGCCGGCGGGCGGCGTGGTCGTGCCGCCGGCGGCGGCCGACTCGCCCCACCCCTCGTTGCCCGTCGTTCCCGGCGACCATCCGGAGCCCGGCGCGGGCTCCCTCGCCGCCGCGAACGCGCTCGCGAAGGCGGCGGCGCGGGCCCGGACCGCCGACGACGTCTGGGTCCTGCTCTCCGGCGGCACCACGAGCCTGCTCGGCGCGCCGGTCGAGGGCATCGCGCCTGAGGAGCTGACCCGGATCTACTCCCTGCTGCTGGGCTCCGGCCTCGACATCACGGCGATGAACCGCATCCGCAAGCGCTTCTCCCGTTGGGGCGGCGGCCGTCTCGCCCTGGCGCTCGCGCCGGCTCGGGTTCGGGTCTCCATCGTCTCCGACGTGATCGGCGACGACCTGGCGTCCATCGGCTCCGGCCCCTGCGTTCCCGACCCCGCGACCGCCGCGGAGGTGCGCGGCCTGCTGCAGCAAGCCGGGCTGTGGGACCGCTTGCCCGACGCGGCGCGCCGGCAGCTCGCCGAGGCCGAAGCGGGACGAATGGCCGAAACGCCGAAGCCCGGAGACCAAGCGTTCGCGCGCGTGACCCTCGAGCTGATCGCAAGTAACGGCCTGGCTCTCGAAGCTGCGGCCAAGCGGGCGGCAGAGTTGGGCCTCGAACCGGTGGTGTCCACCACGCCGCTCGCCGGGGAGGCGTCGACGGCCGGAACGAGTGTAGCCGCTACACTTCTGCAAGATTGCGCAGGCCGTGACATCCCGCAACCGGATCGAAAGCGGTGCTGGATCTGGGGTGGAGAGACGACGGTGACGCTGGGCGAGTCGCCCTCAGGACTGGGCGGGCGCTGCCAGGAGTTGGCGCTCGCCGCGGCCCGAACGCTGGCGGGCGCCCCGCCGGGCGTGGCGCTGCTCGCCGCCGGCACCGACGGCCGCGACGGACCGACCGACGCCGCCGGTGCCATCGTGGACGGCCGCACCTGGGCGGCGGTCTCCGCCGCCGGCCGCGATCCCGCCCGCGACCTGGCGGCGCACGATGCCTACCGGGCCCTCGATGCGGCGGGGGTGTTGCTGCGGCCGGGGCTGACGGGGACGAATGTGATGGATGTGGTGTTCGGGGTTTGCCTGGAGGTGTGAAGCAGAACGACAACGATTGTCACCCTGAACGCAGTGAAGGGGACCATGTCCGGACATGGTCCCCTTCGCTGCGCTCAGGGTGACATCTGCTGATTACCGCATCGGCTCCCTGACCCGATAATCCTGACCCAGCACCACGCTCACATCCACCCGCCTGAGCGTATCCACCTCGACCACCACGATCCCCGCGCCGAGCGCCCGCTGCACCTCGCGGCCGCGCCCCGGATCTCCCCGGCGAACGATGATGCGCGTGGAGTCCGCCGCGGCCTCCGCGTTGCCGAAGAACACCACGTCGATCCCGCGATGGCGCAGCATCCGGGTCGCGGCGCGGGCGACACCGGCGCGCTTGGTGCCGTTCAGCACCTCGACCGTGATCCGGTTCCCGAACGAAGGGATCGGGTAGGCGTGCTCCGCCGGCTTCGGTGGCGGTGGGGGCACCAGCCACCACACCGCGGCCGCGAGCGCCAGCACCGCCGCGCCGATCAGGACGCTGCGGAGGATCCGGCGACGAGGCTGTTCCAGAATCGGACGGTCGGTTCGAGGAGCACGTGGCCGGAGCTGATGAGATATCCCACGCGGGCGCGCGCGACCTGCCGCAGGATCGGTGAGGGCTGGGACGGGAGCCGCGCGGCGAGGTCGGCGCGCCACTCGCGTTCCTGCTTGCGGCCGGGTTCGAGGTAGTCGGCGCAGTAGAGGATGCGGCCGACCATGTCCCACTCGGCATAGCCGATGGAATGGTAGCGAACGGCGTCGAGCACGCCGGTGTCGCTCTCGCCGTCCGGCTCTGGCGCGCTCGGCGCTGGCCGGACCGTGACGAAGATCGCGCGGTCCCGGCGCGGAGGGCGCCCAGCGGGCCAGCTCGTCGTCGGAGGCGTCCCGCAGCGCGTCGTGCAGCCACACGGCGCGAAGCCAGCGGTTCCGCTCGCTCTCCGGCACGCCCATCTCGATCGCCCAGCGCCCGGCCAGCGCGGCGACCCGCTCGATGTGCTCCAACCGGCGCGGCGACACGACCGCCCACTCGGGAAGCGACGGCCTGAGCCCCGGGGTGAACGCCGGCTCCGTCAGGCGACCCCCTCGCCCAGCACGATGTTGTCGATCAGCCGGGTCAGTCCGACCCGCGCGGCGACCGCCACGACCGTGGTGGCCTGCACCTCCTGGACCGGCTCGAGGGCCTCGGGCTCCGCGACCGCGAGATACTCCACCTGGATGTCGGGATACGCGTCGAGATAGCGGCGGGCTCGCTCCTCGATCGCCTTGGCGCTCCGCTCACCGCCGCGCCAGGCGACGTGCGCCTCCTGCAGCGCGCCGCTCAACGCGACGGCCCGCTTGCGCTGCTCCGGATCGAGATAGGCGTTGCGGCTGCTGAGCGCGAGGCCGTCGGCCTCGCGCACCGTCGGCACCACCGCGAGCTCGAGCGGCCAGTCGAGATCCCGCACCATCTGCCGGATCAGGACCGCCTGCTGCACGTCCTTCCGTCCGAAGCACGCCACGTCCGGCTCGACCAGGTGAAACAGCTTGGCGACGACCGTCAACACGCCCGCGAAGTGGCCCGGCCGAGCCGCGCCTTCCCACCGATCGGCGGAGCGTCCGGGAATCACCCGGATCTCCGAGCCCGGCGGGTACATCACGGCCTCGCTGGGCACGAAGATGGCGTCCACCCCGCGGGACGACGCGAGGCGGCGGTCGCGCGCGAGATCGCGAGGATAGCGGGAGAGATCTTCGGTGGGGCCGAACTGGAGCGGATTGACGAAGATGGTCATCAGCACGACGTCGGCCCGGCGCTTCGCCTCGTCCACCAGCGCGAGGTGGCCTTCGTGCAGGAAGCCCATCGTGGGCACCAGGCCGATGCGGCGGCCTTCCCGGCGGCGGCTCCGCACCCAGCCCTTGAGGTCGGGAATGCTGGTGAGCTCGATCATGAGCGACTGCGTCATCGCAGGCACGACAACTGCGGCACCAGATCAAAAGCTGTGCTCCGGCCCAGGGTACCGTCCGGCCCGCACCTCCTCCGCGTACACCCGCACCGCGTCCCGCACCGAGCCGCCCAGCTCCGCGTAGCGCTTGAGGAACTTGGGTGAGAAGGATTCGTTGAGCCCGAGCATGTCGTGCAGCACCAGCACCTGCCCGTCGCAGTCGGCCCCGGCGCCGATGCCGATCGTCGGGATGGTGAGTCCGCTGGTGATCCGCTTGGCGACCGCCGCCGGCACCAGCTCGAGGACCATGCCGCAGGCACCCGCCGCCTCCAGCGCCCGCGCGTCATCCAGCAGGCGGTCGGCGGCCCCGGACTCGCGACCCTGCACCTTGTAGCCGCCGAGGGCGTGAACCGACTGCGGCGTGAGACCCAGGTGACCCATCACCGGAATGCCCCGTTCCACCAGCGCCCGCACGGTCTCGGCCATGTGGCGGCCGCCCTCGAGCTTCACGCCGTTGGCATCGGTCTCCTGCAGCACGCGTCCGGCGTTCCGGATGGCCTCGGGAATCGACACCTGGTAGGTCAGGAACGGCAGGTCCACGAACATGAGCGCCTTGGGCGCGCCCCGGCGCACCGCCGCGGCGTGATAGATCATCTGGTCGAGGGTGGCGCTGAGGGTCGTCTCCTGCCCCGCGATGACCTGGTTCAGCGAGTCGCCCACCAGCAGGATGTCCACCTCCGCCCGGTCGAGCACCCGCGCGAACGCGGCGTCGTAGCAGGTCAGCATCACCAGCCTGCGGCCGGCCGCCTTCCAGGCGAGCAGGTCGAGGACCGATCGGGGACGTGCGTCAGCGTTCATGGGCCTCCAGCTCGGCCAGCTCTCGGGTCCAGAAGTCGCGTTGGGACAGACCGGGATGCGGAATGATAAGGTCGGGATCGTCGATCCGGCGATGGCCGAAGCGGACGATGTCGAGATCGAGCGTGCGCGCGCCCCACCGCTCGGTGCGCACCCGGCCGCGGCTCCGCTCGATCGCCTGGCAGGCCGCCAGCAGCGCGCGGGGCTCCAGCGCGGTCTCGAGCAGTACCATCTGATTGAGGTAGGGAGGCTGATCCATGGCGCCGAGCGGCGCGGTCTCCTCGATGGCGGAGGCGGCGACGAGTCGCGTGCGGGGCAGTGCGTCGAGCGCGGCGCGGGCGGCGGCGAGATGGTCCTCGCGGTTGCCCAGGTTGCTGCCGAGCGCGACGTAGGCGCGCTCCGGGGTGGCCACCGGGATCAGGTTTCGACGGCGAAGTGCCGCGCGATTCGCTGAAGATCGGTCGCCACGTCGCCCAGCTGCCGGATCGCCCGCTCGAGCTCCGCCTGCCCCGCGGCCGCGTCCTCCGCGCGTTGCGCCAGCTCGTCGGTCTCGGTCCGGGTTCGGGCCGACCCCGCGGCGACCCGCTCGATCTGCTCGCTGAGTCCGGTCACCGCGCCGAGCTGCTCCGACGCGGTCGCGGCGATCGCTTCGGCGTGGCGGCCGGCTTCGCTGGTCGTGCCGACGATCGCCTCGAGCGCCTGGGCGGCGTTGGCGCTCAGCTCTTCCACGCCGGCCACCGCTTCCCGCCCGCGCTCCATCTGGTCGGAGACGGTGGTGACCTGATTGCCGATCTCCTCCAGCAGACCCCGGGCCTCCCGCGCGGCATGGAGGCTCTGCGCGGCGAGATCGCGAACCTCGTCCGCCACCACCGCGAAGCCGCGGCCCTCGCGGCCGGCCCTTGCCGCCTCGATCGCGGCGTTGAGCGCGATCAGGTTGGTCAGGTCGGCGATCTCGCGGATGGTGCCGATGAACCCGCTGATCCGGGTGGTGAGCTTGCCCAGCTCCGCCACCTGCTCCACGCTGCCCGACACGAATCCCTTGAGCCCGATCAAGCGCTCGATCGCCTGGCCGATGACCACCCGGTTGCGGCTCGCCACCGCGGCGGCGGTGCCGCTCGCCTGCGCGGCCTGGGCCCCCTGCGCCGCCATCGCCCGGGTCGCGGTCGAGAGCGCGTCGGTCGAGCGGAGCCCGCCGGCGACGAACCGCTCGAGGTCGGCCGTCTCCTGGCGCATGCCGCGCGAGACCTCCGCCAGCGCGGACGCCGACCCGCGGAGCGATTCGGTGACCCGCGCCAGCGTGGAGACCTGCTCGCCGATCTGCGCCACGGTGCTGAGCAGCGGTCGCCGCAGCTCCGCGATGTGGATCGCGGTGGCCATCTGGTTCGCCAGGGTGCTCAGCGCGACCATGTCCTTGGATCCGTAGGCGTGCCGTTTGGGATGGTCCACCTCGACCACGCCGAGCAGGTCGTCACCGAACCGGATCGGGTGCACGATGGTGCTTCCCACGCCCTGCATCACGTGCGCGATCCGGGGATCGCGCCGGACGTCGCGCACCATCACCGGGTGGCCCGAGGCGATCGCCTCGCGGCGCAGCTCGAACATTTCGACCGGCGGCTCGCCCCGGTCGGGCCGGCCGTAGGTGCCGCGGTAGGCGAGGGTCAGGGCGTCGCCGTCCACGCGGTACACCCGGAAGTCGCCCCAGTCCAGCAGCCGGTACGCGAGCCGCTCGATCTGATCGAACGAGCCCTGGAGCGTCGCGTTGCTGGCGATGGCCGTCTCCATCAGATGGACCTTGTTGAGGTCCTCCGCTCCGATCGCCTCTTCGATGATCTTGCGCGTCAGCAGCCCCAGCACGCCGAGCGCGAGGCTCACGGCCACCCAGCCGACGGGCGCCAGCGCCTGCACCGCCGCCACCGCGACCACCGTCGCGATCAGCGTCAGCAGGTAGGAGATGATCTCCCAGCGGAGGATGAGGATCTTCTCGGCGTACTCCAGCTTGTCCCGGACCAGCAGCGTGAAGTAGAAGAGCGAGCGGGTCGAGAAGAAGTAGAGGCAGACCAGGATCGCGGCCGCCGGCAGGAAATCGAGCGAGAGCGGCCGGCCTTCCGCTGAAGTAATGCACCGCGGCGTACGGCCCGAACGCGGCAACGAACCCCGTCACCTCTCGGCCGGCGTTGATCAAGCCCGCGCGGGGCAGCTTCCGAAGCCACACCACGTCGGAGCCGAGCACGCCGAGGTACAGGCCGAGCACGACCGGCGTCGGGCCGACCGTCACCGCGCCCACCAGCACCGGGATGCCGGTCTGAGTGAGATAGGAGTACTTGCTGAGCCGAATGGGAGCCGCCCGCAGCGCGAACACCATCGCCGTCAGCAGCAGGACGGCCACCGGCTGATCCACCCATCGCAGGTCGGTCGCGAGGGCGCCGACCGTGACGATGATGCCGCCGACCGCGAGGATGCGGGCGTAGCGTTCGAGGAGTCCTCCGACGTCCCCGCTCACGCCACCGCCGGCGCGAGATCGAGAGCGCCGCGAAGCTCGCGCAGGAACCGTCCCGCCGCCGCCACGCCGCCGTTCCCGAGCACGTCCACCAGCGCGCTCCCCACCACCACGCCGTCGGCCAGTCGTCCGACCGCCGCGGCCTGCTCGGCGTTCGAGATGCCGAAGCCCACCGCGACCGGAAGCGAAGTGGCGGCGCGCACCCGCGCGACCGAGTCGGCGAGATCCGCCGCGAGCGCGCGGCTCGCGCCGGTGACGCCGAGCCGCGCGACGAGATAGACGAAGCCTTCGGCCCCGTCCATCGCCGCGGCGAGCCGCTCCGGCCGCGTGGTCGGTGCGATGAGGCGGATCAGGTCGAGCGGGCTTCGCCGCACGGCATCCTCCACGGCGGGATCGCTCCCGGCGGGCAGGTCGGTGAGCAGCAGCCCCGCGATGCCGAGCGAGCCTGCGTCACGCAGGAAGCGGTCGAGCCCGTACCGCAGGATCGGATTGAGGTAGCTGAAGACGACGACCGGACGGCGGGGCCGGCAGCGGGCGATCAGCTCCAGCGTGCCCGCCAGTGTCATCCCTTGCTGCAGCGCCTGGAACGTGGACCGCTGGATCGTGGGACCGTCGGCCAGCGGATCGCTGAACGGCACGCCGACTTCCAGAATGTCCGCGACCTCGTCGGCGGCGCGGAGCGCGTCCTCGCTGGCGCGCAGATCCGGAAACCCGGCCGTGAGATACGGAATCAGCGCGGGCCGCCCCTGCTGCCGCAGCGCCGCGAAAGTCCGCGCGATACTCGATTCAGACAAAGTAGTCGCCGACGGTGAGCCCATAGCGCGACGGGTTGGTGACCTTTACGATGGAGCGCCGGAAGGTCCCCGCGTCGTCCCGCTCGGTGAGCGGCACCAGCGTGCCGGGAGGCGGAATGGTGCCGCCGTCGGCGTCCACCGCGATGCGCACCAGCGGCCGGTTGAGCTGCTGGCCATCCGGATCCGGCCCGGACACGATCGCCACCTCGAAGGTATCGAGGATGACGCAGGTGCCGACCGGGTAGATGCCGATCAGGTTGATGAGCGCCTTCACCAGGATCGCGTCGTAGCCGCGCTTCGGGTTCTGCCACATCTCGCGCAGCACCTGGTCGGGCTCGATCGGGGTGGTCTGATAGCTCCGCCGCGTGGTCGCGGCGTCGAACCCGTCGGCCACCGAGACGATGCGGGAGAAGATGCCGAGCTCGCGCGGCCGAACCGTGCGGGGATAGCCGGTGAGGTCGGTCTTCATGTGGTGCTCGTGCGCGGTGAGGATCGCCCGGTAGGGCGTCTCATCGTAGGTGCGCATCGTGAAGAGCGTCAGGGCGCCGAGCCATGGGTGGGCCTGCATGATCCGCCACTCGCGCTCGTCGAGGCCGGTCGTCTTGTTGAGGATCTCGACCGGCACCCGGGCCTTGCCGACGTCGTGCAGCAGCGCGGTCATGCCGAGATCGTAGAGCTGGAGCCGCGACAAGCCGAGCTTCTTGCCGAGCGCGACGGAGAAGATGCAGACGTTCACCGAGTGGGTGAACGTGTACTCGTCGTAGTCCCTGATGGTGGTGAGCCCGACCACGGAGGTCTCGTTGTTGAGCACCTGGTCCACGATGAGCTGCACCGCGCGCTTCACCCGCTTGACGCTGGTGGCCCGGCCCATCCGGACGCTGGTGATCACCTCCTTGGTGACCGCCACGCCCTGGGAATAGACCCGCTTGGCCGCCTGCTTCGCCTGTTCCGATTCGGCGTGCTCGTGGTGGCTCGCGCGCTCGATCTCGAGGCCCGTGACGCTACCCGCGCCGAGCCGCTCGGTGAGGGTATCGAAGCGCTCGTCCGGCTCGCCCCGCTCGGAGAGACTGAGCAGGAGGCTCAGGAAGATCTGCCACTCGCGCCGGTCACTGCCGTGGATCCGGAGCGCGCCGATCTCGAACGTCCGGAGCATCGCCAGGATGTGGCTGAACGAGGCGTAGTTGTCGAGCTCGAGCCGGAGGCGGGTCGCGTTCACGAAGATGAAGTCGCCGGCCAGGCGGACTTCGAGATCGTTCTCGATGGCGAGGAGCGCCTTCGCGGTGACGTCGAGGTCGTCGAGGGCCTTCTGGACCGTCGCGTTCTCCACCGGATAGAGCTTGAGGCTCCGGAGCGCGGTGTAGAACGCGAGCAGGAGCGCCCGCCCGCCCTGGCGGAGCTGGCCGTCGGAGGCCGACTGGGAAGCGGCTTCGGCCGACTGGCTCACGTGCCCATCTCCCGCAGCGCGCGATTGACCGCGTTGCGCACGACCAGGTCCTTCTCGTCCGCCATCTTGCCGAGGATCTCCCGGGCCTCCGGCGTCTTGACCTTGCCGATGGCGATCGCGGCGCAGGCCCGCGTCTCCGGCGACTCCTTGAGCTTGAGCAATCCGCGCGGCAGCAGGATTCCGCTCAGCGCCTTGAGCCCACCCGGGCCGGCGATGGTCCCGTACGCTTCGAAGAACGCCATCTTCTCGGTCAGGTCCATGTCCTTGAGTCCCTTGCCCAGGACCACGGCCTCGACCCGCTTGAGTGCGCCCTTGTAGCCGCGCGTCCCGACCGCGCGGACCGCCGCCAGCCGGACGCCGCGGTCGTCGTCCCCGATCGCCTTGTCGATGAGCGTCAATGCCGACGGCGTGCCGAGCTGGGCGAGCGTCTGCACCGAGGCCAGCCGGACCGCCGGATCCTTGTGCGTGACCGTATCGGCGAGGCCCGGCACCACCTGATGGAGTCCGAGCCGGCCGCAGAGCGTCACCACTGCCGCGAGCGCGTCGGAGGTGGGCGTGCGGAGAATCCGCAGCACCTCGTCGGTGTTCGACGCCGCCACCCGGTCCACCACGCCCTCGAGCACCGTGCGCAGGGGCGCCGACGAGAGGTTGGGGAGCCAGCTCAGCACCGGCTCCAGCGCCGAGGCGCGCAGCTCCCGCAGCACCTCGGCGACTTCGGCCTCGCCGGCGAGCGCCGGCGCTTCGTCCAGAGACTGCAGCAGCTGGCTCACGATCGCCGGCTCGCTGAGCTTGGCGACGAAGATCTCGAGTCGTGCGCGATGCTCCGCCTGCAGCCCCGGCGCGCGGGTGCCCAGCAGCTTGCTCTCGCGCAGCACCGCCGCGGCGGTCCGGAAGTCGCGCGCGTTGAGCAGATTCGGGAAGAGGTGCTCCAGGATTCCGATGATCTCGACCCGGGTGCCCTGATCACCCTCCAGCTCGAACAGGTCGAACAGGACGTTGAGCGCGGAGGTGCGCACGTCGCGGGCGTACTCCTCCTCGACCTGGCGCGCCACCTGGTGGATCTCCGACTCGTCGAGGAAGTAGAGCGTCGAGTCGAATTCCTCCAGGTCCACCACGCCCTTCGGCTTGGGCGGCGCCTCTTCCACGGCCTGCGCATGGCGCTGCTGCGCCGCGTTGGGATCTTCGCTGCCGGTGGGATAGTGTCCGGCCTGCTCCGGCATCGAGCCGCCGCCTTCGCCGAAGAACTCCACGAACTGATACTGGATGAACTGGAACTCCCGCTCCCAGAGCAGGGTCAGGAGGTCGTCGCCCGCGTCGGCGGACAGGTACCGCGCCCGGTTGATGGCCTCGAGCAGCCGGGGCAGCTCCTCCTGCTCCGCGCCACGCTTGATCGTGAGCGAGCGCATGCCGTCCTTGAACAAGCCCCAGGCCAGGCTCTCGGCCTTGTTGAGCTGGTGGTAGACGACCTGCTCCTCCCACACGAAATCGGTCTCCGCGACGGTGAGCACCAGCTCGTCGAGCACCGCCCAGATCGGCGTGAAGGCGGTGCGGAGGTTCTCGGTGGCGCGCTGATAGATCGGATTGTTCGGGAGGTACATGTGGAAGGCGCGGAGCGCCTTGCTCAGCCCGGTGATCAGCTCCGCGACCTGCGAAGCCGGCAGAAGGTCGGCGTGCGGGCCGGCCGTCATGCATTCCCTCCGAGCAGCGCGGCGACGTGGGCGACGTCCTTGTCGCCCCGGCCGCTGAGGCAGACCAGCACCGGCTCGTCCGCGGCCCAGTGCCCGCGCGAGCGGCGGACCCAGGCGAGCGCATGCGCCGTCTCCAGCGCCGGGATGATGCCCTCGAGGCGGCAGAGCGCCTGGAACGCGTCGAGCGCTTCCGTGTCGGTCGCCGATTCGTAGCGCACCCGGCCGGTATCGCGCAGCCAGCTGTGCTCCGGCCCCACGCCGGGATAGTCGAGACCCGCGGAGACCGAGTGCGCCGGCGCCACCTGGCCGTCGGCGTCCTGCAGCAGATAACTCAGACTGCCGTGCAGCACGCCGGGCGAGCCGGCGCTCAGGGTGGCGCTGTGGTGACCGGACCCGAGACCGTGGCCCGCGGCTTCCACACCCACCAGCTCCACGTCGTCGTCGAGAAACGCGGAGAAGATGCCGATCGCGTTGGACCCGCCCCCGACGCACGCGACCACGGTGCGCGGCAGCCGGCCGAAGCGCTCCTGCACCTGTTCCTTCGCCTCGCGGCCGATCACGGACTGGAAATCACGGACCATCCGGGGATAGGGATCGGGGCCGACCACCGAGCCGATGATGTAGTGCGTCGTGGGCACGTTGGTGACCCAGTCGCGCAGGGCCTCGTTGGTGGCGTCCTTGAGCGTGCGGGTGCCGGACTCCACCGGAATCACCGTGGCGCCGAGCAGTTGCATGCGGTAGACGTTGAGCGCCTGCCGCGCGACGTCCTCCGCGCCCATGTACACCACGCACTCGAGACCGAAGCGCGCGCAGACCGTCGCCGTCGCGACGCCGTGCTGGCCCGCGCCGGTCTCCGCGATGATCCGCCGCTTGCCCATGCGGCGGGCGAGCAGCGCCTGGCCGATCGTGTTGTTGATCTTGTGGGCCCCGGTGTGGTTCAGGTCTTCACGCTTGAGCAGCACCGGCGCCCCCACGTCCTCGGAGAGGCGCGGTGCCACCGAGATCGGCGAGGGGCGCCCGACGAACTCGGAGAGGAGCCCGTCGAGCTCCGCCCAGAACGCGGCATCCGTCCGGGCCGCGTCGTACAGCGCGGTCAGGTCGTCGAGCGCCGCAACGAGCGTCTCGGGAACGTAGCGGCCCCCGTAGGGACCGAATCGTCCGCCGATCGCCCGCTCAGCCGACAGTAGGGCTGCGTCCAAGCACCGCCTCCAGAAAGCGCGCGATCTTCTCGTGATCCTTGATACCGGGCAGGGATTCTACCCCGGAACTTACATCGACCGTATCCGGTCCAACGAGAGCCGCGGCGCGCGCGACCGTCTCCGGCCCGAGCCCGCCCGCGAGCGCCATGCGGACACCCGCGAGCCGGCGCCTGGCCTCGACCGCTACGCTGAGATCGAGCGCGACGCCGCTGCCGCCCTCCGCGTGCGTGACCCGGGGCTCGACCAGAACCGTCTCGGCGTCGAGCGACGCCTCGGCCAAGGTCTCCAGGTCGGCGGGGCTGGCAATTCGCACGACCCGCCACACGATGAGACCCGCCTGCTGGAGCCGAGCGGCGTCCTCGCGGGTATGGGCCCCATGAAGCTGGGCTCCGGCGAGCCCGATGTCACGGACGGCGGCAAGAATTTCCAGGACGGGTTGCGAGCCGAAGACTCCCAGCACGGGAACGCTGCGCGATGCGGCCACGATTTCCGCCGCCCTCGCGAAGCTCACCCGCCTCGGTCCACTAGCAAGAACGACGCCCAGATAGGCCGCCCCTGCCCCCGCCGCGGCTGCGGCGTCCTCCGGCCGGGTCAGTCCGCAGATTTTGACGCTAACGGCCACGCCGGGACACTCCTGCCAGGCGTCGAAGCAGCGCCGCCGGATCCTCCGACGCGGAGAGCGCCGTCCCGACGAGGACCGCGTCGGCGCCGGCGTCGGCCGCACGCTCCACATCCTCCGGCTGCTGCATGCCGCTCTCGGCGATGGCGACCCGATCCGCCGGCACCCGCGCCAGCAAGCGCCCACGCTGTTCCCACGTCGATGCGGAAGGTATCCAGATCCCTGCTGTTCACGCCGATGATGCCGGCGCCCGCCTCGAGCGCGCGGTCGAGCTCGGCCGCCGTGTGGACCTCGACCAGTGCGTCGAGCCCCGCCTCTCGCGCGGCAGCCAGCAGCGCGGCGAGACGCTCCGGTGCCAGCGCCCGCACGATGAGCAGCACGGCGGCGGCGCCGGCCGCGCGCGCCTCCAGCACCTGGAGCTCGTCGAGAATGAAATCCTTCCGCAGCAACGGCACGGCGACCGACGCCGCGGCCGATCGAAGGTCGTCCACCGACCCGCCGAAGTGCGGCTGGTCGGTCAGCACCGAGATCGCCGCCGCGCCGTGGCGGGCATAGAGCGACGCGCGCTCCGCGGGATCGAGGTCCTCCCGGATCACGCCCGCCGAGGGCGACCGCCGCTTCACCTCCGCGATCACCGCGACACGATCGCGCCGGAGCGCGCGTCCGAACGCCGGCGGCGCCGGGCGAGATTCCGGCCTCCCGCTCGAGCGCGGCGCGGCGCGCTCGCAGCGAGGCCAGACCGCGGCGGGTGGAGTCGAGGATCTGGTCGAGCGAAACGGCCATCTTGCCCTTCGGCGAGTCTTCGGGTATAGTAATTCGGGCTCTGTTCGGTCGATTCAGGCTACCCGCGCCACGGAGACGGCAGTATGCCGCTGACCAAGCGTCAGAGTGAAATCCTCAGCTACCTGCAGGGTCACATTCAGGACCACGGCTACGCACCCAGCTTCGAGGAGATCGCCGAACAGTTCGGCTTCCAATCGCTCGCCACGGTGCACGAGCATCTCACCAACCTCGAGCGCAAAGGCTACATCCGCCGCTCGTACAACGAGAGCCGCTCCATCGAGGTCCTTCCGCCGCGGGGTACTTCCGCCGCCACCGACATTCCGCTGCTCGGCAAGGTCGCCGCGGGCACGCCGATCGAGTCGCTGATGCATCAGGAGAGTATCGCGGTGCCGGACCAGATGCTGCCGCGCCGCGGGCCCAACTATGCCCTGCGGGTGCAGGGTGCCTCGATGATCGACGAGCACATCCTCGATGGCGATTTCGTCGTGGTGCACGGCAAGCAGAGCGCCGAGAACGGCGAGATGGTCATCGCCCTGGTCAACGGCAGCGAGGCCACCGTCAAGAAGTTCTATCGCGAGCCCGGCGGCTGGATCCGGCTGCAGCCCGCCAACGCCGCCATGCAACCCATGCGATTTCAGGAGCGCGATGTGCTCATCCAGGGCGTCGTCGTCGGGGTGATCCGGAAGTACTGACCGGAGTCATCCCGCCGATGCTCGTCGGAAGCGCGCCAGCGCTTCCCGCCCTGCCCCGTTGTCGAGCGCCTGCGTGGCCCGCCCCACCGATTCCTCGAACGTCCAGCCGCGGCCGGAAACATAGAGACCTGCCGCGGCATTGAGCAGCACGGCGCATCGCACCGCGGGCGCGTCATCCCCACCGTTCAGCAGCCGCTCGATCCGTTCGGCATTCTCCGCGGGCTCCCCGCCGGCGAGTCCGTCCAGGTCGTCACAGGCCAGACCGTAGCGCTGCGGATCGATCGTCCACTCCCGCACCTCCGTTCCGCACACCTCCCACGTGTGCGTGAGCCCGCTCGGACTCACCTCGTCCATCCCGACCTCGGCATGCAGCACCAGGGCGTGGGTCGTGCCGAGCCGCGCGAGCGCGGAGGCGATCAACGGTGCGCGCGCGGCATCGGCGACGCCGATCACCTGGCGCGTGACACCCGCGGGATTCACCAGCGGCCCGAGCAGGTTCATCACGGTGGGAATGCCCAGCTCCTTGCGCACCGGGCCCACGTGGCGCATCGCGGGGTGAAAGCTGGGCGCGAAGAGGAAGACGAGACCGGCCTCACGAAGCACGGTCGTCGCCCGTTCCGCGCGTGAGCTGGATGTTCACACCCAGGGCCTCGAGCACGTCGGCCGAACCGGATCGGGAGGTGAAGCTTCGGTTGCCGTGCTTGGCCACCGGCACTCCCGCGCCGGCGACGACGAACGCGGCGGCGGTCGAGAGGTTGAGGGTGCTGACCCGTCCGCCGCCCGTGCCGCAGGTGTCCACCGTCCGCTCCGGGTGATCCACCGCGACCCGAACCATGGCGAGCCGGAGCGCGGTGGCCGCGCCGGCCACTTCATCCGCGGTCTCGCCCTTGACCCGAAGCCCCATCAACAAGGCCGCGGTCTCCGTCGCCGTCGCCTCGCCGCGCATCAGGACCGAGAACGCCGCGGCGGCGCTTTCGCTGGAGAGGGATGCGCCCCGGGCGAGCTCCTGGACGGCGTGGCGGAGGGCGGCGGCAGCGATGGCGGCGTCAGTCACGGGCGAGCGGTGGGTTGGAGGGATATCCGGCTGCAAAAAAACGTACCCGAAAAACAGGGCTTTTGTCAATTGGGACAAGGATTTGCGTAGCTTGCTCGGGGGGTCGGAGCGGACTAGATTCCGGGCCTGATGAACCGGACCTTCCTAGCCACGCTGCACTTCGATGGCACCGGGTTCGTGGGGTGGCAACGCCAGGCGGCGGGCCGCTCGGTGCAGAGTGAGTTCGAGCGGGTGCTGGAGCGCCTGTTCGAGCGCTCGGCGGCGGCCCACGCGGCGGGGCGCACCGATGCCGGCGTCCACGCCGTGGGTCTCGCGGTCAGCTTCGCGGCGCCCCAGCGCTGGTCCGCCGCCGATCTCCGCCGCGCACTCAATGCCCTCCTCCCCAAAGATTGCTGGGTCGAATCGGTGCTCCCGATGGAGCCGGGCTTTCACGCCCGGAAGAGCGCCACCTCCCGCCGCTATCGCTACGACATCGGTCTCGACGACGCCGCGGCTTCGCCGTTCCGGCGGCGCTTCGAGTGGGCCCTCGGGCGGCCGCTCGACCACGCCGCGCTGCGGTCCGCGGCCACCCTGCTCCTCGGCGAGCACGACTTCCGCGCCTTCGCCGCCAAGGGTGAGCCCAAGCCGCACTATCGCTGCCGGCTGGTCCGAGCGGAGTGGGTGGCCCGGCCGGAAGGCCGCGGCGTGAGCTTCCACGTCGAGGCCGACCGCTTCCTGCACCACATGGTGCGGATGCTGGTCGGCACCATGGTGGACATCGGTCTCGAGCGCCGTCCGCTCGCCGACATCGAGGCGCTGCTCGAGCGGGGCGACAACAGCGAGACCAGTCCGCCGGCGCCGCCGCAAGGACTCTATTTCGTGAGCGCGACGTATCCCGATGCCGTGTACGCCGACGAGGCGGAGGAGGTCCATGCGACCGTGGATCGCGGCGTAGCGCGGCGCTGCTGCTGACCGCCGGCGCGCTCGGCTGCAAGGACGCGGCGCCGGCCGTGCGGGTCAGCACTCAGGGTGCGCAGGCGGCCGCGCCCGCGCCGGCGCGGGCCGCGCGCCAGGCGGCGGTCGAAGCCTCCCGGCGCACCGCGCTGGTGACGGCGGCCGAGCGGGCGTCGAGCGCGGTGGTCTCCGTCAGCGTCAGCTCGCGTCGCGACGCGCGGGCGCGCTCGCCCTGGGACTTCTTCTTCGTCCCCGATCGGTCCCGGCTGGTCGAAGGGTACGGCACCGGATTCGTCGTCCGGCCCAACGGCATCATCGTCACCAACCAGCACGTGGTCGCCAACGCGGAGCGGGTCGTGGTGACCTTGCCCGACGGCACCGACTCCCCGGCCACGGTTCTCGGCGAAGATCCGCTGACCGACATCGCGGTGCTGCAGGTGAAGCGGCAGGGCCTGGCCACGGTGCAGGCCGGACGGAGCACCGACCTGATGATCGGCGAGTGGGTCGTCGCGCTGGGCAATCCCTACGCGTTCCTGCTCGGCAACGCGGAGCCGACCGTCACGGTGGGCGTGGTGAGCGCCACCAACCGCAACATCCTGCCGAGCGGCGACCAGACCGGCCTCTACTTCGACATGATCCAGACCGACGCCGCGATCAACCCGGGCAATTCCGGCGGGCCGCTCACCAACGCGCTGGGCGAGGTGGTCGGCGTGAACTCGTCGATCTTCAGCAGCAGCGGCGGATCGGTGGGGCTCGGGTTCGCCATTCCGATCGAGCGGGCGCTCCGGGTGGCGGACGAGATCATCCGTCACGGCACCGTGCGGCGCGCGTGGGTCGGCCTCGAGGTCGAGGGCGCCTCCGCGATGCGCGACTGGAAGCGCGCCGGCGGGGTCACCGTCACGAGCGTGGCGCCCGGCGGCCCCGCCGCGAAGGCCTCGCTCAAGCGCGGCGACGTGCTGACCGAGGCCAACGGCCGGCCGCTGCGCAACTATCTCGACTGGGAGGCGGTCAAGCTCGACCTGCACGTGGGCGATTCGGTCGGCCTCTCCGCGCGCAGCGGCCGGCAGACCGTGCGCCGGCGGGTCGTCACCGGCGATCTTCCGACGGTCACGGCGGAGAAGTACACGTTGCTCGAGGATCTCGAGCTGATCAACGTGACGCCGGCGGTGCGGGCGGAGCGCACGCTGCGCACCGAGGAGGGCGTCCTCATCTTCAAGATCTCGCCCCCGGTGTCGGACGCGACCGGGCTGCGGGAGGGCGATGTGATTCTCGCGATCAACCGGACCCCGGTGCGCGCCGCCTCGCAGGTCGGCGACCTGCTGAACGTGCGTTCGGGCGAGGTCGTGCGGGTCTACCTCGAGCGGGAGGGCCAGATCACCTTCACCGACCTGGTGTTCCGGTGAGCGACGAGCGCTGGACCTCGCCGCTCGGCTCGCGCTACGCGTCGCCCGCCATGCAGCGTCTCTGGAGCGAGGCGCACCGCGTCGGCCTGTGGCGCCGGCTCTGGCTCGCGCTCGCGGAGGCGGAGCGCGAGCTCGGTCTCCCGATCCCCGATGAGGCCATCGCGCAACTTCGGGCGCACCTGGACGACGTGGACCTCGCCGCCGCGGCCCGCTACGAGCGCCGCTACCGCCACGACGTGATGGCGCACGTGCACGCCTACGCCGATCAGGCGCCCGCCGCCCGGCCCTTCCTCCACCTCGGCGCCACCAGCGCGTTCGTCACCGACAACGCGGATCTCGTCGTGATGCGCGACGGCCTGCGCCTGCTGCTCGGCCGGCTGATCGCCGTGCTCTCCGCGCTGGAGGGCTTCGCGATCCGCACGGCCGACCTCCCCTGCCTCGCCTACACGCACTTCCAGCCCGCGCAGCTCACCACCGTGGGCAAGCGCGCCACGCTCTGGATGCAGGACTTCGGCCTCGACGTCGAGGAGCTGTGCCACCGGCTGGAGACGCTGCGGTTCCGCGGCTGCCAGGGCACCACGGGAACCCAGGCGTCGTTCCTCGAGCTGTTCGGCGACGACCACGGCAAGGTGCGCGAGCTGGAACGGCGGGTCACGGCCAAGCTCGGCTTCCGGGAGCAGTACGCGGTGACGGGGCAGACCTATCCGCGGAAGGCCGACAGCGTCGTGCTCGATGCGCTCAGCGGCATCGCGCAATCCGCCGTCGAAGCTGGCGGGCGACCTGCGGCTGCTGCAGCACGAAGGCGAGCTGCTCGAGCCGTTCGAGTCGGAGCAGATCGGCTCCAGCGCGATGGCCTACAAGCGGAACCCGATGCGCGCCGAGCGGATCTCGGGGCTGGCCCGGTTCGTGATCTCGCTCCAGGCGAACGGGGCGCACACCGCCGCCTCGCAGTGGCTCGAGCGCACGCTGGACGACAGCGCCAACCGGCGGCTCACCCTGCCCGAGGCCTTCCTCGGCACCGACGCGATCCTGGTGCTCGCCACCAACATCGCCGCCGGCATCGAGGTGCGCGAAGACGTGGTCCGGCGGAACGTGGCCGCCAAGATGCCGTTCATGGCCACCGAGCGCTGGCTCATGCTCGGCGTCGCCACCGGCGGCGACCGGCAGGAGCTGCACGAGGTCATCCGCCGGCACAGTCTCGTGGTCGCCGATGCGGTGGCGCGGGGCGCGCCGAACGACCTGCTGGAGCGGCTCGCCGGCGATCCGGCGTTCGCCGGCGTGCCCACGGCGCAGCTCCAGGCCCAGCTCGAGCCCGCCAACTACACCGGTCGCGCCGCGCAGCAGGTGGGCGAGTTCCTCGAGGAGTACCTGCGGCCGGCGCTGACGCGCGCCCGTCCGCTCGCGGCCGAAGCGGGCACCGCGGAGGTGCGGGTATGACGGCGCTGGCGGAGAGCCGCCTGCCGCTTCCGCTCCTCCGGCGGGGCAAGGTGCGCGAGGTCTACGAGGTGGACGCCGACCACCTGTTGCTCGTCGCGAGCGACCGGGTCAGCGCGTTCGACATCGTGATGCGCGAGCCGATCCCGCGAAAGGGCGCGGTCCTGACCCAGATCAGCGCGTTCTGGTTCGAGCGGCTCGCGGACGTGTTCCCCTCGCACTACGTCACCGCCGCGGCGGACGAGATCGTCGACCGCATTCCCGCGCTGCGCGGCCGCCGGAGCGAGGTCGAGGGCCGCGCCATGCTGGTGCGGCGGACCCAGCCGGTGCCGTTCGAGTGCGTCGTGCGTGGCTACCTGTCCGGCTCGGCGTGGGTGGAGTACCGCGGCTCGGGCACGCTCGCCGGCGAGGCGCTGCCGGCCGGCCTGCGGGAGAGCGACCGGCTGGAGCCGCCGCTGTTCTCGCCCGCGACCAAGGCGGAGTCGGGCCACGATCTCAACGTCACGTTCGACACCATGGCCGCCGGGCTCGGCCGCGAGCTGACGGCGCGCCTGCGGGACGCCAGTTTCGCCGTCTATCGCGCGGGCCGCGATCACGCGGCGGGCCGGGGGATCATCATCGCCGACACCAAGTTCGAGTTCGGCACCGGGCGCGACGGCTCGCTGATCCTGATCGACGAGGTGATGACGCCCGACTCCTCGCGGTTCTGGCCGGCCGACCGCTATCGGCCGGGCCAGTCGCAGCCGAGCTTCGACAAGCAGCCGCTGCGGGACTATCTCGCGGGACTGCGGACCGCGGGCGCGTGGAACGGCGAGGCACCGCCACCCGCGCTTCCCGACGAAGTGGTCGACGCCACCAGCCGCCGTTATCTGGAGGCGTTCCGCCTGATCACCGGCCGGGAGCTGAGCGCCGGATGATCCGGACCGCTCCCGAGGGCCGCTGGTTCATCGCCGGCGCGTGGGCCATCGCTCTGGTGCTGCTGGTCGTCGCGGCGCGGAGCGGCTCCGCGGGGTGGTGGATCGGGGCCGTCGCGTGGACCGCGCTCGCGGTCTGGGTCGTCGCCTTCTTCCGCGATCCGGAGCGGGCCTGGTCGCTCGGCGAACGGATGGTGGTGGCGCCGGCGGACGGCAAAGTGGTGAGCGTGGTCGAGGTGGACGAGCCCGTGTTCCACGGCGGGCGGGCGCTCCGGATCTCGATCTTCATGAACGTGTTCGACTGCCACGTGAACCGGTACCCGGTGAGCGGCGCGATCGCCTACAAGCACTACAACCCGGGCAAGTTCGGCCACGCGGCGGCGGAGAAGTCGAGCCTCGACAACGAGCAGTCGTCGGTCGGCGTCGCCACGGCCAAGGGGAAGGTCCTGATCCGCCAGATCGCGGGCTTCGTCGCACGGCGGATCGTCACCGATCACGAGGTCGGCGCCACGGTGCGCCAGGGCGAGCGGCTCGGCATGATCCGCTTCGGCTCGAGAGTGGATGTCTTCCTGCCGGTGGGCACCAGGACCCTGGTGCATACCGGCGACACAACCCTCGCAGGCGTCACGGTGGTGGCCGAATGGAGCTGATCCCGAGAGACGAGCCGCGCCAGGAAGGCGTGCGGCGGCGCACCATGCGCCAGGTCGTCGTGGTAATGCCGAGCGCGTTCACCCTCGGCAACCTGTTCTTCGGTTTCTGGGCCATCGTGTCCGCCTTCAACGGCAACTTCCGTTGGGCGGGATGGTTCATCGTGTTCGCCGGCATCCTCGACGTGCTGGATGGCCGGGTGGCCCGGCTCTCCAACACCGGCACCCGGTTCGGGGCGGAGCTGGACTCGCTGGTGGACGTCATTTCGTTCGGGGTGGCGCCGGCGCTGCTGATCTACTTCCTCGACTTTTCCAGCGCCGGCCGATTCTCCTGGATCCTCTGCTACATCTACGTGACCGCGGTGGCCCTGCGGCTGGCGCGGTTCAACGTGCTGTCGGCCGGCAAGCCGTCCACCGGCTGGTTCACGGGGCTTCCCTCCCCGGCCGCCGGGACCACGCTGGCGGTCTACTACCCGTTCAGCCAGACGGAGTGGTACCGGGCGTCGCTCGCCTATCTCGACCTCCAGCATCAGGGTCTCGTCGTGCTGATGCTGCTGTTGGCGGTGCTGATGGTGAGCAACGTGAAGTACCCCAAGTTTCCGCCCATCGGCATCCGCAGCGCCAAGGGTCTGTTCGGGCTGGCGGTCCACCTCACCATTCTGCTCGGCGGAATCCTCGCGCCTGAGTATTTTCTGTTTCCGCTCGGGTTGTTCTACGTGACCTACGGCGTCGTGCGCGCCTCGATCCTCGGCCTCCTGGAGCGACCCGAAGCGCCGGCGACCGAGGAGCGGCTCGCCGACGGGAGCGAGCCGGAGCCGCCGTCCGTGATTCCCGAGCGCCGCGGCAACTGGCGCGACCGACGACATCTGCCTGAGGACCGATGACTTACCGTGTGCACGTGCGCGTGATGCCCAGGAGTGGCCTGCTCGATCCGCAGGGCCAGGCCGTCGAGCACGCTCTCTCCGCCCTCGGCTTCGCCGAAGCCGGCGGTGTGCGGGTGGGGCGGGCGATTCAGCTCGAGGTGGCGGCCCCCACCCGGGCCGACGCCGAGGCCCGCGCGCGCCAGATGTGCGACAAGCTGCTCGCCAACCCCGTCACCGAGGACTATCTGCTGCAGGTGGAGGAGCGCTGATGCTCAACGTCGCCGTGGTGCAGTTCCCGGGCAGCAACAGCGACCACGATGCGGTCCGCGCCGCCGCCGCGGTGGGCGCCAACAGCTACCTCGTCTGGCACCGCGATACCGACCTGCGTGGCGCCGACGTGGTCATCCTGCCCGGCGGCTTCAGCTACGGCGACTATCTCCGGGCCGGCGCCATCGCCCGGTTCAGCCCCGTCATGGCCGCGGTGCAGCGGCACGCCGCCGACGGCGGCGCCGTGCTCGGCATCTGCAACGGCTTCCAGATCCTCTGCGAGGCCCACCTGCTGCCCGGCGCCCTGATGCGGAACGCGGGCCTCCATTTCGTCGCCAAGCCGGTGGACGTGACGGTCGAGCGGACCGACACGCCGTTTACCGGCGCGTTCACCGAAGGCCAGCGGGTGCGGCTTCCCGTGGCCCACGGCGAGGGCCGGTTCCTCGCCGGCGACGACACCCTCCGCATGCTGGAGGCGGAGGGCCGCGTGGTGCTGCGCTACGTCGCCGACACCGAAGGCTCACCTTATCAGCCCAATCCCAACGGCTCCGCCGCGCACATCGCCGGCATCCGCAACGCCGCCGGCAACGTGGTCGGCATGATGCCGCACCCCGAGCGGGCCGACGAGCCGGTCCTCGGCCTGGCCGATGGACGCGGGTTCTTTACCTCCATGGCTGCGGGGAAGCCGCAGCCTGCCACCGCGAAGGTGCTCAACCGATGACGACCGAGAAACCCAGCCGCAACGAAGACGAATACTTCGCCCAGCAGAACGCCGAGCTGCTCAAGAAGCAGCGGGAGAAGACCGAAGCGAGCGCCCGCGAGGCGGAGCGCAAGACCCATTTCATGAAGTGCCCGAAAGACGGCTACGATCTCGACAGCGGCGAGTTCCATGGCGTCCAGATCGAGACCTGCCCCCACTGCGGCGGCATGTGGCTCGACGCCGGCGAGCTGGAGGTCATCTCCCACGAGGAGCGGCCGGCCCTGATGACCCGGGTGCTGTCCGAGGCGCTCTCGGCCTTCCGCGGAGGAGCGGGCAAGAAGCGCGAGCCCGGCAAGTGACCGGTTCCGCCGTCGCCGGTTCCACCGAAGCGTTGGCGTTTCCGGGCGAGCGTCCGGTCACGCCCGAGGTCGTGCGCGAGCACAACCTCAACGACATCGAGTACCAGCGGATCCTGGAGCTGCTCGGCCGGAGCCCGACGCTCACCGAGCTGGGCGTCTTCTCCGCCCTCTGGTCGGAGCACTGCAGCTACAAGCACTCGAAGCCGGTGCTCAAGACCTTCCCGACCACGGGGCCGCAGGTGGTCCAGGGGCCGGGCGAGAACGCCGGCGTGCTGCGGCTGCCCGACGGCTGGGCCGTCGCCTTCAAGATCGAGTCGCACAACCATCCGTCGGCGGTGGAGCCGTATCAGGGCGCGGCCACCGGCGTCGGCGGCATCCTGCGCGACGTCTTCACCATGGGCGCCCGGCCGGTGGCGATGCTCAACAGCCTGCGCTTCGGGCCGCTCGACTCGCCGCGGAACCGCTATCTCTTCGCCGGCGTCGTCCGCGGCGTGGGCGACTACGGCAACTGCGTCGGCGTGCCGACGCTCGGCGGCGAGGTCGGGTTCGCGCCGGGGTACACCGGCAATCCGCTGGTCAACGCGATGTGCGTCGGGTTGCTCAAGGAGAAGGATCTGATCCGGGCGGCCGCCGAGGGCGTCGGCAACGTGCTGCTCGCCGTCGGCGCCAGGACCGGACGGGACGGCATTCACGGCGCGAGCTTCGCCTCCGAGGAGCTGTCGGAGCAGAGCGAGGCCCGGCGTCCGCAGGTTCAGGTGGGCGACCCCTTCACCGAAAAGCTCCTCCTCGAGGCCAGCCTCGAGCTGATCACCTCCGACCTCATCGTGGCGATCCAGGACATGGGCGCCGCCGGTCTCACCAGCTCCAGCGCCGAGATGGCGGCGCGCGGCGGCGTGGGCGTGGAGATCGACACCGGCCTGGTCCCGACCCGCGAGGACGGGATGACGCCGTACGAGATCCTGCTCTCGGAATCGCAGGAGCGGATGCTGGTGGTGGCCACGCCGGATCGGGTGAAGGACGTGCAGGCGGTCTGCGAGCGGTGGGAGCTGTCGGCCACGCCGATCGGCCGGGTGACCGACGACGGGATCTTCCGGGTGAAGCACCACGGGCTCACGGTGGCCGCGATTCCGGGCCAGCGGCTGGTCGACGACTGCCCGATCTACCACCCGGAGGCGAAGAGAGAGCCCCGAGGCGGTCTCCCGCCGCGCCGCCGTGCCGCCGTCGCCGCCGACAGGTGGATCTCGACCGCGCGCTGACGGTCATCCTCGACAGCCCGAACGTCGCGAGCAAGCGCTGGGTGTACGAGCAGTACGACTCGAGCGTGCAGGCTGCCACCGTGCTCGGACCGGGCGGCGACGCCGGCGTCCTCCGGGTGCCGGGCGCCGAGTTCGGGCTGGCCGTCACCGTGGACTGCAACGCACGCTTCGTCGCCCTCGACCCGTACGAGGGCGGCAAGGCCGCCGTCGCGGAGGCGGCCCGCAACATCGCCTGCACGGGCGCGCGGCCGCTCGGCATCACCGACTGCCTCAACTTCGGCAATCCGGAAAAGCCGGAAGTCTTCTTTCAGTTCCGGGAGGCGTGCCGCGGCATCGCCGACGCATGCGTCGCGTTCGGCACGCCGGTGACGGGCGGCAATGTCTCCTTCTACAACGAGAGCCCCACGGGCGCGATAGACCCCACGCCGACGATCGGCATGGTCGGCCTCCTGGCGCAGGTGGAGCGGCGGGTGGCGAGCTACTTCGCCGCCGCGGGCGACGACGTGCTGATCGTCGGCGCCACTCGGGGCGAGCTGGGCGGGTCGGCCTACTGGTCGGAGATCCGCGGGTTCGTTGGCGGGCGGGTGCCGCCCGTGAACCTGGACGCGGAGCGGCGGCTCCAGCAGTTCCTCGCCGAGGCGGCCGAGCGGGGCCTGCTGCGCTCGGCCCACGACGCGTCGGAGGGCGGGCTGCTGGTGGCGATCGCGGAGGCGGCGATCGGCTGGGCCTATGCCGCGGCGGGGCTGGGCGCCCGGCTCGACCTGGAAGGCTACGCGCCCGGCGTGGCGCTCGACGGGCTGCTGTACGGCGAGGACGCCGGACGGGTCGTGCTGTCGTCGGCGCCGGAGCAGAGGGCCGCCGTGGCCGAGCTGGCCAAGCGGCACGGCGTGCCCTGCTTCCGGGCCGGTTCGGTCGGTGGCAGCGCGGTGGAACTGCGGGCAGGCGCTCGCGTGTTCACTTGGGACGTGGCCACATTGCGACGGACCTACTTTGAGGCGATCCCTCGGCGGATGCAGCACGCCGACGCGGAGCGCTCGTTGGGAGAATAGACGGCATGTGCGGCATCATCGGCGTCTCGGGGATCCCGGACGCGGCTCGGCTCACCTACCTCGGACTCTACGCCCTGCAGCACCGGGGCCAGGAGAGCGCCGGCATCGTCGCGATCGACCGCGACGGCAGCGCCCGGGCGGAGCGCGGCATGGGGCTCGTCTCGGAGACGTTCGACGAGGACCTGCTCGACGAGATGCGCGGCGAAGTCGCGGTGGGACATACCCGGTACTCCACCACCGGCAGCACGGTGCTGGCCAACGCCCAGCCGTGCAGCGTCAACACCCGCTGCGGCACCCTCGCCATCGCCCACAACGGCAATCTGACCAACGCCACGGAGCTCAAGCGGGAGCTGGTCGAGAAGGGCGCGATCTTCACCTCCTCCTCGGACACCGAGGTGCTGGTGCACCTGATCGCGCGGTCCGAGGCGGAGACGGTCGAGGGTCAGATCCGCGACGCGCTGGAGCAGGTGGAGGGAGCCTACAGCCTGGTCATCGTGGCCGGCCGCTCGCTCTACGCCGTGGTGGACAGCCGCGGGTTCCGCCCGCTGGTCATGGGGCGGCTGGGAACCGGCATGGTGGTCGCGTCGGAGACCTGCGCGCTCGACCTGGTGGGCGCCTCGATCGCGTGCGAGCTGGAGCCGGGTGACTTCGTCAAGATCGACGACGGCCGCGTCACCGAGCTGCCCCGGCTCTCGCCCCGCCCGGTGAGCCGGTGCGTCTTCGAGCTGGTCTACTTCGCCCGGCCGGACAGCACGGTGTTCGGCGAGTCGGTGGACCGGGTGCGCCGGGAGCTGGGTCGCGCAGCTGGCCCGGGAGCAGCCCGCCACGGGCGACGTGGTGTTCAGCGTACCCGACAGCTCCAATGCGATGGCGCTCGGCTTTTCCGAGGTGTCGGGCATCAAGCTCGAGCACGGGCTGATCCGCAACCACTACGTGGGCCGGACCTTCATCAACCCGACCCAGAACCACCGGGTGGAGAAGGTGAAGATCAAGTTCAACCCGGTGCGCGACGTGATCTACGGCCAGGTCGTGCATCGTGGTGGACGACAGCCTGGTGCGCGGCAACACCAGCCGGAGCCTGGTGCGAATGATCCGCGCCGCGGGCGCGCGCGAGGTGCACCTGCGGCTGGCGTCGCCGCCGATCACCGGGCCCTGCCACTACGGCATCGACACGCCGACGCGCGAGGAGCTGATCGCCTCCAGCCATTCGATCGAGGAGATCCGCGAGTTCCTCGGCGTGGACTCGCTCGGCTATCTCTCGCTCGACGGCATGCTGCGGGCGGCGGGGAGCCACAGCGGTTTCTGCCACGCCTGCTTTTCCGGCCAGTATCCCACGCCGATCCCGGAGGACCTGGTGCAGCTGCGGCACGCGTCACCGCTCATCGCTACGCCCGCATGAGCGGGCCCTATACCCAGCCGCTGGTCTATTTCTTCGGGCAGGGCCGCGCCGACGGAACCTCCGCCATGAAGGAGATCCTCGGCGGCAAGGGCGCGGGCCTCGCCGAGATGACCACCATCGGCATTCCCGTCCCGCCCGGCTTCACCATCGCCAGCAGTCTCTGCCTCCACTATCTCGAAAGCCAGCAGTTTCCCAAGCGCCTCCGGGTGGAGGTGGAGAACACGCTCCAGCGCCTGGAGTCGGCCACCGGGAAGCATTTCGGCGACGGGGACAACCCGCTGCTGGTCTCGGTGCGCTCGGGCGCGGCGGTGTCCATGCCGGGCATGATGGAGACGATCCTCAACCTGGGCCTCAACGACGTCACGGTCGAGGGACTCACCCGCCAGAGCAAGAATGCGCGCTTCGCCTGGGACTCCTACCGCCGCTTCGTGCAGATGTACGGCAGCGTGGTGTTCGACCTCTCCAAGCGGCCGTTCGAGCACCTGCTGGAGGAGCAGCGCCAGCGCTGCGGGGTCGAGCGCGACATCGACCTGCCGCTGGAGGACGTCCAGGCCCTGGTGCGGCGGTTCAAGGAGCTCATCCGGACGGAGACCGGCCGGGAGTTCCCCGACGACCCCGTGCGCCAGCTCTGGGGTGCGATCGCCGCGGTGTTCGAGAGCTGGAACACCCGCCGCGCCATCGACTACCGGAAGCTGCACGACATCCCCGACACCATGGGCACCGCGGTCAACGTGGTGGCGATGGTGTTCGGCAACCTGGGCGAAGACTCCGGCACCGGCGTCACGTTCAGCCGGGATCCCTCCACCGGCGACCGCACGCTCTACGGCGAATTCCTGCTCAACGCCCAGGGCGAGGACGTGGTGTCCGGCAGCCGGACCCCGCTCCCGATCGTGGCGCTGCGGGAGAAGCTGCCGCACGCCTACCAGGAGCTGGAGCGGGTGGCCCGCACGCTGGAGCGCCACTTCCGCGACCTCCAGGACATGGAGTTCACCATCGAGCGCGGCGTGCTCTACATGCTGCAGACCCGGCGGGGCCAGCGCTCGGGCCAGGCCGCGGTGCAGGTCGCATGCGACATGGTGGACGAGGGGCTCATCTCCGAGGAGGAGGCCGTCGCCCGGATTCCGCCCAACGACCTGAACCAGCTGCTCCACCCCACCATCGATCCCACCAGCAAGCTCGACCTGCTCACGACCGGTCTGCCGGCGAGCCCCGGAGCGGCCTGCGGCACCGCGGTGTTCGACGCCGATCGCGCGGAGAAGATGGGCCGCGCCGGGCAGGCGGCGATCCTGGTGCGGCGGGAGACCTCGCCCGAGGACTTCCACGGCATGGTGATGGCCGCGCGCGATCCTCACCGCGCGCGGCGGCATGACCTCGCACGCCGCCGTGGTGGCGCGCGGGATGGGCAAGCCGTGCGTCGCGGGCGCGCAGGAGCTCCAGGTGGACGAGAAGGGCACCCGCTTCACCGTCAACGGCCGCAGCATCGCCGAGGGCGACTGGATCACGGTGGATGGGGCCACGCGGCAAGGTATTCGCCGGCCAGGCGGCGCTGATCACGCCGGAGCCGAGCGGCAACTTTCTCCGCCTGATGCAGTGGGCCGACCGCATCCGCCAGCTCCGCGTGCGGGTGAACGCCGACACGCCGGCCGACGCGCACCGGGGCCGCGACTTCGGCGCGGAGGGCATCGGCCTGTGCCGCACCGAGCACATGTTCTTCGACGGCGAGCGGCTCAGCGCCATGCGCGAGATGATCGTCGCGTCCGACCACGCCGGGCGGGAGCGCGCGCTCGCCAAGCTGCTGCCGATGCAGCGCGCCGACTTCGAGGCGATCTTCCGCGCGATGGAAGGCTTCCCGGTCACCATCCGGCTGCTCGACCCGCCGCTCCACGAGTTCCTGCCCCACGACGCGCGCGAGATCGAAGCCCTCGCCGCCGAGCTGGAGATGCCGGTGGACCGGCTGGAGGCGCTGATCCAGCGGCTGCAGGAGGTCAATCCGATGCTCGGCCTCCGCGGCTGCCGGCTCGGCATCATCTACCCCGAGATCACCGCGATGCAGGTGCGGGCGATCTTCGAGGCGGCGTGCACCGTCGCCTCCCGCAAGGGGCGGGTGATGCCGGAGGTGATGATCCCGCTCACCGCGAGCGTGGTCGAGTTCCGGAAGCAGGCGTTCATCGTGCGGCAGGTGGCGGAGGAAGTGTTCCGCGAGCGGCAGATCACCGTGCCGTTCCTGCTGGGCACGATGATCGAGCTGCCCCGCGCGTGCGTCACCGCCGACGAGCTGGCGCGCGAGGCGCAGTTCTTCTCCTTCGGCACCAACGACCTCACCCAGACCACCTGGGGCCTGAGCCGCGACGACGCCGGCCACTTCCTTCCCTACTACCTCGAGAACGGCGTGATCGAGAGCGATCCGTTCCAGGTGCTGGACCAGGCCGGCGTGGGCAAGCTGATCCAGCTCGCCTGCGACCTGGGACGGAAGACCCGGAACGATCTCAAGCTCGGCATCTGCGGCGAGCACGGCGGGGAGCCGGCCGCGGTCGGCTTCTGCGACCGCCTGGGGATGAACTACGTGAGCTGCTCGCCGTTCCGCGTGCCGATCGCCCGGCTCGCCGCGGCGCAGGCGGCGCTCGCAGCGCGGGGCACCATGGATCGCACCCGGGCGACGGTGTAGTGATCATGTCATCCCGATTTTCGCGAGGACACCAATGGCCGACCCTGTCGTAGGCGTCGTGATGGGCAGCGACTCCGACTGGGAGACGATGCAGCATGCCGCGCGCCGGCTGGAAGAGCTGGGCGTGCCGTTCGAGACCCGCGTGGTGTCGGCGCACCGGACGCCCGACCTGCTCTTCCGCTACGCGGAGGAAGCGGCCGGCCGCGGGCTCCGCTGCATCATCGCCGGCGCGGGCGGCGCCGCCCATCTCCCCGGCATGCTCGCGTCCAAGACCGCGCTGCCGATCTTCGGCGTGCCGGTGCCGTCCAAGCACCTTCAGGGGCTCGACTCGCTGCTGTCCATCGTCCAGATGCCGGCGGGTGTACCGGTGGCCACCTTCGCGATCGGCGCCGCCGGCGCGCAGAACGCCGCGCTCTGCGTGGCCGCCGTCCTCGCGCTCAACGACAAGGAGCTGGCCCAGCGGCTGGACAAGCTCCGGCGGGAGCAGACCCGGCGCGTCCTCGACCTCCAGCTTCCGGGAGAGCGCGCGTGATCCTGCCCGGCGCCACGGTCGGCGTCATCGGCGGGGGGCAGCTCGGGAGAATGTTCGTCCTCCAGGCCCGCACCATGGGCTACCGCGTCGTCGTGCTCGATCCCGATCCGGGCAGCCCGGCCGGTCAGGTGGCCGACGAGCACCTGCAGGCCCCCTACACCGACCTCGCCGCGCTCGACCGCCTCGCCTCCAGCTGCGCCGCCGTCACCACCGAGTTCGAGAACGTCCCCGCCGAGTCCCTGGAGCGGCTGGCGCGCTCCTGCCGAGTGCGCCCGCCGGTCGCGGCGGTCGCGATCGCGCAGGACCGCATCGCCGAGAAGACGTTCCTCGTGGACGCCGGATTCCGCACGGCTCCGTTCCGGCCGGTGCGGACCGAAGCGGAGCTGGCGGACGCGCTCCGCTCGGTCCGCCTTCCCGCCCTCCTCAAGACGAGCCGGCTGGGCTACGACGGCAAAGGCCAGGCGACGATCGAGCGCCCGGAGGATGGCGCCCAGGCGTTCGCCAGGTTCGGCCGGGTCGCCTGCGTGCTGGAAGAGCGGTTGGCACTGGAAACGGAGTTATCCGTAGTCTTGGCCAGGGGGGACGACGGGGCGGTCGCGGCCTTTCCGGTCGGGGAGAACCGCCACCGGGACGGCATCCTGGAGACCACCGTGGTGCCGGCGCGCGTGTCCCGGGCCATCGCGGACGAGGCGCGCGATACGGCGGCCCGCGTCGCCGCGGCGCTCCCCTACGTCGGCGTCCTCGGGGTCGAGCTGTTCGTGGCTGAACGGCGGCCGCATCTACGTCAACGAGATCGCCCCGCGGCCGCACAACAGCGGGCACTACACGCTCGATGCGTGCTCCGCGGACCAGTTCGAGCAGCAGCTCCGCGCGCTCTGCGGCCTGCCGCTGGCGCAGCCGACGCTCCTCAGTCCGGTCGCCATGGTGAACCTGCTGGGCGATCTCTGGTCCGGCGGCACGCCGCGCTGGGAAGAAGTGTTTCGACGCCCTGGTGCCCGCCTGCATCTGTACGGCAAGGCCGAGCCCAGACCGGGGCGGAAGATGGGTCACCTGAACTGCCTGGCCGACGATCCCGACCGCGCGCTCGCCCTCGCGCTCGAAGCCCGCGACGCGCTGGTCGTTCCACCCACTCGCAAGGAGTAACGCCGCAATGATGCTCTACGCTCTTACCCTGCTCAGTCTCACGGCCGCGCCGGCACCGGCCGTCGCGGACAGCGCCTGTCCCGTGCTCCTCCCGAACGACGTTCCCGTGCAGGGACGCCAGAGCCCGCTCGACTCGCTCACGTTCACGCTCGCGAAGCAGACCATCAAGGTCTGCTACGGGCGCCCCAGCGCCCGCGGCCGCACCATGATCGGCGGCAAGGGCGTGCCATACGGCAAGCTGTGGCGCACCGGAGCGAACGAGCCGACGGTGATCTTCACTCCCATCGCGCTCGACATCGCCGGCGTGAAGGTGGCGACCCGGCAAGTACTCGCTCTACACGGTGCCGGGGGAAAAAGACTGGGAGGTGATCGTGAACCGATCCACCTCCCAGTGGGGCCACGAGAGCTCGTACACCAAGGAAGTCGAGGCGCAGGAGGTCGGCCGGGGCAAGGCGCCGGCCCAGAAGCTGAGCCAGCCGGTCGAGACCTTCACCATCGAGCCCCATCCCGCGACCGCGCCGCAGCACCTCATGCTCAAGTGGGAGAAGACCGAGGTCGTCGTCCCGATCAAGCCGGCGAGCTGACCGCGGCCCGGCGGCGTCGCGCCACCCGCGCGACGCCGTCGAGCAGGCGGTCCACCTCCTCGTCCGTCGTGTACGCCGCACAGCCCGCCCGGATCAGTCCGCTCTCCTCCAAACCGTATCGCTGCACGACCGTCGTGGCGTAGAAGTCGCCGGTCGAGACGAAGACCGCCTCGTCGGCCAGCGCGTCCGCCACCGCGTCGGGGGCGGCGCCGGCGACCGTGAACGCCACCGTCGGCGTGCGCGGCGCGGAGGCCGGCACGCCGTAGACCCGCACGCCGTCCAGCGAGCCGAGCCCGCCGAGCAAGCGCTCGAGCAGCGCCTGTCCCCGACGGTGCAGCTCGTCGAACGCGGCGCGGAGCCGCGCCCGCCGGTTCGACCCCGCGGCGAGCGAGGCGAGGAACTCCACCGCCGCGCCGGCCCCCGCGATCCCCTCGTGATTCTGGGTGCCCGTTTCCATCCGCTCCGGCGCGGTCTCCGGGGCGGGCTCGAGCTTGGGGATGGCCACCTCGGCGAGGCGTTCCGCGCGGCCGTACAGCACGCCGATGTGAGGGCCGTAGAACTTGTAGGCCGAGCAGGCGAGGAAGTCACAGCCGATGGCGCGGACATCCACCAGGCGGTGGGGTGCGTAGTGCACCGCATCCACGAACGTGAGCGCGCCGGCCGCGCGGGCCATCGCGGCGGCCTTCGACACGTCGGTGATGGTGCCGAGGGCGTTGGACGCGGCGCCGATCGCGAGCAGCTTCGGCTTGCGCGACAGGGCCTCCTCCAGCGCGGCCCAGTCGAGCGCGCCGCTCTCCAGCGCCAGCGGCACGCTGCGGATCTTGATGCCGCGATCCCGCTCCAGCGCGCGCCAGGGCGCGATGTTCGCGTGGTGGTCCAGCTCGGTCACCACGATCTCGTCGCCCGGGCCCCAGGCGCGGCCCAGCCCGCGCGCGAGGTGGAACGTCAGCGTCGTCATGTTGGCCCCGAACGCGATCTCGGACCGGTCGGCGCCGAGGAAATCGGCCAGGCTCTCCCGGGCGGCCTCGATGATCGCGTCGGTCTCCCGGCTGCTGGGATAGCGCCAGTGCGTGTTGGCGTTGTGATGCAGCAGGTAGTCGGTCATCGCCTGGACGACCGCGCTCGGCACCTGGGTGCCGCCGGGACCGTCGAAGTAGGCGACCGGACGGTCGCGGTGCCGCCGCGCGAGCGCGGGGAAGTGGGACCGGATCTCCTCGGTCGATCGCATGCTGCCTCAGAGCCCATCGGGCGTTTAGGGGTTGGTGTTGCAAGATATCACGCCTGCCCCAGGCACGACTTTCGCTGCAACAGAGAAGTCGCGACTGGCGGATTCACGGCCAACCTCCTTAGCTTTTCTCCGCCCGTGGATCCCCGACCCTCCCACAATCTACCCGAGCGTCCAATGCCATCCTGGTACAGGCGTCGCCACTCGCTCCACGGGACGTTGGCTCTTCTCGTCGCGGTCAGCGCCTGCGGCGGCGGAGGGTCGGATCCTCAGGTCCCCGCCGAGATCGAGCTGCTCCTCCGACCAGATCAGCTTCCTCGCCGCCGGGCAGAGCCAGCAGCTCACGGCGACGGTGCGGGATGCGGACGGCAATACGCTGACCGACGCGGCAGGTCACCTGGTCCACGGATGACGAACGCGATCGCGACGGTGACGGCCGACGGGCTGTTGACGGCGCAGGGACCCGGCACGGCCGAGCTCACCGCCACGGCGGGCGAGGCTACGGCCACCGCGGAGATCGTGGTCCAATCCACCGCCTCGCTCGAGATCGCGGACGGCAACGGCCAGTCGGCTCCTTCCGGTACCGCGGTCGCGACGCCGCCGTCGGTGCGGGTTCGGGACGGGTCGAGCAATCCGGTCCCGGGCGTCCGGGTCCGCTTCACGGTGGGCACCGCGAGTGGCACGATCACCGGCGAATTGCAGACGACGAACGCCAGCGGCATCGCGACGCTCGGCTCCTGGCGACTCGGCGCGTCCGGCGTCAACACCCTGACCGCGTCGGTCGAGGGCGCCGAGATCGACGGCGAGCCCCTGGAGTTCATCGCCACCACGGCCGAGCAGGGCGGCTACAACATCACGGTTCGCTACCTCACCGACCTCAGCAACGCCCAGCTGCTCGCGTTCGCCGAGGCCGAGCTGCGCTGGGAAACCCTGATCACCGGCGACCTCGACGACGTGAATCAGACGCTTCCTGCCGAATGCCTGCGGCGACAATCCCGAGACGCCCGGTCCGTTCGACGACGTGACGATCTTCGTGACCATCGAGCCGATCGACGGACCCTTCGGCGTGCTCGGCCAGGCCGGGCCCTTGCTTCGTGCGGGTCGGCGCCACCACGGGCGAGGGGCTGACCGTGATCGGGCGGATGCAGTTCGACGAGGACGACATGGAGCTGCTGGAGACCGAGGGCGCGCTGAATGCCGTCATCCTCCACGAGATGGGCCACGTGCTCGGCTTCGGCACGCTGTGGGGCCCGCCGCCGAGTGGGTTCGACCTGCTGGTGGACCCAGCCGATCCGAATACGCCGGCGGAAGAGGATCCCCACTTCACCGGTGTCGGGCGCGATCGCCGCGTTCGACGCGGCGGGCGGCACCGCCTACGTCGGCGGCGCCAAGGTCCCGGTCATGGACGTGGGTGGCGCCGGCACCATCAACAGCCACTGGCGCGACGAGATCTTCGATCCCGAAGTCATGACCGGCTTCCTGAGCGACGGGGTCAATCCTCTGAGCGCGATCTCGGTTCGGTCGCTCGAGGACCTAGGCTACACGGTGAACGCGGGGGGCGCGGATCCCTTCACGCTCACCCTCCCCACCATCCGCGTCGCGGGACAACGACGGGGCCGCCACATGGTCAACGACATCATCAGCGATCCCATCCGCGGGATCACGCCCGATGGTCGCATGGTCGGAGTGCTCAAGCGATGAGCGCCTCCTGGCGAATCGGCGGCGTGCTGCTGCTGGCGGGTTGCAGCGGCGCCAACGCGGGCAGCTCGGATCCGCAGAACTGCGCTCCGGTAGAAACACCGGCCGCGAGCGTGTCCGCCGACGGACTCGGCGGGGAGTACACCCTGCGGCTGGTTGCGACGGCCGGGGCCAAACGCGGCAGCACAGCCGCGGGAAAGCTGTCGCTCATGCAGCAGGACAGCGCCTATCGCAGCGTGCAAACGGCCGATGGGATGAAGGACACCAGCTTCACCATGCCCCTCTACGGCATGACCGAGGTGGACCTGGCCTCGGTCGGCGCGGTCGCGCCGGGCGATCCCAAGGCCTCCGAGCCGACCGGCCCAGGCGTGCTGGTCATGCAGGGCCCGGGGCGGGTGATGCTGCGCATCGGATCGGAAGCCAACAAGTGGGGCGTGCGCCGGTTCGACGGCGCGTTCACCGCGCTCCAGGTCCAGCAGGTCACCGACAAGGGCTTCGCCGGCACGTGGCAGAGCGGCGTGGTCGGGTCGGAGTCCGGTGGTCACTTCTGCGCCGACCGCGTGAGCTGATCGGCGGCGGAGGGATAGCAGCAACAAACGGCGGGCGAGATCGCATGATCTCGCCCGCCGTTGGTGTTGATGGAGGCGCAGGGAATCGAACCCTGGTCCGAATACGCTTCCGAGACTGCGTCTACGTGCGTAGGCTCGTCTTCTTGCCGTCGCCTCGGGTCGGTGCCGAACCGACCTCCCCTCGGCCGAGCTCCTGAAGTCTCACCTCACGCATCGGAGCGATGCGATCGGCCAGCCCGGATTTACGATTCGACCGACGCCGCCCCGGGCGGGCTTCGTCTGCCGAAGGCGCATCAAGCGAGCGTTAGCTCAGCTTACGCGGCCAGTGCCAGTTCAGTGTTGGCAGTTGAAACGTTCCAGATGGTTTAACCAGGATTCTGGGACCTGGGCACGCTGCAATTTCATCATCATACCCGTCGAAGCCAGTCGCCCCCGGGTGACGTGGGAAGATAATGGATTGGCGATTGTCCGGGGAGGCGGTCAGGTTGGTCAGTCGGTCAGTCGGTCAGATGTAAGTACATAAGTGGCCAATTACTTACTTCGACATTCGTGATCGTTCATCGCCTGACCGCCTGACCGCCTGACCGCCTGACCGCCCGTCCACCCTACCTCCCCCCCGCCCTCTCCACCCGGTTCCGCCCGCTGTTCTTCGCCACGTACAGCGCCGCATCCGCCTGCGGAATGAGATCTCCCACCTCCCGCCCGGTCTCCGGACACGCCGACACGCCGAACGACGCGCTCAGCGCCCAGGCCCGCCCCCGCCAGTCCCACGGCGTCGTGTTGAGCTTGATCCTGATCCGCTCGGCGATCCGGTAGCCCACGTCCAGCCGCGCGGCCGGGAGCCAGATGGCGAACTCTTCCCCGCCGATCCTCGCACCGACGTCGCCGTTCCGGACCTGTTCCCGGATGATCCGCGCGAAGTGGATGAGCGCGGCGTCGCCTGCGGGGTGCCCCAGCTTGTCGTTCAGATCCTTGAACTTGTCGAGGTCGGCGTAGATGACGGCGCCGTCGCCCACGTCCACCCGGTTCAGCACGGCATCCAGCCCCCGCCGGTTGAGCAGGCCGGTGAGCGGATCGAGCCGGGTCTTCTCCTTGAGCCGGTCGGCCTCCATCGCGGTCACCACGCGGGGCCCGGCGTTGGCGAGCGAGGCGAGGATCTCCGCGCGCACGCCGCCCGTCGGCTCGCGCCCGCCCGGTGGCCACAGCGCGACGCCGCCGACGTGGCGCTCGCCGGCGCGCATCGGCAACACGAGCACGGCGCCGGGCCGCTGGCGGCGGTCCGGCACCACGCCGGCGAGCGGGTCGCCCTCGAAGAAGATCGGGTCCATCTCGCCTCGGGCGACGCGGGCGAGATCGCTGTCGGGCGGGAGCACCGAGTCCAGCAGTCGGCGGTCGCCGCGGCCGGAGACGCCGATGACGCGCACGGTGCCGGCCGTGTCCGGCTCGTCGCCCAGCTCAGTCGCCACGCTCGAACGCGGCCACGACGACCTGGGCGTCGAGCATCCGCTCGAGCTGGTAGGCGAGCCTGAGCCCGACGCTCCCCACCGACTCCAGGGACGCTTCCTGGGTGCTGGCCTGCGCGAGCTGCACGATCTGCGGCCGCCGGCGCACGCCGTCCGCCAGGCGCCGGAGGTCGCTCTCCGCCGCCTCCAGGCGGGCCGAGTCGGGGCTGCCCGGCACCAGCAGCCCGACCGCGACTCCCGCGGCCGCGTGGAAGACGAGCGTGCCGCCCTCCATCCGCTCGGCGCCGCTCTGCTCCTGGTCTCTGCGCCCGCTCGAGCCGGCGGTCCACCGCCACGATCTGGGCGACCGACAGCCGCTCGGCGTCCACCACCCGCTCGGCGTGCGGCTCGCCGTCGCCGCTGCTCATCTCCGCCACCCACACGCCGGCGGCGCCGTGCGCCCGCCGCAGCCACTCGAGGGCGGGGTCCGGCAGCAGATGCGGCGACACACCCGGCGCCACGCCGCTCACCCGCGCGCGCCGGATGAGCGCCATCGCCCCGCCGACGCCCACCAGGATGCCGATGAGCAGCGTCCAGAAGCTCATCGGCCGAGCCAGCCACGGCTGCGGAACCAGCGATAGATCGCGAGCGTCACCACGGCCATGAAGGCCAGGACGGCGGGATATCCCCAGCGCTCGCGCAGCTCGGGCATGAACTCGAAGTTCATCCCGTAGACGCCGACGATGAAGGTGAGCGGGAGGAAGAAGACGGAGAAGACCGTCAGCACCCGCATGACCTCGCTCGTCCGATGCGAAGCCAGCGCGAGCTGCACGTTCAGCAGGGTGTTCGCGTCCTCCACCAGCTCATCGGCGTAGAAGTGATAGCTCTCGGCGTTCTCCTGCACGTCGCGGAACAGCGTGCCGGCGCGCCCGGCGGCGGGCACCATCCGCTGGGTCACGTCCACCGTCCGCCAGAGCAGCCGCTTGCTGAGCGTGAGCTGTCGCTTGAGGCAGTGGATCTCCCTGAGATCCGAGCGGAAGCTCGGCCCCGGCGCGGTGCTCCCCTCGAAGACCTTGGTGTCGAACTGGTCCAGCCGGTTCTCGATGTTCTCCAGCGGACGCTGATAGGTGTCGAGCGCGGCATTGAAGAGCTGCGCGAGGAGATGGGCCTGGATCCCTTCGCTGCGCGCCGCCTGCTTGTTGGGGAGACCGGTGAGGCAGCGCTGCTGGAGCGCCGTGAGCCACGCCTGGTCCTTGCGGTGGACCGTGATCAGGAACCCCTGCCCGAAGAAGAGCGCGGTCTTCCGGGTGAGCTCCTGCACCGAATCGGCCGTCTTCGAGGCGGACTCGTCCATCGCGCGCAGGATGACGAAGGTGTGGTTCTCGAAGACTTCGTGCTTGGGCAGGTGCTCGGGGTCGAGGCAGTCGGCGACCGCGAGCGGATGGAGGCCGTAGTCGGCGGTCAGCTCGTCGAGCTCCTCCGGACTCGGGTCCACCACGTCGAGCCAGACGAAGCGCGGCTCCGATTTTTCCACGACGGTGCGGATGGTCATCGCCGGCAGATGCGGCTGGCGGCCGCCGCGGCGCCGAAACCGTTGTCGATGTTCACCACGGTCACGCCCGCGGCGCAGGAGTTCAGCATTCCCAGCAGCGCGGCGAGGCCCCCGAACGAGGCGCCGTAGCCGACGCTGGTGGGCACGGCGATGACCGGAACCGCGACCAGTCCTCCGATGACGCTCGGCAGTGCGCCCTCCATCCCCGCCACGACGATGACCACGTCCGCCTGCTGGAGCCGCTCACCCGAGGCGAACAGCCGGTGGATCCCCGCGACGCCGACGTCGACCAGACGCTCGACCCGGTGCCCGAACACTTCGGCCACGACGGCGGCTTCCTCCGCCACGGGAAGATCGCTCGTACCCGCCGAGACGACCAGAATGGTGCCGGTGGCCTGCTCCTGGTCACCGCCCTCTGCGCTGAGGTGGATCGTGCGGGCCAGGGGCGTCCAGACAGCCGCCGGGAAGCTTCGCCGCACGGCGGCGGCATGGGCCTCCGAACAGCGGGTGCCGAGAAAGCTGCCGGTCATCGCCGCGAGTCGCTCGCAGATGGCTACGACCTGGTCGGGCGTCTTGCCCTCGCAGAAGACCACCTCGGGCTGGCCCTGGCGGAGCGCGCGGTGGTGGTCGATGCGGGCGAAGTTGAGATCTTCGAAAGGCAGGTGGCGCAGCCGCTCGAGCGCGGCGCCGGGCGCCAGACGACCGGCCGCGACCTCGGCGAGCAGGGACTCGAGCTGCTCGGCTTTCACGCCACGTGGGCGACCGGGTCGAGGTACTCGAGGAAGATCGACTCCGCCTCGGCCACCGACTCGATCTGGAAGAGTCGCTGGCGCAGCTCGCTCGCGCCATGCAGTCCCTTGGTGTACCAGCCGAGGTGCTTGCGGAACTCGATCACGGTCTTGCGGGTGTCGCCCTGGAGCCGGAGCGCGAGCCGCGCGTGATCCAGGGCGACCTGGAACCGCTCGTGCGCGGTCGGGGCCGGCGGCTGGGGCTCGCCGGCGAGCAGCGCCTGGCCGTCGCGGAAGAGCCAGGGATTGCCGAAGGCGCCGCGCCCGACCATGACGCCCGCGCACCCGGTGTGATCGCGCATCCGCACGATGTCGGCGGCGGTGGAGACGTCACCGTTGCCGAACACCGGAATCTCCAGCGCCTCGACCACCTTCGCGATTTCATCCCAGTCGGCGCGGCCGGAGAACATCTGGGTGCGGGTGCGGGCGTGCAGGGTGAAGGCTCGCACGCCGGCATCCTGCATCCGGAGCGCGATGCCGACGGGGTCGCGGGACTGGTCGCTCCACCCGCTCCGGGTCTTGGCCGTGACCGGGAGGTGGGTCGCGCCGATCACCGCCTTGATGATCCGGTCCACCAGCTCGAGATCCCGGAGACAGCCGGAGCCGCCGTTCCGCTGCACCACTTTCTTGACCGGGCAGCCGAAGTTGATGTCGATGAACTCCGGCTTGTAATGCTCGGTGATGAGCCGCGCCGCCTCCTCCATCGCCGCCGGATCGGAGCCGTAGATCTGGATGCCGATCGGCCGCTCGACCTCCTCGAACTCGGCGCCCTCCAGCGTGCGCCGGATCCGGCGTCGGATCGCCTCCGACGAGAGAAACTCGGAGATCACGACGTCCGCGCCCATCCGGCGGCACACCTGGCGGTACGGCGCCTCGGAGACGCCGGCCATGGGTGCGAGGATAAGGGGAAACCTGTGCTCGCTCGGGAAGGGCAACTGCATGCCCGGAAAATACTTGGCGGTCGGGACCTCGGCAATGCGCCCGCCTGGGGCGTGTGGAACCTGGCCTCAGCGGCGTCCGTAGCGCTGAAGAGGACCCGTTTTCACCTCAAACCCCACCCCCATGACCATGCTCCGCGTCCTGCTGCTGGCCGCCGCCCTGCCCGCCCTGCTCCAGGCCCAGGGCGACCCAGTCGCCGAGTCCCGGGCCCACTACCGGGCGGCCGTTCGGGCCTACGAGTCCCGCGACCTTCCCGCCTTTCTGGACCACGCCCGCCAGGCGCAGGCCCTCCGCCCGGCCCACGGCGGCGTCACCTACGCCCTGGCCTCCGCCTACGCCCTGACGGGAGATACCGCGGGCGCCATCGCCACCCTGCGGCACTTCGCCGTGCTCGGCTACTCGGCCGACCTCGCGACGGACTCCGACTTCGTCCGCCTGCGCGGCAACGAGGCCTATGCCGAGGTGACGCGGAGGCTGGAGCAGAATCGCCAGCCGGTTTCCCCGAGCAGCGTGGCCTTCGAGGTGCCCGAGCGGGAGCTGCTCACCGAGGGCATCGCCTACGACCCGAAGACGGAGGCGTTCTACGTCAGCTCGGTCCGCCGGGGGCAGATCCTCCGCGTCGCCAAGGGCGGCGCGGTCACCCAGCTCGCGCCGGACGAGCCGGCCCATTGGGCCGCGCTCGGGTTGCGGGTGGATTCCAAGCGGCAGGCGCTCTGGGCGGCTTCTACCGCGATGCCGCATACGACGGGGCATGTCCCCGCGGACAGCGGCCGCAGCGGCGTCCTCCGCTACGATCTGCGCACCAGCAAGCTGGCCAAGCGCTACGACGTGCCCGCCGACAGCACGCCTCACGCCCTCGGCGACCTGATCGTGACCCGCGCCGGCGACGTCTACGCGACCGACAGCCGCGCACCGGTGCTCTGGCGGATCCCGGCCAGGGGCGACACCCTGGAGCGGTTCCTGGAGTCTCCCCTGTTCCTCTCCGCGCAGGGACTGGCGCTGACGCCGGACGAGCGAACGCTCTATGTCGCCGACTACGCGCGAGGTCTCCTGCGGGTGGACCTGCAGGCCCGAACCGTGACGGCGCTCGAGGCCGCGGACAGCGTGCTCCCCCTGGGGATCGACGGTCTCTACTGGCGGGACGGCAAGCTCATCGGCATTCAGAACGGAGTCCAGCCTCATCGGGTCAGCCGCTTCACCCTGAGCAAGGCCGGCGACCGGGTGATTCGGGGCGAGATCCTGGAGCGGGCGCATCCGCGCTACAACGAGCCGACCCTCGGGGTCCTGGTCGGCGACGCGCTCTACTACGTGGCGAACAGTCAGTGGGAGCGCTTCGGCGAGGACGGCCGCATCGCCGAGCCCGACGAACTCCAGCCGACGGTGGTGCTTCGCTTGCCGCTTTGACACCTTTGCGGGGCGGAATTAGGTTGCCGCAGCTTTCCCGGCCTGCGACAATCCTTCCGCCCCGCGCTCATGCGTCTCAGGGAATTTTTCACTCCAGGTGCGATCGATCTCGATCTCCAGGCAACGGACAAGGACTCAGTCCTCACCGACCTGGTCCGCCTGCTCGGCGTGGACCCACGCGCCGGAGACACGCTGCTGCGGGTCCTGCAGCGGCGCGAGAGCCTTGGCTCGACCGGGATGGGCCGCGGCATCGCGATCCCCCATTGCCGCTCGCTGGTCGCCAACCGCCTCCGCCTCGCCTACGGCCGGTCCCGCAAGGGCATCGAGTTTCAGGCGATCGACGGCAAGCCGGTGTTCCACGTGTTCCTCATCGTCGCGCCCCCGCTCGAGATCTCCAATCAGTACCTGCCCGTCCTCGGACGGATCGCGCAGTTCGCCAAGGAGGCGAACATGCCTGAACGGCTCGCGGCCCTCGCCCACCCGGAAGAGTTCTTTCAGTTGCTGGAGGAAAAAGGAGTCTAGCCCGTGAGGGCCGGCCGCACGGTGCGGCGGGCCGTCGCTTGCCTCGGGCTCCTGCTCGCCTTCTCGCCTCCCGCCGTCGCGGTCCAGGCGCCGGCCCAGCGCGTCTCGCTCGCGGCCTTTGCCGACTCCATCGCCGCCACCACCGATTCCGGCTCGCTCCGCGCGCGCCGACAAGCGATCCGGGAGACCCTCCGACGCGCCTCGGACGATGCCCTCGACCGCCTGAGGCTCGGCATGGTGGAGATGCGACTCGCCGGGCTGGGGATCGACCCCGATACCCGCGAGGCGATCAGGAACCTGGAGGCCGCGTCCAAACGGCAGCCCGGCTGGCCATGGGCGTGGCATTGGCTCGGCCTGGCGGAGGCGCAGCGCTCGGCGTGGGAGCAGGAGGACCGCCTCGCACTCGGAAGCCGTGTCGGCATGGGGACACTGGAGCGCGCCGCGCGCCGCCAGCGGGAGGCCCTGCGAGGCGGACCCGGCCTTCGCACCCGCGGCGGAGACGCTGGCGGCGCTCACGCTGGAGCTGCGGGACACCTCGCTCCTCACCTCGGCGACGGACGCGCTGCGCCGGGCAGGCGCCGTGCCCCGTGCCGCACCGGAGGTCCTGCTCGCGCTCGGGCGAGTCGAGCGCGCCGCCGCGAACGGCGCCGCGGCCGCCGCCGCGTTCGAGCGCTACCTCGCGGCGGGCGGGAGTCGCGCGCTGGGGCTGCTGGAGCTTGCCCGCACGCGGCTCGCGGCCGGGGATTCGACCGCGGAAGGCGGATACTACGAGGGCGCGGCGCTGGCGGACCCGGTGGCGGTTCGCGGATACCGGGCCGACATCGCCGCGGTGGCGGCCGATTCGGAGCTGACCGCCTTCGACCGGCGTCGAGGGTACGGCACGCGCGGAGTTCCTCCGCCGCTTCTGGACCGATCGCGACCGGCGCGAGATGCGGGCCCACGGCGAGCGGCTGCGCGAGCACTACCGGCGCCTGCTGTTCGCGCGGCGCAACTTCGCCCTCACGGTGAGCCGGCGGTACTACGGCGCGGCGGACGCGTACCGCTCCGGGGGCATGGAGATCGACGACCGGGGGATCATCTACGTGCGCCACGGCGAGCCCTCGGACCGGCTGCGCCCGTTCGTCTTCGGTCTCATGCCCAACGAATCGTGGCGGTTCGACCGGGCCGAAGGCGACCTCCTCTTCCACTTCAGCTCGGGCTACGACCAGAACGGCGGCGGAGACCTGTACGACTACCGCCTGGTCGAGAGCGTGCTCGACCTGCGCGGCGCGGCCGACGCGCGCGAGGATGACCTGCTGCTCTCGCGGCAGTCGCTCTCGAGTGTGTACGGGCGCATGCTGCACTGGGGACGTTACGGGGCGGCGCGCTCCCGCGCGCGGGAGCGCGGCATCGGCCAGGCGAGCATCGCGATCGGAACGTCCAGCGACAGCCACGAGCTTCGGTTCGCCCGGCCGCTCGGCGCGGTGGCCGACGTGGTAGCCGTCGGCGCGGTCGGGTCGGGAACGATCGGGCACCTCGTGTTCGCCATCGCCGAGCCCGGCACCACGCCCGAGCGCGACGAATACGGTGTCCGCTACACCGCGCGCGTGCGCGCCGTCGCCAGCGACGAGGCGAACCGCCCGTTCTCCGACGTCGACACCACGATCGTCTTCCGGCCCGCCAGCGCCGCTGGGACGGAGCCAGTATCTCATCGGCCGGGTGGAGCTGGCGCTCCCCCACGGCCGTTGGAGATGGCGGGCCGCGATTCAGCTCGGCGACAGCACCGGCGCCGTGCTGCCGAGGGACACGGTCACCGCCTCGGGCGGCGGATCGAAGCCCTGGATCAGTGACCTGGCACTCGGCATCCGTGGCGCCAGCGCGGCATGGGAAGCGACGTCCGGGCGACACGGTGCTGCTCACTCCGTTCGACCTCTTCCTCGAGAACGCCGAGATGGAGCTCTACTACGAGGTCGGCGGGATCCGGCCTGGCGCCTCGTATCGCCACGAGATCGCCGTGTTTCGGATCAAGGGCGAGCGCGGCGTCGCGGAACGGCGGCCGGTCGTGACGCTGGCCTTCGACGAGCCCGCGACCGAGGCGATCGTCCGCGCGCACCGCACGCTCCAGTTGGCACGCCTCAAACCGGGACGGTATCTCATCGAGGTGCGAGTGGTTTCCCCGGCAGGTGGGCCGTCGCCAGGCGAAGAGAATTTCAGATCAGGGAGATGCCATGACCGCAGCAGGGCACAGGTAAAGCGTAAAGAGTTCACGCTTTACGCAGTTCACTCCCACTCGATCGTCGCCGGCGGTTTCGAGCTCACATCGTACACCACCCGATTCACCCCCTGGACCTCGTTCGCGACGCGGCTCGAGATCCGCGCGAGCGCCTCCGGGGGAAACGGATACCAATCCGCCGTCATTCCATCCCGGCTGGTGACTGCCCGGAGTGCGATCACCTGGTCGTAGGTGCGGAAGTCTCCCTGCACCCCGACCGACCGGATCGGCAGCAGGACCGCGAACGCCTGCCAGATGTCGTCGTAGAGCCCGGCGCCGCGGATCTCCTCGATGTAGATGTGGTCGGCCTTGCGGAGCACGTCGAGGTTCTCTCTCGTCACGTCGCCGAGCACGCGGATGGCGAGCCCCGGCCCCGGGAACGGATGCCGGCCCACCATCTCCTCGGGAAGGCCCAGCTCCCGGCCGACCTGTCGCACTTCGTCCTTGAACAGCTCGCGCAACGGCTCGAGGAGCTTGAACGGCAGTCGCTCGGGCAGACCACCGACGTTGTGGTGGGTCTTGATGGTGACCGAAGGCCCGCCCTTCGGCGAGACGGATTCGATCACGTCCGGATACAGGGTGCCCTGCACCAGGAAGCCGACATCCTTCCCCACCGACTTCGCCTCGACCTCGAATACGTCGATGAACGTGTGACCGATCCGGCGCCGCTTCTCCTCCGGATCCGAGACCCCGGCGAGCCGGTCGAGAAACCGGTCGCTCGCGTCCACCACACGCAGGTCGATGCCCAGGTGCCGGCGGAAGGTGGACTCGACCTGCTCCCGCTCGTGGAGACGGAGCAGGCCGTGATCCACGAAGATGCAGGTCAGCCGGTCGCCGACCGCGCGATGCACCAGCACCGCCGCCACCGAGCTGTCCACGCCGCCGGAGAGTCCGCAGATGACGCGTTGGGTGGGGCCGACCAGCTCGCGGATCCGGGCGACTTCGGTCTCGACGAAGTGGCCCGGCGTCCAGTCGGGCGTGCAGCCGCAGATGTCGAAGAGAAAGTTGTTGAGGATCTCCCCGCCGCGCGGCGTGTGGGCCACCTCGGGGTGGAACTGCACGCCGAAGAGCTGCAGTTCTCCATGCTCCATGGCCGCGATGGGCGAGTTGTCGCTGCGGGCGGTCACCTGGTAGCCCGCGGGCGGCACGTCCACGTGATCGCCGTGGCTCATCCAGACCGGCGTCTCCTCGCCTTGCCCGAAGCCTCGGAACAAGCGCCCGCCCTCCACCTTCACGCTGGCCCGACCGTACTCCCGCCGGTTGGCGCGGACCACACTGCCGCCGGAGAGCTGGGCCAGCACCTGCATGCCGTAGCAGAGACCGAGCACGGGCGTGCCGAGCCCGAGCAGCTCCGGGTCGGCCGTCGGCACGCCCTCGTCATAGACCGAGTTGGGGCCGCCGGAGAGAATGATCCCCTTCGGTTTCCACTCGCGGATCCATTGCACCGAGCGGGAGGGGGGATGAATCTCGCAGTAGACGTGGGCCTCGCGAACCCGCCGCGCGATGAGCTGGGTGTACTGGGAGCCGAAATCGATGATCAGGATGCCGTCGTGGTGCTGGGCCACTCTCGTTCCCTTCGCTGAGCTCAGGGTGACACCTTCTCGCCGCGGTAGAGGTCGGGCACGCTTCCCGGACACGAGCCACCCACCAGCGCCCGCTGTCCACGATGATCTCCGCGGGCCGCGGGCGGGTGTTGTAGTTGGAGGCCATCACGAACCCGTAGGCGCCGGCGCCCAGGACGGCGATCCGCTCGCCACGGTCGAGGCCCGGCAAGGTGCGGTCGCGGGCGAGGAAGTCGCCGGTCTCACACACCGGACCGACCACGTCCACCTCCGCTTCGCGGCCGGCCGTGCAGCTCGACCTCCGCCATCTCGTGGTACGCCATGTAGTGACTCGGCCGGACCAGGTCGTTCATCCCGGCATCCACGATGACGAGATCCTTGCCGCCGGAATGCTTGCGCGACAAGACCGTGGTAAGCAGCACGCCGGAGCTGCCCACCAGGTAGCGGCCCGGCTCCATCACCAGCGTGAGGCCGCTCTGTCGCGCGAGCGGAACCACCGTGGAGGCGAGCGCCGCTGGGCTCAGCGGACGCTCGTCCCGGTAGCGGATACCGATTCCGCCGCCGACGTCGAGCGAGCGGAGCGTATCCACGCCCGCGTCGCGCAGCCGGCCGATCAGCTCCAACAGCTTGTTCAGCCCCTCGGCGTAGGGCCGCGGATCGAGAAGCTGGCTGCCGATGTGCATCGCGATGGTGTCGAGCGTCAGCAGCGGATGCTCCCGCACCGCGAGCGCCAACGGCACCACCTGGTCCACCGGCACCCCGAACTTGATCCCGCCCTGCCCCGTCGCGATGAAGGGATGGGTGTCCGCGGTGACGTCGGGATTCACCCGGATCCCGACGTGGACGCCCTTGCCCACCCGGGCGACGATCCGGCCGAGCGCCGCGAGCTCGGCGGTCGACTCGAGGTGCACGTGGCCGATGCCGGCCTCGACCGCCGCGGTCAGCTCGTCGTCCGTCTTGCCGACCCCGCTGAACACGATGCGCGTCGGGATCGAATCCCGCCGCCAGCGCACGGGCCAGCTCGCCACCCGACACGATGTCCGCGCCCGCGCCGAGATCGCGGAGAATCCGGAGCACCGCCAGGTTCGCGTTGGCCTTGACCGCGTAGGCGATGCGGTGCGGTACCGGCGCCAGAGCCTCGTCCAGCGCGCGGAACTGCCGCCGGATCACGTCGGCGTTGTAGACGTAGGACGGCGTGCCCGCCCCGTCGGCGATCGCGGAGAGCGCGACCCCGCCGAGATAGAGCGACGATCCGCGCCGCTCGAGGCCGGCGTCGGCGAAGAGTCCAGCCGTGTCCGCCTGCACGCGCTCGCCGCCGGCCGGGCCGGCGGTCAGTACGCTCTCGCCCATACCGCCTCCGTGACGGTGGGCCGTGCCACACCACATGCAGGTGGCCGGCACGGTGGGCGAGCGAAACTCCTCGTCGGGGAGCACGCGGATGGTCGCCTTGGTCTGCTCCTTGATCTCCGCCTCGCATTCCTTGCGGCCGCAGAAGCCGGAGTAGATGAATCCGCCGGTCTTCTCGAGCTGGGCGAGGAACTGTTCCTTGGTGGCGCCCCGGATGCTGTTGGCCTCCCGGCGCGCGCGCGCCGCCTCCAGCATCTCGCGCTGCATCACGTCCAGGGCGGAGATCAGGGCGGCGCCGAGCCCGGCGAGCGGCAGGCTCTCCTTCTTGCCGCCGGTGCGCCGCGCCAGCACGACGTTGCCGGCCGCGATGTCGCGGGGGCCGATCTCCAGGCGGAGCGGGACGCCCCGGCCCTCCCACTCGTAGTACTTGGCGCCGGGCTTCATACCGTCCCGGGCATCCACGTGCACCCGGATGCCCGCCGCGGCCAGCTCCTTCCGCGTCCGCTCGGCGGTCTCGAGCACGGTGGCCCGCTCGTCGTCGCTCCGGTAGATCGGAACGATGACGACCTGGTACTGCGCCAGACGCGGCGGGCAGATCATGCCCGCGTCGTCGCCGTGCGTCATGATCAGCGCGCCGATCAGCCGGGTGGAGGCGCCCCAGGAGGTGTTCCAGACGTGGTCGAGGTCGCCCGACGCGGTCTGGAAAGTGACCTCGAAGGCGCGGGAGAAGTTCTGCCCCAGGTTGTGGCTGGTGCCGGCCTGGAGCGCCTTGTTGTCCTGCATCAGCGCCTCGCAGCTGTAGGTGCGAAGCGCGCCGGCGAACCGCTCGCTGTCCGTCTTCCGGCCGGTCACGACCGGCATCGCCATCCACTCTTCCATGAACGTGCGGTAGACGCCGAGCATCCGCAGCGTCTCTTCCTCCGCCTCCGCCTCGGTGGCGTGGGCGGTGTGCCCCTCCTGCCAGAGGAACTCGGTCGTGCGGAGAAAGAGGCGGGTGCGCATCTCCCAGCGGACCACGTTGGCCCACTGGTTGATCAGCAGCGGCAGATCGCGGTAGCTCTGGATCCACTTCGCGTACATCGCGTAGATGATCGTCTCCGACGTCGGCCGGACGACCAGCGGCTCCTCCAGCTCCTTGCCGCCGCCGTGGGTGACGACCGCCAGCTCCGGCGCGAACCCCTCGACGTGCTCCGCCTCCCGGCTCAGGAAGCTCTGGGGGATGAAGAGCGGGAAATAGGCGTTCTGGTGGCCGGTGTCCTTGAACATCTGGTCCAGCGCGCGCTGCATCTGTTCCCAGATGGCGTAGCCGTTCGGCCGGATGACCATGCACCCGCGCACGGGGCTGTAGTCCGCCAGCTCGGCCTTGGCTATCAGCTCGTTGTACCAGGCGCTGAAATCGGTTGCCCTCGGGGTCAACGCCTTTGCTTCCGCCATCCGTGGTTCCTTTCTGGTATTTGTCATCCTGAGCGAAGCGAAGGAGCCATCGGCTGACTCATGCCCCCTTCGCTTCGCTCAGGGTGACACTATGCTTCTGCCGCCAAAAGCTTCCCTAACGCTCCCGCACCGATCCCCGCGGCACCCCCGTCTGCCCCTTCCCGCGCAGGTCCTTGAGCATCACCTCGCCCCGCGCGCGATCATCCGGGCCGATCACGATCGCGGCCCGCGCGTTCCGCGCGTCGGCCAGCTTGAGCTGCTTGCCCACCGCCTGCGGCGAGAGCGCGTACTCGACCCGGAACCCCGCGTCCCGCAGCTCGCGCGCGAGACCGAGCAGCTCCGGCGAGATCCTCCTCGGAGATCGCCGCGAGGAAGACGTCGATGCTCGACGCCGCTGCCGGCGCCAGCCCGCGGTCCCGCAGCAGCTCGCCCAGCACCACGTCGCCCATGCCGAAGCCGAGCGCCGGGAGATCCACCCCGCCGAGCGACTGGAGCAGGTTGTCGTAGCGGCCGCCGCCGCAGATGGCGCGCAGCTCGCCCTTGGCGTCGAACAGCTCGAAGACCGTCCCGGTGTAGTACGCGAGTCCGCGGACGATCCCCAGGTCGAGATCGAGATACTCGCCGAAGCCCATCGCGCCGAGCGCATCGAGGGTGCGCCGCAGCGACTCGCCCTCCGCCAGTGCGGCGTCCAGCCCGGCGCCGAGCGTCGCGCAGCTCCGCCCACGACTTTGGCCCGCGCGAGGCCGAGGAGCCGGTCGATGGTCGGCTTCGGGATGCCGGCGGCCGCCAGCCGCTCGACCGACGTCTCTTCCTTGGTCCGGCGGAGCTTGTCGAAGACCTGGTACACCACCGGCACCTGCGCCTCGCTCAGCTCCAATGCACGGAGCACCGCCGTCAGCAGCCGCCGGTCCGACAGCCGGACCCGGAAGTCCGTCGATCCGAGGCCGAACGCCCGCAGCGCATCGATCGCCAGCGCCACGATCTCCGCGTCGGCGAGGTGGCTCGACTCGCCGATCAGGTCGCAGTTGAGCTGGAAGTGCTCTCGAAGTCTCCCCCGCTGCTGCCGCTCGTAGCGAAAGAGTTGCGGGATGGAGAACCAGCGGATCGGCTTCCGGAACGCGCTCGCGCGCGCAGCGACCATCCGGGCCAGCGTCGGCGTCATCTCCGGCCGCAGGGATACTTCGCGTTCGCCCTTGTCGGTGAAGCTGTAGAGCTGCCCGACGATCTCTTCGCCGCTCTTCGCCGTGTACAGCTCGAGCGGCTCCAGCGGGGGCCCGTCGTACTCCTCGAAACCGTAGCGCGCCGCGACGCTGCGCCAGGTCCGGAAGATGTGGTCCCGGAGCGCGAAATCGGCGGGATAGAAGTCGCGAAATCCCGGCAGGGCCTGCGGTTGCATGGGCCTCAAGATAGTCGGGGCAGCCGGTCTCCGCTCACATGCCGAGCGCGCCCATCACGTCGCCAACGGTGTGAAACGAGCCGGTCACCAGCACCGTGCCGGCGCCGCGCTGAACCTCCGCCAAGCGCGGTCGTGAAGTCGGGCACCAGCGTCCACGAGGCGCGCGCAGGCGGGCGCGATGCGTCGCTCAGCCAGCGCCGGAGCCAGGCCGCGTCCCAGCCCCGGCTGGCGGCGGTCGGCGCCACGGTGAGCACCCCGCGGTCGATGGCGCGGTCGAGCCGCACCAGCATGTCGGGCCACTCCTTGTCGCCCAGGATCGAGACCAGCGCGTGGATCGGGCGTGGCGGCCGGGTCGCCTCCAGCGCCGCCACCAGCGCGCGGATGCCGTCGGGATTGTGGGCGACGTCGAAGAGCCACTTCCCCCGCCGGTCGAGGCGGCCGGGGATCCACGCACTGGCGAAGCCGCGAGCGACCGCTCCGGCATCGGGCCGCCAGCGCTCGGGCAGGGCCATGAGGATGCCGTGCGCCACGCCGGCGTTTCGTCGCTGGTGGGGACCCGCCAGTCCCAGCGGTCCGGTCCACTCGTAGTCCGGCGGCATGATCCTGATATCGGCGCGCGCCGACGATTCCAGCCGGGCGACGGCGCGGTGGGCATCCCGGCGGAGCACCTCCACCAGCTCCGGCTCCCGCTCGCCGATGACGAACGGGGCGCCCGGCTTCGCGATCGCCGCCTTCTCGCCGGCGATCTTTTCGAGCGTATCGCCCAGATACTTCATGTGGTCGCGCTCGATCTTGGTCACCGCGCTCACCAGCGGGCGCACCACGTTGGTGCTGTCGAGCCGCCCGCCCAGCCCGACCTCGACCACGGCGATCTCCGCGCCCCGCGCGGCGAAGTCCGCGAACGCGATCGCGGTCGTCGCCTCGAAGAAGGTGGCCTTGCGCTCCAGGATCAGCGGCTGGAGCCGCTCGGTCCACATCGCCACGGCCGCTTCGCTGATCGGCACCTCATCCACCCGGATGCGTTCCCGGAACGAGACCAGGTGGGGCGAGGTGTACAGGCCCACGCGCCAGCCCGCCTCCCGAAGCGCCGCGGCGACCAGGGTGCAGACGCTTCCCTTCCCGTTGGTGCCGCCGACGTGGATCGTGGGCACCACCTCGTGCGGATTGCCGAGCGATCTGAGCAGGGCGCGCGTGGTGGCGAGCCCGAACTTGATCGTCGTGGTCCGGGGGAAGAGGAAGTCGAGGGCCTGGTCGTAGGTCAGAGGCATCCTGATGATCCGTCAGAAAACACCAGCGCCCCACCCTACGAACCGCGGGGTGGGGCGCCGGAGCGTGCGAGACCCGTCTCGCGTCAACTCAGCTCGGCGTGCTCCGCCAGCGGTCGCTGCCCCTGCATGTGCCGCAGAAGTCGCGCGGTGGTGTCCCGGAGCGAGCCCCGCGGGACCACGTCGTCGATCTGGCCATGCTCGACCAGGAACTCCGCCGTCTGGAAGCCCTCGGGGAGATCCTGGCCGATCGTCTGCTTGATCACCCGCTGCCCCGCGAACCCGATCACCGCGCCCGGCTCGGCCAGGATCACGTCGCCCTGCATGGCGAACGAGGCCGAGACGCCGCCGGTGGTCGGATCGGTCAGGATGGAGATGTAGGGGATGGCTTCGAGGTGGAGCTGGGCGATCGCGGCGGAGGTCTTGGCCATCTGCATGAGGGACAGCACGCCTTCCTGCATCCGGGCGCCACCCGAGGTGGAGACGAGGACGAGGGGCAGCTTCTTCTCATGCGAGCGCCTGGCCAACCGCGCGATCTTCTCCCCCACGACCGAGCCCATGGACCCGCCCATGAAGGCGAAGTTCATGACCCCGAGATTGAAGGGCAGCCGATCGATCTTGGCGGTGCCGGTGATGATCGCGTCCGCCCCGCCGGCCTTCTTGCGGGCGGCGGCCAGCCGCTCGGCATAGTGCTCGAAATGCAGGGGGTCCACCGAGCGCAGGTCGGCGTACAGCTCGCGCCAGGAGCCGGGATCCGTGAGGATCTCGATGTACTCGTCCGCCGAGATGCGGCGATGCCGCCCGCATTCCGGGCAGACGTTCAGCGCCTTTTCGAACTTCTCGCGCAGATCGATGTGCCCGCAACCGTCGCACTTCTCCCAGGCATCGGGCGGGATCTCGAGACGTTCCCGCTGCGACGTGCGTGGCTTTCGTTCCTTCTTAAACCATGCCATCACGGCCATAGGAAATGGGGATCACCCGAACAGAGGGGACAGCGGCTCCGGAACCGATGGAATCTCTGCCATCCGGCCCCGGCGCGCTAGGGCCCATCCTGTAAGCCCTTGTCAGATATCGGGATAGCCTGACTGCCGGGAGTCGTTCGCGACCCGGAAGGCCAGGCCCAGGCAGAGGCTGCAGATCACGAAAAACGATCCGCCATAGGAGAAGAACGGCAGCGGAATGCCGGTGATCGGCATGAGGTTCACCGTCATCCCGACATTTTCGTAGACGTGGGTGAAGAGCAGACCCAGGATCCCGAAGATCAGCAGGCTGCTGAACGAATCGGTGGCCCGGCGGGAGATCCGGAGCAGCGTCAGGAACAGGGCCAGGAACAGCACCAGGGCCACCAGCACGCCCACGAACCCCAGCTCCTCGCCGACGATCGGAAAGACGAAGTCGGTGTGCTGCTCCGGCAGGAACGCCAGCCGCTTCTGCGGGCCGTCGGTGTACCCCGTCCCGAACCATCCCCCCGAGCCGATCGCCACCCGCGACTGGATCGCGTGATAGCCCGCGGCCCGGGGATCGACCTCGGGATTGAGGAACGTGAGCAGCCGGTTCTGCTGGTAGGGCGCCAGCCGCTTCCAGAGCGGCAGCGCGATGGCGCCCATCGCCACGTTCATGAACCAGACCACCAACGCGTCGGAGATGTACGGGCGCCACACGAACAGCAGCGCGGTGAAGAGCACCATCCAGGCGCCCCAGGTCCAGTCGTTGAACGCCAGCAGCAGGCTCAGTCCGGGCGAGGCCAGCAGGAAGAGGAGCCGGGGCCGCACGCCCGCCCAGAACAGCATCGCGAAGGCGATCCCCACGAAGACGATCGCGCTGCCGAGGTCCGGCTGCTTGAGCACCAGGAGGAACGGCACGCCGACGATCATGCCCGGGACCAGCAGGTCGCGCAGCGACCGGGGCGGCTCGCGCCGGCCGGAGAGGTATCGGGCGAGCATGAGGACCGTCGCGACCTTGGCCAGCTCCGAGGGCTGGCCGATCTGGTGCCCGCCGACCGACAGCCAGCTGCTGCTGCTCTGGGCCGTGCCGGCGCCGGTGCCGATCAGCAGCACCAGCACCAGGAGGAACACGCTGAATCCGTACAGCGCCGGTGCCAGCCACTCCAGCAGCCTGGGCGACACGTGGAACACGACCGTCGCGGCGACCATCCCGATCCCGACCCAGACGAACTGGCGGTGCCACACGCCGGCCGCGCGGGTCGGCACGTCGGTCTGCCCCGCCGAGTAGAGGGTGAGAAGGCCGAACAGGATGAGGCCGGCGCTCACCAGGAAGAGCTGGCGGTCTATGGTCGGTCCTCTCATGGCCGCTCCGGCGGACCGGGTAGCGAGTCATCCACCGGCGTCACGGGCGCGGTCCGCCGGATCGAGTCTTCCAGCGCCCGGGCGGCGGCGGAGTCGGGGTTGAGCTCGACCGGCCGGGGAGCGGTATCCTGGGCCACCGTCTCGTCGAGCAATGCCTTGATCTTGATCGTCCCGACCGTGTCGGGGCCGAGCAGCTGCCGCCGCAGGGTTCGGATCACGTACGGCGCGACGCTGGACCCGTGCTCGGCGAACTCCATGATCGCGCCGATGATCAGCTCCGGCTTGTCCGCCGGGGCGAACCCGATGAACCACCCGTGGTCCTTCCCGTGGGAGTTCTGCGCGGTGCCGGTCTTGCCGGCCACCGCGAGGTCCCGGAACCGGCTCGCCGCCGCGGTGCCCCGCTCCACCACGGCGATCAGCGAATTCCTGAGGCCGTCGAGCTGCGCCGCGTTGAGTCCGAGATCCACCGTCTTGGTCGAGGTGGGCCGGACGATGTACGGAGTGGAGGACCTGCCGTCGCTCGCCAGGCCCTCATAGAACTTCATCATGTTGATCAGCGTCTCGGTGATCTCACCCTGGCCGATCGAGAAGTTCAGTGTGGTTGCCGGCGGACTCCAGTAACGCGGTCCGTACAGCTTGTCGAAGTACGCGGTCGAGGCCGGCCAGATCGGATTCTTCTCGTTCTCCGAGGTCGATCCCGCTGGGGTCGCGGAACCCCATGAGGACGCCGTCCTCCATGATCGCCTTGAGTCCGAGCCGCAGACCCACCTGGTAGAAGTACACGTCGCAGCTCTTGGCCACCGCGCCGATCAGGTCGAGCGAGCCGTGCCCTTCCTTCTTCCAGCAGCGGAAGACCCGGTTGCCCAGGCGCATGCCGCCCCGGCACGGCGTCGGCATGTGGGTGTCGAGCCCGATCAGGCCGCGCTTCAGCGCCATGGCGCCGATGGCCAGCTTGAAGGGCGAGGCCGGGGGGTACCGCGTCTGGATGGCGCGGTTGAGCAGCGGGCGCGCCTCGTCGTCGTTCAGCGCGCGCCAGTTGGCCCGGGAGATGCCGCCGACGAAGACGTTCGGATCGTAGGAGGGCGAGGAGTAGAGCGCCCGGATCTGCCCGCCGGGTGTCATCGCCACCATCGCGCCGCGGGTGCCGGCCGGCCAGATGCTGTCGATATAGCGCTGGAGCTCGAGGTCGATCGTGGTGACGATCGGCTGCCCCGGCGTGGGCTGCAGCGACGCGCCGCCCGCGTCCTCGCGCACCAGGCGTCCGCGCGCGTTCACCTCCATGTACCGCACGCCCTCGATGCCGCGCAGGGAGTCGTCGTACTGCCGCTCCAGCCCCGCCTTGCCGACGATGGTCCCGAGCTCGGCGCCCGGGAAGCGGTTGGCGGTGAGGTCGTTCTCGGTGACCTCGGAGACGTACCCGACCAGGTGCGCCACCGCCTTGCCGGCCGGGTACAGCCGCTTGGGCTCCGACTGGATCACGAGTCCCGGCAGCACCGCCCGGTGCTCCTCCAGTCGCGCGATGGTCTCGAAGGTGGCGTCGCCGAAGACCACGGCGGGCTGGTAGCGAGCCTGGCTGTACCGGCGCACCACCTCCTCGACCTCGGCCGTGTCGATCGGCACGAACCGGCCGATCCGGGCGAGCAGGGCCCGCAGAGAGTCCACCGACGGCGCCAGCACCTTGACCGAGTAGCCCGGCACGTTCTCGGCGATGACGTTGCCGTTCCGGTCGAAGATGGTGCCCCGCGGCGCGGTGAGCGAAATCGGGCGCAGGCGGTTGGTCTCGGCCCGGAGCTGGAACTTCTCGTGCTGGATGACCTGGGTCCGGAAGAACGCGCCGATCAGCAGCACGAAGGTCGCGACCAGTACCCACTGGGCGACGTCGGCGCGCTCGCGGACGCGGTAGGAGTCGAAGCCGTTCATACGTCGAGCCTGATGGCGAACCACTCGCGGAACGCCGCCAGCACCAGCAGCGCGAACACCGCCGGTGGAGATCGCCTGGAGCGGACTGTTCAGGGTCAGCTCCAGGAACAGGCGGCCCTGGGACGTGCCGCTGGCGATCAACAGGACCAGATCGCGCACCCAGAGCGCCACCGCGACGAACGCGGCGTTCACCAGCAGATTGTCGGCGAAGAACACCGCCCGTCCCCACGCCGCGAGGTATCCGACCATCGTGTGCGCCAGCGCGCCGGCGCCGAACGCGGCCGGCGTGAGCGAGTCGTTGATGACCCCGACGATGAATCCGGCGACCGCCCCCGCTCCGGGTCCCGCCCGCATGGCGAAGAACACCAGCGCGATGAGCAGGAAGTCGGGACTCACCCGCGCGCTCCAGAGCCGCGGCCGCAGATAGAAATGGAGCAGCACCAGCAGCGCCATCACCAGCGCGAGCTGGATCCGGTTGGCGCGCGTGGCGGTCACCGGGTGGTGTCTCTCGGCGCGGGCGCCGAATCGGGCCTGGCAGGCGGGCGGGCGGCGGGCGCAGGCGCCGGCGGCTTGGGCCGCGCCGCGGCGAGCGAGTCGCGCCGGGCCTTGGCGGCGGCATTCGCGGCGGCGAGCGAGTCGGCGCGGCGGACTTTCGCCGCGGCCACCGAATCCGCCGCCCGCACCTTGGCGATCGAGTCGAGGCGCATCGCTTCGATCGCCGAGTCGCTGGGGAAGGCGCGCTCCTGGCTGGTGCCGGAGGACGACACCAGCACGAGCAGGTGGCTCGCCGAGCCGGGGTTGGCGGCCGGCATCAGCCGGTAGACCCGCTCCCAGCCGGCTTGCTCGCGGACCACCCCGATCACCGTACCCACCGGGATGCCCCGCGGGTAGACCCCGCCGAGCCCGGAGGAGAGCACCAGCGTCCCGTTGGTGACCGAATCTCGGTACGGCACCCCGCGGAACTCGAGGGCGCCCTCGGGCGCCCATGCTGGAGAGCGAGGGCGCGACGACGCCGCTGGCGTTCCCACCGACGGTGAATGCGCCGACCCGGAACTCCGGATGCGCCCACGTCATCACCGTGCTGGAGCGCGGCCCCGCGGACACCACCATCCCGATCAGTCCTTCCGGGGCCACGACGGGATCGAACTCCGACACGAGGTCACTCCGGCCCACGTCGAGCAGCAGGGTCCGGCCGTCCGTCGCGACGGACTGGCGCAGGACTTCGGCCGCCACGTAGGGACTGGAGACCCGGCGGCTCAGGTCGAGGAGCTTGCGGAGGCGGTCGTTCTCGGCGGAGAGGGCGGGGATGCCCTGGGCGAGGTAGGACGCGGAGTCACGCTGGACCGTGACGGCTCGGAGCCGGGCCCGGCTCGTCTTCCCTTCCTCGGCGCGCGCCTGAAGCCACACGAGCGGCGCCAGCACCGTGCCGCGCAGGGTGTCCGCGATACTGTTGCCCCACTTCTGTGGCGAAAAGAGCCCCACCAGCGACAGGCCGAGGCAGGCGAGGAACATCACGGTGTCCCGGCGCGTGTAGGAGCGATCCGACGCGCTGGTCATGCTCAGGCGGAGAGGACGCTGCGGTATTTCTCGTAGTCGTCGAGAATGCGCCCGGTGCCGCGGACGACGCAGGTGAGCGGATCCTCGTCCACGTGGATGGGGAGCCCGGTCTCCTGCGCCAGGAGGATGTCGAGCCCGCGGATCAGGGCGCCGCCGCCGGTCATCACGATGCCCCGGTCCACGATGTCGCTCGCCAGCTCGGGCGGGGTGATCTCGAGCGCGCGGCGCACCGCGTCCACGATCTGCTGGATCGGCTCCTGCACCGCCTCGCGGATCTCGGTGGAGTGGACCCGGACGGTCTTGGGGATGCCGGAGACGAGGTCGCGGCCCTTCACTTCCATCTCCCGCTCGTCCCCGGTGGGGGCGGCGGAGCCGATCTTGATCTTGATCGCCTCCGCGGTCGGCTCGCCGACGAGCAGGTTGTAGTTCTTGCGCATGAACTGGACGATGGCCTGGTCCAGCTCGTCGCCGCCGGTGCGGATCGAGGTGTCGGACACGATGCCGGAGAGCGCGATGACCGCGATCTCGGTGGTGCCGCCGCCGATGTCGATCACCATGTTGCCGGTGGGGGTCTCGACCGGGAGTCCGACGCCGATCGCGGCCGCCATCGGCTCCGCGACCATCAGCACCTGCTTGGCGCCGGCGGTCTCCGCCGAGTCGCGGACCGCGCGGCGCTCCACCTCGGTGATGCCCGACGGGACGCAGACGATGACCTTCGGCTTCACCCGGAAGACGTGCTTGTCGATGATGGTCTTGAGGAAGTACCGCAGCATCTTCTCGGTGACGTCGAAGTCGGCGATGACGCCGTCCTTCAGCGGCCGGACGGCGACGATGCCGTCGGGCGTGCGGCCCAGCATCCGCTTGGCCTCGAGGCCGATGCCCTTGATCTTCCCCGTCGCCTTCTCGATGGCCACGACCGAGGGCTCGTTGAGGACGATGCCCTCGCCCTTCACGTAGACGAGCGTGTTGGCCGTGCCGAGGTCCACCGCGATTTCGTTCGCGGGGAGCCACGACGTAAAGTTCAAAGAAGGAAGCTTCATCGAGAAGAAGTCGGAAGCATGGGTCACAAGGTAACGAATGGCCGTCTCCGCATTCAAGGGAGTGAACGCCCCACTATCGCCCCGTGCTGCCGAACCCTCCCGCCCCGCGGACCGAGGCCGGCAGCGTTTCCACCGCTTGAAACTCGACGTGCTCGACCCGCGCGACGATCATCTGCGCGATCCGCATGCCCCTCGTCACCTCGAAGGGCTCGTTCCCGAGATTCATCAGAATGACCTTGATCTCCCCGCGATAATCGCTGTCGATCGTCGCCGGCGTGTTGGGCAGGGTGATCCCATGCTTGAACGCCAGGCCTGACCGCGGCCGGATCTGACACTCGTAGCCGGGGGGCACCGCGATGGCGAGCCCGGTGGCGAACTGGCGCCGCTCCATGGGGGCGAGCACGCCGGCCTCCGCGCTGGCGAGGTCGTACCCCGCCGAGCCCGGGGTGGCCAGGCTCGGCACGGGGAGACCCTCACCATGGGGGAGGCGGGTGAGCAGGACCTGGATCAGAGGACGGTGCCGGCGTCGGTCAGGGGGAGGTGGAACGCCTCGGCGACCCCCGGATAGACCACCTTACCCTCGACCACGTTGAGCCCCAACCGCAACGCCGGATCAGCTTTGCAGGCGGCACGCCACCCGAGCTTGGCCAGCTTAAGTCCATACGGGAGCGTGGCATTGGTGAGAGCCAGGGTGGAGGTCCGGGGCACGCCGCCCGGCATATTCGCCACGGCGTAGTGCAGGATGCCATCCACGAAGTAGGTGGGGTTCTCGTGGGTGGTCGGCTTGATGGTCTCCACGCAGCCGCCCTGGTCCACCGCCACGTCCACGATGACGGAGCCGGGCTTCATCAGCTTGAGGTCGGCCCGCTTCACCAGGTGGGGGGCCTTGGCGCCGGGGAGCAGCACCGCCCCGATCACCAGGTCGGCCCGCCGGATGGCGTCGAGGATGTTGTGACGGTTGGAGTAGGCCGTGTCCACGTTGGCGGGGAGGACGTCGTCGAGGTACCGGAGCCGGTCGAGCGAGATGTCGAGGATGGTGACGTGGGCGCCGAGCCCCGCGGCCATCTTCGCCGCGTTGATGCCGACCACGCCGCCCCCGATGATGACGACCTCGCCCGGCGCCACGCCCGGCACCCCGCCGAGCAGGATCCCGCTGCCGCCGAACACCTTCTCCAGGTACTTGGCCCCCTCCTGCACCGACATCCGTCCGGCCACCTCGGACATCGGCGTGAGCAGGGGCAGCTCGCCGCTCGCGAGCTGGACCGTCTCGTAGGCGACCGCGACCGCGCCGGAATCGATGACCGCCCTGGTCAGCTCCTCCGCCGCCGCGAAGTGGAAGTAGGTGTAGATCAGCTGCCCCTTCCGCATGCGCGGCCACTCGACGGCGATCGGCTCCTTCACCTTCATGATCATCTCGCCCTGCTTCCACACGTCGTCGGCGGTGGGCAGGATCTTCGCGCCGACAGCGGTGTACGCGTCGTCCGGGAAGCCGCTGCCGATTCCGCCGCCCTGCTCGATGAAGACCGTGTGGCCGGCGGCGGTCAGTGCTTCGGCGCCGGCGGGGACGAGGGCGATCCGGTTCTCGTTGGTCTTGATCTCTTTCGGGACGCCGATGAGCATGCGGGGCCTCTGCTCCTGAGTGGATTACGCTTTTCTGGGTGCTGGTCCCAACCGCATCACCGTCTGCCGCTCCGCCGGGAAGAACTCCGCCGCCACCGCCGCGACCTGGTCGTCCGTCACCGCGTCGATCTCGGCGAGCGTGCGGTCGAGCGGGCGGTAGGGGTCGTCGTGGAGACTGAACCCGGCGAGCCGGCCCATTCGCGCGAGCGGGCTCTCCAGGGAGAGCATGATCTGTCCCTTGAGCTGCTGCTTGCCCGACTCCAGCTCGTCCCGCGGCAGACCCTCGCGCGCCAGCTTGTCGTACTCGGCGCGGATCGCGTCCACCGCCTGGTCCGCGCTCGCGGTCTGGCTGCCGACGTACACGCCGAGCTGGCCCGAGCTCTGGTGGAAGCTCTTGTAGGCGAACACCGCGTAGGCCAGACCCAGCTCCTCGCGCACCCGCTGGAACAGCCGGCTGGACATGCCGCCGCCGAAGACGTTGACCAGGATCGCGAGCGCGAAGCGCCGGGGATCGCGCAGCGGGAAGGTCTCGGCGCCGAACACCACGTGGGTCTGCGCGGTGTCCCGCTCCTCCCACCGCGACACGCCCCGTGCCGCCGGCTCGAGCGCCACCGGCCGCCTGGTGGGCTCCCGGGCCGTGCCCTCGAACCAGCCCTCCCGCTCCAGAACCTCCAGCAGGCGGTCGTGCTCCAGGTTGCCCGCCGCCGCGATCACGCAGTTGCCCCGGTTGTAGCCGGTCTGGTGCAGGCAGCGAAGGTCGTCCGCCGAGAGCGCGCCGAGCGTATCGGGCGTGCCGAGAATGGAGTAGCCGTAGGGATGGTCGGGCCAGAGCGTGGCGGCGTGGAGCTCGAACACGAGATCGTCGGGCGTGTCGGCCACGCCGTTGATCTCTTCCAGGATCACGCCCCGCTCCGGCTCGAGATCGCTCTCGCGCAGCAGCGGGCGCCGCACGAGATCGGTGAGGAGGTCCACCGCCAGCGGAAGGTCGGCGTCGAGCGCGTGGGCCTGGTAGCTGGTGGCGTCGCGGCCGGTGTAGGCGTCGAGGCTGCCGCCCCGCACCTCCAGCTCCATCGCCAGGTCGCGGGCGCTGCGCCGCTCCGTGCCCTTGAACACCATGTGCTCGAGCAGATGGGAGATCCCCATCTGCTCGCGGCGCTCGTGGGCGCTGGCCGTCCGTATGTAGATCCCGATCGCCGCCGAGCGCACGCCCGGCAGCGATTCGGAGTAGACGACCAGCCCGCTGGGTGCGGTGGTCCGGTGCAGCCCCTCGTCGAGAAGTTCGGTTTCCACGAAAGGGCTATTCCTTGGGGATCAGCGCCTTCCGGGACAGCTTCATGCGGCCCCGCTCGTCCACCTCGAGCAGCTTGACCTGGACGATGTCACCCTTCTTGACGACGTCCTCGGTCTTCTCGGTGCGGCCGTGCTGGAGCTCGCTGATGTGCAGCAGGCCCTCCACGCCGGGGAGGATCTCGACGAACGCCCCGAAGGCCGTGGTGCTCTTGACCGGCCCCTCGTAGGTCCGCCCGACCTCGGGCTCGGTGGTGATCGCGGCGACCATCGCGCGGGCCTTCTCGCCCGCCTCGCCGCCGACCGCGGAGATCGTCACCACGCCGCTGTCCTCGATGCTGATCTTGGCCCCGGTGGCGTCCTGGATGCCCCGGATGGTCTTGCCCTTGGGACCGATGACGTCCCCGATCTTGTCGGGCTTGATCTGCATCGTGAAGATGCGCGGCGCGTACTGCGACAGCTCGGTCCGGGGACCGGGAAGCGCCTTCGCCATCTCCTTGAGGATGTGGAGCCGGCCGCGGCGGGCCTTCTCCAGCGCCTGCTCCATGATCTTGAGATCGAGGCCCTCGATCTTGATGTCCATCTGGATCGAGGTGATCCCCTTCTCCGTGCCGGCGACCTTGAAGTCCATGTCGCCGAGGTGGTCCTCGGAGCCCAGGATGTCGGTCAGGATCGCGACCTTCTCGCTCTCCTTGATGAGGCCCATCGCGACGCCGGCGCAGGGCGCCTTCATCGGCACGCCCGCATCCATCAGCGCCAGCGAGCCGCCGCACACGGTGGCCATCGAGGACGAGCCGTTGGACTCGAGGATCTCCGACACCACGCGCAAGGTGTACGGGAAGTCCTCGTACTGGGGCAGGAGCGGCTGCAGCGCGCGCTCGGCCAGGGCACCGTGCCCGATCTCACGCCGGCTGGTGCCGCGGATCATCTTCACTTCGCCCGTCGAATAGGGCGGGAAGTTGTAATGCAGCATGAACGACTTGGTGGTTTCGCCCGCCACGTCGATGCTGTCGATCCGCTGCTCGTCGTCGCTGGTGCCCAGCGTGACCGAGACCAACCCCTGGGTCTGACCCCGGGTGAACACGGCGGAGCCGTGCGTACGCGGCAGCACGCCGGTGTCGATGTTGATCGGCCGGATGGTGTCGAGGTCGCGTCCGTCCACCCGCTCACCTTTGTCCAGCACCTGCTTCCGCATGACGCGGTACTCGATGTCCTCGAGATGGTTCGAGATCTCGCGCCCGCGCTCGGGATAGTCGGCCAGCAGGGCGGCGAGCGTCTTGTCCTTCACGCTCTTCACGCCCGCGGACCGCGAGGCCTTGTCGGCCGCGTTGATCGCCTGCGCCATCGCGTTCTCGGCGGCGTCGGTGGCGCGGCCCTGGAGCTCCGCGTCGATCTCCGCCTTGACCCACGCCAGCTTCGGCTTGGCGCCCGCCTTGTCCATGAGCTGCTTCTCCAGCCCGATCACCTCGCGGATCCCCTTCTGCGCCACCTTGAGCGCCTCGAGGATCTCGGCCTCGGAGACCTCGAGCGAGCCGCCCTCCACCATGACGACCGAGTCGGCGGAGCCGCTCACGACCAGGTCGATGCTGGAGAACTCGAGCTGCTGGAAGGTGGGGTTGAGGATCCAGTTGCCTTCGACCCGGCCCACCCGCACGGCGGCCAGCGGCCCGTTCCACGGCACCGGCGAGAGGCTGAGCGCCGTCGAGGCCGCCACCACGCCGAGGATGTCGGCGTCGTTCTCCTGGTCGGCCGAGAGCACCGTGACGAACACCTGGACTTCGTTCTTGAACCCCTCGGGGAAGAGCGGCCGGATCGAGCGGTCGATCAGACGGCTCGCCAGGATTTCCTTGTCCGAGGGCCGGCCCTCACGCTTGAGGAACCCGCCGGGGATCTTGCCCGCGGCGTAGGTCTTCTCGCGATACTCGACGGTAAGGGGGAAGAACGGGAGGGTGGAGATGTTGGGTGAGACGGTTACCGCGGCCAGCACCATCGTGTCGCCGTACCGGACTACCGCGGAGCCGGCGGCCTGTCTTGCCCATTGGCCGGTCTCCATGACGAGGGGACGTCCGGCGAACTGGGTCTCGATCCTTTGCGCTGTCACTGCCTTCTCTCTCTCTGTGGGCTCTGGTTTCTTTGCTGCCTGAACACATCAATGCAGAGAGGGCGTCCCGATGCGTTGGATCGGGACGCCCTCTGGCGAACAAACGGCTTAATGGCGGAGACCAAGCTGCTCGATGAGCGCCCGGTAGGTCTGGAGATCGCTCCGCTTCAGATAGGTCAGCAGGCGGCGGCGGGTGCCGACCATTTTCAGCAGTCCCCGCCGGCCGTGATGGTCCTTGGCGTGGGTCCGGAAGTGGTCGGTGAGGGAGTTGATCCGCTCGGTGAGCAGGGCGACCTGCACCTTGGTAGACCCGGTATCCGTCGGGTGCGCCTGATGCTTGGCCATCGTCCCTGGCTTGTCGAAGCTCATGCTGCTGTTCCTCTTGGGTTCAAAACGTCGTAATCCATTGTAGCTGTGAAGAATAACCCGAGTTTGGGGAGTGGGGCAAGGGGAGCCCACCTACCCCCCAAACAGCCGCCGGATATCGTTCGAAAACGCCAACCCCATCAGCAGCACGATCAGCACCATCCCCACCGCGGTCAGCCGCTCCCGCAGGCGGAGCGGCAACGGCCGCCGAATCACCGCCTCCGCCAGCAGGAAGAGGAACTGGCCCCCGTCCAGAACCGGCACCGGCAGCAGGTTGAGGACCGCCAGGTTGATGGAGATCAGGGCCATGAAGGCGAGGAAGGGGTCCAGGCCCATGCGGGCGCTCTCGCCGGCGAGCTGGCCGATCATGATCGGACCGCCGACCTCGCGCCGGGAAATCCGGCCACTGAACAATCCCCGGACCGTGCGCACGATCTGGGTGGACGACGACACCGTCGCGGTCCATCCCTCCTCGAGCGCGTCCACCGGGCCCAGCGGCTCGGACCGGACATCGAGCTTCACCGAGATCCCCACCCGGCCCACCTTCTGGGGCTTGCCGTCGAGTCCCTCGATGGTCTGCACCTCGGGCGTCAGGTTGACCGTGCGACGCCCGGTGCTGATTGCCGATCTCCATCGAGATCGGCTCGCCGGTGTTCCGCTGCAGCCCCGCCAGCACATCGTACCACTGGCCGATCGGCTGTCCGTTCAACCCGACGATGGTATCGCCCGCGGCCAGGCCGGCGCGCGCGGCCGGCCGGCTGGGCAGCACCGCGCCGATGACGGCCAGGCGATGCGGCTGGATCGCCTGGGTGGCCTTGAGCCGTCCCTCCAGCGCGTCCGGATGGATCGGGAGCACGACGGTCTTGCCGCCCTCCAGCTCGATCCTGAGCTCCTGCTCGGGCGCGTTGGCGATCTGATCGGTGACGTCGTTCCAGGAGGACACCGGCCGGCCGTTGATCGCGACGATCTTCGAGCCGATCGGGATCTCCCGCAGCGCCTCCGCGCCCGGCGGCACCGCTTCGTCGAGTACCTGGCCCACCGTCGTCGTGGGATCGATCTGCCGTCCGTTCTTGCCCGCCAGGAACGAGAAGGCCAGCCATGCGAACAGCGCGTTCATCGTCACGCCGGCCAGGATCACCACCATCCGCTTCCAGACCGGCTTCGCCTCGAACACGCGATCCGGTGGCACCTGGGCCTCGACGTGGCCGCCCTCCAGCGCGGAGCTGGTCACGTCCTCCTCCCGGCTGGCCATCTTCACGTAGCCGCCGAGGGGAAGCCAGGAGATCGAGTACTCGGTCTCGCCGCGGCGGAAGGTCAGCCAGGGAATCGGCGACCCGAGGCCGAGCGAGAAGCGATGCACGTAGATCCCCGCCCACTTGGCGGCCAGGAAGTGGCCGGCCTCGTGGATGAAGATCAGCACGCCGAGCACGATGATGAGAGCGAGAATAGTCGTCAGCACTTAAGTCCTCACGAGCTCACGGGCACGCGATCGCGCCCAACGGTCGGCCTCGCGCACCGCTTCCACCGCGGTGGCGGGGGCGGGTGCGTGCGCTTCCAGCACCCGCTCGATGATCTCACTGATCCGCCCGAAGGGGATCGCTCCATCCAGGAAGGCGGCGACCGCCACCTCGTTGGCCGCGTTGAACACGGCAGGCGCCGTGCCCGCGGCGCGACCGGCGGCCATGCCGGCGTCCAGCGCCCGGAAGACGTCCCGCCTGACCGGCTCGAACGTGAGCGGCCCGGCGGCGACCGGGTCCAGCCTCCGGACGCCGGTGTCGGGCAGGCGGCCGGGATGCGTCAACGCGTACAGGATCGGCAGCTCCATGGACGGGAAGCCCAGCTGGGCGATGACGCTCCCGTCGCAGAACTCGACGAACGCATGGATGATGCTCTGCGGATGGACCACGACCTCCAGCGCATCGTAGCCGAGCCGGAACAGGTAGTGGGCCTCGATCACCTCGAGTGCCTTGTTGGCCAGGGTGGCGCTGTCGACCGTGATCTTCTGACCCATCCGCCAGGTCGGATGCCGCAGCGCCTCCTCTACGGTGGCCTCGCGGATCCGCTCGTGAGGCCATTCCCGGAACGGCCCCCCGGAGCACGTCAGGATCAAGCGGCCCAGCCCGGCGTCCCGGCCGGCCACGCACTGAAGCACCGCGCTGTGCTCGGAGTCCACCGGCACGATCTCGCCGCCGCCGGCGCAGGCCGCCTGGACCACGAGGTCCCCGGCCATGACCAGGCTTTCCTTGTTGGCCAGCGCCACCCGCTTCCCCGCCCGAAGCGCGGCGAGGGTAGCGTCGAGCCCGGCCGCGCCGACCACCGCGTTCACGACGATGTCCACGTCCGCATGGGTGGCGGCTTCGACCAGCACGTCCGGCCCGCAGGGCCAGCGCTCGTCGGCACCGGGCACCGCCAGTCCGGCGAAGGCGGGCCGCCACTCGGCGACCTGCCGCTCGAACTCCTCGCGGTTCCGGCCGCAGGTGAGGGCGACGACCTCGAAGTGATCCCGCTGGCGCCGGAGCACGTCGAGCGTGCTGCGCCCCACCGAGCCGGTGGAGCCCAGCACCGCCACTCCGCGCCTCCCGCCGTTGCCGTTCACCTGATCACCTCGAAATACCGGTACATCGCCGCGGTCACCGGCACCACGAAATAGAGCGAGTCGAGCCGGTCGAGCACACCGCCGTGGCCCGGAATGAGCCGGCTCGAATCCTTGACCCCCGCCTGGCGCTTGACCAGCGACTCGGCGAGATCACCGACCTGCCCCACCACCGACAGCACCGCGGCGATCGCCACCGCCGGCCCGAAGCCCAGCTCGATGCCCACCTTCGGAAAGATCCACTCGGAGAAGAGGGGCGCCACGGCCACCGCGCCCATCACGCCGAGCACCGCCCCGGACCTGGTCTTTCCCGGGCTCACGGTCGGCGCCAGCTTGGGCCCCTTGAAGGTACGGCCTCCGAACATCGCCGCGGTATCGCAGATCCAGGTGACGATCAGCGGGAAGAACACCAGCCACGCGCCGGCCCAGCTCCGCACCGGCAGATCGACGTGACGGATGATCACCGCGAACGCGGGCAGCGCGCCGGTGTACAACACGCCCAGCAGCGTGACCGAGACAGCTTCGAGTGGCCGGCCGGTCGGCGCGCGCGCCGCCAGGGCCCAGCAGAGCAGCGCGACGAGCCAGAGAGCGCCGAAGTACAGCCCGCCCTGATCCACATCGGCGCCGATGCCGGGCACCGACAGGGCCAGCCAGGTGAGCACCGGAAGCGCGGCCGCGGTGGCGATGCCGAGCTGCCGTGCCGGCCGGATGCTTACCCGCTCGGCGAGCCCGAACAGCTCGGCGGTGCCGAGCGCGGTGGCGAGGCTGAGCAGCAGCGCGAACGGCCAGCCGCCGTACCACGTGATGGCGAGCGCGAGCGGGATCGCGATGGCCGCGAACCCGACTCGGCGGACCAGCTCGGACGCCATCAGGCCGGGACGCGCCCGAACCGACGGTCGCGCCGCTGGAACTCCAGGATGGCCTCGAAGAGATGCTGGCGGGTGAAGTCGGGCCAGAGCACCGGCGTCACGTACAACTCGGCGTAGGCGAGCTGCCAGAGGAGGAAGTTGGAGATCCGCATCTCGCCCGAGGTCCGGATGAGCAGGTCGGGGTCGGGCCACTCGGCGGTGTAGAGCCGGCGGGCGAACGCCGTCTCGTCGATCTCGGCGGGCACGATCCGGCCGGCCGCGACGTCCTCCGCCAGCAGGCGGGCGGCGTGCACGATCTCGGAGCGCGAGCCGTAGGAGATGCAGAGATTGAGCGCGAGGCGGGTGCCGCCCGCGGTTTCCGCCACGATCCGATCCACCGCGCGGCGGGCGCCGCCGCTGAGTCGGTCGAGGTCGCCGAGGATCCGGACGGCCACGCCCTGCTGGCGGAGCTCGCTCACTTCCCGGGCGATATACTCCTCGAGCAGGCTCATCAGCGCCTCGATCTCACCCGCCGGGCGCTGCCAGTTCTCCTGGCTGAACGCGAACAGCGTGAGCACGGAGACGCCCGCCTCGAGACAGCCCTCCACCACCTCGCGCACCGAGCTCATGCCGGCATGATGCCCCAGCGGACGGGGCAGCGCCCGGCCGGCGGCCCAGCGCCCGTTGCCGTCCATGATGATCGCGATGTGATGAGGGACGTCGCTCATCCGTCAGACTTCCATGATCTCGGCCTCTTTGGCGTGCATCAGGCCGTCGATCTGCTTGATGTGCTCGTCGGTGAGCTTCTGGATGTCCTTCTCCGCCCGCGTCTTGTCGTCGTCGGAGATGTGCTCGAGCTTCTTCACCCGCGAGAGCGCGTCGGTGCGCGCGTGGCGCACGGCGATGCGCCCGTCCTCGGCCAGCTTGTGGATCACCTTCACCAGCTCCTTGCGCCGCTCCTCGGAGAGCACCGGCAGCGGCACCCGGATCAGGTTGCCCTGCGTCGCGGGGTTGAGCCCGAGGCCGCCGTCGCGGATGGCCTTCTCGATCGCCTGCGACAAGGACTTGTCGAACGGCTGCACGGTGAGGAGGCGGGGCTCCGGGGCCGCGACCATCGCCACCTGATTGATGGGGACGGTGTTGCCGTAGGCCTCGACCCGGACGAGGTCGAGCAGGTTGGGCGTGGCCTTGTTGCTGCGGATGCCGGCGACCTCACGCTTGGTGGCGTCGATCGCCTTGTGCATCAGCTCCTTCGCGTGCTTGACCAGCTCGGGTATGGTGCTCATCGGACGATGGTTCCGATGTCCTGGTCGCCTTCGAGAACGCGTCTGATGGCGCCGGGACGGTTGATGTTGAAGACCACGATAGGCAGCTGGTTGGCCTTGCAGAGCCCGAACGCGTTGGCGTCCATGACGGCGTAGTTCTTGATGATCGCTTCCTGGTAGGTCAGCTCGCGGATGAACGTGGCGTTGGGATCCTTCCGGGGATCGCTGGTGTAGATCCCGTCCACGTTGGTGGCCTTGAGGATCACCTGCGCCTCGATCTCGAGGGCCCGGAGTACGCCGGCGGTGTCGGTGGAGAAGAACGGATTGCCGGTGCCCGCGGCGAAGATGACCAGCCGCCCTTTTTCCAGGTGGCGGATGGCGCGCCGGCGGATGTAGGGCTCGGCCACCGATTCCATCCGCACGGCCGTCATCACCCGCGTGTCCACGCCGATCTTCTCCAGCACGTCCTGGAGCGCCAGGGCGTTGATGACCGTGGCGAGCATGCCCATGTAGTCGGCGGAGACCCGGTCGAGGCCTTCCCGGCTGGCCGTGGCGCCGCGGATGATGTTGCCGCCGCCCACCACGAGCGAGAGGTGCACGCCGAGGGCGTGCACCGCCTTGATCTCCTCCGCAAAAGCCTCGACCACGTGAAAGTCGAGGCCGCTTCCCCTCTCCCCCGCCAACGCCTCGCCCGACAGCTTGAGCAGGGCGCGGGTGTAGGCGAGGGCCATCAGGCGGCCCCGATCTGGAACCGGGCGAAGCGGCGGACCGAGATGGCCTCGCCGAGCTTGCCGGACGCCTCCTTGATCAGCTCGCCCACGGTGATCTTGTCGTTGCGCACGTAGGGCTGCTCCAGCAGCGTCCGTTCCGCCACGAACTTCTTGATCTTCCCGTCCACGATCTTGGCCCGGATGTTCTCCGGCTTCCCCTCGGCCGCGACCTGCTCCTCCGCGATGCGCCGCTCGCGCTCCAGCAGATCCGCCGGAATGTCCTCAGGGTTCACGCCCATCGGATCGGCGGAGGCCACGTGCAGCGCGAGGTCGCGCGCGAGCTGCCCGAAGGCCTCGTTGCGCGCCACGAAGTCGGTCTCGGAGTTGAGCTCGAGCAGGACGCCGACCTGCGCATTGTGATGGATGTAGCTCACCACCAGCCCCTGCGACGCGACCCGGCCGGCGCGCTTCTCGGCCTTGGCGATCCCCTTCTTGCGCAGGATCTCCGCGGCCTTGTTCATGTCGCCGCCGGCCTCTTCCAGCGCCCGCTTGCAATCCATCATGCCCGCGCCGGTGCGGGCCCGGAGCTCGCTCACATCTTTCGGGGAAATCGTCGCGCTTGCCATGGCTTCCTCTGGTAAACCTCGGGCTGAATAGTAAGACCGCCGCTCACGGCCCGCACGGGCCAGGAGCGGCGGAGGCTCTCACGGATCCGGTCCGCCGCGCTTACGCGCCGACGTCGCCGGCCCCGGCCGGGGCTGGTGTCTCTGCGCCGCCCTCGGCATCGGTCTTGAGCCGGGCCGCGATGGCCTCCGGCTTGGGCCGGCGCTTCCGCCGCGGCCGCCGGCGCTTGCGGTCGGCTTCGGAATCGCCCTCGGAGCCGGCGTCGGTGCTGTAGGTCTCCGCCTCGAGATCCTCGGCCACCTCGCGCATCGGCATCTGGGCGCGAGCCTCCTTGATCACATCGGAGAGCGCCGCGGTGATGAGGGAGACCGAACGGATCGCGTCGTCGTTGCCCGGCACCGGGACGGTGATGACGTCGGGATCGGCGTTGGTATCCACGATCGCGACCACCGGAATGCCGAGCTTGTTGGCCTCGGCGACGGCGATCTTCTCCTTCTTGGCGTCCACGATGAACAGCGCGCCCGGCAGCCGGCCGAGCAGCTTGATGCCCTCGAGGTTGCGGCTCAGCTTCACCCGCTCGCGCTCGAAGAGCAGCTTTTCCTTCTTGGTGTAGTTCTCGAAGTCGCCGTCGGCCGAGCCCTGCTCCAGCTCCCGGAGCCGGCGAATCTGCTTCTTTACCGTCTGGAAGTTGGTGAGCATGCCGCCGAGCCAGCGCTCGGTCACGTAGAAGGCGCCGGCGGCCTGCGCCTCGGCCTGCACGATGGCCTTGAGCTGCTTCTTGGTGCACACGAAGAGGACGCCCTCGCCCTTGAGGACCACGCTGCGGAGCAGCTCCTGGGCCTTCTGGATCTGACGAAGGGTCTTCTGGAGATCGATGATGTAGATGCCCGACCGTTCGGCGAAGATGAACCGGCGCATCTTCGGGTTCCAGCGGCGGGTCTGGTGGCCGAAATGAACGCCGGCCTCGAGCAGGTCCTGCAGTAGCGGCTGTGCCATGCGGGTGTGACGTCCTTCCATTCGAGTGGTTATTCGTCCACCGGGTTCATCTTCCGCGCCAACCCCCGCAGGGGCACCAGGCGCGGAATCCGCCGGTGTGAGTTGTTTGGGCGGTCAGGCGGACCCGCCCTTCTGCACATCCCCGCCCGGCGGTGCCGGGTAGGGTAGTACTCCTACCGCTTGCTGAACTGGAAGCGCTTCCGCGCTCCCGGGCGACCCGGCTTCTTCCGCTCCACCGCGCGGGGATCCCGCGTCAGCAGACCCGAGGTGCGCAGCTTGGTGCGGTGCTGCCCGTCGGCCTCCACCAGCGCCCGCGCGATCGCGAGCCGGAGAGCGCCGGCCTGCCCGGCCTGCCCGCCGCCATCCACGTGCGCCCGCACGTCGAACGCGCCGAGCGTGTCGGTGGCGGTGAAGGACTGCTGGATGTGCTGGACCAGGGATGAACGGGGGAAGTAGTCACCCAGCGTCCGTCCGTTGATGTCCCACTTGCCGGTGCCGGGGGTCAGGTAGACCCGGGCGACGCTGGTCTTGCGCCGGCCGACGGCCTGCCAGCGGAATTCGGGTACCGCGGTCATGCGCTCGCCTTGGAGGGAGTGACGGAGAACGGCTTGGGCTGTTGCGCCACGTGGGGATGCTCCGCGCCGGCGTAGACCTTGAGCTTGGTGCGCATCTTTTGCCGCGCCAGCGAGCTCTTGGGCAACATGCCGAACACGGCCTTCTCGATCACCCGATCGGGATGCTTGGACAGGAGGTCGCGCGCGCGCGTGTGCCGCTCGTGCCCCATGTAGCCGGTGTGGGAGAAGTACGTCTTGTTCTCCTCTTTCCGGCCGGTGAGACGCACCTTCGAGGCGTTCACCACCACCACGAAATCGCCGCCATCCATGTGCGGCGTGTAGGTGGGCTTGTGCTTCCCGCGGATGAGCTGAGCCACCACGCTGGCCAGGCGGCCGAGCGGCACGCCCGCGGCGTCCACGATATGCCAGTCGTGGGTGATGTCGTCGGGTGTGGCCGTAAAGGTCTTCATGAGCGCTGCCGCTTTGGGGTTTTCCGAAGCCGTTCCGCTTAAGGTCGAAACGGGGTCAAACCGAAACAGACTCACAAGATAGCCTGTCTGACGCGAGAGGGTCAAGGGGAGGCCCCGGGGCGTCGGGGGGTCCTCACTGGAACTCCACCAGAACCTGGCCCTTTTCCACCGCTTCGCCGGGCTGGGCGCGGACGGCGGTGACGGTTCCGGCCGCCGAAGCCTTGAGCTCGTTCTCCATCTTCATCGCCTCCAGGACCACGAGGCCCATTCCGGCGGCGACCTCCTGCCCCGGCTCGACCACCACCCGAACCACCAGACCCGGCATCGGCGCGCGCAGCGCGGCCGGGCCGCGGACCTGGTCCGCGGCGCCGGTGAGGCTCCGGATATGCCGGGTCCGCTCGTCGATCACCTCCGCCTCCCAGCGGTCGCCGCCGACATTGAGCGTCCACTGGCCGCGCCCGGGGCTCCGCATCGTCAGCCCGCGCGGCCGCCCGTCGATCATCAGCTGCCGCGACACCCCGTCGGCCGAGGAGCGGAGCGCGGCGGTGTGGCTGTTGCCGGCGACGCCCACCTGATCGCCGTTCACGTCGACTTCGTAGGTTCGCCCCGCGATGGTGACGATGTATTTCACGCGTGCTCCAAAGTCACGACGGTCTCGACGTGCGCGGTCTGAGGGAACAAGTCGAAGGCCAGCGCCCCGGTCAACCGGTAGCCGGGCAGCCGGCTCAGATCGCGCGCCAGCGTGGCGGGATCGCAGGAGATGTAGACGATCCGCTCGGGCCTGAAGCGCGCGAGCGCCGCGGTGACCCGCTCGTCCATGCCGGTGCGCGGTGGGTTGGTGATCACCAGGTCGGGACGACGCAACCGGTCGAGCACGCGCTCCACCCGCCCCACCAGGCGCTCGGCCGCTGGGCCGCGAGCCTCCGCCTCCGCCACGGCGCGAGCGTCGGATTCCACGCTCTGGACCCGGGCCCCTGCCCGGGCCAGGATCGCGGTCGTCTCGCCGATCCCGGCATAGAGGTCGAGCGCCTGCCGCCCGGCCACGTCGCCCAGGGCGTCGATCGCGAACGCGCGGACCTTGTCGCCCATCGCGGGGTTCACCTGCTCGAACACGGTCGCCGGATAGGGCTCCGGCTCTCCCGCCCGGAGGTCGATCGGTCGCGGCTCGCCATCTTCCGGCCGGATCCAGAGCGTGGCGTCGAGGCCGCGGCCGGCGAGCCCCGACGCGAGCGCTGCCCCACCCTGCCACGCATTCGCCGCGGGATCGACGACCAGCAGCACATGGCGGCCCCCATTGCGATCGAGCCGGAGCACGAGCTGGCGGAGGGACGCCGGCAGCAGCGAACGGAGCGCTCGCAACCCGGCCCACAGATGCATCAGCTCGTCGCGGGTGATGTGGCAGTGTCCCAGCTCGAAGACGCGATCGGGACGGTCGAGCGGGTGGAGACCGATGCGGCGGCCGCCTTCATCCACCGCCAGCGTGATCTTGGTGCGGTAACCGAACTCCTGCTCCGCCGGCACGATCTCGGGATCGGGCGCGTCGAGGCGGGCGATCCGGCGAAGCGCGTCGCCCACGGATCCGCGACGAGCCGCCCGCTGCGCCTCGGCCGTGAGGTGCTGGAGCTGGCAACCGCCGCACTCGTCTTTCACGTAGTGGGGGCAGGGTGGGACGACCCGATCGGGGGACGGCTCCACCAGGCGACCGATCCGCGCGCGGGCGTAGCGCCGGTACGTCCGCACCTGGCTCAGCTCGACCAGGTCCCCCGCTCCGGTCCGCGGCACGAAGACCGTCCGCCCATCCTCCAGCCCGCCCACCCCGTCACCACCGGTGGCAAGTCGGACGATGCGGACCGCCGTCACCGCAGCGACTCGAGCCTCGCGCGGTTGAGCCAGTTGCCGTTGCCGGAGTCGCCGTCCGAGACCGACGGCCGGCGCAGGGACCGCGCCTCGTGCTCGGCGAGCGCCGCAGCGATCGCGAGATCGAGCGCCTCGCGGTCGGAGAGCGACGGCGCGGCGAGATCGGGACGCCGATCGAGAAACTGGATGTCGATGTCGCCGTCGCGGAACTGCCGGTCGGCCATCAGCCGGCGGTGGAAACCCTGGTTGGTCACGACGCCCTCGACCACCAGCTCGTCGAGCGCGCGCGCCATGCGGTCCACCGCCTGCAGGCGGTCGGGCGCCCACACGATGAGCTTGGCCAGCAGCGAGTCGTAGAAGAGGGTGACCTCATCGCCGCTCTCGACCCCGCCGTCCCAGCGCACGCCGGGACCGCCGGGAACGCGCAACCGCTCGATGCGTCCCGTGGAGGGGAGGAATCCGTTGGCCGGATCCTCACTGGTGATCCGGCACTCCAGCGCCCACCCGCGCGGCTCCAGCCAGCGCGGCGGGATGCGCATCGCGCCACCGGCCGCGATGCGGAGCTGTTCCCGCACCAGGTCCACGCCATACACCAGCTCGGTGACGGGATGCTCCACCTGGATGCGGGTGTTCATCTCCAGAAAGTAGAACGAGCGATCCGCGGCGAGCAGGAACTCGCACGTACCGGCGCCGAGATAGCCCACCGCCTCCGCGGCCGCGACCGCGGCCGAGCCCATCCACTCGCGCAGCTCGGCATTCACCGCCGGCGACGGCGCCTCCTCGACCAGCTTCTGATGGCGCCGCTGTACCGAGCATTCCCGCTCGCCGAGATGGATCGTGCGCTCCCGATCGGCGAGGATCTGGATCTCCACGTGGCGGGGGCGCTCGATGAGCTTTTCCAGGTACACGCTCGCATCGCCGAACGCCTTGCGCGCCTCGGACGCGGCGGTCTCGAGTGCCGGCGCGAGCTCCTGGGGCGTACGCACGACGCGCATTCCCTTCCCGCCACCACCCGCCGCCGCCTTCACCAGCACGGGATAGCCGAGCTCCTCCGCGAGGCGGCGAGCCACATCCGGCTCGGTGATCGGCTCGTGCCCACCGGGCACCACGGGGACACCGGCGTCGCGCATCCGGCGGCGAGCCTCGGTCTTGTCGCCCATGGCGCGGATGGCCGACGCGGGCGGCCCGACGAAGATGAGGCCGGCCTCCTCGACCGCGGCGGCGAACGAGGCCCGCTCCGCGAGGAAGCCGTAGCCCGGATGAATCGCCTCCGCGCCGGTGTCGAGCGCGGCCTGTACCAGGCGGTCGGCCCGGAGGTAGCTGTCGGAGGGAGCGGCGGGACCGATCTCGACGGCGCGGTCGGCGGCGCGCACGTGCGCGGCGGCGCGGTCGGCGGCCGAGTAGACCGCCACCGCTTCCAGTCCTTCTTCATGGCATGCGCGAATGACGCGGAGGGCGATCTCCCCGCGATTGGCGACGAGCACCCGCTTCACGGCTGGCAGGCGGGCGGGGGCGTATCTCCGAAGAGGAGGAGGAGGCTGCTGCAGAGCATGAGGTTGTGGTCCGCCGCGCGGTCGTACACGCCGCGCACGTCCACCACCCAGGGGGACGGGTTCTGCCGGACGGCCTTCAGCAGCTCGTTGACGCTCATCGTTTCGGTTCCGGGCACGGCGGGGCGGCTCACCCGCACCAGCCGGTACGGCACCCACGCGAGCGCGGGCGCGGCGGCGCTGTCGGTGCCGGGACTCAGGCACAGCGTGCGGCGCGGCGCCACGTCGCCCAGCGCCCGCTGGACCGGCAGCGAGGGATCCACGCCCATCGCCTGCGCCATGCGCTGGCGGTAGATCGAGTCGGTCGCGTACAGATCGGGGCGGATCGGGAGGACGTCGAGGGAGGGCTGTTCCATGCTGCCGTACCAGACCGAGAGCGCTTCGAGGTCGCCGCCGGTCAGGAGCACGCCGCCCGCGGGACACGACGCCAGCAGGTTCGCGCCCAGCTCCAGCACGAACGGGGGCATCTGCGGCGCGCGCTCCCGGCCGAGACTGCCGCGAGCCGCGGCCCACCCCATCTGCTCGACCATGATCAGGGCCCGCTCGACTTCGGCGATGCCACGGAAGATCACGCCGGAGTCGACCGCCAGGCGGATGGATTGCTCGAGTGCCGTCCCGGCAAAATCGACGTAGAGGAGACCGTCGGGGGTGCCCCGATGGCCGTGCTGGTGCCAGTCGCGCGCGTCGGAGAGATAGAAGCGGCCGAGCTGAAGCCAGGCTCGGCCGTCGTCCGGGGCGGTGGCGAGGTAGCGGCCGAGGAGATCGATCGCCATGTGGCGCTCGCCCTCGCGCTCGAGCGCAGCGGCGCGTGGCGCTACGTTGGGATCGATGGCACCCTGGGCGTAGAGCGGAACGACAGCGGCGACACACGCCAGGAGCGTCGCCGCGAAGGCGCGGCGAAGATCCAGCGGGTGGGCTGGCGCGGCTTCCTTGACTGGCAGGGAGGGCGCGTACATGGACGTCTCAAGATGGTATGGCCGCGTGACATTGGCTAGGGGAGCCCTCCGGGAAGCCCCCTGCCAGGAACCGACGCAAGGGAGACGTCCGAGCCCCTGAGCGAGGCACCAGACAGAGCCTCACACACAGACCGAGCAGTCACCCGCGAACGGCGGATGACTGCTCGTGTCCCTGCCAACGCGGCCCCTGCTAGGGGATCGGCGTCAGATCGATTCTGGTCACCGCGATGATCGTCTTGCCCGACACCTCGTCGCGCACCACGGTGTAGTCGTTGGTCCCGGGCGTCATGGTGGACGCGCAGGGCAGCTCGACCTGCGCGACACCGGCCACGAGCTGGTGGCTGCTCTCGGCAGTCCCGAACCCGAAGTAGCAGTCCCCTTGGTTGACGAGCTGAGATCCCAGGCTGGCCAGGAGCTCGTTCTCGATCGCGATGCCCTCATCCCCGTAGAAGAAGCCGTTCTCGCCGACGACGACCAGACGTCCGCCCTCGGACGCGAACTGCTTGAGCGCGTTCAGGTCAGCCGTGCCCAGCGTCTCCCTCGGCATCCAGATGAAGATCACCTTGACGTCCGCCGGAATGCTGGCGAACGAGCCGCTATCGTCGACCAGGGTATACCCGAGGCTCGTGAGCTTGGTCGTGACCGCCTCGGTGTACCACCCGCCATTCAAGTTGCAGCCTGCACCGCAGCCGGAACTGGCGCCGGTCCAGGACATCACCGTGTGGCCTCCGGCTCTGGGGCCAGCCGCGGTGTAGCCGACGAGGTTCTCGAAGAACTTCTGATTGCCCGCGCTCATGCCATACCCGGCCGACCACATGTCCACGTCGTTGACGACGACCACGTCGGCACCCGCGGGCGGCGGCGGCGGCAGGGCGGTGATCGTCACCGTCGCGCAATCGGAAACCAACGGCTGCGCCGACAGCCGCACGCACACCTGCACCGTGCCGCCGGCCGGTACGGACCGCCGGGGCGGCGTAGGCGCCATTCGCGTCCACCGTTCCGTTCGCCGCGTTCCCTCCATCCACGCCGCCTGCCGACCAGACGTACGGTCCGGACGTGCCGGCAACGGTGAACTGCTGCGGCTGATTGACCTGCAGGTCCGCAGTGGCCGGACTGATCGTCACCGAAGGCGGCGGAGGCGGCGGCGGCTCGCTGCCCGTTACGACGTGCACCAGCACGGTATCCGAGCAGACCGCACCGACGCGACAGAAGCCGTGCGACACGACCAGTGTGTCGGTGCCATCCTGACGGGCGACGACGTGCACCGAGTCCCCGTTGCCGAGCAGATCGATGGCGCCCGCGCCGATGCGCGCCCACTCGACGCCGAGTCCGGCGCGCGCTTCGTTCACGCCGTCCTGATCGTGTCCCAGGGCGCTCGCTACCAGCAGGGCCGTATCCCCGAGAGCGGTCAGCGTGGTGTCCTGCGCGCTGGCAAGCTGGATCCCGGCGGTCACGACCGTCAGCGTCCGTGCGGCGGTGGTCTCGTGGAACAGCTCGTCGGCAAATACGAACGACACCGTGCTGGTGCCGGGCGTGAGCGCCTCCATGGCGACGGCCGTTCCGCCGGCCACGGAGAGCACCGCGCTGCCGGCGCTCTGTGCCACGGCAGTGTTGTTCGACCCCGGGACCGCGATGTCCACGACCCCCAGTGTCGCGATGGTCCACTGGATCGAGCGGCCGAGCACTTCCCGACCCTGTGCGTCGAGCACGCGCGCGGTCACCGCGCGGTGATCGCCGACGACCAGCGTATCCGCCCAGTTGGTGACGTCCAGCTCACCGGTGAACTTCTCGGGGCCGGTGGCGAAGTCCTCGCCGCAGCCGGCCAGCAGGACCGCCGACGCCAGGACGCCCCGCGCGGTGGTGAAGACGGGGCGGCTCACTGGGCGTTCTCCTCTTCAGCGGAGCTGATCTGGGTGGCGGGCCGGCCGCGGAGGCTTTGCACCAGGGCGCCCGGACGAACCGAAAGACCGAAGCCGGCGAGCACGCGATCGCGGTCCTCGCTGAGGACGCCGCCGGTGAAGACCCACTGCCGGAGCGAGGCCGTGATCGACATCCCGGCGCCGACGTAGTAGTCGGCGGCGAAATTCAGACTGCCGCCGAGCGTGGTGCCTCGCTGATAGCCGACCCGATCCTGGTGCCCGGTGTCGCCTTCGAGCGGGGTGCCGTTCACGCCCTGCCAGTCATAGCCGTCGCGATCGCCGATCCGCTCGGCCACGCCGATGAGGGCCGACACGCCGGGACGGAGCGTCACGCGGTCGCGGACGAAGTTCCAGCCGGCGCCCGCGGTGAATCCCTTGGCGGTCGTGCCGGGCCGGGCAACGCGCAGGTAGCCCGCCTCCAGACGGAAGCCGCGGGGATGGTCCATCCCGATGCTCCAGCCGAGGCTCGGGAGGGCATCCCGACGGAGCGACCCGCTGTTGAGGTGGAGCCACTCGCCGGAAACCGTGTAGGCCCCCATTGGCGCGGGCGCCGGGGATGCGTGCTGCGCCTCAGCCCGGCCTGGCAGCAGGGCCACGCTCAGGGCAACCGCAATGGGTAGAGCTCGACGAATCATCGGATCTCCGGTGGTCGATGCCATGATGATCCCCCGCGTGAGCAGAGGAATGCGCTGCTAGTATCGGCATCGGGCCGGAGAACTTGAGGGTGGGTATGTCATCCCGAGCGGAGCTGGGGATGACAGTGACGAGCTAGAGCGGAATGTTGCCGTGCTTTCGAGGCGGGTTCCGGTCGCGCTTGGTGCGCAGGGTCCGCAGCGCGTCGATCAGCCGGGGTCGGGTGTCCCGGGGGTCAATGACGTCGTCGATGTATCCGCGCGCCGCCGCGGCATAGGGATGGGCGAACTTGGCGGTGTACTCCTCGATCAATCGCGCCGTCGCCGCCGCCGGGTCGGCCGCCTTGGCGATCTCATCCTTGAACAGGATCTCGACCGCGCCCTTGGGCCCCATGACGGCGATCTCCGACGAGGGCCACGCCAGGTTGACGTCGCCCCGGATGTGCTTGGAGCTCATGACGTCGTACGCGCCGCCGTAGGCCTTCCGGGTGATCACCGTCAGCTTCGGCACGGTCGCTTCGCAGTACGCGTACAGCAGCTTGGCGCCGTGCTTGATGATGCCCCCGTGCTCCTGGGTCACCCCGGGCAGGAAGCCCGGGACATCCACGAAGGTGACGACCGGGAGGTTGAAGCAGTCGCAGAAGCGGATGAAGCGCGCCGCCTTGATGGACGCGCTGATGTCGAGCACGCCCGCCAGCACCGCGGGCTGGTTCGCGACGATGCCCACCGGCCGGCCGCCGAGACGCGCGAAGCCCGTCAGGATGTTGTCCGCGTAGCCCCGCTGCACCTCGAGAAACTCCCCGTCATCCACCACCCGGCCGACGACCTCGTGCATGTCGTACGGCTTGTTGGGACTGTCGGGAATCAGATCGAGCAGTCCCTCGTCCCGGCGGTCGGCGGGATCGGGGGTCTGCCGCTCCGGCGGATCGTCGAGATTGTTGAGAGGGAGGAAGCCGAGCAGCCGGCGGATGGCCTGGAGGCACTCGGCCTCGCTGTCGTGCACGAAGTGCGCGACGCCCGACGTGCCGCCGTGGACGTCGGCGCCGCCGAGCGCGTCGAACGTGACTTCCTCGTGGGTGACCGTCTTCACGACGTTGGGACCGGTCACGAACATGTAGCTGACCCCGCGCACCATGAAGATGAAGTCGGTGATCGCCGGGCTGTACACCGCGCCGCCGGCGCAGGGACCGAGGATGGCCGAGATCTGCGGGACGACGCCGGAGGCCATGGTGTTGCGCAGGAAGATGTCGGCGTAGCCGCCGAGCGACGCGACCCCCTCCTGAATGCGGGCCCCGCCCGAGTCGTTCAGTCCGATCACCGGCGCGCCGTTCCGCACCGCCAGATCCATCACCTTGCAGATCTTCTCGGCATGCGCCTCGCTGAGCGAGCCGCCGAAGACGGTGAAGTCCTGGGAGAAGACGTAGACCAGGCGCCCGTCGACCCGGCCGTAGCCGGTGACGACGCCGTCGCCGGGGACCACGTGCTGCTCGAGCCCGAAGTCGCTGGAGCGGTGGGTGACGAAGCGATCCAGCTCGACGAAGCTGCCTTCGTCGAGCAGCAGGTCGAGCCGTTCGCGCGCGGTGAGCTTGCCCTTCTTGTGCTGCTGGGCGATGCGCGCCGCTCCCCCGCCCTGCTCGGCAAGCGACTGACGGTGATGGAGCTGTTCGAGGAGTTGTCGGGGATCAGGCATGGCCGGAGAAGATAGCGCGGCGCGACGCGGGCGCGAAGTCCGTAACCGACCGCCCGGCAGGCGGATGAGGCCCCGAAGTGAGACGGGTCACGCCAAAATGGGGGTCTCGGCGGCGGCGTTCGCAAGCCCGTCTGGCCGTATATAGCTGAGGTTCGCTCGATCCAGAGCGCAAAGGAGGCATCATGTTCCGAGCCATGAGCGTAGCGCTGGCAGCACTGGCGGGGACCGTCGTCTACGATCCCCCGGGGCACCGACATTCCGGTGACCCTCGATGAAGACGTCCCGATCTCCAGCGACAATATCGGCGACAGCTTCGAAGCCAGCGTGACCCGAGACGTCGTGGTGGACGGCGAAGTCGTCATCGTGGCCGGCTCCCCGGCCGAGGTGAAGCTGGTGCGGAGCGGCGAGAAGAATGACGCGGCCACGCTTCGCCTGACCAAGGTGCACGTGGACGGCGACATGCGCAGTGTCGCCAGCGACGAGGCCAAGGCCGACACCGACCGCGAGCGGCTGGGCACCAAGGAGAAGACGGCGGTCGGCGCGGCGGCGGGCGCCGTCGTGGGCGCCGTGACCGGCGCGGGCGTGCTGGAAGGCGCCATCGTGGGCGCGGGCGGCGGACTCGCCTGGGGGTTGCTCGACAAGACGGGGCGCGAGGTGAAGGACGATACGCCGCTGCGCTTCTCGCTCGAGGAAGATCTCGACCTCTAGCGGGGAGACAGTGTCACCCTGAGCAAAGCGAAGGGGACCATGGCAGCCATGGTCCCCTTCACTGCGTTCAGGGTGACAATCCTGCTTACTGGCTCACCTACTGATTCGCCGTCTCTTCGATCACCGGGCGGACCGGCGGGATGATCGGCTCGTCCGGATAGTTCGTCACCATCAGCACGATGCGGTGATGGATCGGGTCCACCTCGAGCACCTTGAGGTCCACGGGCTGGCCTTCCTTCACCGCGTCGCCCGGGTTCTCGATGTTGGGGATGCCGAGCTGCGACATGGGGACGAAGCCCTCGATGTCGTTGCCGAGGTCTACCACCACGCCCTTGTCCATCAGGCGCACGACGCGTCCGCGGAGCTCCATCCCGATGGGATAGGTCTCACCGATGCGGAGCCAGGGATCCTCTTCCGCCTGCTTGAGGCCGAGGGAGATGCGCTTGTTCTCGGCGTCGATGTTGAGGATGACCACATCCACCCCGTCGCCCTTCTTCACGACCTCCGAGGGATGCTGGACCCGCTTGGTCCACGACATGTCGGAGATGTGGATCAGGCCGTCGATGCCCGGCTCGATCTCGACGAAGGCGCCGAAGCTGGTGAGGTTCCGGACCTTGCCCTGAATCCGGGTGCCCACCGGGTACTTGAGCGGCAGCACCATCCAGGGATCCTGCTCGGTCTGCTTCATGCCGAGCGAGATCTTCTCCTCCGCCTCGTCCACCTTCAGCACGACGGCCTCGATGGTCTCGCCGATGCTCACGATCTTCGAGGGGTGCCGGACGTTGCGGGTCCAGCTCATCTCGGAGATGTGCACCAGGCCCTCGATCCCCGGCTCGATCTCGACGAACGCGCCGTAGTTGGTGATCGAGACGACCTTGCCCTGCACCCGGGTGCCGACCGGGTACTTGGCGGCCACGTTCTGCCAGGGGTAGGACTGCAGCTGCTTCATGCCCAGGCTGATGCGCTCGCGCTGCCAGTCGATGTCGAGGATCTTGACCTCGACCTCGCGGCCGATCGCGACCATCTCGGTCGGATGCGAGACCCGGCCGTAGGACATGTCGGTGATGTGCAGCAGGCCGTCCACGCCGCCGAGATCGATGAACGCGCCGAAGTCGGTGATGTTCTTGACCACGCCCTTCCGGACCTGGCCGACGGCGAGCTCCTTCATGAGGTGCTCGCGCTTGTGGGCCCGCTCGTTCTCCAGGATCACCCGCCGGCTGACGACGATGTTCCGCCGCCGCTTGTTCAGCTTGATGATCTTGAACTCGTAGGTCTGGCCCAGCAGCTCGTCGATATTGGGCACCCGGCGGAGCGCGATCTGGCTGCCGGGGAGGAACGCGTCCACGCCCATCAGGTTCACGACCACGCCGCCCTTGATCTTCTTGACCAGGGTGCCTTCGACCGGCTGATCGCTCTCGTGGGCGACGCGGATCTTCTCCCAGACCCGCATGAAGTCGGCCTTCTTCTTGGAGAGGACGACCGCGCCCTCCTGATCTTCCAGGTGCTCCAGGAAGACCTCGACCTCATCGCCTTCTTTGAGTGACTGGGGATCCTTGAACTCATCGAGGGGAACCGATCCCTCGGACTTGAAGCCGACGTCGAGGATGACGGCGTTTTCGGTGACGCGAAGGACCTTGGACTTGACGATCTCGCCTTCGACGATCTGCGACATCGTGCCCTCGTACATCGAGAGCATCTGCTCGTAATCTGCGTCGGAGTAGTCTTCGTCGTAGAGGTCCTGCCGGACACGCAAACCGCTGGGGGAGGCGAACTGTTCGGTCGAGGGTTGAAGTTGATCGAGCATTCGGGGCGTACCATCCTAGGTTGTGCGCCGAGGCGATGCACGGCCGCGGGCTGGGGTAGTCACCACGCGAGCGGATGTGCTCGTGAGGTAGCCTTGAAGGATAACCCGGAGATGGCCCCAACGCAACGTGGGATATGAACTTGGGGGACCGGAGAGACAGGAGGGTCAGGCGCGGGAGCCGAAGATCGGCCGAGCCAGCTCGACGATGAAGCGGACCTGGTCGGGGAAGGCCATGGTGGTGGTATCGAGGGGGACGGCGTCGGGGGCGGCCCGGAGTGGCGCCACGACCCGGCTCGAATCGGCCTGGTCCCGGGCGGCGAGGGCCGCCGCCTCCGCCTCGAGTCCGCCCTGATCCACCGGGTTGCCCCGCTGGTTGATCCGCCGCCCGGCCCGCGCCTCGGCCGACGCGGTCAGGAACACCTTGAGCTCCGCGTCGGGGAATACCACGGTCCCGATGTCCCGTCCATCCACGACGACGTCGCGCCCCGCGCGCACCATCGCCCGGAGGCGGGTGTTGATCCATTCGCGGACCACCGGGACGGCGGACACCGCCGACACCCGCGCGGTCACCTCCGCGCCGCGGATCTCCGCGTCCACCGGCTCGCCTTCCAGGTAGGCGGCGAACCCCGCTCCGTCGGGCTGCAGCATCAATCCCCGGTCTTCGGCCGCGCGCAGCATTCCCTCGGCCCCCACCACCACGAGCGGATCCTCGCCGGCCTGAGTGCGGCGAGCCGTTTCCCGGATGCCGACCAGCGTCACCCCGCGGTACAGCGAGCCCGAATCGAGATGCGAGAAGCCCAGCGCCTCCGCCACCGCGCGGGCGGTGGTGGACTTGCCCGAGGCCGACGGGCCGTCGATCGCGATCACGCCACCCTTCATCGCGCGCTCCTGCCGGTGATCCGGCGCAGCGTTCGGGGAAACCCGGGGAAACTGACGGCGGCACACGCCATATCGTCGACCGCGACCCGCGCGCCGGGCAGGGCGCCGAGGACCGCGAACGCCATCGCCATCCGGTGATCGCCGGCGGTGCGGACCCGGCCGCGCGGCGGCGCCGCGACGCCTTCCACATGGAGGTCGTCACCGCGCACCTCCGCCCTGCCCCCGACCGCGCGGAGGTTTTCCGCGATGAGACCGAGTCGGTCGCTCTCCTTCACCCGCAGCTCGGCGACGTCGCGAAACACGGTCTCGCCCGCGGCGCGGGACGCGACGACCGCCAGCAGCGGGATCTCGTCGATGAGACCGGGGATCTCGCCCGCCGCCACTTCGGTGCCCTCGAGCCGCGCGGGACGGGCCACCAGGTCGGCCACCGGCTCGCCGAAGCTCACGTCGTCCGATTCGACGGCGACCGGCGCACCCATGCGCTCGAGCACGCGGAGAAAGCCGGTGCGTGTCGGGTTCACGCCGACGCCCGCGATCGCGGAGCTCGCCGGCTTCGGCGAGGACGGCGGCGCCCACCAGGAACGCGGCGGACGAGGGATCGCCGGGCACCTGGATGTCGAACGGCTCGATCCGGCCGCCGGGGCGGAACTCGATCCAGCCGTCGCGCTCCGTCACCTCGTAGCCGAACGCGCGGAGCATCCGCTCGGTATGGTCGCGCGAGCGTCCGCCGGGCTCCCGCAGGTCCACCGGGACCTCGCCGACCAGGCCGGCCAGCAGGAGGGCGCTCTTGATCTGGGCGCTCGAGACCGGCATCGCGTACCGCAGCGGACGCAGCGCGCCGCCCCGGATCGTGAGCGGCAGGCCGTCGCCGCTCCGTTCCTCGAAGCGCGCGCCCATCTCGGCGAGCGGCGTCGTGACGCGGCGCATCGGGCGGCGGCGCAGCGAGGCATCGCCGGTGAGCGTCGCGCGGAAGCGGTGGCCGGCCAGCAGGCCGAGCAGGAGCCGCGTGGTCGTGCCGGAGTTGCCGCAGTCGAGCGTGCGGTCCGGCGCGCGAAGCCGGCCGCGGCTCCCCACCGTGACGACCTGGCCCTCGCGCAGCGGCGAGATCGCGACGCCGAGCTGGCGGAGGACCCGGGCGGTGGATTTCGCGTCGAGCGACGTGAGCGCCCCGCCGACATGACTCGGGCCCCGGGCCAGCGCCGCGAACAGCAGCGACCGGTGGGTGATGCTCTTGTCGCCCGGAGCGCGTACGGTTCCGCTCACCTTCATCGGTCGAGGCCGAGCCGGAATACGCGGGCGGTCTCCAGATAGAGCTCCAACCCTTGCCGATCGCCTGCCCGGAGCAGTTGCCGCAGGTCGTCCACCTCGGTTGCCACGCTGCCGAGGGCCTCAACCACGTGGTCCCGGTTCTGCAGCAGGATGTCCACCCACAGGTCCGGATTGCTCGCGGCCAGCCGGGTGGTGTCCCGGGCCCCGGTGCCGTAGGTGACCCCGCCGAGCTGCCGGTCCGAGAGCGCCTTGGCCAATGCGAACGCCACAGCCTGGGGAAGGTGGCTGGTCCAGGCGAGCTGGCGGTCGTGCGCGGCGGCATCGATGAGGATGGGCTGCGCCTCCAGGACCTCCTCCCAGAACCGCATCACCCCCCGGGCGGTCTGCGGCCCATTGGGGCTACCGGTCTCGCAGACGTAGACCACGCAGCCCCGCAGCCGGTCGGGACTCGCCCCCTCGAAGCCGGAGACATGGGTCCCGGCCAGCGGGTGGGACCCGGCGAAGTGGTCGCCGATGCCGGAGTCGGCCGCGGCGGCCATGACCGCGCGTTTTGACGCTGCAGACGTCGGTCAGGACGGCGCCGGACTCAAGGGAACGGGCCAACCGGCCGATAAGATCGAGGGTCGGGGCGGGCGGCACGGCCAGAACGACCAGATCCGCGCCACGCACCGCCTTGACTGGGCTGTCGGCAATCTCGGAGATGGCGGAGGCCTTCAACGCCGCCACCCCCTCGGCACGCGAGGGTGAGTAGCCTACGACGCGGGGCACGCCGGCGAGGCGGGACTGCCAGGCGAGCGATCCGCCGATCGCGCCCAGACCGATCACCGCCAGCGAGGATGGGCGCACTGATCAGGAGCCCCTGGAATTCGGCACGCCGAGACTCCCGCCCGGATGAGGCGGCAGCGGCCGCCGTTGGTGACCAGAGAACAGGCCAGCAACGTACCGATATGGCAATTGATTCTCAACGCGCTCCGCGCGCGCAAAAACCCGTCTCCGACGATTCATGGCTGGGACCTCTCCTGGTCGCGAACGGCGTGCTCACGCCCCGTCAGGCCGAGCGCCTGGCCGAGCGGGACGGTGGCTCGCTGTGGGTCGCCGCCGTAGCCGACGGCGTGGCCGACGCGGCGATCGTCGCGGCAGTTTCGCGCGCCTATCGGGTGGCGGCCGCCGATCTCGCGACCGCCGACAGCCGCACCATCACGCTGCTGCCCGAGGCGCTGGCCCGGAAGCACCAGGTCGTTCCCATCTCCGCCGACGACCGGGTCATCCGGGTCGCCACGGCCGATCCGCGCAACCTCGACCTGGAGCAGACGCTTCGCTTCGTCACCGGCCGGGACGTGGTCTTCCAGATCGCGTCGCCTGCCGCGCTGGCCGCGCGGCTGGACGAGATGTACCGCCCCGAGCGCGCCATCCAGCGGATCCTCGGCGGCTTGGAGCCGGCCCGGATCGAGGCGGTGGATGCCGCGACGACGCAGGCGGGCGGCGGTGATACCGCGCTCGACGCGCCGGTCGCGAAGCTGGTGGACGCGATGATCAGCGACGGCGTCCGCGAAGGCGCGAGCGACATTCACGCCGAGCCCACCGAGGGCGGCGTGGTGGTGCGCTACCGGGTCGATGGCGTGCTGCGCGAAGTCATGCGCCTCCCCGCCTCCGCCGGCTCCGCGCTGGTCCGGCGAGTGAAGGTCTGGGCCAAGCTCGACGTGACCGACCCGCTCCGGCCCGCATGACGGCCGCGCCACCGCCCGGGTGGACGATCAGGTCGTGGATCTCCGCGTCTCCACGATCCCCGTCGCGCGCCGGGGCGAGAAGGTCGTCATCCGGATTCTCGACAAGACCAACCTGCGCGGGACCCTTGGAGACCTGGGTCTGCCGGACCGCGAGCTGGACGTCATGCGGCGCCTGATGGGCCACCGCGAGGGCATGATGCTGGTGACCGGTCCGACCGGCAGCGGCAAGACGACCACGCTCTACGCCGCGCTCAACGAGCTGCGGACGGGCAAGGTCAACATCGTGACGGTCGAGGACCCGGTGGAGTATGACGTCGCGGGGATCTCGCAGATTCAGGTGAACGAGGCGCAGGGGCTCACCTTCGCCAAGGCGCTCCGCTCGGTGCTGCGGCAGGACCCGGACATCGTGCTGGTCGGCGAGATCCGTGACTTCGAGACGGCGACCACCGCGGTACAGGCGGGCTTCTCCGGCCACTTCGTGCTCTCGACCCTGCACACCAACGACGCGCCGTCGGCGGTCATGCGGCTGCGCGATATGGGGATCGACGCCTTCAAGATCGCGGCGGTGCTGAAGGGCGTCGTGGCGCAGCGACTGGTGCGGAAGCTCTGTCTCAAGTGCGCGGAGACGATCCCGGTCTCGGCGCTTCCGGCCGACGCGCGGCCGCCCGCGAGCCGGAAGGACGTCGTCACCCGCCGCGCGGTGGGCTGCAAGGCCTGCGACGGCATCGGCTATCGCGGCCGGACGGCGATCCTCGAGATCATGCCGGTGGACGAACACGTCGCCCGCTTGATCGACCAGGGCGCGCTGCCCGACGTGCTGACCGCCGCGGCGCGGAAGATCGGGATGTACACGCTCTGGGAGAGCGGGCTCGAGCGGGTCTACGAGGGTACGACGTCGCTGGAGGAAGTGATCCGGGTGCTGGGCGAGCGGGTGCAGGACGACGGGCCCGCCGTCGCTCCGACAGGTCAGTCGCATGCGCCGGCGTCCGTGCCGGCCGCCGCGCCGATCCTGCCGATCGCCCTGCCGCCGGTGGAGGCAGCGGGCCCGGTGCGGGTCCTGGTGGCGGACGACGATGCCCAGATGCGCCGCCTGATCCGCGGCGTGCTCCAGCGCGACGGGTTCGAGGTCCTGGAGGCCGCCGACGGGCTGGATGCCCTGGAACTGGCGCAGCAGGGCGGCGTGGACCTGGTCATCCTGGACGTGGACATGCCCCGGCTCGATGGTCTGGGCGTGCTGGAAGAGCTCCGGGCCCAGGTGAAAACCGCCTGCCTGCCGGTGATCATGTTGACCGCACAGCACGGCGAGACCGAGGAAAAGGCCTTGGATCTCGGCGCCCACGACTACCTCACCAAACCGGTGCAGACCCGGTCGCTGGTGGCGCGAGTCCGGGCGGTGCTCAAGCGCGTAAGCTCCTAGTTCGCAGCGGGTTTCTTCAACGGGGCAAGCCGGTTCCGACCCGCGCCCAGACCCGAATTTCGGGCGAGATGGCGTGGATTTTGCCCCCGGAGTGCAAATCGTGGCGAGGATTCTGATCGTCGAAGACAGTCCCGACAACATGAAGCTGTTTCGGACCCTCCTGACCCTGAAGGGTCACGAGGTCACGGGACTGCCCGGTGGGGAAGGGCTGCTCGACACGATCGCCCGGATCGATCCCGAGCTGGTGCTGATGGACATCCAGCTTCCCGGCAAGGACGGTTTCGAGTTGCTCGCCGAGATCCGTGGTTCAGCGCATGCCAGCGCTCGGGTGCTGGCGCTGACCGCGCACGCGATGAGCGGCGACCGGGAACGGGCACTGCATGCGGGCTTCGACGGCTACATCACCAAGCCGATCGACATCCGCGGCTTTCCCGAGATGGTACACCGCGCACTGGCCGGCGAGAAAGTCTCGAACTGAACGTCGGAACCTCACTCGACCGCAGGCATGGCCCCGATGAACAAGGAGAAAAGCGGAACCGCCACTACGCCCGGCGCCTCGCCTGAGAAGCAGGCGCTGCTCGAGGCGTTCGACGGCGTCCTGAAGAAGCAGGCGCAGGACCGCGAAGCCGAGCAGCGCGAGGCCGAGGCTCAGCGCCGGAACCGCGGCGGCGTGCGTCCAGCCGTGCTGGCGCTGATGGGCGTGGTCATCGCGCTCTGCGCCTATCTGTATCTGCAGAGGCCGGAGTGGCTCTTCCCCACGACCGGCACCGAGTCGGTGGCGATCAAGGAGGCCAGCCTTCGGATCGGGATGTCCAACGTCGCCCAGCACATCGAGCGATACCGGGCGCAGACCGGCAAGCTGCCCGCCACGCTCGTCGACGCCGGCGCGCAGGTGGATGGCATGAACTACCAGCCGCTGGATTCTGCCGACTGGCGCCTGATCGGCATTGACGGAGGCATCGAGCTCACCCTGGGCTCGGGCGAGCCCCTGCCCCGCTTTCTCGGCCACAGCTTCGAAGTGATTGCCCGGAGAACCCCATGAGCGCGTCGCCGGGGGTTCACCTTCATCGAGATCCTGATCGTCGTCATCGTGCTCGGCATCCTGTCGACCCTGGCGCTGCTCAAGTACATCGACCTGAAGCACAAGGCCTACTCCGCCAGCGCGACGGCCGACCTCCAGGCGGTGCGCCTGGCGGCCTACAGCGCCTGGTTCGAGCACGGCGCCTGGCCCAACGAGACGGGTGCCGGGACGGTTCCTCCGGCACTGGTGCAGTACCTGCCCGTCGGCTTCAGCTTTTCCAAGCCGGAGTACACGCTCGACTGGGACAACTTCGTTCCGCCCGGCGGCGGACCGAGCGGCACCATGCAGCTCGGCGTGGTGCTGAGCTCCAGCAATGCCAAGCTGATGAAGGCGCTGCAGGACAACCTCGGCACCAAGGCACCGTTCTTCGTGGTGGGCGGCACCCTCACCTTCGTGATCATCGGGCCGGACGGCCGGATCTAGCCTCTCAACGCCGCAACGCCTTCCGCAGAGCCTCCAGCTCCGAGGGAGGCCCCGGATACCGCGGGTCCATGCGCTCCAGTGTCTCCGTCACCGTGCGGGCCACCAGGACGTCGCGGACCCGCTTCGCATCCGCGGGTACGACGTACCACGGCGCCGCCGGGGTGCTGGTGCGCAGGATCATCTCCCGATACGCCTCGGTGTAGTCGTCCCAGAGGTCCCGCTCCTTCAGATCACCCGCGTTGAACTTCCAGTACTTCTCCGGATCCTCCAGCCGCGCCAGCAGGCGCTCCCGCTGCTCCTCCCGCGAGATGTGCAGCATGAACTTGAGGATCACGGTGCCGTTCTCGATCAGGATCCGCTCGAACAGGTTGATCTGCTCGTACCTCGCCCGCCACACCGACTCAGGCACCAGCCGGCGGACGCGCACCACGAGCACGTCTTCGTAATGGGAGCGGTTGAAGATCCCGATGGCCCCGCGCGGCGGCACGGCCTGGTGCACCCGCCAGAGGTAGTCGTGCCGTAGCTCCAGCTCGGTCGGCGCCTTGAAGCTGGTGGCGGTGACGCCGAGCGGATCGAGCGGGCCGAAGACTTTCCGGAGGGTCCCGTCCTTGCCGGAGGCGTCGCGGCCCTGCAGCACGACCAGCACCGCGCGGGCGCCCTCCGCGTGCAGCGCCTGCTGCAGCGCGTCGAGCCGTTCGGTGAGTCGGTCCAGCTCCTCGTCCAGGTCTTTCTTGGAGGCATCCTCAGCGGAGCGAAGCCGGGCGTCCTCATCCCGGAGCGGTGGCGCGACGCCTGGGTCAACGGGGTGAAGACGCATGACGGGCTCCGGGAATCAGGAAGCGGAATCGTCGAGCAGCAACGCGACCGGGAGGATGCCGAAGAGGTCCGATACCCGCAACCCGGCCGCGGCGTCGGCCTGCAGTGCGGCGCCGCTCAGCGTACAGCGCCACCGCGACGGCCAGCCGGCGGGGAGCCGGAGCGTGGTGCCCTCCCACAGCGCGGCGTCGGTCGGCGCGCCACCGCCGACCACATGGGAGGCGATGAGCCGCGGCACCACGGCGATCATCCTGGCGCCGTCGTCCCCCCGGCCGAAGGCGATGACGCGCTCCGCGGCCGGCCCGGAGGCATCCAGCGGCGCGTAGTGCGGCGACCGAAACGGCGCGGGCCGCTCGCGCCGAGCCGCGAGCCCCGCGCGGAGGACGTGGAGCTTGAGCCGTCCGTTGTCGGGCGCGGCCATCAGCGAGCGGAGGTAGCCTTCGCGGCGCGCGCTGTCCGTCGCTTCACGCTCCACTTCGTCGAGCAGCCGCTCCCGGAGCGTGAAATCCACCGGCCGCCGGTTGTCCGGATCCACCAGCGCGAAATTCCAGAGCTCGTCGCCCTGGTAGATGTCCGGTATTCCGGGCGACGCCAGTTGCAGCACGGTGCGCGCGAGGCTGTTCCAGAGACCCGCGTGCGCCACGCGCGCGACGAAGCGCTCGAGGTCATCGAGGAAGCGCGGCGAACGGTGCGGATCCAGCAGCGCCGCGATGTCGTCGAGCAGCGCGCGCTCGTACTCCTCGTCCGGATCGGTCCAGGTCGTGCGCACCTTGGCCTCGCGCACCGCTTTCAGCATGTACTCGCCGAGCCGCTCGCGCAGCACATCCAGATCGCCCACACCGAGCGGGTCGAGCGGCCAGATCCCCACCATCGCCTGGAGAATGTGGACGACGGTTGCGGGCTCCGGGACCCGGCGCCCCCGCAGGGTCTGCTTGAAGGCCACATTGAGCCGCCGCCAAGCGTGCACCCGCTCGGCCCACTCCTCGGGGATCTCGCTCAAGACATCGAGTCTCGCGCGGACGTCGGCGGTGCGCTTGGTGTCGTGGGTCGTCACGGCGAGCATGCCACCGGGCCACCGCCTGGCGGCGACGGCGTTGGCCTGATGGAACTCAGGCTTGGCGTCCGAGAGCGAAGCCTCCGGTCCACCACCCACTTCATTCCTGGAGAGAAGCGGCGCGTAGGCATAGAACGCCGTGTCCTCGACACCCTTCGCCGTCGCCGGGCCGCTGAGCTGCTGAAATCGTTCGACGAAGCGAAGCCGGAAGCGCTCCAGCTCGGACGCCCGCATCGGGCCCTCCCGGCCGAGCAGCGCCGCCTCCAACAGGTCCAGTGCGGCCGGCGTGTTGCGTCCCCGTGCGCGGGCATCCGCGAGCGCACCTTCGAGCAGCTCGCGGTCCGGTGAGCCCGGTACCGGCGCGCGCGCATCCACATAGGTGCGGTACACCGGCAACCCCACGACCGTATCCACGATGGCACGGATCAGATCCTGACGAGTCACCGCCGGGAGGAAGCCGCCGGGCCCTGACAGCCGCAGCAGTCTGTCGGCCAGGCGGCGGACTCCGGCGGACAGCCCCCCTTCGAGCACCAGCCGCTTGCCCTGACGTGCGATGGCGGAAAACTCCAGCGGCTGCCGGATCGCGCGGCGGTAATCCGCCTCGATGCTCGCGTAACCCGCCGGATCGATGAACAGCGCCTCGGCGCGATTGAGAAAGTCGTATCCCGTGGTACCGGCCACCGGCCAGTCGGTCCGGAGTGGCTCGGCGGGGGTGAGGATCTTCTCGACGTAGACCGGCGGGGCGGACCGGCTCTCCGGGAATGCGGCGTCCGCCAGCCGCTGGAAATAGCCGAGCGGATCGAGCAGCCCGTCTGGATGGTCGATCCGGAATCCGTCCACCCAGCCCCGGCGTCGCCAGTCGAGCACCAGCGCGTGGGTCTGCTCGAAGACCTCGGGGTCCTCCATGTGGAGCGCGACCAGGTCGTTCACGTCGAAGAAGCGGCGGTAGTTGATCTCCCGGGCCGCGCGGCGCCAGTGCGCCAGCCGGTACACCTGCGCGTCGAGCAGCCGGCGCAGCCGGCGGGCCCCTCCCTCACCCGTGACGAACTCCGCGGCGGCGGACTCGAGAGCGTTCGCGATCTCCGGCACGCTTGTCGCGAGCGTGGACAGCCGGCCGAGGATCGTCGGCGCCGCCTCGCGCCGGCGCTCCAGCGCGGTAGGGCGTCGCGCGGCACGGCGGGGTAACCGCCGGAGGGATTTCACGATGTCGGCGAGCTCGGTGCAGGCGGGATGCTCCGGATACAGGGCGGCGCATCCGGCCGTCACGGCGCCGTCCAGCACGACGGGCAGGGTGGACGGATCGAGCGGCAGACTGTGCTCGAAGTAGCGGAGCCGTGGGATGCCATCGCGCGGGCGCAGGTCCAGCTGTCCGTCCCGGATGACGTCGCTCAGCGGTCCGCCGAGGATCGGCAGGAGCACCCGGCCGCGGAGCTCGCGCTCGGTGGCGCGCCAGTCGATGTCGAACCAGCGCGCGAACGACGACGCGGGGCCGTGCGCCAGCACGTCGTCCCACGCCGGATTCTCGCTCGACGCGGCCATGTGATTGGGCACGATGTCGAGCACCAGTCCCATGCCCCGTTCCGCCAGCTCGGCGTGGAGCGCGGCCAGCTCCGCCTCGTCACCCAGCTCGGGGTCGAGGCGCCAGGGATTCACTACATCGTAGCCGTGGGTGCTGCCCCGCCGGGCTTCGAGCATCGGGGAGCAGTGGAGATGACTGATGCCGAGCCGACTCAGGTAGGGGACGACCGCGCGGGCGGCGGACAGCGGAAAGCCGGCGTGCAGCTGGAGCCGGTACGTCGCGCGGATCTCGGCCACCACATTACCGCGGACGGTCGTATCGGAGCAGCATCATCGAATGCGCCACGACGCTCAGCTTGCCCTGGCGGATGACGCGCGGGACCGGATGCGCGGTGTTGAGAATCTCGTTCCACACGCCAGGCGCCTCCATGATCGGCAGCGTGAAGGGACGGGACCGGGCGCCGCCGTTGGTGAGCAGCAGGATCGCGTCGCCCATGAGCCGCCGCCCCCGCTCGTCCATCTCGTCGGTGGCTTCGCCGAGGATCAGCATGCCGAGCACGTGATTGTTCGGATCGGCCCAGTCGGCCTCGGTCATCTCCTGGCCGTCGGGACGCAGCCACGTGAGATCCTTCGCGCCGCCCGGGTGGTCGGGCTGGTGACGGAAGTAGTTGCGCCGGCGGAGCACCGCGTTCGCCGAGCGGATGGCGAAGACGCTGCGGGTGAACGCCAGGAGCTGTCGCTGGAGCGGCGTGAGCCGCCAATCGATCCAGGTCAGCGGGCCGTCCTGGCAGTAGGCGTTGTTGTTCCCCTGCTGGGTCCGTCCCACTTCGTCGCCGTGGGAGATCATCGGGACGCCCTGGGAGAACGCGAGCGTGGCGAGGAGGTTGCGCTTGATCCGCTCCCGCATGCGGATCACGTGCACCGCCTCGGTCGGGCCCTCGACGCCCCAGTTGCGGCTTCGGTTGTCGTCGGTGCCGTCGCGATTGTCCTCGCCGTTGGCCTCGTTGTGCTTGCTCTCGTAGCTCACCAGGTCCTGCAGGGTGAAGCCGTCGTGGCAGGTGACGAAGTTGACGCTCGCCTGCGGGCTCCGCTGGCTCGCCTCGAAGAGATCGCTGCTGCCGGCGAGCCGAGAGGCGAACTCGCCCACCTGCCCCGGCTCGCCGCGCCAGTACTGCCTCGTGCTGTCGCGGTACTTCCCGTTCCACTCCCCCCAGCCGATGGGAAAGCGGCCCACCTGATAGCCGCCGGGCCCGAGGTCCCACGGCTCCGCGATGAGCTTGACCTTGGAGACGAGCGGGTCCTGCCGCACCACGTCGAAGAACTCCGCGAACGGGCTGACGTCCACGTCGCCGCGGGCCAGGACCGGCGCCAGGTCGAAGCGGAACCCGTCCACGTGCATGTCCTGCACCCAGTAGCGGAGGCTGTCCATCACCAGCTGAAGAGTGCGCGAGTGTCGGATGTCCAGCGTATTGCCGGTGCCGGTGTAGTCCACGTAGAAGCGGCGGTTCTGCGGATCGAGCCGGTAGTACGACGCGTTGTCGATGCCGCGGAACGAGAGCGTGGGCCCGAGATGATTCCCCTCCGCGGTGTGGTTGTACACCACGTCGAGGATGACCTCGATGCCGGCGCGGTGGAACCGCTTCACCATGGTCTTGAACTCGGCGACCTGCTGTCCGATGCCGCCGCTGGCGTAGCGCACGTCAGGAGCGAAGAAGCCGATGGTGCCGTAGCCCCAGTAGTTCACCAGGCCGGCCTCGTAGAGGCGGCGCTCGGTGACGAAGTGGTGAACCGGAAGCAGCTCGATCGCGGTGACGTTGAGCGACTGGAGGTGATCGACGATCGGATCGGTCGCGAGGCCGAGATAGGTGCCGCGGAGCGCCTCGGGCACGTCGGGATGCAGCATGGTCATGCCCTTGACGTGGGCCTCGTAGATGACCGTGCGGTTCCACGGCGTGCGGGGCGCCTTGTCGTCGCCCCAGCTGAACGCCGGCTCCACCACCACGGACTTGGGCACGCCGGCGGCGCTGTCGGACGGGTCGGCGACGAGATCCCGCGTCTCCATCGGCGGAGTCATGGAGTATCCGGAGAGCGCGTCGCTCCAGCGAATGGTCCCGCTGATGGCCTTGGCGTAGGGATCGAGCAGCAGCTTGGCCGGGTTGAACCGGTGACCCTCCTCCGGCGCCCAGGGCCCGTGCACCCGGTAGCCATAGAGCTGGCCCGGGCGCACGTCCGGCAGATACGCGTGCCAGATCTGGTCGGTCCGTTCGCGCAGACGGATCTTCGCCGACTCCTGGCCCTCGTCCGGCCGATCGAAGAGGCAGAGATCCACCGCCGCGGCGTGCTCGGAGAAGATCGCGAAGTTGGTCCCTTCCCCGTCCCAGGTGGCGCCGAGCGGCGCCGGCGATCCCGGCCAGACTCTCACGCGTCGCTCCGTCGCAGGAGGACGGCCGTGTGAGCGGGCAGCGCGAGCGCCGCGCCCAGCGCGGGTCTTCCCTGCCCGCCGTATCCCGGATCGTCGGTGGAGAAGGCCACCTGCCACCGGCCGGCTACCGGCACTTCGACATCCCTGGACGACAGATTGAAGACCGCCTCGAGCACGACACCCTCCCGCTGATACGAGATAGCCACCCAGCCTGCCGCGTCATCGTGGCGCACGGCCGTCGCCGCGGCGCCCGGACGCAGCGCCGGCTCGCCCCGACGGAGCCGGATCAGGTCGCGATACAACGCGCGCAGCCGCGCGCCTTCCGCGGACCCCGCCCGCTCCCACGCCGGCCGGGACGTCTCGAAAGTGTCCTCCGCCTGGGGATCCGGTATGTCCTCCATCCAGCCGAACGCCGCGAACTCGCGTCGCCGCCCTTCCCGCACCGCGTCGACCAGGGCCGGGTCGCCGTGGCTGGTGAAGTAGAGGAACGGGTTGGTCTCGCCATGCTCTTCGCCCATGAAGAGCAGCGGCAGGTACGGCGAGAGCAGAAGCATAGCCGCCGCGAGACGAACGGCGCCGGGCGGGAGCAGCGCGGCGAGCCGGTCACCTCGCGCGCGATTGCCGACCTGGTCGTGATTCTGGATGCACACGACGAAGCGGTCGGCGGGCACGTCCACGGCGGGCCGCCCGTGCCGCCGGCGACGAAACGCGGAGCGGCCGCCGTCGTGCAGGTACCGCTCGGCCAGCACTTTCGCCACGGCACCTCTCTCGACGAAGTCGGCGTAGTATCCGGTGCGCTCGCCGGTGAGGGCGACGTGGACCGCGTGATGGAAATCGTCGGACCAGTGCGCGTCGAGCCCGTACCCGCCGACGGCGCGGGGGCGCACCCAGCGCGGGTCGTTCGCATCGATCTCGGCGATCACCAGCGTGCGCCGGCCGAGCGCCTCGCCGGCGCGATGCACCGCCTCACCGATCTCCTCCGCGATGTGGATCGGGCTCTGGTCCACGATCCGGTCGGCGGCGTCGAGGCGAAGCCCGTCGAAGTGATACTCGGTCACCCAGTGGACGGCGTTGTCCACGAGATACCGGCGGACCTCGTCGCTGTCGGGACCGTCGAGGTTGAAGCCGTCTCCCCACGCCGTCTTGTACCGATCGGTGAAGTAGGGTCCGAACTCCGCCAGGTAGTTTCCCTCGGGCCCCAGGTGGTTGTACACCACGTCCAGCAGGACCGCGAGCCCGGCGCGATGCGCCGCGTCCACCAGGCGCTTGAGCCCGTTCGGGCCGCCGTAGGTGCTCTGGGGAGCGTACAGGGACACTCCGTCGTATCCCCAATTGCGGCCACCGGGAAATTCCGCCACCGGCATCACCTCGATCGCGGTGATCGCCGAGGTCACGCAGCGCGGGCAGCCGATCGATCACGCCATCGAACGTGCCGGCGGGCGTGAAGGTGCCGACGTGCAGCTCGTAGATCAGGAGGTCGGCCGCCTCGAGTCCGCGCCAGGCGGCATCGGTCCAGTGAAAGGCCGCCGGGTCCACGACTCTGGTGGCTCCGTGCACGCCGGCCGGGCGCCAGCGGCTCACCGGGTCGGGGCGGTCGGCCCCGCCGTCGAGGCGATAGCTGTAGTCGGTGCCCGCCGGAACCCGCGGAGCGACGCCCTGGTGCAGTCCGTCGGTTCCCGGCTCGAGGCGATGGGTGGTGATGATGCCGTCTCGGGTGAGGACGACGTCGACGTGCGCGGCCGCCGGGCGCCCACACGGCAAAGCGGGTGGACCCGTCGGGCAGTGGGGTCGCGCCCCGCTCCAGCTCGTGCGGGGTGACCGGCCGGTTCGGGAAGGTCACTCGGGCTGGTAGGAGAGCAGCACGGCCCCCAGCGGGGGCAGCCCGATGCGGAACGATGCCGGCTGATTCTGCCACGCGACCGGCTCGGCCAGGACCTCCGGCACCAGCCCGAAGCCGGACCCACCGTATTTCGGATCGTCGCTGGAGAGCAGCAACGCGTAGCGCCCGGGCATGGGCGCGCCACTGCGATAGTCGTGGCGCGGAACCGGCGTAAGGTTGAGGTAGACGAGCACGATCCGGTCTCCATCTCGCCGGAAATAGGCGTAGACCGAGTGGTCGCGGTCGTCCGCATCGAGCCAGGTGAAGCCCGAGGGATCGGGGTCGGTCCGCCACAGCGCCGGATGGGTCCGGTAGATCGCGCCGAGATCGGCGAGGAATCGCGTGAGCCCGGCGTGCAGCGGCTCGCGGTCCAGGTGCCAGTCGAGGCTGTGGTCGTGGTTCCACTCGCGGACCGAGCCCAGCTCGCTGCCCATGAAGAGGAGCGGCTTGCCCGGCCGGGTGTACTGGTAGGCGTAGAGCGAGCGCAGGTTGGCGAAGCGCTGCCACGCGTCCCCCGGCATCTTGTTGAGCAGCGTTCCCTTCCCGTGCACCACCTCGTCGTGCGACAGCGGCATGATGAAGTGCTCGCTGTACTCGTAGATCATCCCGAAGGTCAGCAGCTCGTGATGGTAGCGGCGGTGGATCGGATCGTGCGAGAAGTAGTCCAGGGTATCGTGCATCCACCCCATGTTCCACTTGAAGGTGAATCCGAGCCCGCCCTCGTGCACCGGGCCGGTGACGCGCGGCCACGAGGTGGACTCTTCCGCCACCGTGAAGCCGCCCGGCTGCTCCTCGGCCAGCGTCGCGTTGAGGAGCTGGAGGAACTCGACGGCCTCCAGATCCTCGCGCCCGCCGAAGCGGTTCGGAATCCACTGCCCTTCCTTGCGGCTGTAGTCGAGGTAGAGCATGGACGCGACCGCGTCCACCCGCAGGCCGTCCACGTGAAATTCCTCCAGCCAGTAGAGCGCGTTGGCGATGAGGAAATTGCGGACCTCCCGGCGGCCGTAGTTGAAGATCAGCGTGCCCCACTCGGGGTGCTCGCCGCGGCGGGGATCCTCGTGCTCGTAGAGTGCGGTGCCGTCGAACAGGCGCAGCGCGAAGTCGTCCTTCGGGAAGTGCGCCGGCACCCAGTCCATGATCACGCCGATGCCGGCCTCGTGACACGCGTCGATCAGGAATCGGAGGTCGTCGGGCGTGCCGTAGCGCGCGGTGGGCGCGAAGTACGCGCTGACCTGGTAGCCCCACGACCCGGTGAACGGATGCTCGGCCAGTGGCATGAACTCGACGTGGCTGAACCCGAGCCGCTTCACGTGGTCGATCAGCCTGGGCGCGATCTCGCGATAGGTGAGCGGCCGGTTCCCCTCCTCCATCACGCGGGCCCAGGAGCCGAGGTGGACCTCGTAGACCGACATCGGCGTGCGGCGCAGGTCCAGCGTGGGCCGGGCGGCCATCCAGTCGCCGTCGCCCCACTGGTACGACGAGGCCGCGACCCGCGAGGCGGTGCCGGGAGGCAGCTCCATGGCCCGCGCGAAGGGATCGGCCTTGATGCGCAGCTCGCCGTGGGGACCGATGATCCGGAACTTGTAGAGCGCGCCGGCCGAGACCCCGGGGACGAACAGCTCGTAGACGCCCGAGCCGCCGAGCATCCGCATCGGGAGCCGGCGATCGTCCCAGCGGCTGAAGTCACCGATGACGCTGACGCCCTGCGCGTTGGGCGCCCAGACGGCGAACGACACGCCGTCCACCCCGTCGAGCTGCCGCGGCCGCGCGCCGAGCGACTGCCACAGCCGGCGATGGGTGCCCTCGGAGATCAGGTAGATGTCCATATCCCCGAGCGACGGCAGGAACCGGTAGGGATCCTCCTGCTCCCACGTGCCCCCGCCGGCAAACCGGAACCGAAGCCGGTAGCGGACCGGCATCGCGGCGCCCGGCAGCAGCACGCCGAACATCCCGGACGTGCCGAGCGGCTGCATCGCGACCTCGGTGCCGCCCTCGACCAGGCACTCCGCACCCGTGGCGTCGGGATGCAGCGCGCGCACCACCACGCCCTCCTTGACCGGATGGGCGCCGAGGATCCGGTGCGGATCGGCGTGGCGTCCCGCCGCGAGCTTCGCCAGCTCGGCCGGGTCCACGGCGATCGCCGAGCGGGCCGGCGTCCGCGTCATCGCGCGCCGGCCCCCGACGGCCGCTCCGCTTCGCCGTGCACCCGGCCACGAATACCCTCGAGCGGAATGTCCACCCAGTCCGGCCGGTTGTTCAGCTCGTACCGCAGCTCGTAGATGGACTTGTCGAGCAGGTAGAAGTCGAGCATCGCCTCGAAGTTGTCCTGGCCCTTCGGCAGGTAGAACGCATCGCCGGCCAGCGTCGAAGTAGCCCCGCAGGAAGCTGGCCGACGTCCAGCGCTGCCAGAGCCGCGCCCAGGGAAACAGCGCCGGCGCGTCCTCGGGGCGGGTCGGCCCCCGGCGCACCGCGTGCGCGGACGCGTACTCGAACGAGCGGATCATTCCGGCGAGGTCGCGCATGGGCGAGCGCTTGAAGCGCCGCTCGCTGATGCTCTTGGTCGGGCTCGCCCTCCAGATCCACGATGACGAAGTCCTTGCCGGTGAAGAGCACCTGGCCGAGATGGTAGTCGCCGTGAATCCGGAATCGGGACATGGGAATCTTCCGATCCATGACCGCCCGCGCCTGCTTGAGGATGCGTCTCCTCCAGCGCGAGGACCGCGCGGGCCTCCTCGCGCATCGGCTCGGGGAGGCGTGGAGAGCCGGCGGCGGAGGAGGTCGAACGTGGTGCGGGCACTGGAGCGAAGCGACTGATAGATCGAGCGCCGGTAGAGGCCGGTGAACGCTTCGGCGGTGAAGCTCGCGTCCTCGCGCTCACGCCCCAGTGCCAGGTGGAACTCGGCGGTCCGCTGCCCCAGCAGCCGGGCCTGCGCCAGATAGCCGCCGGCCGCCTCCTCGAGGAAGGGCGGCGGATCCCGGTGGGCCATGTCGAAGATGGACGCGGGCGCCAGGTCGGCCTCGCGCGGCGGCGGGTGACACCAGCGCGCGCTCGAAGAAGCGGCTGAGCGCGTTCAGGGTGTAGGTCCAGGCGTCGCCCTCGCTGGGCACGAACTGGTGCAGCACACCGAGCGTGATCGGCTCCGCGTTGCGCAGGCGCAGCTCCAGGCCGCCGGCGAGCATCGGCACCCGGCGGAAGTCGGTGGAGTCGGTGAGATAGCGCCCCAGCTCCAGGTCGGGATTGAGCCCGGCCTCCGCCTTCCGGAAGAGCTTGAACAGCAGCCGGTCGCCCAGGTTGACCGAGGTATTCGACTGCTCGCCTCTGAGGATCGAGGACCGCAGCGCGTCCTCACCGCCCCGAAGCTCGGGGAAGGCGCGGGTCCGGCTGGCCGACCAGCTCGCCGCGGGAGGCTCGCCAGCGCTTCCGCCGGCCGATGCCCTCCACCAGCGCGTTCATGAAGCCCTCGTCCGCCATCGCGTCGTAGAGCACGCCGCCGCGGTCGCGCGAGAGAATGACCGAGTTGGGCGAGTTGGCCGCGATCTCGCGGCCGCGATCGCCGTCGGCGTAGGCCAGCGGCAGCACGTAGTGCTCCGGATCGGCGTCGAGGTACCGCACCTCGACCACGGAGAGCAGGACGTCGCGCGAGCCGACCGGGATCGGGATGGTCCGCGACACCGTGGCCCCGGTGATCTGGCTGCGCCTTGCCCCGGAACCACCGGCTCCCCCGCAGATAGGTGGGCAGCACGGCCTCGAGCATCTCGCTCTGCTCGCCGCGCACCAGCTCTTCCCAGCTGCCCGAGAACGCCACCGCCGGCGCCTTGAACTCGCGGGTCTCGCGGCGCGCACCCGGCTCGACGGCGGGGAGCAGAAACCAGTAGAAGGCGTACGGACTCAGGGTCACGCTGTACGGCACCGCGCCGATCGTCGGGAACGGGGTGCGCCCGAACATCTCGATCGGCGTCACGCCCTGGAGGTCGGCGAGATCGAGCTGCACCGCCTGGGCGAAGCGGGAGAGGTTCGCGACCACGAGGATGCGCTCGTCCTCGTGCTCGCGGACGAAGGCGAGCACCCGGCCGTTCTCCGGCAGGAGGAAGCGCAGCGCCCCGCGGCCGAACGCGCGATACTGCCGCCGCAGGCCGATGATGTGCTTCATCCACCAGAGCAGCGAGTGCGGGTTGTTCTGCTGCGCGTCGACGTTCAGCGCCTCGTAGTGGTACTCCGGGTCGATGATGACGGGGGAGTACAACTTCTGCGGGTTGGACTGGGAGAAGCCGGCGTTGCGGTCGGGGCTCCACTGCATCGGCGTGCGCACGCCGTTGCGGTCACCGAGATAGATGTTGTCGCCCATGCCGATCTCGTCGCCGTAGTAGACGACCGGCGTGCCCGGCAGCGAGAAGAGCAAGGCGTTCATCAGCTCGATCCGGCGGCGATCGTTGCCCATCAGCGGCGCCAGCCGGCGCCGGATGCCGAGGTTGATCCGCGCCTGCGGATCGCGCGCGTAGACCCGGTACATGTAGTCCCGGTCCTCGTCGGTCACCATCTCCAGCGTCAGCTCGTCGTGGTTCCGGAGGAACACCGCCCACTGCGAGGTCTCCGGGATCGCGGGCGTCTGCTGCAGGATGTCGACGACCGGGAACCGGTCCTCCATCTGCACCGCCATGAAGAGCCGGGGCATCACCGGGAAGTGGAACGCCATGTGGCACTCGTCGCCGTCGCCGAAGTAGGCGACGGCGTCCTCGGGCCACTGGTTCGCTTCCGCCAGGAGCATCCGGTTCTGATACTTCGAGTCGAGCCGCCGGCGCAGCTCCTTCAGGAACGCGTGGGTCTCCGGGAGATTCTCGCAGCTGGTGCCTTCCCGCTCGTAGAGGTAGGGCACCGCGTCGAGTCGGAGCCCGTCCACCCCCAGCTTGAGCCAGAAGTCGAGCGCGGCGAACGTCGCCTTCTGGACCGTGGGGTTTTCGAAGTTGAGATCGGGCTGGTGGGAGTAGAACCGGTGCCAGTAGTAGGCGCCGGCCTCCGCGTCCCAGGTCCAGTTGGAGCGCTCGAAGTCCTTGAAGATGATCCGCGCGTCGGCGTAGCGGTCGGCGGTCGGGCTCCAGACGTAGAAGTCGCGCGCGCGCGATCCCGGCCGCGCCCGGCGGGCCCGCTGGAACCACGGATGCTGGTCCGAGGTGTGGTTGATCACGAGCTCGGTGATCACCTTCAGGTCCCGCTTGTGCGCCTCCCGCAGAAACAGGCGGAAGTCCTGGAGCGTGCCGTAGGACGGATTGACGTCGGTGTAGTCGGCGATGTCGTACCCGTCGTCCTTGAGCGGGCTGGGATAGAACGGCAGCAGCCAGATCGCCGTGACGCCGAGATCCTTGAGGTAATCCAGCTTCTCGGTCAGGCCGACGAAGTCGCCGATCCCGTCGCCGTCGCTGTCGCGGAACGCGCGGATGTGCAGCTGGTAGATGATCGCGTCGCGGTACCAGCCCGATTCGTCACTCATCGCCCGCCCTCCCCCCGTCCTACCCGCCAGATGTAGCCGGCCCGCACGTCCGGATCGAAGCGGACCCGGATCCGGTCGCCCTGTCCCTGGATCCGCTCACCGGTGAGCAGATCCTCCAGCACGTACCGCGCGTCCGGCTCAAGGCCGAGTCGCTCGCTCGGCAGCGTCAGCTCGGTTTCCACCGCCGTCACGCGGATCGAGCGAGACCGCGCAGAACAGATCGCGGCCCCAGGCCCCCTTCACATAGGCGAGCACCTCCGGGTGACCGCTCTCGTGAAAGCTGAGGTTGGTGAGGGCCTGCAGCGCCGGCTCGCTCCGGCGGATGCGGTTCAGCCGGGCGATGTCGTCGTCGAGGTTGCCGGGCGCGCTCCAGTCCCGCACGCGGACCTGGTACTTCTCCGAGTCGAGGTACTCCTCGCTGCCCTGCCGCACCGGCACGTTCTCGCTCAGCTCGAAGCCGCTGTAGATGCCGTAGAGCGGCGACAGCGTGCCCGCGAGCAGCAGACGGACCCGGAACGCGGGCCGCCCGCCGTGCTGGAGATACTCGTGCAGGATGTCCGGCGTGTTGGCGAAGAAGTTGCCGCGGAAGTAGTCCGCCATCTCCGGCGCGGTCAGCTCCTGCAGGTACTCCGCCAGCTCGGCCGCGTGGTTGCGCCAGGTGAAGTAGGTGTACGACTGGGTGAAGCCGAGCTGCGCCAGGGTCTGCATCCGCTTGGGCCGGGTGAACGCCTCGGCGAGGAAAATCGCGTCGGGATGCTCCCGCTGCACTTCCGCCAGCGCCCATTCCCAGAAGGCGAACGGCTTGGTGTGCGGATTGTCCACCCGGAAGGTGCGGACGCCCTGTTCGATCCAGAACAGGAAAATGTCCCGGCACGCATCCCACAGCTCCTGCCGCGAGTCGCACCAGAAGTTGATCGGGTAGATGTCCTCGTACTTCTTGGGCGGATTCTCGGCGTACTTGATGGTGCCGTCGGGCCGGATGAAGAACCACTCGGGATGCTCCCGCACCCAGGGGTGGTCGGGCGAGCACTGGAGCGCGTAGTCGAGCGCGACCTCCAGCCCGAGCGATCGGGCGGTCTCCACGAAGTGGCGGAAGTCGTCCAGCGTGCCGAGCTCGGGGTTCACCGCCGTGTGACCGCCGTCCTCGTTGCCGATCGCCCAGGGGCTGCCGGGATCGCCCTTGCCCGCCACGAGGGCGTTGTTGGGTCCCTTGCGGTGGGTGTGCCCGATGGGATGGATCGGCGGGAGGTAGACGACATCGAAGCCGAGCTTCGCGATGCGCGGCAGCGCGCGCTCGGCGTCGCGGAAGGTGCCGTGCCGCTTGGGGTCGGCCGTACTGGACCGGGGGAAGAACTCGTACCAGGCGGCGAACCCCGCCTCGCGGCGGTCGGCCCGGAGCCGATACTCGCGGCGGGCCGGGGTCAGACCGTACGGCTGCCCGTGGGCCGCCATGAGCCCGGCGAGCTCGTCGGACAGCGCCGCCGACACCCGCGCCGCGCGGTCGGCCGCGGCATCACCGAGGATCGTGGCGTAGTGCGCCAGCCGGCCGTGATCGTCGCCGCGGGCGTGCGGCTCCGCTTCGCGCACCTGATCGGCGCCTTCCAGCAGCTCGGACCCGACGTCCAGCCCAGCCCCCACTTTCTTCTCCAGCTCGCCCCGCCAGGTCGCGAAGCGATCCACCCAGCCCTCGACCGTGAACCGCCATTCGCCCGCCCGGTCCAGGCGCAGCGTGCCGTACCAGCGGTCGTCCTCGAAGGAGTACGTCAGCGGCAGGGACGCAGGGCGGCGCTCCCCCGGCGCGTGATAGATCGCGCGGGCGGCGAGCACGTCGTTTCCGTCAGTGAAGATGTCGGCACCGATCCGCAGCTCGTCACCCACCAGCCGCTTGACGGCGTACCGGCCGCCATCGACCGCCGGCGAGACACCACGGACGACCAGGTGGGGTACCGTACGGTCCGGATCGTGTTCGACCGCACGTTTCGGGTCCATGGAACCCAACGTAAAGCGGTCCGTGACGCGCCACTACCCCCTTGCAGGCGCTCCACGCGTGACATCGGTCACACCGGATCGCGCAGGCGCCTGCCTAGGAGTGGCGCTGTCCTCTGAGGTTGCGAATCCGGCCGAGCGCGCGAAGAACGACGAGGAGGGTGAGACCGGTCCAGGCGGCGGTGTAGATGAGCTTGGCCGTGTCGCCGGCGGCGTGCAGGCGGAAGAGGAAGTAGCCCCCGATGAACACCGCGTCCACCAGCACCACGGCGAGGACGAGGTGAAGCAGCTCGCGCTTCATCCCGCCGGCTGATCCGCCTTGGCGTTCGCCAGGGAGCGGCACCATTGGACCTCGATCTCGAGCCGCTCGATCTCCGCCTGGTTCTCGGCGAGACACTCGTAGAGGTCGCGGCCGCCGGTGGTGGTGCGAAGGGTCGCCATCACTTCGCGCAGGCCCGTCGAGCTCGTAGGTGAGGAGCTGGAGATACCGGGCCGCGGCCTCGGGCCGGTCGGGGGCGATCCGCCGCAGCTCGGCCTTGCGGTCGAGGGTGTGCTCGATGGAGTGCCGGGCGGCGTAGTCCTCCATCAGGATCCGGGGTCGCCGGCGCTCGAGCGGAGGATTGAGAAACGCCAGGCGGCGGCGGTGGTGGCCGCGAAGCTCGGTCAGGAAGTTCAGGAGATTGCGGAACAGCGGCATCACGTCGGCCCTCGCACTGGACTGCGGGGTGGCGGTGCTGCGACGATGCGCTACCTGCGCTCCTGCCAGATCGATCTGAGATAGAGGGAGACGGCAAACATGAGGGCGCCGGCGATCATCGCGCCGGGTCCGCCGTAGTTCTCGTAGCCGAAGGGAACGCCATGGGGACCGGAGCTGCCCTGCATCACGTTCAGCACGCCCAAGCGCGATGCCGGCCAGTCCGAGGAGGGCAAGCAGGAGAAACAGGTGCCGCATCGAGGCTCCAGGATGGGTGGATGGCCGCCGGTGGTATGGATGAAACCCACGCCGTGCGCGGCGGGCAAGCCCACCCCCGCGTCAGCGGATGCCGAAGTCCCGGTTGGCGCGGTCGGCCGCGCGCTCCAGCTTGGCGCTCTCGGTGGGCGGGAGATCCACGATGGGCCGCTGCAGCGACAGCCCTTCCGTGGATTCACCGGTCAGCCCGCCGATGATCACGAGAGCGGCGAGGTAGCTGCCGGCACGGCTGGGATGAAAGTTGTCGGCGGCGAGCACCGGAATGCCCGGCTCGGTGGTAAAGATGTCCCGGATCGCCTTGCCCGCGGGAAAGAGCATGCCGTCCACCGCCACGGCGGCGTCGGTGTAGGAGCGGGCCACGGCGTCCCACTCGCCGTTGAAGGCCAGGTCGGGCCACACCATGTAGAGCGCGGGCCGGCCGCCGTGCTCGCGGATCTTCCGCGCGAAGCTGTCGGCGTATTCGAGCAGATTGACGCGGCTGCTTTCGAGGCTCGTCGGGCCCCTGCTGAAGCACCACGACGTCCCAGCGCGACCCCTCGATCGCGTCCACCGCGCGGCCGTCCGCCCAGTGATCCTGGAGCGAGCTGCCGCCGATGGTCACTTCCTCATAGCGAAAGCGGTCGATGCCGGCCGCGTCCGACAGCGCGTCCACCATGCCGGGCAGGTCGTTGGCCTGGGTCAGGCTGTTGCCGATGAAGAGGACCGACAGGCCGTCGTCGGGCACAGGGCCCGAGGTGGAGCCGCAGCTCCCCACCGCGGTGAGGAGCAGGAGTCCAGCCGGCCAGGCGAACAGGATGCGGGCGCGCAGGGAACCTCCGGTGTGGTGGGGTGTCTGGTAGGAGACGCCGATCCACCCGGAGAATTCACGCCGAGCGGTCAGCTCGAGTGATCGTGGATGACCCGCCAGCCGGCCGCCTGCCGCTCCCAGATGGTCGAGAACCACCCGCTCTGCTCCGGCTGACCCCCGCCGTCGAGAATGAAGTGGCCGATGACGAGGGCGTGCCCGTTGCCGAGGCGCCGGATGGTCACCTGCTCGAATCGAAGCTGCTGAACCGGCTTGCCGTCCTTGAAGAAGGCGTTGCGCAGGATCTCCGCCGTCCGGTGCTTCCCGACCACGGGTCCCTTCCGGGTCATGAAGGAGATGGAGTCCGCGTTGTCGGCGAGATGTCCGTCGAGATCGCCGCGGTTCCATGAGGCGGCCGATTCATCCAGCAGGGATTGGATCTCGGTTTCGGTGTTCCTCGGTCCTTGAGCCGTCGCGGTTCCACACCACAGTACCGCCAGGACCGCGAGAGCCCGGCACGCTTTCGACCACGTCATTGTCCGCCTCCGGAAGTTGCCGCGAGACCGCAGTGAAGTTCGCGCCCTACGCGAGGCCGGCCGCGCGAGATTCAGAGTCGCAATGCCTTCCGGAGCAGCCCCACCTGACCGCTGTGATAGGCGTCGTGCTGAACCAGCCCGGCGAGCATCGCGGCATAGGTGACGCCTGTGCCGAGCGGGAGGTCCAGCTCGCCGCCGATCCGTTCGGACCAGCGCGATTCGGGAAAGCGCGCCGCCGCGGCCGCGAGCTCGGCGTGGGCGATGCGCAGCGCGTCCCGGGCGCGCGACCACGACGCCTCGGAGACGCGGCCCACCGCGGGCCAATCCCCTTCCGCCGGCGGCCCGGGTGCCGCGCCGCCCAACCTCCGCGACACTTCCCCGGTCCATGCGGTCATGTGGAGGACGATCTCCCACACCGAGTGCGCTTCCGGCACCGGCCGTGAGGCGGCCAGCTCCGCCGTGATGCCCTCGAGGTTGTCGGCGACGGGCGCACCGTGCCATGGGGTGCCGGCGTGGGCCAGCCGAACCTGCTCGGAGAGAAAATGCGGAGAACATGGCGGACTCGATCGAGGCGTGTCAGGGGATGGTAGGGACGCCCGCGCGCAAACGCCACCCGAAGTGCAGCGGGATGCAGCGCTCGACGCGCGGTCGCATGGAATTTGCCCCCCGAGCCGCTATCCCATTGCCATCGAGGGTTCTGTGCGCCAGCACGTCGCGGTCCTCGCCTTCCTCCTTGCAGCCTGCGGCAGCACCGGTGACCCCGCTGGCCCGGGCGGCGGGCCGCCGGGAGAGAATCCCCCGATACCAGGCCCGGCCGGACCGCTGCCGAGCCTGGGTGGCTGCCAGATCTTTCCGGCCGACAACGCCTGGAACCGGGACGTGAGCGCGGATCCGGTGCATGCGAACTCCGCGGCCCTGCTCGCCGAGATGGTGCCCGGCAACTCGATCCATCTCGATCTCGGCGTGTCCGAGGAGTACTACGGCATCCCCTACATCGTCGTGCCCGCGAACCAGCCGCTGGTGCCGATCACCTTCGGTACCGGCGGTGCGGATTATTCCGACGAGAGCGATCCGGGGCCGATGCCGATCCCGCTCGACGTGCACATCGAAGGCGGCAGCACCGAGGACCCCGATCCCGGCTCCGGCGATCGCCACGTGCTCGTGGTGCGCCAGGGCGACTGCCGCCTCTTCGAGCTGTTCAACACGGTGCGCACCGGCGCGGGCTTCCAGGTGAGTTCGTCCGCCGTGTGGGATCTCACGATCAATGACACGCGCCCAGCCGGCTGGACCTCGGCCGATGCGGCCGGACTGCCGATTCTCCCCGGCCTGCTCAAGTACGACGAGGTCTCCGAGGACCGGCTGCACCACGCCCTCCGTTTCACCATTCCGCAGGTGCGTCGGGCCTACACCGCGCCGGCCAGCCATTGCGGCCAGTACAACGACGACGCGCTGCCACCGTACGGCACGCGGGTCCGGCTCAAGGCGTCGCTTCCCGCTGGACAACTACAGCGGGGACGCGCTGGTGATTCTCACGGCGATGAAGCGCTACGGATTGATTCTGGCCGATCAGGGCAGCGCGTGGTACGTGACCGGTACGACCGACCCGGGGTGGGAGGACGCGCTGGATCAGCTCAGCGAGTTCAGGGTGCGCGGGAGCGACTTCGAGGTGTTGGCGTCAGGGCCCGTCACGGCCTGCTGATTCACCGGCGCGCTGGAAGGCGAGAACGAGGAGAATCGCCCCGCAGGTGATGCCCACGTCGGCGAGGTTGAAGGTCCAGAAGCGCATGTCGCCGAACCCGACGTCGATGAAGTCCACCACGCCACGGGACGACCGCAGCCGATCGAGCAGGTTGCCGAGCGCCCCACTGGCGATGAGCGCGAGGCCCGCGGCGGCGAGACGGTCGGTCGGTGCGGTCTCGCGGTACATGTGGGCCAGGATCAGAAGGGCGCAGAGCGCCAGCAGCGAGAAGCCGATTCGCGAGTGCGCGCCGAGGGAGATGCTCATCGCCGCGCCCGGATTGTAGGCGAGCGTAAGGCGCACGATCTCTCCCATCAGCTCGTGGGGCACGTGGGCGGGCACCAGATGCTGCTCCGCCGCGCGCTTGGTGCCGCAGTCGGCCAGCAGGACCAGCAGGAAGAGGGGCCAGAAGCGGCGCGCCTTGGGCGTCCACGACATCATGGTACGGTTCGCTCCCCCGGCTCAGTCCGCGACCGGCCGCGCACTCGACAGCTCGGCGGTCCGGACCGCGTCCACCCCGCGAGAGTCCCGTGTCACCAGCCGCCGATGGTAGTCCACCTGGCCCAGGTGATAGTCGAAGTGAGAGACCAGATGGATGAGATACTCCCCCACCACCACCCGCATTCCGGCGACGACCTCCGGAAAGTCCGTCTGCAGTGTCTCGTCATTCAACTTGTCGGCGGCAACCCGCACTGCGGCGCTGGCCGCTTCGATCTGCCGCAGCAGCGTGGCGCGAGGCACGTCGCGGGCGGCGAACTCCGCGGCCCGGTCGCGCACGTAACCGGTACCCCCGAGCCGTGCGCCGATGTAGTGCTGGATGTTGCCGCAGAGATGCAGCACCAGCGTACCGGCGGAGTTGAGGACGCCTTCGGGGAGCTGCCACAGCGAGGCCTCGTCGGGATAGGCCTGGACCTCGCGGGCAAGAGCCTGAAGGTCCCGGTCCAGGATGGCGCATACGGCATCTACCAGCATCTCGTCCTCCAGATCATCGTCCCACCCGCAGGCTGATCGGCCATTCGATCCGTCGCGCCGCGGCGGGATCGCCCCACAGCGGCAGCAGCCGGGAGGCCAGGGGCTCCATCGGATCGGTACCGGTCACCTCGCGACATTTCGCGACGGCCGACCAGGTGCCGATGTATCCCAGCAGCTGGCCGAGATTCCACTCCGCCACCATGGGCGGCGGCACCAGCGCGATCTCCTCGAAGGGAAACGGCAGCGTCCGGTATCCGGTCTCGACCAGGCGGCGCTCCGGCGCCCAGTACTTCCCGATGTCCCGATCGTAAAAGTCCGCGATCGTCCCGTCTACGGGTCCGCCATCCACCCGTTGGCCGCCGTAGGTCCAGACCGCGAGCAGCCCGCCGGGGTGAAGCACCCGGCGAACCTCCGCATAGAACTCGGGCAGGTCCACCCAATGCAGCGCCTGGGCCACCGTGACCATCCCCACGCTGCGCGAGCGGACCGGCGTCGCCTCCGCTCGGCCGACGAAGTAGTGGACGCGCTCGTGCGGCCGCGCGGCACGCACCTGCTGCACGCTGGCGTCGCTGGCATGGACCATGGTGAAGTGGCGCGCGAGACCCACGGCGGCCTGGCCGCTCCCGGTGGCGGCATCCCAGACCGGATCGCGGTGTGGATGGGCAGCCGCGAGCGCGGCGAACAATCCCTCGGGGTAGTGCGGCCGGTAGGCGGCGTACCCGGTGGAGAGGCGGGAGAAGTGATCGGCGAAGGCGCGCACCGATCACATCTCCCGACGGCTCAGGGACCGGGTCGGTCGGTGGAAGCGACGGTCGTGAGGATCCAGCGGTCGCGGGGCTTCTGGTAGATCTCGACCCAGGCGTAGACGACGTCCTCCGCGACCGCGCGCCCAGTGCTGTCCGGCGCCGTCAGCCGGACACGCTTCTGCACGATCTTGTACGCCATCCGCCCGTCGGGCGAGATGCGGAGGAGCGGCGGTGCGATGTCGTCCCATGCCTGAAAGGTAGAGCGGTCGAAGTAGGCCTGTAACCGGACGCGGTTGGCTTCGGGCGACTGCATCGACACTTCGCCCCGCGCCACGAAGCGAAGGCTGTCGTCGAACGGACCGACCATGAGGTCGGCGCGCTTCTCGAGGTGGGCGGTGCGGGCTTCCTGGTGCAGCCGCAGCAGCTCGGCGCGGTCGGCCTCGAGGTCGGGACGCGGCGCGCACGCGGCGAGGACGAGCAAGGGCAGCATGAGGGAGCGCATGCCGCAGCGTCGCCGCGTGGCGCCGGCCGCTCAAGGCGTCTGGGACGAGCCGCGCTCCTGGGGGACGGGCCGGATCGCACCGGCGGGCAGCGACGGCTCCACCACGCGGAGGTCGGCCACCTCGCGAGGCACGTTCATGCCGCGCAGCACCAGCTTGACCAGTCGCGCCGTGCCCGTGCTGCGCACCTGAATCCCGATGCACCGCGTGGCCGCGTCCACGGCCACCTGGTCGGTCCCGGGAAGATCGAGCGCGACCCTGGCGGCGGGAAGCATGCTCTCGAGGTCGGGCACGGGTGTGGCCCCGTTGCAGGGCTTGGCGAACGCGGCGGCCGGCGTCGTGAAGGCGGCGGCAACGAGGAGGAGCGACCGTGTGAGTGGATGGAGCATGCGGTTCTCCGGCTGGGGATGATCCAAGTTACCTCCCCCCGCGAAGCTGCTCCAGCACCTGTTCCGCCTGCCACAGGTGCCGGTGCTGGTGCCGGGGGAGAATGGTGAGACAGGCGTGCAGCTGCGGATGCATCGTCGTGAGAAAATAGTTTATGTACGAAGCGTAACATATTACTACTATAAGTGATGCAGACAGTTAGCGATGTGACTTCTCAGGCTCCGCCGACCACGGCGATGCACTCGATCTCGACTCGCGCGCCCGAGCGCGAGACCACTCGCACCCATCGCGCTTCGCGCCGGCAGATGCTGCGGGAAGTACGTCACGTACACCTGGTTCATCGCGCCCCACTCGCTCATGTCCGCCAGCATCACCAGGCACTTCACCACGCGGTCCATGCTGGAGCCGTTGCGTTCCACGACCGCGCGAATGTTGTCCATCGTCTGCCGCGTCTCCGGTCCGATGCCGCCCGCGACGAGCTTCCCGCTGCTGTCGGTGCCGAGCTGGCCGGAGAGATAGAGCAGACGACCGACCTTCACCGCGGCGGAGAACGGCAGCGTCGAGTTCTCGCCGACGGGCACGAACTGCGGCTCGGAGGCGGGCCGCCGCGGGCGGTCGCAGCCGAGCAGCAGACCGAAGCCGCAGAGCAGCGCGCCGAGCAGCGACATCGTTCGCATGGAGATTCCCGTCCGCATCAGGATGGACACCGAGTCTCGCCGACCTCCTGCACCGGCGACATCATGATGAGCCGGTCGGCGATCGTTGGGTCGCTGCCGCTCCCGGGCACTCGCAGATACCACGCACCGGGGCGAGCGTGCACGCTGGGCCCGACCAGCTTGCCGCCGATTTCCTCAGCGACCGCCGCGCGCTCCTCTTCCGTCGCGGTCGCGCGGAAGGTGACCAGCACCAGGTCCGGAGCGGCACCGCCCGACTGCCTGCAGGCCCGGCCGATCGCGCTGTCCACGGGGGCCGGCGGCGGCGGCGTGGGCGCACGGCGCGTGGTATCGTTCGCCGGGGCGGGCGTGGCAGCGGCGGACGAATCAGGCCGCGTCGCGGTGGCCGCCGCGGCCGAGTCCTGCGCAACACAAGGAGCGGCGATGGTGGCCGCGATCACGGCGAGGGCTGCCGCCCGGCTGCACATAGCCTTGGCGGTACCACGCTCCGCTCCATCGACCCGAGGAGATGTCATGCGCGCTTCCCTCTCCGCCTTTGCAATTACGCTGTTGCTCGCCACGTCCGCCTGTGCCGGCGGTTCCACCACCAACGACCGCGGACACCGCGCCGGACACCAGGGGCAAGATCCGGGTGGAGAACCGAACGTCGCAGGACATGGACATCTACGTCCTGCCGTCCCTCGACCGGCCGATCCGGCTCGGCTTCGCTCCTGCCTCGGAAACCGTCGAGTTCGCGCTCAACCGCGCGGCCCTCGCCGGCAAATCGTCGTTCTTCCTTCAGGGACGCCCGGTCCGCGGCTCGGGCAACCCCGTGACCAGCGAGCCGTTCACGGTCGGCAACGAGATCGTCTGGTCCATCCCGCCCCAGTAACGGGGGTCAGGGACCAAGATGAGCCTGGAACGATGCGGCCACCAGACTGCCGAGCCGCTCCTCCATCTCGGCGTCCATCTGCTTGCGCATGGCGGCCAGCCGCTCGGCGTAGCCTTCGAGGGCCCGGTCCAGCGGCGTCTCCGGCGCCCACCGGGGCACCGCGGCCGGCTTGCCGTCAGGGGTGAGCGCCACGAACACGACCACGCAGTGCCCGGTGCGCCGGCGTTCCGGGCTCTTGGGATCGCCGGCGTAGACGTCGATCGCGATGTCGAGGCTGGTGCGGCCGGTGCGGATGACGAGCGCGCGGAGCTCCACCAGCTCGCCCACGCGAATCGGCCCGAGGAAGTGGAGCCCGCCGAGATAGACGGTGACGCAGTACGCGCCGCTCCACCCGGCGGCGCAGGTGTACCCGGCCTGGTCGATCCACTTCATGACCGCGCCGCCGTGCACCTTCCCGCCGAAGTTGACGTCCGTCGGCTCCGCCAGGAAGCGCAGCGTGATAGTGCGCTGGCGATCGCCCTCCGGCGGGGAGCTCGCCGTCACTAGGCCAGCTCGACGGCGGTGCCGCTGGCGCTGACCATCAGCATGCCGCCGCCGGAGCCCACCTGGATCGTCTCGTAGTCGAGATCCACCGAGAGCACCGCGTTGGCGCCCCGCTCCTGGGCCTGCTGCTCCATCTCCTCCAGCGCGATCGCCTTTGCCTTGCGCAGCTCCTCCTCATAGGCGGCCGAGCGCCCGCCGACGATGTCGCGAATGCCCGCGAAGAAATCGCGGAAGATGTTGGCTCCGAGAATCGCTTCCCCGGTCACGATGCCGTGATAGCGGACGACCCGCCGACCTTCGACGACGGGCGTGGTGACCGAAAGCATGCCCTGCCTCCAACCGGAATGGTGAGTGCGATAAGCTAGGCGCCCGCCGCGCGGGTGCCTAGGCGGGCGCTCCTTCGGTGATCACGAGCTGGGTGTCCGCGCACGACTGACGGATCGCCTTGGCCGGCGCGTACTCCGGCGATTCCCACCAGGCGCGCGCCCGCTCGACGTCGGGGAACTCCAGGATGACCAGGCGGGAGGGCGACCACCCGCCTTCCCGGACGTCCACCTTCCCGCCGCGGGCGACATAGCGGCCGCCGTACGCGGTCACGGTGGGCGACGCGAGGCGCTTGTAGTCCTCGTAGCGAACGGGATCGCGGATCGTGATGTTGACGACGACATATGCGGCCATGGCATGGCTCCTTCAGGAGGGAGTGGAGCCCGGCCGGCGCTCCCAGCGCCAGACCGGGCCGTCTTCGGGATCCACCACTTCGCCCAGGTGGGCGAAGCCGAGCTTCTCCATGATGCGCGCCGACGCGTTGCGCTCAGGCAAGGTGTGGGCGCGGACCGTTCGCGCGGGTGGGGCGGCGCCCGCGATGTCGGTGAGTCTCGCGGCCATCGCGGTGGCATAGCCGCGTCCCTCGTGCGACGGGAACGTGTAGTAGGCGATCTCGACCGCGCCGTCGGCGTCGGGCGGACTCTTGTACGCGCAGGTGCCGATCACCATGCGCCGATCGGGATCGGTGGCGAGGTACGACCCCCACCGCAGCCCGCCACCGACCCGCTCCAGAAACGCCGCGGTGCCGGGACCCAGCTCGCGGAGGATATCGGCGTGCTCGCCGACGGCCAGCCCGCGCGACGCCGCGAACCCGGCCGGGTCGGCGCCGAGCGCCTGCCACTCGGCGGGCCCCAGCGCGAGCAGCTCCATGGTGACACTCATCGAGTCAGCGTCCGGCTTCCGCACCGTCACCGCGCACGCGCCGCCGCTGTCGGGAAGCACGGGATAGGTGACGCCGAGCTGCTCGAGATAGGTGCGGTAGCGCTTGGCGTCGTAGTAGTAAGGTCGCATGGCCGGGCGGTAGCGCTGGAGAATCTCGCGGTTCAGCTCGATCGGTGGCTGGTCGCCGGGCCGGAGCAGCGGCTGGTAGGTGACATCCTTGGTCTGCACGTCACGGAAGTAGGCTGTTCGCGCTGTCCACCAGCCCGGGGCGCAGCAGCAGGTCGAGCAGCGTGAGCGCGCCGGCCTTGGCGCCGGCGACCGATCCCTTGTGTGCGATCGGCGTCGCCATCGCCATGGCGCTGGACCAGTGGTGGCCCGGCAGCCCGTCCACGTTGGCCGGATAGTAGAGCACGACGGTCGGCACGGTCCAGGAGACATCCCCGATGTCGTCCGAGGCACCGCCCAGGTTGCGCGCGGGATCGGCCGGCGGCGTGAGGGAATCCACCTTGGTCTTGAGTCCGGAATCGGCCTGGCCGACGGCCCGCTGCACCGCGCGCGCGAACGCCTGATCGTCCGCGGTCCAGGTCGGCATCCCGACCTTCTGGATGTTGGCAGCCATCGCCTGGGCGAGGGGACGGTTGAAGTGTCGGGGCCAGGCCGCGCCGAGCACGCGGGTGGGCAGCAGCGTCGTCCCGGTCATGAGCGCGGCGCCGGACGCCACCGAGTCGGCGACCGCCCACAGATCCTTGATGCCCTTGTAGTCGAGCTCGCGCAGGTAGTACCACACCGAAGCGGACTGCGGCACCACGTTGGGCTGATCTCCACCGTCCACGATCACCGAATGCGATCGCTGGCGAAGCGGCAGGTGCTCCCGCCGGAAGTTCCAGCCGATGTCCATCAGCTCGACCGCGTCGAGCGCGCTCCGGCCCGGCCAGGGCCTGCCCCCGGCATGGGCGGCCTTGCCGCTGAAACTGTAGAGCACCGAGACCAGACCCGAGCCCGAGGTCGGACCCCAGGCGGTAGCGAACTCGGTGCCCACGTGGCTGAAGAGCACCACGTCCGCATCGCGCAGCACCCCGGCCCGCACCAGGAACGGCTTGCCGGCGAGCTGCTCTTCGGCGACGCCGGGCCAGAGTACCAGCGTCCCGGGCAGCTTCTCCCGCTCCATGAGCCGCTTGACCGCGAGCGCGGCCACGATGTTCACCGCCTGACCCGAGTTGTGGCCTTCCCCGTGCCCGGGCGCGCCATCCACCAACGGCATCCGGCAGGCGACGCCAGGCACCTGCGACGACTGCGGAATCCCGTCGATGTCGGAGCCGAGCGCGATGACCGGACGGCCCTTTCCCCAGCGCGCCACCCAGGCGGTCGGCATGCCGGCGACCCCGGTGTCCACCGCGAAGCCTTCGCGCCGAAGGAGCGCGACCAGGTAGCGCGAGGTCTCCACCTCCTGGAAGCCGAGCTCGCCGTAGCTGAAGAGCTGGTCCACCACGCGCTGCACCAGGCCGGCGCGGGCGTCGATGTCTCTCGACGCTTCCGCCTTCAGCGAATCGAGACGCGAGGCGGGCGCGGCCTGCGCCTGGAGCGCGGGGACGAGCGCGGTGAGGAGCACGGCGGACAACAGGGCACCGGTGAAGGAGCCGGGACGGCGCATGGACGAACCTGGGTTGGTGGTGGGGAGAAAGATGGCGGGGTCGGCCCCGGGCTTACAGCGTCCGGGCCATGATCCGGTCGGTCTGGCGGTCGTTGCCGAGCATGAAGTCTTTCGCCCCGCGGTCCTCGAAGCCGCACTTCCGGTAGAAGGCCTGGGCCCGCTGGTTGCGCTCCCACACGGCGAGCCAGACAACCCCGGCGCCGCGCTCGGCGGCGGCGGCGAAGGTCGCGGACATCAGCGCCTGCGCGACGCCCCTGCCCTGCCAGGCCCGGTCCACGTAGAACCGCAACAACTCGATCGGCCGCGATCCGGTGACGCCCTCCGGGGCGGGACCGTCCCGCAGCTGCGAGAACCCCGCCAGTCGCCCGGCGTCCTCCGCGAGCAGGGAAACCATGCGCGGATCGCGCAGCTCGGCCGACTGCAGATCGGGACCGTAGCTCCGCGCCAGGTAGAGCGCCATGTTCTCGGGAGTGTTGTCGGCTTCGAACGTCTCACGAAAGGTGCGCGCGCCGAACTCCGCCAGCGCCGCCGCATCGGCCGGGACGGCCCTGCGGACCGCGATCAGTCGCTGCGCCACGAGAAGCCCGCGAGGAGAACGAAGTCGTGCCGCAGCCGGGAGGCGTGCTCCGGCAGTGGGGCCGTGCCGAGGTGGGGCGTGTAGGTGTCCTCGAACGTGCTGCTGAACAGGTACTGCTGCGCGTCGAGCCGGACCGAGAACTGGTGGTCGAGCCGCAGCACTGCGCCGAAGGTGAGCATGCCGCCGAGGTTGGTGCGCTCGTCGGCGGTGGTACCGTAGCCGCGCTCGAAGATCAGGGCGGGTCCCGCGCCGGCGAAGATCCCGAGCCGGGCGCCCGGCTGGGTGAGCAACCCCTGCACCGTGCTGCCGACGAAGAGGGTCCGCGCTTCGAACGACGGCAGCGACCGGCTCACCGCACCCTCCCAATTGCTGTTGCGCGACCAGGCGACGCCGCCATCGAGCTGCCAGCGGTCCGAGAGACAGAAGCCGAGGCGTACGCCCGCGGTCGTGGCTTCGCCGAGCACTCGGCCGGGAGCGGTGCGGGGACTGGGCTGATCACGGTGGTAGCGGGCGCCCTCCAGTCCGCGGCGGAGACCGCCGTGCACCGTGACCTCGACCTGGGCCGCGGCAGGAATTGCCGCCAGCGAGAGTCCGAGAGCGAGCGGAAGGCTCAACGTACGGTGCCACATCTTGCACCTCCGGGGCAGAGCCGGTGCGTGGTACTGCCGGTAGGAAATGTCGCCGTCCTGCGGCTGGTGCGTCCAGATCCGAGCGAGGTGAGCGACGGATCACGTCGCCGGAGGTCGTGCGTCGCGTCCCGGGGCCTGCGGAACGCTCTTGCATCTCGACAGGGGGACGGCGGAGACGGATCGGCGAACACGTCCGTGGCTGTTGCCCGATAACGGCTTGCGGCGGCGGGGGCGGTCGGCACGTCGATTGCCCTTCCGGCGCCCGTGCGCCTCCGTCACCGCTCCACTCTCATCGCCTTCGCCCTCCTCCTCGGCGCCTGCGGATACGACCCCGCCGGCAGCGAGCCGTGGGAGCCGCCCGCCGTCTATCGGGAGTGGTGGGAGAAGACCCAGGCGTGCTCGGGACTGAGCGGCAACTTCGACCGCATCGAGTGGATGATCGTGCCGGGTGAGAGCTTCACCTGCTCCAGCGGGCAGTGCGTGGGCCACTGGGACCCCGGCCACAAGATCTTCCTCGCCGCCGACTGGTCCATGCACGAGATGGTGGTCCGCCACGAGATGCTGCACGATCTCATGCGCCGGAGCGGTCATCCCAGCCCGCCCTTCGGCAACGGCTGCCCGCTCACCTGGGAGACCTGGCCCACGAGCCAGGCCACCCCCGCTCCCGGTACGGCCGCCGCCAAGCTGCTCGACTGATCCTCAGTTCGACCCGATCGGCAGCTCCTCCAGCAGCATCCCCCGCGCGTCGCGGTAGATGAGCGCGGGCGGCCGATCGCGGGCCGAGAGCTGTAACGTGTGGGTGCCGTCGTCCACCCGATGCCGCACCAGCCGCCAGGCCGCGCCCTCCCGCCGATAGGCGCAACTCAAGGTCAGCGCCCGCCCCGACAACAGATTCTTCCAGGCGACCATGACCTCGCGCCCAGCCGGCGCGAGCCGCACGCTCTCCGGCGGTCCCGGTATGCCCCGCTCGGCGATCTCGGCGAGCAGCGCCTCCGCCGTAGGGCCGGACGCTGGGCAACTGGTATCCAGCGCGGACCCCGCCGGAGCACGGCCGCACCCGGCCACCAGCAGGGCGGCCGCCAGGCCCCTGGCGCCGATCACCCCGCGGACTGGGAGATCGACACGATGGCGCGCGCCAGATCGCTGGCCGCCTCCGCCAGCGGGCCCAGCTCGTCATGGCGGTTGCTCAGGGTTCCGGCCCGCAGCTCGCCGGCCACGCCTTCACAGATCTCTCTGGTCCGACGCAGCCGGAATCGCTCCTGGAAGGCCCGATAGTCGTTTGCCGTCCCCGCGCTCATCAATCCCCACAGCCGGAGCCGCAGGTCGTCCACCGAGCTCTTGAACTCGTGGAGTCCCTCCACCGGCACTTCCCCGCTCGCGACCCGGGCCTCGAGCGCCTGCAACGTGGAGTGGAGATTCGCGACTTCGTTCGCCAGGCTGGGCTGGGACATCGCTCCTCCGGAAGAGAAGTGGACTGGGGTCAGGCCTGCAGGCCGAGCGTGCGGCGGACTTCGCTTTCCTCGGGCACCGGATCGAACGCGCTCAACAGCTCGGGCGGAATGGGTCGCCGCCGGCCGGTGGTGAGATCCACGAACACCCAGAGGGTCTCCGCGCCCGCCAGCTCGACCCTGTCGGCCTCACGCAGGAACAGATAGCGGCGCGGGGTGGACCGCTGGTCGAACCGCGGAACCCAAGTGTGGACGCTGACCACTTCGTCGGCGAAGGCGGGGCGGAAATATTCGATGAAGTGCGACCGCACGACCCACCCCGCGCCCAGCTCCAGGTAGCGCTGCATGGACCAGCCCGCCGCGGTCGAGTGCTCGATGGCGACGTCCTGCATCCATCCTACGTACGCCAGGTTGTTGACGTGTCCCTGGACGTCGATGGCCTCGGCCGGGACCGGGAACCGCTTGGAGTAGATCCGGCTCCGCGTCACGACAGGAGGATGGCGACCAGCGCGACTCCCAGCACCGCCAGCGACCAGCCCATGACCAGCGGCAGCACTTCGGCGTGAGGCGAGGGGAGCGCGCTCCGGTCGAGCAGCCGGCAGAACTCCCGGTAGCGTTTGGTCCCCGCCGAAATCGCGACGACGCCGATGAGCACGAGGATCGCGCCCAGGTAGGGCGACACGCCGCCATTGGTGACCTCAGCGCCGCTCTCCGCCCGCAGCAGGCGCAGGAAGAGTCCGAACCGGGCGACCACGAACCCGAAGGCCATGATGGTGATGCCGGTGCGGATCCAGGCAAGCAGCGTTCGTTCGGCGGCGAAGTAGACCCGCGGATCGGACTCGGTGTTCAGCATGCGTCCGACCATACACAGGTCTTTCGTCCGGCGGTAGGTGCGGCGGATGGGGCGAGTCGCCTATGCTCAACGTTTCACGACCTACCCGTGTCATGTAGGTGGCCATGGACGAGACAGACGCCGAGCTGGTGCATGCCGTGCGGCGGGGAGACCGTTGGGCCGCGGACAGGCTGCTCGAGCGGTATCTCCGCCCCTGCCGAGCCGTCGCGCTCGCCATTACCGGCAGCGAGGCGGACGCGGACGACGTGTGCCAGGAGGCGCTCGCCGTCGCCGTCGAGCGAATCGACGACTGCCGCGACCCGCACAAGTTCGGCAAGTGGCTGATGCAGATCGTCCGCAACCGGGCTCGCAACCTCACCCGCGCGCACGCCGTCCGCCGGACCGTGCCACTGGATGAGACAACCCCGGGGCACTCCCCTTCGCCGGCCGCCGAGCTGGAGCGCTCGGAGCTGCGAGACCGCTTGCTCGAGGCGTTGGCGGCGATCCCGGAGCAGCACCGGGAAGTGGTCCTGCTGCACGACCTCGAGGGGTGGAAGCATCGGGAGATCGGCGAGCGGCTGGGTCTGCCCGAAGGAACTGTTCGATCGCACCTGCACCACGCCCGGCGCCGGCTGCGGCTGATCCTGGCGGAAGGAGACACGACCGGTGAATGACGACGAGCCGATGAACTTGTCAGCCCTGGATCCGGCGCGCGACCCGGCCCGCTGGGCACGCGTGGTCGCGGGAACGCGGCTCCGGGTCGAAGCGGCGCTCGCCGTCCGGCGTGCGCCCGGTGGTGTGCTCGACATGGTGCACGCGTGGTCCCGGCTGCTCCTGCCGGCGGCCGCGGTGCTCGCCGTGGTGCTCGGCGCCGCAGGCGCCGTCGTCGGCGGGAGAAGTCACGCGCTGGACCGGGCCTCCGAGGCGCGTCGCCTCGCCGTGCTCACCGGACACTCGATCAGCCGCGGCGAGCGCCCGACCGGCCTGCAGCTGTCCTTCGCGGTCAGGTCCCGGAGGGCCCCATGACCATGACCCCCCGGTGGAAGGCGATCGTGGCGCTGGTGCTGGTGTTCGCCGCGGGTATCGCGGGCGGCGCCCTGATGGAGGATATCGCGGACGAGTTCGAGCGGCCCTTCGCCGAGGCGGACGACGACGACCGTCCGGCAGCCAGTGAGGAGAACATCCTCGCCAACCTCGACCTGACGGCGGAGCAGCGGGCCGCGATCGAGCGGGTGTTCGAATCCAGAGAGGAGCGACTCGAAGCGTACTGGGACGCCCAGCTCCCGGGACTCGAGGCGGTGATCGACTCCAGCCGGCAGGAGGTCCGCACCATCCTGACGCCGGTGCAGCGAACGGCCTACGACAGCCAACTGATCCACCTGCGGGTCCATCCGCGGCGGATCCTGAAGGAGGAGGACGATGATGATTGACAGCCTGAAGCTCGCGTCCCTGGCCCTGGCCCTCGGCATGGCGGCTGCGGGCCAGGTCGAGGCCCAAGCCGCCACGCCGGTATCAGCGGGACGCGCCGAGGCGCGCTACCAGCTGGTCGAGGTGGCCGGCAGCAAATTGCCGGTGGTGGTGGAAAAGGAATGGCGCTGCCAGGAGTCGGTGACCCGAGGCTCGCTCACGCTGGAAAGCGACAGCGTCTGGGTCTTCCGGAGCACGGTGCGGGAGGAATGCGGAAGCCGAGCCAAGGTGGACAACGAGATCGAGCACGGACGGTACACGCGGAGCGGCACGACGCTTCGGTTCTACGACGACGATGATGATGCCGACGAAGGCAAGGATTGGGATCTTCGCGTCGACCTGGACCTGGACGACTTCGAGTCGGGCAGCGTAGCGCCCGATGGGGCGCTTGCCGTCCGGCTCCGGGACGGGGAGACGACGCTGATCTTCCGGCAGTAACTAGACGCCGGGTTCGGCCTCCCACAGCGGCGGATAGCGGAGGACGAAGCCGGCGGGTCCAAACTCGAGATCGGTGACGAAGTCGCCGCCCACGACCTCGTAGTGGTAGGTGGATTCGCTGGTGCGGGCGTAGGTCTGCACCAGCGGCTCCAGCGTGAGCCCGGGAAACGTGAGCCAGGCGGAACGCACTTCCGCCCGCTCTCCCGGATTGAGCGCCAGCCGCCGGACGGGGATCACGTTGGTGGCAGGACTGAAGGCGAAGTCCACGTCGACGCATCCGGCGACGGCCGCAGCTTCCTGTCCGTTGATGGTCCAGCGGCGGGCCGTGTCGGTGTAGATCTCCACCTTGACGGGCTCCACGCCGATCCAGCCATGGACCCGCGCGTGCAAGGTGCGCCAGCCCGCATCGCAGACGACCTGGTACTCCAGCCGGCAGATCCGGCCTTCTTCCGCGAACACGGCCGTCCCGCCCAGTTGCCAGAACGGAGCGTGGTGCACCAGTCGCGCGGCGTCATGGCCCGGCTGGTCCAGCCGGCGCCAGAGGATGACATGGGCGGGCAGGGTTTCTCCCTGAGCCTGAAGTCCGACCCGAAACTCCCCCGACAGGACAGAAGATGCGCGGGTGTGCTTCATCGGGCGAGTCTCCCGACCCCTCCGGAACCCCGTGGCCCGTCTCCTGCAGGAGTTCCCGCCGAGAGCGCCCTCGACCTCACCAACCCTGGACCCGCTGGAAGGCCGGATGCATACGCCCTTGTTCCAAGCCACCCTGGTTGCCGCCGTAACTCTGGGCCTGTACGCGTTCTACTCGTATTGGGAGGCCGCCCGCGCCGACCTGGCCGCGAGCTTCCGCCACATGGTGCCGGGCCTGCCCGGGATGCCGCGATCCGGCGACGCTGCAACGCTTCGGGCCCGGGGACGCTGGGCGGCGGTGGGGGCCGTCCTGCTCGGACTGGTCTGCGGCTCACTGCTCTGATCCCGCGAAGACAACAATACCGCACCGGCATCTCCCTCGGTCATCCGCGACGCTCCTGCCAGAGACGCTTCAGCAGCTGAATCTGTCCCGTGTGATAAGCATCGTGGTTGGCGATTCCGATCAGGAGCTGCCCGTAGGTCCACCGTTTCGACGTCGGAGGCCGCCGCCCGAGGATGGCGGGATTCACCGCCGACGCGGCCTGCACCAGCCGGGCGTGCTCATCCCGCAGCAGCGCGACGTCGGCGGTCCAGCTCCGCTCATCGGGTCGCGCCGGCAGGCGAGGCCAGTTGGAGGGGGCTCGCGGGAAGGCGCCCCGCTCGCTGCCGTCGAGCAGCCGGCGTACCGCGTAATTCCAGTAGGCGATGTGGAGCGTCAGCGACCAGATGCTCCGGCGACCGCGCGTCGGCTGCCAGCGCGCCCGCTCCGCCGTGACTCCGCGAAGCGCGCCGAGCGGTGTCGGTCCGCCGTGCCATCCCTGCCCTCTCGACGGCTGAATACCCTCCAGCAACAATCCGACGGTCGAAGTCGCCATGCGTCCTCAGCTGGTCAGGAACGGCAGCCGGCGCAGATCGGCGGTCCGCCAGAGCCCGAGGCTCTTGTCGGCGAACGCCCCGCCGCCCTCGGTGCACCCCTCGTTCACGATACGCGCGGGCGGCGGCAGATGGAACGGCGCCCGCTCGAGATCGAGCACCCGCCAGTCACCGGTGACGATGTCCTCGTTGGCTTCCGCCCCAGGAAACGTCGTGGTGAGCAGCCAGGAAATATCGCTGCGCTGTCAGATTCGCCAGGGTGCGGCGGATGTCGGCGAACGACAGGTGCACCAGGCAGTCGCGGCACAACATCAGGTCCGCCGCCGGCAGCGGGTCGCGGGTGCAGTCGAGCACGAGGAACTCGTGGCGGTCGTCGCCGAAGGCCGCGGCGAGCGGCTCCACCACTTCCGGCAGGAGGTCGGCCCCGATGTACCGAGTGGCAGGCAGATCGATCGTCCGCATCCAGCTATAGTCCCCGCAGGGAAGATCGAGCAGCGTGGTCACGCCGATGTCACGCAGCAGCGAGGGGAGCGTCCGGCCCAGCTCCGCGGTCTGGTCCGAGGCGGCGCCGGCGCCGGACGGCGAGTCGCTGCCGGCCCAGTGATGGCGGCGGTAGATGTCGCGGAAGACGCTCACCGGCTCGGCGGCCGTGCCTGCGCGGGCCAGCTTCTCGTAGTGGCGAGGGTCGAAGGGCACCCGATCGCGGCGGGACATTCGTGGATACTGGCGTGTTCGGCGCTCGGGGAACAAGGCGACGATATACTCCAGGCATGGTGAACTTCATTCGGCGGGTGGCGCTGCTGACGTGGCGCGCGGTGCGACTCCGGTGCCCCAACTGCGGCGGCGGGCCGATCCTCGATTCGTGGCTCCGCATGCGCGACCACTGTCCCCGCTGCGGTCTGCACCTGGAGCGGGGCGAGCAGGGCTACCAGGTGGGCTCCTACATGTTCAACATCGTCGCGGCGGAGCTGGTGTTCGCGGCGATGTTCCTCGGCGTCCTGCTGGCGACCTGGCCCGACCCGCCGTGGAACGCCCTGCTGTACGGCGGCATGGCCCTGATGGTGATCATGCCGCTGCTCTTCTTCCCCTTCTCCAAGACGCTGTTCCTCGCGTTCGACCTGATCTTCCGGCCGCCGTCACCCGACGAGCTCGTCCCTCCCGAGCGGCGCCGCGGGGCCTAGCGCTCCTCGTGCGGCTCGCCGCCGACGCCGCGCGACGCGCCGATGGGGACCGCTCTCGCCAGCAGGCTCGCCAGGTCCGGATCGTCCGACTCCCATTCCGAGCGCAGACAGGACACCACGCGGACGAAGCCGAGACTCTCCACCAGCAACGTGACGTGGGTGGCGGCCTCCGACTGCCGGACTTCGGGCCGGCGGCGGAAGGTCCAGATCCTTCCATCGGGAGCGGCGTAGATGCGTCCGGTCACGTGGCGTGTCGTGGGGTGGAGGATTGCCAGAGGCGCCGCTCCAGCAGGTCGTCGCGAATCCCGAAGCCGTGGCGCAGGTAGAGGCTCCGGCTCGCCGGTGTGGGCCAGAGAACCACGCTATCAACTCCCAGTTGCTCGCACGCGTCGAGACACGCGCCCAGCAGGTTCGACCCCAGCCCCGCGCCACGGAATTCAGGACGGACGTACAGGCTGCTGACGTAGCCGTGCAGCTCGGGCTCCCCGACCGGGTTGGGCAGCTTCTCGAGCAGGTGGAGCCACGCGGTCCCCACGATTTCATCGTCCGCTTCCGCCACCCAGCAGCGCCAGGTCGAGGCGGCCAGCCGGCTCCCCATCCACGCGGCGCACCGCGCGAGGAACGCCGGTTCCTCCTCCATCACCGGCGCGATGCCGCCGCGGAACTCGTAGCGCAGCGCGGCCAGAACGGCCGCGTCGGATTCGCGCGCCGCGCGGACGGTAGGGTGCGTCACCGGCAATGGGGTCGGGGTCAGCGGTGCTGTTGGAGAAACGTGCGGGCCTGGGCCAGCTCCGGGCGAGTACCGTCGCCGGGTTTCATGGCGGCGAGGTAGGCCGTGTACCCGCGTTGAGCCGCGGCCCGGTCGCCGGCGAGCTCGGCGGACCGGGCTACGCCATAGAGACTGCGGGCCCGCCCCGGTTCCCGCACGAGTGTGGCCCGGTAGGCCTTCAGCGCCTCGGCGGGTCGCCCGGCGGCGCGGAGCATGTCCGCCTGGAGCTCTCGCGCCGGCAGCAGCTCGGCGGGCGTGGTCGGATGCTTGTCGGTCACATCCTCGGTATCCGCGGCCACGGCCGCGAGGGCCAGGCCACCCGCCGTGTCGCCCGACTGGAAGCGAATCCAGGCGGTGGCGGCATCGCGCTTGATGCCGGTGATCCGGGCCCAGTACTGATCGGGCTTCGCCTCCAGCTCGCGGGCGAGGGCGTCGAGCGCCGCCACCTCGGCTTCGGCCATGGCGCCCTTCCCGCTGCGCGCGGCACCGATCGCGCGCGTGAACCGGCTCAACATCGTCCCGACGGCGCTGGCCGAATCGTCCGGCGCGGGGAACCCGGCCGCCGCGGTCCAGTTGTCGCGCTCGAGCGGCAGCCGTGCGGCCATCGCGACCCGGCTGTATTCGCCGACGACCGCCGCCCGGTTCCGCGGCACGTCGAGCGCCTGGCCGTTGGAGACGGCGTGGCGCGCGGCGGAATCCTGTCCTCGCTGGAGATACCCGTAGACCGCATAGTCGAGCGCGTGCAGCTCGTGCGGGCCGTAGTGGGGTGCCGAAGTCGCCCGCGCGTGCGCGATGCCCGCGTTGTAGGACCGCCAGTTGGCGCTGACCGTCTCGTCCCAGAGACCCAGGCGGACGAAGATGTGCGAGGGCATGTGCTGCGCGTGCGGCGCGGCCGGCGCGATCCTGGCGTACGCCCGCGCGGCGGCGAGGCCGTCGGCGGCCATGATCGGCGAGTCGGTGGAGTGAATGATGTAATGCGCGAGACCGGGATGGCCGGGATAGCGCCGGTAGAGCGGATTGAGGAGCGCGACCGCCCGACGCTGCTGCGCGAAGGTGGTATCCGTGCGCGGGGCCGTCGCCACGAGCGCCAGCGCGTGGTAGATGGTGACCTCGACGTCCCGCGGCAGATCGCGGTGGAGCCGCGCCATCGTGTCGGCGTACGCCTGGAGCCGGACCGCGCTGGGCACCGTCCCGGCATCGCGATAGAGCGCCGCTACGGCGTTGACGAATCCCTGCTCGCGGGGCGTGGGCAGAGGCCGAGCGGCGGCGAGGGCGGCCGCCGCGGAGCCGAGCGCCGCCGGCGGGCCCGACGGTCCCCCGGCGAACGGGTTGCCCCAGGCGTTGAGCGCGCGACCCCAGTGCGCCATGGCGCAGGAGGAGTCCGCTTCGAGGACGGCGCCGAAGGCGCGCTCGCCCTCCTCCCACCAGAACGAGTGGAGGACCGCCATGGCGTGGGCGAACCGGCGCTGTGCCTCCGGGCCGCACGACACCGGGAACACCACGCGCCCCAAGCCGCCCTTCCCCGTGTGCGTGCGGGACGTCCTCCTGCGCGAGCGCACGAGTCGCGCCGGCGACCGGAGCCAGCGCGAGCAGCAGCGCGGCACCCAGGCGCGGCAGGCTCACGTCGAGCTGCCTCCGAATGCAGCGCCGGACTTCCGACACCAGCAGCTCGGGCGGGAACGGCTTCGCGAGGACGCCGCACGGCAGCGTGATGCCTTGCCGCGCCAGCTCGGCCGTCGCGTAGCCCGACATGAGAATGACCGGCAGATCGGGCCGGTCATTGGAGAGGGTCTGGAGCAGCTCGACGCCGTTCAGCCGGGGCATGATGACATCCGAGACGACGCACGCCGGATCGACCGCGCCGCCGAGAATCAGCCGGAGCGCCGATTCTCCGTCCGTGGCCTCGAGCACGCCGAAGCCCTCGGCGGCGAGCACCCGTGACGCGAAGCGGCGGATCACCGGCTCATCGTCCACGACGAGTA
>CAVRFK010000002.1:0-406621 GCA_963720365.1 uncultured Gemmatimonadales bacterium | reverse complement strand
TCCACGTGGGAAGCCCTGGACAGGATCCACGCCTTGCCTTTGTCACCCCGCCACGCCCCGGCTAGATTCCCGGGCAAATGAGCCAGATCACCGTCGAAAAGACCGCCGAGGATTCGGCCTCCAAGTCGCTTCGGGTCACCGTCCCGGTGGACCGCGTGCGGGAGGCGGAGGCCAAGGCGGTGAAGTACTACGCGCAGCGCGCCCGCCTGCCCGGATTCCGCCCCGGCAAGGCGCCGGAGGCGGTCGTCCGCAAGCGCTTCAACGACGCCATCCGGCAGACCGTGCTGGAGGACGTGCTGCGGGAGAGCTGGGAAACCGCGAAGAGCTCCGAGTCGCTCAAGCCGATCGCGGACCCCTCGGTGCGGAACCTCAAGTTCGAAGAAGGCGGTCCCATCGAGTTCGATCTCCTGGTCGAAGTCCGGCCCGAGATCAAGCTCGACCGCATCGGCGGGTTCAAGGTCGAGCGGACGGTGCCGGCGGTGTCCGATGTCGCGGTCGATGCGCGGCTGGCGTCGCTTCAGGAGGCCAAGGCGGCATGGATCCCGGTAACCGGCGAGAAGCCGGCGCCGGGCCACATGGTGCGGGTCGAGGTGGCGCCGATCGAGGAAGGCACCGCCGGCAACGCGCAGCCGTACGATCTCGTGCTGGGCCAGAACCAGGCCATCCCGGAGCTCGAGGAGCGCATCATGCAGCTCCTCCCCGGCGAGGTGACCGAGACCGACGTCAAGTTCCCCGAGGACCACCCCGATGAGAACCGCCGCGGCAAGAGCCGGCGGGTGCGCATCGCGCTGCACGAGGTCAAGCGGCAGGAGCTGCCGGCGCTGGACGACACGTTCGCCCGCGAGATGGGCGACTTCGAGAACGTGGACGCCCTCCGCACCGCCGTCCGCCACGACCTGGAGCACGATGCCGAGCGGGAGGCGGACGCCCAGCTCCGGACCTCGCTGCTCGCCCAGGTGGTCGAGGCCAACGGCATCCAGGCCCCGGAGTCGCTGGTGCACCGGTCTGATGCACGGGTACGCCGAGATGTACCGCATTCCCCAACGACCAGCTGCCCGCCTTCGAGCAGCAGTTCCACGAGATCGCCGAGCGGCAGGTGAAGCGGGACCTGGTGCTGGACGCGGTGGTCGAACAGCACGGGCTCCGGGCCACCGAGGCGGAGATCGACGCCCGCATCGCCGCCATGGCGGAGGCGCGGGGCACGTCACCGGGCGAGCTCTACAGCTCGCTGCAGAAGGGGAACCGGCTGGCCGAGCTGGAGCGCGGGATCACCGAGGAGAAGGCGTTCGAGTTCCTGCTGCAGCAATCCACTGTCGAAAAGGCATCCTGACGATGGCCACGCTCTATCCGCCGTACATCATCGAGCGCTCCAGCCGGGGCGAGCGGACGTACGACATCTTCTCCCGGCTCCTGATGGACCGGATCGTCTTCCTCGGCGCGCCGATCAACGACGACGTCTCCAACATCATCATCGCCCAGCTGCTCTTTCTCGAGGCCGACAACCCCGACAAGGACATCTACGTCTACATCAACTCGCCGGGCGGCGTGGTGTCGGCGGGCATGGCGATCTACGACACCATGCAGCACCTGCGGGCGCCGGTGAACACCATCTGCATGGGCATGGCGGCCTCGATGGGATCGTTCCTGCTGGCCGCCGGCACCAAGGGCAAGCGGAGCGCCCTGCCCCACTCCCGGATCATGATCCACCAGCCGTCGGGCGGGACCCAGGGCACCGCGGCGGACATCGAGATCCAGGCCCGGGAGATCCTGTACCTGCGCTCCAAGATGAACGCCCTGTACGCGCTCCACACCGGGCAGCCGATCGAGACCATCGAGCGCGACATGGACCGGGACCGGTTCATGAGCGCCGAGGAGGCCAAGGCGTATGGCCTGATCGACAGCGTGTTTACGCCCCGCAAGGACCTCGTGCCCAGGACGGACGGCAAGAAGGAGACTTGACGCCCCCGGCGCCGGGATTCACCTTTCCGGCACCCCTTCCCACTTTCCAGGCGACGCGGGTTTCATGTCCAACGACAAGCACCTCCGCTGCTCATTCTGTGGCAAATCGAAGGACTCGGTCCGGAAGTTCATTTCCGGGCCGTCGGTGTACATCTGCAACGAATGCATCACCCTCTGCAACGAGATCCTGGCGGAGGACGAAGAGCGGGAGGTTGCCGACAGCATCACCCAGGTTCCCACGCCGGGTGAGATCAAGGACGTGCTCGACCAGTACGTGATCGGCCAGGAACGCGCCAAGCGCACCCTGGCCGTCGCCGTCTACAATCACTACAAGCGGATCAACGCCTCGAACGGGCGGGACACCGACGTCGAGCTGGACAAGTCCAACATCCTGCTCCTGGGCCCGACCGGCGTGGGCAAGACCCTCCTCGCGCAGACGCTCGCGCGGATCCTCGACGTTCCCTTCACCATCGCCGACGCCACCACCCTCACCGAAGCGGGCTACGTCGGCGAGGACGTGGAGAACATCCTGGTCCGGCTGCTCCAGGCCGGCGAGTTCAACGTCGCCGAGTGCGAGCGCGGCATCGTCTATATCGACGAGATCGACAAGATCGCCCGCAAGTCGGAGAACCCGAGCATCACCCGCGACGTCTCCGGCGAGGGTGTGCAGCAGGCCCTGCTCAAGATCCTGGAAGGCACCATCGCCTCCGTGCCGCCCCAGGGTGGCCGGAAGCATCCGCAGCAGGAATACATCCAGATCAACACCAAGGACATCCTCTTCATCTGCGGCGGCGCCTTCGACGGCCTGGAGAAGATCATCGAGGCCCGCACCGGCCGGCAGCAGATCGGCTTCGCCGGCGATGAGCGCAAGCGGAGCCCCGAGCTGAGCAAGAAGAATCCCTACGCCGAGGTGGAGCCCGACGACCTGCTCCGCTTCGGGCTCATCCCCGAGCTGGTAGGCCGGCTCCCGGTGGTGGTCTCGCTCGAGGCGCTGGACGAAGACGCGCTGATGCGCATCCTCATCGAGCCCAAGAACGCGCTCACCAAGCAGTACAAGAAGCTGTTCGAATTGGAGGACGTGGGCCTGACCTTCGACCCCGAGTCGCTGCGCGCGGTGGCCCTGAAGGCCCTGAAGCGCGGCACCGGCGCGCGCGGGCTCCGCTCCATCCTCGAGACCATGATGACCGACATCATGTTCGACCTGCCGCACCGGGATGACGTGCGCGAGATCGTCATCACCAAGGAAGCCATCACCGAAGGCACCGCGCCGCTGGTGGTGACCGAGCGGCCCCGCACCAAGCGCGAAGCCTAGAGCGACCGCAGGAAGGCCAGCAGCGCCTCTCGATCGGCCGGCGCCAGGTCCAGCACCTTGGATCTGGCGCCGGCCGCTTCTCCGCCATGCCAGAGAATCGCTTCCATCAGATCCCGCGCGCGCCCGTCGTGCAGGAAATTCGTGTGTCCGCTCACGACCACGGTGAGGCCGATTCCCCAGAGGGGCGGCGTGCGCCATTCCTGACCCGACGCCTCGAAGTCCGGCCGGTCGTCGGCGAGATCCGGTCCCATGTCGTGCAGCAGCAGGTCGGTATACGGCCGGATCGTCTGGCCCGAGGCCTCGGGCACGTCCGGCAGCTCGCCGGTGCGAAGCTCCGGGAGGTGGCAGCCCGCACAACCCGCCTGGCGAAAGACCGTCTCGCCCCGGCGCGCGACCTGGTCGTCCAGCCCGCGGCGAGCGGGGACGCCGAGGGTCCGGACGTAATGCTGGGCGAGCCGCACCACCTCGTCGGTGACGTCCGGCGCGTGGCGCTCGCACCCGGCGATGAGACCCTCGCATGGCTCCGCCGGCAGGAAGGACGAGGTCACCCCCATGTCGCCGTTGTAGGCGGAGGCGGTCTGCTGCAGCAGGGACGCGGCGTTGGCCTTCCATCCGAACCGGCCGATCGCCGTGGCGCCGGCGGTCGGGTCCCACACCCGGTTGGGCCGGCCGCTGATGCCATCGCCATCGGCGTCGTCCGGATCGGCGGCGGCCATGATCGTCGCTTCACTCAGCGCCTCGAGGAGTCCGAGGCCGAAGACCGGCGGAGCAACCCGTGGGGAGACCAGGAGGCCGCCCGGCAGCGGAGCCGCCCCGCCGGTGAGCGTGTACCGGGGTCGCCGCAGGGTGTACGGCGTGCCGTCGGCGAACTCGCCCGGCACCTCGTCGTAGGCGAGGGCGGCCGTCCCCTCCGCCGCGAAGCCGACGATGGCTCGGAGCTGGAGCTGCAGGCCGACACCGGGGGCGGAGAGCGGACCGCCTTGGGGATCCATGCCGGCGACGCTGGTGCGGAAGAGCAGCGAGGTGAAGCTCTCGCCGGGATTCGGTGGGCGGCCGCGGCCGTCGCCGACGTGGCAACGCTCGCAGCTGGTGTTGTTGAAGACCGGGCCGAGGCCCGCATGCACCGGCGCCGGCGCGGTCACGAACGTGGCGCCGAACTGGAAGTCGCCCGCCAGGTGCCGGTCCAGACTCTCCGAGCCGAGATTCGGCGCCGGCGTCTCGAACGCGTTGCTGGTGGCGTCGAAGACGGTCATGGCGCCGCCCGACAGGGCAAGCGCTTCGTCGCCGCCCCCACCCGCCCCGGTGGCATCACCGCAACCCGAGACGGCAAGCGCGAGCAGGAGCGCCGCAGACGGCGCCCCTGTCTCGGATAACCCTATTGCGCCAATGGCAGCACCTCGGATTCGAGCGTTTGCCGAAGCGCACCGATCGCGGTCCGTGCCGCCTCGACGGCGGTCGGGTTCTCGGTGATGGCCTCACCGAAGGTCGGCGTCATGTCCTCGATCGCGGCGATTGCGGCGTCGATCTGGGCGACCACGGTTTCATCGAGGTCGGCGTCCTGCGACTGCACCAGCGCCTGGACGCCGGTGCCGGTTCGGCCATCGTACCCGCCGAGGTAGATGTTGCGCACGCTGCGGATATTGTCCGCGAAGTCGGCGTTCGAGTTGTCGCTGAACTGCGACTCTTCCAGACTGCGGTCCTGCTGGTCGAACGGGTCGCTGATCTTGCCGTTCCCCACCTCATCGCAGATCACGATCAGCCCGTTGATGATTTCCTGCACGGCCTGCGACTGGCTGGTGTAGACGGTGTTGCCCGCCTCGCCCGCGGTGGCCACGGTGCCGCTGAAGTCATCCGCCGCGGGATCCCACGCCTCACGCAGACGGTTGACGGCGCCCACGAGGCTCTGCGTCACCGCATCCAGATACTCCAGCTCCCGTTCGGTGAAGTCCGCCGCCACCTTCGTCCCGCCCACGCCGAAGAGCAGGTACTCGATGGTGTGGAACCCCTTCAGCGTGCCTTCGAGCGCGTCGATGCTCTCCTTCGTCAGGGGATCACCGCTCGCGAGCACCGCGTTCAGATCGGCCACGTTGACCGGCCAGCTGTCGATGCTGGGGTCGATGCCCTCGGTGTCCACCGGTCCGAAGAGGAACCCCTCCGACTGCTCCCACGGCACCCGGGTCTCCCGCCAGGCATCGCGCGACGTCTCGAGGTTGGGATCGGTGAGATCGGCTCCCAGCGCCACGACCGCGACGTTGAGCGCCTCGGCCTTCGCTTCCAGATCCACGTAGGTGGGGAAGATCACCTGGCTCGGGACGTCCGCCAGGAGCTCGGTGGCGTCGAAATCGTCGGGCCCTCCGGGTGTTACGGTGTCGCTGCACCCCGTAACCATCGCGAAGGCGGCGAGGCAGAGGAAGCCGCGGAGGTGCCGGTGACGCGAAGCGGGCATGGAGCTGTCTCTCCGGTTCAGAAGTGGCGGGATCATTCTCCGTACATCAATCCGAATCCGAGGGCGATGGTGTCCTCGCTGTTGGCGGTCGCGAGGCCGAGCGTCCGGTGGGAGTACTGTCCCTTGACCAGGAAGGTGGGATGGACCCGCCAGTTGAGCCCGGCGGTGATGACCTGGCGGTCCCATCGAGGGTTGTCGAACACGCCTTCGACCACCCGGTACATCGTGTCGTAGTCGTCGTAGCGGGCGAACACGTCGAGCGCCTGGCCGTCGTCCCGCGCCGATGTCCCGGTGAGCAGGGGCAGCACGTCGTATCCGGCCTCGACGAACCAGCCGAACGCCGCGCTGGCCACCGGCGTCCGCTTCACGTTGAGATTGTTCGAGAGATTGCGGTTGGCCGCGGAGACGACGCCGCTGTTCTGCAGTCGGCCGTACAGGACGAGACCTCGCGCCGTGAACGGCCCGCGCTGGACGACCGCATGCGCCTCCACGATGCCCACGTTGGCCGGGACATCGAGGTCGGCCTTGGGACGGTTGGGCGCGCTGTTGCCGAAATATCCGGAGACGCCGACATAGCTCTCGGGCGCCAGATCGTAGTCCACCCGTCCGATCACCGCGAGCGCGTTGGCGTTGGCCTGCTCGAACCGCTTCTGCCAGCCGCCCACGATCCAGTTGGCGGAGCTGAAGCCGGTCGCGTCGAGGCCGGTGACCAGCAGCGCCTGATACCGGGCCCGGCCGAGACCACCGAACACCCCCACCCCGGTCTCATGCCAGAGCGTGGGGATGATGGCGACTTCCGTCTCGTGCCGGGTGTTGGTGAAATACTCGTCGGGCTCGTCGTGTGAGCTGGTGAGCCCGACGGGCACGTAGACCCGTCCGACGCGGATATTGAACGCCGGCCGCAGGCTGAAGACGGCCTCCAGCTTCTCGATCTCGACCTCGCCGCCCTTCTCGACGTCGGTCTCGAACTCGCCGAACTCCTCGAACGGGTCGAACTCCACCGTCACGCCGGTGCCGCCGTGCTCGATCTCGATCTCGGCGTTGAACTGGATCCGATCGTTGACCCGGAAGGACGGCTCGATGGCGAGGCGCTCGAGGTCGATCGTATTGCGGCGCCGGGGATCGGTATCCCAGTCGAACCGGTAATAGTTGGCGACCGCGTAGCCTTCGACGGTGAAGCGGCGGGTGCTGTCCTGCTGCGCCGCGAGCTGGACGGGCATGACGCAGGCGGCGATCAGGACGGCGGAACGGAGGACGTGCACGTGGGCCGGGGTGTCGAGTGAGAATGATTTTCAACTAGATAACCGAAATGCCTACGAGAATATTCCCCATTGTCTTGCCTGTCAATCCGAGTCCCGGCACATTCCCGCCATGCCGCCCTCTAGCTCCACCACGCCGTCCGGTGGCCCTGTCTTGGGCGGCGCCGAGTTCGTAGGTTCCTACCCGGATCCCCTCGTCACGCTCGACCCGCCACTCCCGGAGATCGCCTTCATCGGGCGATCGAACGTAGGCAAGTCGAGCCTGCTGAACGCGCTGGTCGGCCAGCCCGGGCTCGCCCGGGTGAGCGGCACCCCGGGCAAGACGACGCTGTTGAACGCCTTCCGGCTGCCGCATCTCTATCTGGTTGACCTGCCGGGCTACGGCTTCGCGGTCGCGGGCAAGGCGGCCCGCGTCGGCTACCGGAAGCTGGTCACCGGCTACCTGCGCGAGCGGCCTACGCTCGCGGGGGTGGTGTGGCTGCTCGACGTGCGGCGCGACCCTTCGCCCGACGATTTCACGATCCAGGAACTCTTGATCGAGAGCGGCCGGCCGGTGCTCGCCGTGCTGACCAAGGCGGACAAGCTGAGCCGGACCGCCGGAGCGGACCGCGCCCGCGCGCTTGCGAGGATGTTGGGGCTGGATGAAAGTCAGGTGCAGCTGGTCAGCAGCAAGACCCGGCTTGGCGTCGCCGAGCTGGGGGAGAGCATACTCGCCACGGTCGGAGGGTAGGATGAAGACGCTCGCGCTGCTGGGCGGCGCCTGGCTGGTTCTGGCCGCCGCTCTGCCGGCCTGCGCTCACGGGCAGGGTGCCCTCGACCCGCTGCCCCCGCCGGGCTTCGGATCGCTCAAGCAGAGCGACCTCGCGCTGCACGTCCGGACCGACGAGCTGGAGGTCCGCCTGCTGCCGCTCGACCAGCGGGTCACCCGGCTCCTCGCCCGGGACGCGTCCGAGTCGCTCGAGGGGCTGGTGCACTCGCGCCGCGCGTCCATCGACTCCGTGGCCAGGATGTACGGGATCAGCGTGCCCGGGCTCGCGCTGGTGACGTTCTTCGGTGGCCGGGAAGGCGCGCGCTTCGATCCCTCATCCCTCAACCTCGGGATCCGGAACGGGCTGCTCCGCCCACGAGGCGTCGTGCCGTTGACGCCGCGTTTCAGCACGCAGCAGCTCAACGTGCGGGAGCAGGTGAGCGCCATCTTCCTGTTCGACGAGCTGCTGCCGGTGACCGACGATTTCAGCTTCATCTACCAGGGCCGCACCTCGGACAGCTGGCAGGGCAAGCAGCGCATGCTGGACCGGGAGCGCGGCCGGGTGGCCGCCCGCTCGCGGGTCACCCGTCCCGACAGCGCCACCGCCGCCACACCCTGACGCTTCCCGGGCGCTTGCCTGCCCCCGGCCGTCCGGGGAGATTTCGCATCCACCTGCCGGAGCTCCCATGGCGCTGCTGCCGCTGCGCACCATCAGCCTGTCCGACGCGACGACCCGGGTGTACGACGCCTGGATCGACGAACTGAAAGGCAAGCTGGGCGAGTCGGACGCGAACTGGTCGCGCGTCACGCGCGACGTGCTCTACCAGATCTACTACCCCGGTTTCGGCGATTACGACCAACGGATCGCCGATCCCAAGACCCCCGCGCCGACCCGCATCGCCCTGATGTCGCTCGATCCGGCCGCCATCACGCTGGAGCCGGAGTACTACGCGGACGTGGACCAGGCGAAGTTCGCTCGGGTCAAGCCGCTGCTGTGGTTCTGGTACAGCTTCGACCGCTCGCCGCTCGGCGGCCAGAACGTGCACCTCGGCGTCCAGCTTCGCCGGCTCCTCGCCGGGCACATCTTCGCGCGCTGCGGCCGGAACTTCAAATGCTTCCAGTTCACCGAGTTCTCCTACGGCTACAACCTGGAAGTGGGTGACGACGTCGTGGTCCACCGGCACGTGCTGCTGGACGACCGCGGCGGGATCACGCTGGGGAACCGGGTGAGCATCTCGGACTTCGCCAACATCTACAGCCATACCCACAGCATCGTGGAGCAGAAGGACGTGACCAACGCGCGCACTGTGCTGGAGGACGACGTGCGGATCACCTACCACGCGACGGTGCTGGCGGGCGTGCGGGTCGGCCGAAACGGCATGGTCGGCGCCGTGGCGGTGGCCACGAAGAACGTGCGGCCCTATCACGTCAACGTCGGGATTCCCGCCAAGTCCATCCGGATCAAGCCCAATGCCCCGCCCGAGGCGTACGTGACCGAGCGCGTCGCCCAGCGCGACCAGGAGTCGTAGCCCTGCCCCGCACTCGAGAGCGCTGGTACCTCTCGCCGTCCGCGATGGCCGCCTGGGCGCTCCTCGCGAGCGCCCTCGTCGCCTCCGCGCTCGGCGGGATGCCGAGCGTGCTGGCGCTGGTGGCGGGACTCGGCGGCGCGCTCATCGTGCTGCTGGCCGCGTGGCGCCGCGAGTGGGAGGTGCCCCTGCACGCCATGGGCGTGAGCCTCCTGGGCGTGATCGTCTGGCTGGCGGATGACCGCATCTGGTGGCTCGCGCTCATCGCGGTAGCGACCATCTCCGCCAGCTTCTGGGTGGCGATCACCCGCGGCCGCCGCCGCGCCCGTGAGGCCGAGGGCAAGACGGACACCCTCGCGAGCCAGCTCGACCGCAGAATCAGCGAGCTCTTCTCCCTCCAGGAGCTGAGCTACGTCCTCTCCGAATCGATCCAGCTCGACCGCATCGTGGACCAGGTGGCGCGCTACGCCGGCCGCTTTCTCCAGACGGACGGCGCGATCGTCGTCCTGGCCGACGACGACAAGGGGCAGCTCCTGCGGGTGGTCGCCGCCACGGGCACGCTGGAGGGTATTCAGGGGCGCCGGGCGGACGAGTCGGACACCGGACTGGTGCGCTTCGCGATCAGCCGCGAGCGGATCGAGGTGGCGCAGGGCGTCGGCACGCCGACGGTGGCCTTGATCGGGGGGATGACGGTCCGCTCGGCGGCGGTCGCGCCGCTTCGCTCGCAGGGCGTCACCATGGGGGCGCTCGCGGTGGCCGATCGGCAGGGCGGTCCGTTCACGACCGAGGACCTCTGGCTCCTCTCCACCGTCGCCACCAACGCGTCGGTGGTGCTCGCGAACAGCCGCCTCTACGAGATCGTGCGGCAGAGCAAGGAGGAGTGGGAGACGGCGTTCAATGCGCTGACCGAAGGCATCGCCGTGGTGGGGCCGACCGGCGCGGTGCTCCGTGCCAACCGCGCGCTGGCCGCGCTGGCGGAGGTGAACGAGCAGGATCTGGTCGGCAAGGGATTCTGCGAGACGCTCTTCGACTCGTCCGAGGCGGTGGAGGAGCTGATCCGCGACGCCTACCGGCGGCAGCGCACCGCGCCCCTGGTGATGCGGCTGGAGAAGACCCAGCGGGTCCTCCGGCTCACGGCCGCGCCGTTCGCCGAGCAGCCCGGGCGGCCTGCCGACGCCGGCACCGTCGTCATCCTCGTCGAGGACGTCACCGAGCAGCGGATCCTCGAGGCCCAGCTCATCCAGAACGACAAGATGGCGTCCATCGGCCAGCTCGTCTCCGGCGTGGCGCACGAGCTCAACAATCCGCTCACCTCGATCGCGGGCCTCGCCGAGCTGCTGCTGGAGCGGACGCCCCATCCCGACTTTCCGCACGAGCACCTGCGCGTGATCCACGACCAGGCGGAGCGCGCCGGCCGCATCGTGCGCAACCTGCTGACCTTCGCGCGGAAGGGCGTGGCGGAGAATGCCGCCGTGGACTTGAACGAGGTCGCCGCCCGCACCTCGTTGCTCATCGTCTACGAGCTCCAGCTCCACGGCATCGAGCTGGAGTCCGAGCTGAGCCCGGAGCCCGTCGTCGTCCTGGGCGACCGGTACGAGCTGCAGCAGGTGCTGCTCAACCTGGTGAACAACGCCGTGCACGCCGTGAGCCAGCTCGAGCCGGGCAGGGACCGGCGCATCCGGCTGGCGACGGAAGTCCAGGGCGGCACCGCGCTCCTCCGCGTCTGCGACTCGGGTCCGGGAGTGCCCCCGCACCTCGTGTCCTACCTCTTCACGCCGTTCTTCACCACCAAGGCGCCGGGCGAGGGGACGGGACTCGGGCTCTCACTCAGCTACGGGCTGGTCAAAGCGCATGGCGGGATCCTGTCGTACGAGGCCCGGCCGGAAGGCGGAGCGGAGTTCCGGATCAATCTTCCCGCCTACCAGCAGCCCGGAGAGCCTTCCGCGGCCGAAGTCCCGCCGCGAACGGCGCCGGCCGCCGGACACCGGATCCTGGTGGTGGATGACGATCCGGCCGTACACCGGCTGGTGAGCGCGCTCTTCACCCCGCAGGGGCACGTGGTGGAAGCCGTGCGCTCGGGAAGCCAGGGCCTCCTCATGCTGCAGGAACGGGACTTCGATCTGATCGTGGCGGACGCGATGGCGGCGGCGGGACCGACGGAGCTCTTCGTCCACGCGCTGGCGGCGCAGCGCCCCGAGAGCTGCGGGCGGGTGGTGCTCGGCGTTTCGGGCAACGGCGATGCCGCGGAGGTGGCGACCGAGATCGGCGTGCGGCGTACCCGGAAGCCGTTCAGCCTGCGCGATCTCAACGCGCTGGCCCAGGAGATCTTCGCTAGTAACCCGCCGCGCTCGCCGGCCGCCACGGAAGGACGCTGACCCGCCCTTTGACCCGCGCGGAGGCCGCGGCCGCGTCGGCGGTCCCCCAGTAGTTCCCCCCGGCGGCCAGATCGGGCGCCTCGATGAACCACCCGCTCGCGCGCAGAAACACGTTACCGGTGACCTCGGTGCCGTGCCCCACGTTGTCGATCAGCAGTCCGTCCACCAAGCCGTCGAGAATGTTGCCGCGGACCCGGCTGCCGGCCGTGCCGCTGAGCACGATGCCTCGCTCCACGCCGCCGACGACATTGTCATCGATCCGGTGCCCGTGACTCGGCGCGCCACCGCGCCCGCTCGCCGTCACCATGATTCCCGCCCGGCCGCCCAGGAGGACGTTCGCCTCGATGGTATTGTCGCTGCCATGATCCACCGCGATACCGGCGAAGCGGGAGCCGATGACGGTGTTCGCCCGGACGACCGTGTTGTTCACATGGCTGAAGCGGAATCCGAAACCGGAGCTGTCGCCGCGGTTCTCCAGGTAGGTGATGCTCCAGGTATACCCTGCCGAGAACGCGGTTCCGCTGGCGGAAGCGTCGTTGCGGTAGATCAGGTTGCCGATGGACGGGCGGGTCAGCGGCTTCTGGCCGGTGATGCGGATGCCGATCCCGGAGGCGGTGAGATCGTTCTCGGTGATGGTGTTCGAGTCGCTGCCTTCCCGGAGAAGGATGGCGGCGGCAGCGCAGTCGACCATCGGGGGGCACAGCGCACGGTGTGGTCCACCCGGTTCCGCACCACGACGTTGCGCGATGAGCGCCAGAGACTGATGCCCCAGCCGGAGTTCCCGCCCAGCGCGTTGTCGGCGAGGTAGCTCTCCCGCGCGTCGATCAGCCCGATGCCGTTCTGCGCCGACCTGGCCGTGACGCCAGTGATGCTGGCGCCCACGGTGCGCACCAGCACCAGTCCGGTGCCCGCGCTGGTGAATGCGGCGAGTCGCAGCGGATCGAGCCGGTCGGCCGTGTCGGGCTGTGCGGCGGTGGACTGCAGGGCCTCGGCCCGGCTGCCGGAGAGATCGGTGCCGGACACGCGGTGGCCGCGGCCTCCCTCGAGGCGAAGTCCGATGCGATAGCCGCGCACCGTCCCTCCGACGATCGACACCCCGTCCACGTCCTTGCTCGCCACCCCGACACCCGCGAAGCCGGCCGCCACCGAGTCGCCGCTCTCGAGGACGACACCCGTCAGATCGATGCGCGTGCCTGACGATGCGGCGACGATCACGCCCCGCTCGCCGGGATCGGCGATGCGATAGCGACCCGGGCAGATACGCACTTCGCCCTGAACCTGGGTGCCGGCTCGGGACGGCCGGAGACAGGGTGCGAACGCATCGCCGGCGGCGAGCGACACCAGAGCGGTGACCAGGGGCAGGATCGTCATGGACGGACCGGGTATCCCCGCGCGCGGAGGTACGCTCGTGCCTCGGGGAGCGTAGACCCGCGAAAGTGAAAGATCGTGGCGGCCAGCACCCCATGGGCGCCGGCCTCGAGCGCCTCGGCCAGGTGGTCGAGGCTGCCGGCCCCGCCCGAAGCGATGACCGGAATGGAGACGGCGGCCGCGGCGGCGCGGGTGAGCTCGAGATCGTAGCCCGAGCCCGTACCGTCGCGGTCCATGGATGTGAGCAGGATCTCGCCGGCGCCAAGCGACTCGAGCTCTCGCATCCAGGCCACCGCCTGGCGCGGCGTCGCTTCGCGGCCGCCGTTCACCATGACGGTGAGACTGCCGTCGATCCGCTTCACATCCACCGCCGCGACGACGCACTGGCTCCCGAAGCTCTCGGCCAGGCGCGACACCAGCGAAGGATCGCGCACCGCGGCGGTGTTGACCGAGACCTTGTCGGCTCCGGCGCGGAGCGCCGCCCCCGCGTCATCCACCGACCGGATGCCTCCGCCGACCGTGAACGGGATGAAGATCGCCTCGGCCACGCGACCCACCATCTCGAGCGTAGTCCGCCGATCGTCGGGGCTGGCGGAGATGTCGAGGAACACCAGCTCATCGGCGCCCTCCGCGTCGTAGCGAGCCGCCTGCTCCACCGGATCGCCCGCATCGCGCAGCGACTCGAAGTGCACGCCCTTGACCACCCTGCCACCCGCCACGTCGAGACAGGGGATGATGCGCCGCGCTAGCATACCCGCAGCACGTCGTCTACGGAACCGGCGTGACCCGAGCCGAGCAGGGCGATGGCATCCTCCAGAGCCCGGCGCTCGCGCGGCCAGGCGAACCGGCCGGCGGCCTCCGCCGGCGACAGCCACTCGTGCCGGTCGTGCTCGGTGCCTAGACGCACGTCGCGATCCGCCGGCACGAAGGCCGCGAAGACCGGCACCAGCGCCACCTCGTCCAGCCGATGCTGATAGAACGTCTCGACGCGGCTCAGGTTGTACAGCCGTAGGGGGGCGAGGCCCGTCTCCTCCTCGAGCTCGCGCTCGGCGGCCTGCGCCGGCCGCTCGCCGTCCTCGATGTGGCCGTGTACCGTCTCCCACGAGCCGGGACAGCGGCCACCCGCGGCCCGGCGCAGCACCAGGCATTCGATCGCACCGGCACGCTCCCGCAGGACATAGACATCCACCAGGGACACCCGGATCGCGGTCATGGCCGCCACCGGGCGAAGGCGTCGAGCAGCTCGATGCCGGCGCGCTGAGACTTCTCCGGGTGAAACTGGGCCCCGACTACGGTGTCCTGCCCCACGATCGTGGGGAAGACGTTGCCGTACTCGCCGGTGCCGAGCACCGCCCCGGTCGGCAGCTCGCTCGGGTGGTAGCTGTGCACGTGATAGAAAAACCGAGGCTCGCTGCCGAACAGCGGGCCGAGCATCGCGTGGTTGCGGCCCGCTTCGGTCAGGTCGACCTGGGCCCAGCCGACGTGCGGCACGTGCAGCGTGGTGACGAAGCGCTGGACCCGGCCGGGAAGGAGCCCCAGCCCTCGGGCGTCCGCCGCTTCCTCGCTGGTCTCGAACATGAGCTGCAGCCCGAGACAGATGCCCATCACCGGCCGTCCGGCGGCCGCGGCCTCACGCACGGCCTCGCCCAGCCCGCTGCCGGCGAGATTGCGTGAGCCTTGCCCGAAATTGCCGACGCCGGGCACCAGCACGTGGTCGGCAGCGCGGACGCCATCGGGGTCGGCGGTGAGTGTCGCCGTCGTGCCCTCCGGCCTCCAGCGCCCGCACCACGCTCTTCAGGTTGTTGACGCCGTAGTCTACGACCGCGATCACAGGGTCCCCTTGGTGGACGGGACGCCCGTCACCCGTGGGTCGATCGAGGTCGCCGCATCGAGCGCCCGCGCGAACGCCTTGAAGGCCGCCTCCACGATGTGGTGCGGGTTGTCACCCCGGACCAGATCGATGTGCGCCGTCAGCCCGGCATTGAGCACCACCGCGCGGAAGAACTCCGGCGTGAGGAAGACGTCGTAGTCGCCCAGCATCTGCCACTTGGGGATCTCGATCTCGTAGTGGAGGTACGGCCGCCCCGATACGTCTACGACGGCGCGGACCAGCGCATCGTCGAGCGGAACCATCGCATCGCCGTAACGCCGGATACCAGCCCGGTCACCCAGCGCGCGCGCGATGGCCGTGCCGAGCGCGATCCCGGTGTCTTCGACGGTGTGATGGCCGTCCACGTGCAGATCGCCATGCGCTTCCACGGTCAGGTCCATGAGACCGTGGCGGGCCAGCGCCTCCAGCATATGATCGAAGAAGCCGATGCCGGTCTTGACCGTGGCCTCACCACGCCCGTCGAGCGAGACCCGGACGAGCAGATCCGTCTCCTTGGTGGTGCGGCGGATCTCCCCCACGCGTGCCGTCACGATGCCCTCCCGAGCACCAGCTGCAGCGCCGACAGCACCGCCTCCATGTCCTCCTCCGTTCCGATCGAGATCCGGAGACACTGCGCCAGGTCGGGACTGCCGGAGACGTCGCGGATCAGGATGCCGTGCTCCTCGTACAGCCGGGTGAAGACCTCTCCCGCCGGACGTGCCTGGCACCGGAACAGTACGAAGTTGGCCGCGCTGGGGAACACCTCGATGCCAGGCAGGCCCGCGAGCCGCGGCAGGAACCGGTCGCGGGTCTCGGTCACCGCCTTGGTTCGCGCGGCGAGCAGGTCCGCGTGGTCCAGCGCGACATCGGCCGCCGCGAGCGTGACCAGGTTCACGTTGTACGGCAGCTTGCCCTTGGCCAGCTCGCGAGCGACGTCGGGATGGGCCAGCGCCAGGCCGAAGCGGAGGCCCGCCATCCCCATCGCCTTGGAGAAGGTGCGCAGCACCACGAGGCGCGACGTCCGGCGCAGGAGCGGGATCGCCGTGGGGCCGCCGAAGTCCTGGTAGGCCTCGTCGCAGAGCACGAGCGCGCCGGTTTCGGCCAGCAGCCGCTCGACCGCCCCGTCGGGCAGCGCCGAACCGGTGGGATTGTTGGGCGAGTTGAGCACGATGACTCGCGCGCGCTCCCGCACCGCGGTCTCGACGATCCGATCCACGTCGAACGCGAATCCCGGTCCCATCGGCACGGGCACGTATCGCCCGCCGAGCACGCCGGTCAACAGGCGGTAGAGCGAGAAGGTGGGCGACGGCGCCACCACCGCGTCGCCCTCGCCGAGCACCACCGAGAGCGTGGCCTGGATCAGCTCGTTCGAGCCGTTCCCTACCACCACGCCGTCCGTCACCCATCCGTAGTGCGCCGCGAGACGCTGCACCAGACGCTCGGGCACGAACTCCGGATACCGCTGCCAAGCCGCGTCAGCGGCGCGATCGAGCACCGCCTGCTTGATCTCCCGCGGCAGGTCGTATGGACACTCGTTCTGGTTGAGCTTGCGCCGCGCCACGGGCGCGCGAAGCGTGTAGCCTGCCTGGGCCCGGACACCGGGCTTGATCAGGGCAAGCCCCTCCGCCCCGTCGGGGAGCGCACCCCCCGGGCCGGTGGTTTCGCGAGCGATCGGTCGGACGGGGGTGGAGGAAGGGGCTGGAGTCGGCGGCCGGCTCAAGCGCGGTGGCGGCCCAGGACCGCCTCGAGCCGTGCGGACAGGGCGCGAGCCCGGAACGGCTTGGTGATGAAGTCGTCGGCGCCCAGCTCGAACACGCGGACCTCGTTGTCCTCGTCGCCCTTTGCGGTGAGCACCATGACGGGAATGGATCGGGTGGCCGGCCGGGAGCGGAGCTGGGTGAGCACGCTGTAGCCGTCGAGGCCGGGGAGATTGAGATCGAGGATGACCACGTCGGGCGCCACCCGGTCTACCTGGTCGAGCGCTTGCACGCCGTCGCGCGCCTCGGCGACGGTATAGCCGTCCCGCTCGAGCAGATCCTTCATGACGCGCCGGAGCTGGTCCTCGTCCTCTACCAGGAGGACGCAGATGCCCTCGCCGCGTCCGCCCGCCGGCGCAGCCTCGTCGCCGCTGGGGAGATCGTCCACCAGCTCCATCGACTCGGCGAAGTCCAGCGAGATCGAAGCAGGCGGGGTGACGGTGGCGGCCGGCGACGCCGGTGGCGGCGGTGACGAGACCGCCTTCGTCCGCCCAGAAGGCCGTGACCGCTGCTGAGGGTCGACCGGCACGTCGGTGACGCGGAGCAGCTCCTCGATGCTCGAGTGGCCCGCGAGCACGTGCCGGAGGCCGCTGTCGAACAGCGAGCCCATGCCGTTGTCACGCGCCCCCTCGGCGATCAGGTCGGCGGTAGCCCCCTGGCCGATGCGCCGCTCGAGATCGGCGGTCATCGTCAGCACTTCCATGATGCTGAACCGCCCGCGATACCCCGTGGTGGCGCACTCGGGGCAGCCGACCCCGCGGAACAGCTTGGTGCCCGGCGGGATAAATCGGGTCATCCGCTCGGGCACCGGCTCGTCGCTGGGCTGAACGCACGCCTTGCACAAGCGGCGCATGAGCCGCTGGGCCACGACGCCGCGAAGCGCGGACGCGATCTTGTACGGCTCCATCCCCATGTCCACCAACCGGGTGACGGCGTTGGGCGCATCGTTGGTGTGCAGGGTGGAGAGCACCAGGTGGCCGGTGAGCGAAGCCTGGAGCGCGATCTGTGCGGTCTCCTGATCGCGGATCTCGCCGACCAGGACGACGTCGGGGTCCTGCCGGAGGATGGAGCGGAGCGCGGACGCGAAGGTGAGGCCCGTCTTTTCGTGCACCTGCACCTGGACGATGTTCTGGCCCAGCCGGTATTCGACCGGATCCTCGACCGTCACGATGTTCACGCCCTCGTTCTGCACCAGCCGGAGCGCGGAATAGAGCGTCGTGGTTTTGCCCGACCCGGTGGGGCCGGTGACGAGAATGATTCCTTCCTTGTTGGTGAGCAGCCGGGTCACGGCGTCCTGCTCGTCCTGGTGCATCCCCAGCGCCTCGAGGTTCAGCACCGTCGACCGCTGGCTCAGGATCCGGATCACGACCTTCTCACCCAGCGATGCCGGCAGCGTGGAGACGCGGAGGTCTACCGCCTCGCCGCCGACCGACACCCGCGCGCGTCCGTCCTGCGGCCGCAACCGGTCGGCGATATCGAGCCCGGACATGATCTTGATGCGGGAGATGAGGGGGAGCCCGGCGTTGCGCGGGATCTTCATCACCTGCCGGAGCACGCCGTCGATGCGGTAGCGGACCACCACGCCGCCCTCGATCGGCTCGACGTGGATGTCGCTCGCGCGGCTGACCACGCCGTCCGCGAGCATCATGTCCACCAGCTTGATGATGGGACGCTGGCTCGCCTCCTCCGCGCTGCCCGCCGTGAAGTCTTCGTCTTCGTCGGTGATCTCCTTGACTTCCATCTCCTCACCGATGCCGGCCAGCAGCCGCGACACGATCTCCTCGCCGGTGCGGTACAGCTCGTCGAGCTTGGCCTTGAGCTTGGCGGGCGAGGCGAGCAGCATCCGCACTTCGCGTCCGGTGGCGAACGCCAGCACCTTCTCGGCGTCGATATCGAACGGATTGGCGGTCGCGATTTCGAGGTAGGAGTCGGTCTGGCCGACCGGAATCACGGTGAACCGACGGGCGAGCTGCTCGGGTACGGTCTGGAGCACCCGGGGGTCGATACGCGAGAGATCCGCCACCGGGAACCGGAAGCGCGCGGCGATCGCGGACAGCACCTGGTCGTCACCCACCAGCTTCCGCTGGACGGCCGTCTCCCACAGGGACACGGGAGCGTCCGCAGGCTCCTGCCGCAGCGCGGCGAGGGTATCACCGGGCAACAGAGGTTCGACGCTGGGAACCAGCCATTCGTCCACGAACTTCATGCGGCGGCTCGGAGTAAGGGCGGAATATCGAAAGGTAGCCGGGGCTCCCGCTCGGGCGCCATCACAGGATGTCCCACCAGTCCCGGTTCACGTCCGCGCTCACCCCGAAACGCCCATCTCTCAGGCCTACCCCCACTTCCAGCCGGATGAGGCGCATCAGCCACTCGATCGCCACGCCCGCCACGGGACGCACCCCGTCGGTTCCTCGCCAGGGCATGCCGGCGATCGGCCGGTCGGTCCATCCGGCCGCGACGAACGGTGCCACCGTGAGGTGTCGGCCCGTGCTGGCAAAGGAGCCGAGCGGCACGGCCGGAAAGGGGACCTCGAACCGCCATTCCATGTGGGCCAGGGCAACGGTCCGCCCGCCGTAAGCCCGGAACGGCTCACCCAGCAGGGTACCTCGACCTCCCAGGACGAAGCTCCGATACGCGGGAAGTCCGTCGGTGCCGGCGCCGAGGTACAGCCGGGAGAGGAGCTGTCCGGAGCCGGCCCGCGTGAGCCAGCGTCCCTCGCCGCTGACGCGGAGGTACTCCCCGGGACCTTCGCCGCCCTCGACAGCCAACCGTCCCTGGACGTCGTGCTGCACCGCGATGCCGCCACTGGTCCGCTCGAAGGCGACCCGGCCCACCCGATAGGTGCCGGCGCCCAGCGCGGGATTCGGCCGGTACCGGCCGGTGGCCGGTGTCGAGCTGACCGCCACCGACCCGCTCTCCTCCACCCCCACTTCCAGCGAGACCGTCGTGCGTCCGCTCAGGCGGTGTCGAAGCCCCGCCACCGCGCCGTTGACCAGGACGTAGTCGCCATAATCGTCGCCGGCCTCCTGGGAGAGCAGCGAGTTGAGCGCGGGCGAGATCACGGGGAGGTCGGACAAATCGCGCACCCGCCGCTCCGCGGCGAGTGAGAGCTGCGTGGCACCGCTGCCCACGATTACGCCCAGCCCGCCGGTGAGGCGCTCGTCCGACGTGCCGTAGCCGATCTGCGGGCGAAGCTGGATCCGGCTTCCACGCACGCCGAACACACCGCCGAGACCGAGTGCGAGACCCTGAACCCGATTCACCCGTACGACGTCACTCAGCGAGCCGGTCGCGAGACGGCTGGCGGGAAGACCGCCGAGCGCCCGCGCTCCGGCGATGCGCTCGACCTCGACCCGCAGTGCGTCCATGTCCTGCTGGTTGACCGGCACGGCGACGTCGGCGATCGCCTGGGACAGTGGCGCGTCCCAGGTCGGATCCTCGGGGCGCGGCGCCATGAGGCCGCCGATGGCGGGCCCCGCCAGCACCTCGGGCGGGATCGGGACGTTCAGGTCGTAGTCGGTGATCTCCCACCGGCCGCGGATGATGCCCCGGGCGGGGAAGTCGAAGTAGCTGGCGCGCCGCCGGATCTCGATTTCCTGGCGGATCGGAAGCCACCAGCGGCTCTCGAATCGTCCGTTCTCCAGGGCGATGGTGATATCCTCGAGCTGCCGGTCGAGATAAGCCGCCGGCGTGAAGCTGAAGCGGAACCGCACCAGCTCGGCGGTGGCCGCGTCGATGTAGAGCGTGCCGACCACCAGCGGCCGCGCGAAGGAGCGGGGCCGTACCTGCACCTCCCGCACGGTGATCTCGCCGCCGCCGGAGGCGATCACGAGCGAATCGCCCAGCGCGTACTGGTAGGCGGCCGGCCCCGCGCGGGAGAGCGGGTGGATGGCGTCGCGCACTTCGTCGCCCTCGCCGATCCGGATCAGGTCGCCGAAATTGTTGGTGACGATGCCGAGGTGGTCCCGGTGATACTCGATGTCGGTCGGGAGAAACGCCCCGTCGCGCCAGCCGAGGACGACCTGCTTGCTGCGGTTGGGTGCCTGCCAATACACTTCCACGTCCAGCTCGTCGGCCTTCACCAGCCGGGGCGGCTCGGTGAGTCCCTCGCCGATCTGGGCCAGGAAGAAGACGAACCCGTGAGCCCGGGTTCGATAGCTGCGCAGCGTGGAATCGGCTTCGACGGCGGCTCGCTGATCCACCGCCCGGCGGACCAGCGCCAGTGCTTCGGGCGAATCCCAGCCCTGTGCCGCCAGCGGCGGAGTGCCGGCGGCGAGCAACAGCAATCCGAATGTCCAGCGGGGGCACCGCACACCGCTCACCGCGTACCTCTCACGATCAAGGGGTCGATGGCCGGAATATTCCGGGGGCTCTGGGGACGAGCAAGCTGGCTCTGTCTCACGGCAGCCGCCTGTGGCGGCGCGCGCTCGTCGAGCGGGGCCGGTTCCGGCGAACCGGCGCCGCCGCCCAGCGTACCGCTCGCGGGCGCGATCGTGGTCGAGACCTCGGGACCGCCGCCGCCCGATACCACGATAACGTTCACCGCCGGAGAGCCGCGTGTCATCGTTCTGCGGCACGGTCCCCCGGATTACGTCGTGTTCGCGGAGCTGACCTTCGCGCCGCCGGCGTTTGCCGAGCGGGGACGCGAGGTGCGGGTCCAGGTCCGCCCTCGGCCTGGCGTCTACGGGCTCGAGGTCACCACCAGTCTGCCGATCCGCGACAGTGCCACCGTGGCCTTTCACTATCCCCGCTACTTCGCGGCGCCCGCGCGAGCGCGCGTGGTCTATGGCTCCGACGTGGCCTATGAGCGCGCGCTCGTCGTCGGACGGACGGCGGAGAACGGGATGCTCATGCTGCTGCCGTCGACCCGTCCCGCCCCGGACGTGCTCCGGTCCCCGCTCCCTTCGGCCGGTACCTACCTCGTGGCCGCGCCACCGAAATGACGGACGGCTTCGTCCGATTCGCCGAACAGGCGCGGCGCGGCGGCGGTATCGTGCCGGTGACGCGGCAGGTCGTGCTCGACGGAGACACGGCGGTCACCGCGTTCAGCAAGCTGCATCGCGGCCGATGGGGATTCCTCCTGGAATCGCTCGAGGGAGGCGAGCGCTGGGCCCGCTACACCTTCCTCGCGACCGAGCCGCGCGAAGTGTACCGCTACCGTGGACGCGAGTGCGCCCGCTGGAGCGGAACCGACTGGCAGGTCGCGGAGACCGACACGACCCCGCTGGACCATCTCGGCCGAACCATGCGCCGGCATCCGCCGGTCGAGGTGCCGGGGCTGCCGCGGTTTACCGGAGGCGCTGTCGGGTTCTGGGGATACGACGTCGTACGGACCATCGAGTCCCTGCCCGATCCACCGCCGGACGACCGCGACCTGCCCGACGCCGTCGTGATGATAGCCGACACGCTGCTCGTGCTGGACAATCTCTTCAACCGTGCCACGGTCATCGCGAGCGTGGAAGTGTCGTCGGGGGCGGGTGACGACGACCTGCGGCGTCTGTATGCGGACGCCGAGGCGCGGATCGACGACTGGCTGCATCGTCTCGCCGCCCCGAGCACCGTCCAGCCGCTGGCGATCGAGCCCAACCCCCCGTTGCCGCCCTCGCGCTCACCGTACCCCGATGAGCGGTTCCAGGATCACGTGCGCCGGATCAAGGAGTACATCGCCGCGGGCGACACTTTCCAGACGGTGCTGAGCCGGCGGATCGATCTGGCGGCGCCCGACCCGTTCCTCAGCTATCGCTATCTGCGAGCGCTCAACCCCGCGCCGTATCTCTACTATCTCCACTGCGACGACATCCACATCATCGGCAGCTCGCCCGAGGTCCTGGTGCGAGTGGAGGAGAGCGAGGTCACCGTCCGTCCGATCGCCGGGACCCGCCCCCGCGGCGCCGATCCGGCGCGCGATGCGGCCCTGGCGGAGGAGCTGACCAACGATCCCAAGGAGCGCGCCGAGCACCTGATGCTGGTGGACCTGGGACGCAACGACGTCGGGCGGGTGGCCGAATTCGGCTCGGTGCGGCTCACCGCCTTCATGACGATCGAGCGCTACTCCCACGTGATGCATCTGGTGAGCGAGGTCCGCGGGCGACTCCGACCGGGCCTCGACGCGGTGGCCGCGCTCGCGGCCTGCTTCCCCGCCGGGACGGTGTCCGGCGCGCCCAAGGTGCGCGCGATGCAGATCATCGACGAGCTGGAGCCGGTGCGGCGCGGCCCCTACGCGGGCGCGGTGGGCTACGTCGGGTGGGGAGCCCGCACGATGGATACCGCCATCACGATCCGCACCTGCGTCATCCGCGGTGACCGCGCCTGGGTCCAGGCCGGCGCCGGCATTGTCGCCGACTCCGATCCGGCCGCCGAGTGGCAGGAAACCGAGGCCAAGGCGCGCGCGGTGCTGCTGGCGGTGGCCCTGGCCGCCCGCGCACTATCTTCCCCACCATGAGTTCGTTCCGCCTCGTCAGCGCCTCCGGTGACCAGAGCTTCGAGCTCCCCGCCGGACGGAGCCTGGTCGTAGGCCGCGGCGTCGCGACCGACATCGCGATCTACGATCCCACCATCTCCCGTCGCCACGCCGAGTTGACCGCCCGGGGCGACGCGGTCGAAGTGCGCGACCTCGGCAGCTCCAACGGGACCTGCATCAACGGCAGCCGGGTATCGAACGGCCGCCTGGTGGCCAACGACACGGTCACGTTCGGAAAGGTCAGCTACCGGATCAAGGAGGCCAGGCCCGCCGGCGCGGAGCCCTTGCCGTTGCCCGAGCCGCCGCCGCCCGGCAGCTCCATCGTCCGCCAGCTCATGGTGAGCGGGGGCACCGCCGCCGGCATCACCAGCCGGGACGGCCCGCTCAACCGTGGTCAGCTCCGCGTCGCCGCGGCCACCGCCGAAGAGCGCCAGGCCAAGAAGCTCTCGCTGCTGCTCGAGGTGGCCCAGAAGCTCACCGCGGAGCTGGAGATCGACCGCCTGCTCCGCGCCGTGGTCGACATGACCTTCCAGGTGATGGAAGTGGATCGCGTCACCATCCTCCTGCGCAACGAGACCACCGGCGAGCTGGTGCCGACGCTCTCCAAGAGCCGCCTGGGCGACACCCAGCTCCAGCCGGTTCCCCGCTCCATCGTGGACAAGGTCGTCGAAGAGCGGGTGGCGGTCGTCTCGCACAACGCGCCGGCGGACGAACGGTTCAAGGGACGCTCCATCGTGCAGCAGAGCGTCCGGAGCGCGATGTGCTCTCCGCTGCTCGACGCGCGAGACCAGATCCTGGGCCTGCTCTACGTGGACAACCTGAGCGCACCCGGCAGCTTCAGCGACGAAGACCTCCAGTTCCTCGTCGCGTTCAGCGGCCTCGCGGCGCTCGGCATCAAGAACAGCCGCTTCGCGGAGCAGAGTCGTCGCGAGGCGCTGGTGCGCTCCAACTTCGAGCGGTACTTCGCGCCCAACGTCGCCGCCGACATCGCCCAGCAGGACGGCGCCGTCCGGCTGGGCGGCGAGCGCCGGCCGATCACCGTCCTCTTCAGCGACATCCGGGGCTTCACCGCGATCTCGGAGTCCATGAGCCCCGACGCCGTCGCCCAGATGCTGAGCGAATATTTCACCGAGATGGTGGAGGTGATCTTCGAGCACGGCGGCACGCTCGACAAGTTCATCGGCGACGCCGTCATGGCGCTCTGGGGCGCCCCCATCTCCCACAGCGACGACCCCGACCGCGCGGTGGAAGCCGCCGTCGCCATGCAGCAGGCCATCGAGGAGCTGAACCGGCGGTGGGTCGCGTCAGGACGGCCGGAGATCGGCGTGGGGATGGGGATCAGCCACGGGGACGTGTTCGCCGGGAACATCGGGAGTCACCGCCGGCTGGAGTACACCGTGTTGGGCGACGCGGTCAACGTGGCGTCGCGGCTCTGCGCGGAAGCCGGGCCCGGCGAAATCCTGGTGAGTGAGGCGCTGCTCCACGTCACCCGGAAGCCGATGAACTACGAGTATCTGCCGGAGCTGGGACTGAAGGGCAAGACGCAGGTCGTGCAGGTCTATCGGCTCAAGGCCGGCGTGGCGCCGAACTCGTAGGGCTCTCCCGCTTCTTCCAGCAGGCGCAGCACCAGCCGGATCGGCAGCCCCATCACGCTGAAGAAATCTCCCTCGATCCGCTCCACCAGCGCCGCCCCATATCCCTGAATGCCGTACGCCCCCGCCTTGTCCATCGGCTCGCCGGTGGCGACGTAGGCACGGAGAAAGTCCTCACTCAATCGGCGAAATCCGACATTGGTGACGTCGGTGGCCTGATGAATGCGCTCGCCGTTCACCAGCGCCACCGAGGTCACCACCTGGTGGGTGCGCCCCTGCAGCTTGCGCAGCATCCGCAGCGCGTCGGTCTCGTCCACCGGCTTCTCCAGCACCTCGTCGCGCACGATCACCGTAGTGTCGGCGCCGAGCACCAGCCGCCCCTGCACGCCCAGCGCCTTCTCCCGCGCCAGCCGCTCGACGTAGTCGAGCGCCGTCTCCGCCTGGCGGCGGATCTCGGGCACGTTCGACGGGATGACCCGCAGCGGGATGCCGAGCATCTCGAGGAGCTGGCGCCGGCGGGGCGAGGTGGAGGCGAGGGTCAGCGGCTCACGGGTCATGCCGTGCGCTCCAGGATCAGGGTGACGGGGCCGTCGTTGTGGATCTCGACCTGCATGTCGGCGCCGAACTCGCCGGCGGCGACCTCGAGGCCGCGGGCACGGAGCGCGGCGATGAACCGCTGGTAGAGCGGGATCGCCGTCTCGGGACGGGCCGCGTCGATGAAGGACGGCCGCCGCCCCTTCGCGGCATCGCCGTAGAGCGTGAACTGCGAGATCACCAGCACGCCGCCACCCACCTCATCCAGCCCCAGATTCATCTTGCCATCGGCGTCGGAGAAGAGGCGGAGGCCCGCGATCTTCTCGGCCATCCAATCTATCGCGGCGCCGGTGTCGCTGTGAGTGAGACCGACGAGCAGGCAGAAGCCGCGCCCGATGGCGCCGGCGACCCGGCCATCGATCGTGACCGACGCCTGGGAAACCCGCTGAAGAATGACGCGCATGGTGTAGGGCTAGATTCAGGTATGGTCAAGATAAGCGCGATCCCCGCCGCACCACACCGCCCCGAGCCGAGATCCTGGACCGCTGATCGCCTCACCGCCGCCTGGCTGGGACACGCGACGGTGCTGCTCAATCTGTTCGGCACCGTCATCGCGACCGATCCGGTGCTGGAGCCGCGGGTCGGCATCGGCCGCGGCCGCGCGAAGCTGGGTCCTCGCCGTCTGGTCAAGCCGGCCCTCAAGGCGCGCGAGCTGCCGCCGCTCGATCTCCTGCTGCTCTCGCACGCGCACATGGATCACACCGATCTGGGCACGCTCTGCTCGCTGCGGCGCGACGTGCCGGTGATCGTCCAGCCGGGCAACCGGGATCTGGTGCGGCGCTTTCGTTCGGTCGAAGAGCTGGCGTGGGGCGAGCGGACGACGATCGCGGGCGTTAGGGTCGAGTCGGTGGAGGTCCGGCACTGGGGTGCCAGGATGGTGACCGACCGGCACCGTGGCTACGGCGGCTATCTGATCACGAAGAACGACCGCACCGTGCTCTTCTCGGGCGACACTGCGTACACCGACGCGTTCGATCGCCTGAGGGCGCGGGTGAAGGTCGACCTCGCGATCCTGCCGATCGGCGCGTATGACCCGTGGATCGCGAATCACGCGTCACCCGAGCAGGCATGGCGGATGTTCAAGGGGCTGGGCGCGGACTATCTGATGCCGGTGCACCACTCGACGTTCAGGCTGAGCCGGGAGCCGATCGAGGAGCCGTTGGAGCGACTGCTGGCGGCGGCAGGAGAGGAGCGGTGGAGGGTGGTCGGTGCCGAGATCGGCTACACCTGGTCACTGAACGAACCACGTGCACTGTCACCCTGAGCGAAGCGAAGGGGCGGAGCCCCGCGTCGTGCCGCTACTCCACTCGCAGCAGTGTTGCACCCATCATCACATGCAACTGCCCGTCGATGTAAACAGGCTGCCCCAGTCCCGATCCGATGTCCTCCGGTGAACCACCCACCGCCGCACGGTAGCGACGCGCGGCGCCTACCGCGTTGTTCGTAAACACGATCTCCCCGGCGGGCCCCATCGACTCGATCGAACTCGAGGTCCCGAACGCGCTGACCTGACTCTCCACCCCATTCGGCGCGCGGCGCCAGACCTGGAGCGCGTTGCCGGCATCGGGCCGGACGAAGGCGATCCAGCCATCGTTCACCTGGTACCCCGCCCCAGGTTCCAGGCTGGAGAGGTTGGATGCCAGTGTGATCTCGCCTGCGGGGTCGGAGAGCCGTATCGAGACGGTCCCCTGCGGCTCCACCGGTGGGTGGGTTCCCCAGTATACCGTGTAGGCCGTGGCTCCTTCGACCGGGTCCCAGCCCACCCTGACCGAGCCCGACTCACCTCCGACAGCCGTTGCCGTCACGTTGGACGGTCCCGGCGGACCGCCTTGCGGGACCAGCTCGATCGAGACTTCCTCCGTGTCGCTTGCCCTGACCTCCACCGAGATGGTCTGGGAGACGTAGCCATCCAGCGTCGCGGTGAGCTGCCGGGTTCCAAGCGGCACGCTGTCGATCGTGAACCGTCCATCCGCTCCGGAGACCGACTCCCGCTCCTCCACGCTCAGCGTCACGCCTGGGAGCGCGGCATCCGTCTCAGCATCACGCACGACGCCGATCACCGGCCCGACCGTTGCGGCGTCGGTAGGGTCCCCACAGCCCGCGAATGCGAGCGCACCCACCACCACGCAAACAAGAGCACCGGCCCCTCGCGCCAGCGAGGCTCCGGTGCTCAAGAAATTGCCAAGTACGGCGCAGGGAGGCGGCGTTATCGTTTCGCCGGCTACTCCGCCGCTACCGCCTTGGCGCTTTCTATTTGTGATAAATGGCATACCAGTCCGTAGATCCGGCAACATCCCGGTAACGACTGGACTCCGGCCGCTACTCCACCGTCACCGACTTGGCGAGGTTCCGCGGCTGGTCCACGTTGCACCCGCGCGCCACCGCCACGTAGTACGACAGCAGCTGAAGCGGGATGCTCGTCAGCATCGGCGTCAGCAGGTCCAGCGTCACCGGAATGGTGAACGTTGCATCCGCCAGCCGCTCGATCTCGGTATCGCCTTCGTTGATGAGCGCGATCACCTTCCCGCCCCGCGCTTTTACCTCTTCGATGTTGGACACGATCTTCGAGTGCACCGCGTCCTTGGGCGCGATGAACACCACCGGCATGTTCTCGTCGATCAGCGCGATCGGCCCATGCTTCATCTCCGCCGCCGGATACCCCTCGGCGTGGATATAGGAGATTTCCTTGAGCTTGAGCGCGCCCTCCAGCGCCACCGGGAAGTTCACCCCGCGGCCCAGGTAGAGCGCGTTGGTCGTGGTGCGGAGGAAGCGCTCGGCGAGCTGCTCGATCTCCGGAGAGCGCTCCAGGATCTGCGCGATCTGGTCGGGCAGGATCCGGAGCGCCTGGATGAACTCGCGGCCCTGGAGGATGCTCATGTTCCGGAGCCGGGCGATGCGCAGCGTGACCAGCGCGAGCGCCGCCACCTGGCTGGTGAACGCCTTGGTGCTGGCGACGCCCACCTCGGGTCCGGCGTGGAGATAGATGCCGCCGTCCACTTCGCGCGCGATGGTCGAGCCCACCACGTTCACCAGGCCGATGGTGCGGGCGCCCCGCCGCTTGGCCTCACGGATCGCGGCGAGCGTGTCGGCCGTCTCGCCCGACTGGGAGATGCCGATCACCAGCGTCCGATGGTCCACCACCGGGTTCCGATAACGGAACTCCGAGGCGTACTCCACCTCGACCGGGACCCGGGCCATCTCCTCCAGCATGTATTCGCCGATCAGCGCCGAGTGCCACGAGGTGCCGCAGGCCGTGATGATGATCCGCTCGACATGCTTGAGCTGGTCGTCGCTCAGGTTGAGGCCGCTGACGCGCGCCGTGCCCTCCTCTTCCAGCAGGTGGCCGCGAAGCGTGTTGCAGAGGCTCTCCGGCTGCTCGCAGATCTCCTTCAGCATGAAGTGGGCGAAGCCGTTCCGCTCCACCATCGCCAGATCCCAGTCGATCTGGTTGACCGGCTTGCTGATCCGCGTCGTCTCCAGGTTGCGCACCCGGTAGCCGTCCCGGCTGAGCACCACCATCTCGCCGTCGTCCAGGTACACCACCGAGCGGGTGTACTGCAGCAGCGGCGACGCGTCGGACGCGACGAACCACTCGTTCTCGCCCACGCCCACCAGGAGCGGGGAGCCCTTCCGGGCTGCCACCAGCACGCCCGGCTCGTCGGCGGAGATGAAGGCGAGACCGTAGGCGCCGTCCACCTCGCGCAGGGCGGCGGCTACCGCCTCTTCCAGGTCGCCCTCGTAGAACTCGCCCACCAGGTGCGCCAGCACCTCGGTGTCGGTCTCCGATGTGAAGCTATGCCCCCGGCGCTCGAGCGTCTTCCGGATCGCGGAAGAATTCTCGATGATGCCGTTGTGGATGACGGCGATCCTGCCCGACTGGTCGGTGTGGGGATGAGCGTTCGGCGTGGTGGGCGCGCCATGCGTGGCCCAGCGGGTGTGCCCGATGCCGATCGTGCCGGCGGGCATGCGGCCCTCCAGCTCCTGCTCCAGCATGGAAAGCTTGCCCGCCGCCTTGTGGATCTTGAGCCCGTTGCCGTTGACGACCGCGATGCCGGACGAGTCGTACCCGCGGTACTCGAGACGCCGAAGCCCCTCGAGCAGAAGACCCGCGGCCTGACGGGGGCCGATGTAACCTACGATGCCGCACATCGTGCCATGCACCTCACTGCAAGAGTTCTCTGCCTGCGGCCACCAGGCCCTCTGCTTCGGAGGCGGTGGGAGCCTCGGCGATCAATCGGACGATGGGTTCGGTTCCGGACGGACGGATGTGGAGCCAGCGATCGGCCCAGGAGAGCCGCAGCCCATCCCGATCGTCCGCGGCCGCGTCGGCGAACCGCTGCCGCAGCCGGTGATACAACGGTTCCAGCTCGGGGCCGCGCGGCCCCTTGGCCTTCACGATGGTGTAGCGGGGGGAAGACTCTACCAGCCCCGCGATCGTTACTCCAGACGTGGCAAGGAGATGCAAGATCAGGGCCACCCCCAGGGGAGCGTCGCGCCCGATGTGGAGCGCCGGATACATGACGCCGCCGTTGCCTTCCCCGCCGATGACCGCGCCCTGATCCCGTATGGCCCGGGCCACGTTGGCTTCACCCACCGGTGCCCGCACCAGCGTGGCGCCGACGTCTCTCGCCGCATCCTCAACCACCAGGCTCGTGGAAAGGTTCACCACGACGGTCGGGTTTTTTGCCGGATTGCTGCGTCGATCCAACACGGCGCGCACCGCGAACGCCAGCGTATAGTCCTCCCCGATCGCGCGCCCGGCCTCGTCCACGATGGCCAGCCGGTCCACGTCGGGATCCACCGCCAGCCCCAGGTGCGCTCCGCTCTCGCGGACCAACCGACCCAGATCGCCCAGGTTCTCCGGCACCGGCTCGGGCGCGCGGGGAAACCTTCCGTCCGCCTCCAGGTTGATGCCGCTCACCCGGCACCCCAGCCGCTCCAGCAGCGGCAGCATGGCGACCGCGCCGGCGCCGCGCACGCAGTCGAGCGCCACGTGGAAGCGGCGGCGCTGGATGGCGGGAACGTCGATCACCGGAAGCCGGAGAATCGCGTCGAGGTGGCGGCTCACCGCCTCCGGATCCTCCCGCGGCTCGCCGATCCCGTCCCACCCCGCCCTCGGCGGCCCCTCATCGGCCAGCGCCCGGACCCGCTCGCCCGCCGCCGCGTCGAGGAAGATTCCGTCGGGTCCGACGAATTTGAGGGCGTTCCACTCGATCGGATTGTGGCTCGCCGTGAGAATGAGCCCGGCGCCGGCGTGGTGGTGCTCCACCGCCATCTGGACCGTAGGCGTCGGCACCACGCCGAGGTCCAGCACGTCCACGCCGACCGACATGAGGCCTGCGGCGGCGGCCCGCGCGAACATCGGCCCGCTGGTCCGTGCATCGCGTCCGAGCACGACGACGGGGCGGCTGCCGGTTTCGCCGCCGCCCGGCCGCGAGGAGCGCACCCAGGCGCCGAGCGCGGCGGCGTGACGAGCCACCAGCTCGGGAGTGAGATCGGTGCCCACATGGCCCCGCATCCCGGAGACGCTGATCATGAGCGTGTCGGACATGTGGTCTGGAGTGCCGCTCAGCGGCCGATGGGGAGGGCGGTGTCCCGAAACGCCGACGTGAACGCGGCGACGACATCGGGGTCGAAGTGCGTACCGGCGCAGCGGCGCAGCTCGTCGAACGCGTCGGTCGGATTGCGGGACGGGCGGTACGCGCGGTTGGTCGTCATCGCGTCGAAAGCGTCCACCACGGCGACGATGCGGGCCTCCCGCGGAATGCTTTCACCCTCCATCCCGTCGGGGAAGCCGCGTCCGTCCATCCGCTCATGGTGCGACCGCACGATCCGGAGCGCGATCGCCGACTCGCTCAGGAAGGGCGCCACGATCCGCTCGCCCAGCGTCGTATGCTCCTTGATGTGCTCGAATTCCTCGGCGGTCAGCGGCCCCGGCTTGTTGAGGATCGCTTCGCGGGTGCCGATCTTGCCGATGTCGTGCAGCTCCGCGCCAAGCCGGATGTGCTCCAGCAGCTCGCCGACGTAGCCGAGGTGAATCGCGGTCTTCACCGCGTACCGGCTCACCCGGGAGGAGTGGCCGCTGGTGTAGGCGTCTTTCGCTTCCAGCGCGTGCACCAGGGTCTGCACCCCGTTGATCAGCGATTCCTTGTTGCGGCGGTCCAGCTCGCGGACGCGCGACTCGAGGTTCTTCTGGTAGAATCGGTTCTGCAGCACGAGCTGGCGCTTTTCCAGCGCCTTGTCCAGCCGCGCGCGCACTTCTTCCATCATCACCGGCTTGGCGATGTAGTCGAGGGCGCCGAGCTTGAGGCACTCGACGGCCGTCGTGACGTCGGCCACGCCCGTCAGCATGATGATCGCCATGTCGGGGAAGAGCTGGAGCGCCTCGCGCAGGAAGGTGACCCCGTCCATCTCCGCCATGTGGACGTCGGAGATGCAGAGCGGGATCTCACCGTCGCGGCGCAAGACGGCCAGCGCCTCGACGCCCGAGGCCGCTTCGATAGTGGACAGCCCGTGGGCCTCGATCACTCGGGCCATGGCATGCCGCACCGCGCCGTCATCGTCCACGACCAGACAACGGGCGGGGACGCCCGCGGACCCGGATGGATTCACGTCCCGAAGGTAATCGCGGCGGGGGGACGGCTACAACGGATCGGGGTCCTTGCCGCCCGCGGCGACAGACCGTTACGCTTCTGCTCTTCCCCACGAGAGCCGGCGCTGATGACTCGAACGCTCCCCCACGACGACAAGCAAGGATTCGCCACCCGGTCGGTGCACGCCGGACAAATCATCGAGCCGCTCGCCGGTGCCGTGATGACCCCGATCTACCAGACCTCGACCTACGTGCAGGACGGGCTCGGCAAGCATCGCGGGTACGAGTACGCCCGGACCCAGAATCCCACCCGCGAGGCGCTGGAGCGCAACGTGGCGAGCCTCGAGGGCGGCACCCACGGATTGGCGTTCGGCTCCGGACTCGCCGCGCTCGATGCGCTGCTGAAGCTGCTCAAGTCGGGCGATCACGTGGTCTGCGGCGACAACGTCTACGGCGGCACCCAGAGGCTGATGGAACGGGTGTACGCGGGATTCGGGCTTCAGTTCACCTTCGTGGACATGCGCGACGTGAAGAACGTCGAGCGCGCGCTCACCCCGGCAACCCGCCTCGTCTACTGCGAGACCCCCACCAACCCGATGATGAACCTGGTGGACCTCTCCGCCGTGGGCGACCTCACCCAGGCGCACGGCTACCTCTTCGCCGTCGACAACACCTTCGCGACGCCATACTTCCAGCGGCCGCTCGGGTTCGGCGCGGACGTCGTGCTCCACTCCACCACCAAGTATCTGAACGGCCACAGCGACATGGTGGGCGGCCTGCTCGTCATGTCGCGCGACGATCTGGCCGAACGGCTCGGCTTCATTCAGAACGCCGCGGGTGGCGTGCCCGGTCCGATGGACTGCTGGCTCGCACTGCGCGGCATCAAGACCCTGCCCCTCCGCATGCGGCAGCATGACGCCAACGGCCGGCGGATCGCCGAATGGCTCGCCGGACGGAAGGACATCCCGAAGGTCTACTACCCCGGCCTGCCCTCGCATCCGCAACACGAGCTGGCCTGCCGGCAGATGGGCGGCTTCGGCGGGATGATATCGATAGACCTGGCGGATCCTGCGCGCGCGCGGCGGGTGGTCGAGGCCACCAAGATCTTCGCGTTGGCGGAGTCGCTCGGCGGCGTGGAGAGCCTGATCGGTCATCCGGTCACCATGACCCACGCGGCGGTGCCGCCCGCCATGCGGCAGGCGATGGGGCTGACGGACAGCCTGGTGCGGCTGAGCTGCGGGATCGAGGACGCGGACGACTTGATGGCGGATCTGGACCAGGCATTGTCGTCCTGAGTCCTACTGTCCCAACTTGAAACACGCAGGCCGGAGCGCCGTAAGTGCTCCATCCCCAACCCCGAGCGACCGATGACCGTCCCCGCCACCCGCCCACGCCGGACCTTTCCCGAGATCTCCGCGGTCTCCTGGGAGCATCCCGCCGACCGGGCCGCGCTCCAGGCCCTCCGGGCCGTGCCCGGGGTGGACGAAGTGATTCGCCGGGTGCTCGCGCTGCTCGGCGGCGAGCGGGGCGTGCGACTGCTGTTCCAGGGCAACGCGATCCGGGCCGGCGCCCACCAGTTTCCCAAGCTCTGGCACATGCACACCGAGGTCACGACCACGTTCGACTGGCCCGACGTGCCCGAGATCTACGTCACCCAGACGCCCTTCTTCAACGCGGGCGCGTACGGCATCGACAAGCCGTTCATCGTGGTGCACTCGGCGGCGATGGAGCTGCTGGACGATGACGAGCTGCGCGTGCTGCTGGCCCACGAGCTGGGCCACGTGATGAGCGGGCACGCGCTCTACCGCACGATCGCCGCGATCCTCGCGCTCATCAGTCTGGGCGCGCTGCCGATGCTGGCCAGCCTTGCGGTGCTGCCGGTGCGCCTGGCGTTCCTAGAGTGGTCGCGCAAGTCGGAGCTCTCTTCCGACCGCGCCGGGCTGCTGGGCGCACAGGACATGGTGGTGGCGCAGCGGTTGGACATGAAGATGGCGGGTGGAGGCCGGGGCGACGCCTTCGCGGGGCAACTCAACGTGGACGCCTTCATGCAGCAGGCCCACGAGTACGCCGCCACCGGCGAAGGGCTCGACATCGTGTACAAGGTACTGAGCACGCTCGCCCTGACGCACCCGATGCACACCGTTCGTGCGGCGGAGCTGCAGCGCTGGGTCACCTCGGGCGAGTACGACCGGATCATGCGCGACGAGTACGTGCGGCGCGGACCCGAGACGACCGGGCGGCCGGTGGGCGAGGACTTCGCGGCCGCGGGGAACTACTACGCCGGGGAGGCCCGCGAGATCGCCAATCAGGTGGCCGACGCCGCCCGCCGCGCCGCCGAACGGGCGCGGGACGCGTTCCGGAACGCGCAGAAGCCGTGAGGCTGCTGGTCGTCGGCTCGGGCGGGCGCGAGCACGCGCTCAGTCACGCCCTCCGGCGGGAGAATCCCGGCGCGGACATCTACTGCGCGCCGGGCAACCCGGGCACCGCCGAGCTGGCCACCAATCTTTCCATCGCGGCGGACGATCTCGACCGCATCGCCGACGCCGCCGACATGCACGGGATCGACCTCACCGTGATCGGTCCCGAGGTGCCGCTCGCGCGCGGGCTCGCGGACCGGCTTCGCGCGGAGGGACGCGCCGTGTTCGGGCCGAGCGCGGCGGCGGCCCAGCTCGAGGCGTCGAAGGCGTTCGCCAAAGAGGTCATGTCGGCGGCGCGGATCCCCACCGCCTCGAGCCGCACGTTCGTGGATCTCGTCCCCGCGCTCGAGTACGTCGCCCGCCATCCCGAGCCCCTGGTCGTGAAGGCCTCCGGCCTCGCGGCCGGCAAGGGCGCCGTCGTCTGCGAGACGCGCGCGGAAGCGACCGCCACCCTTCGCGCCATGCTCGGTGACGGGGTCTTCGGCGACGCGGGCCGCACGGTCGTGATCGAATCCTTCCTGCGGGGCGAAGAGGTCTCCGTTCTCGCGATCACCGACGGCACCGACATCGAGATCCTTCCGGTCTCCCAGGACCACAAGCGCCTGCTGGAGGCAGATGCCGGACCCAACACCGGCGGGATGGGCGCCTACAGCCCGGTCTCGGTCGCGACGCCGGAGCTGCTCGAGCGCGCGCGGCGTGAGGTCCTCCTCCCCGCGCTGGCGGAGATGCGTCGCCGAGGCACGCCGTTCACCGGCGTGCTCTACGCCGGCCTGATGGTGGACGAGGAGGAGACGCCCTGGGTCGTCGAGTTCAACTGCCGGTTGGGTGATCCGGAGACGCAGGTGGTGCTGCCGCTGATCTCCGGAGGGCTCACGGAGTCGCTGTGGCAGGTCGCGAAGGGCGGCGCACCGTCGCCGGTGGAGCTGGTGGCGGGGGCGGCGTCGGTCACCACGGTCCTCGCCTCGAGAGGATACCCCGACGCGCCGGAGAAGGGTGCGCCGATCCGCATCCCCGACACTTTGCCCGAGGGCGTGACGGTTTTTCACGCGGGAACGACGCGCGGCGCGGACGGCGTGCTCCGCGTGAACGGCGGCCGGGTCCTCAACGTGACCGCGGTGGCAGCCTCGTTCGCCGAGGCCCAGCGGCTGAGCCGGGAGGCCGCCGAGGCGATCGAGTACGCCGGGAAGATCTTCCGCCGGGACATCGGGTGGAGAGAGGCCGCGCGACTGGCGGGAGCGCACCGCTAGCATCTCCTGCAGCACCCACCGTCATATCCCCATTCGTTGTCGCGGCTCTGAGCTATACGGTCAGTAGCCGCAGATGAACGCAGATGAACGCAGATAAGGCATGCTTAGAGTGGGAGGGCCGGGCCCACAGACTCGCTCGGCTGCGTTCATCTGCGGCCTAACCTGGCCTCTTGAGCTGAAGACAAACGGTCGCGACGTGATCGAACTGTCTGCGTTCATCTGCGTTCATCTGCGGCTCCCATCATGACATAGGTTTACATTCCGGGTCGCAATGCCCGAGCTCCCCGAAGTCGAAACCATCGTTCGCGATATCCGCCCCGCCCTGCTCGGCCGCCGACTCGAGCGTGTCTCGCTGAGCCACGACGACGTGCTGCGCGGCGTGTCCCGTCGCCGCCTGGTGCGCGATCTCACCGGCGCGAAGGTGCACGACGTCTTCCGCCGAGCCAAGCACGCCGTGATCGATTTCGGCGAGCGTCGGCTCGTGGTGCAACCCGGCATGACCGGCTCGCTGGTGGTGCACCGCAAGCCGCTCACCAGGAGCGAGGCGCACTACGCGGTCCTGCGCGCGGCGCTCGACAACGGCCGCGAGCTGGTCTACGACGATGTGCGCCGGCTCGGCACCCTGCTGCTGCTCGACCGGCGGGGCTGGGACCGCTACACGGACGCGATCGGCCCCGAGCCGCTCGATCCCGGATTCACGGCCGAGCGGCTCGGCGAGGCGCTCGGCAAGTCTCGGCAGGCCGTGAAGAAGGTGATCATGGACCAGAAGTATCTGGCCGGGGTGGGAAACATCTATGCCAACGAAGCGCTCTACGCGGCGGGGATCGATCCCTCCAAGCCCGCCCGCAAGCTCACGGCCGAGCAGCACCACCGCCTCCACGCGGACATTCAGCGGATCCTCCGCGCGGCGATCGCCTCCAACGGCACGACCGTCCGCGACTACCGCACCGGCACCGGCGACGAGGGAAGCTTCCAGCTCGAGCTGCTGGTCTATGGCCGTGAGGGCGAGCCATGCCGCCGGTGTGGGACGCGGCTCGCGGGCACCCACACGATCGACGGGCGCATCACCGTCTTCTGCCACCACTGCCAGTCGTGAGCCGCCGCCTCGCGCGCCGGCCCGCGGCTCAGCCGGCCACCGATCTCCAGGCGCTGCGCCAACGGGTGCGCGGGCGGGCGGAGAACCGGCCGGCGGTGTATCGGATGCTCGATGCCGACGGCCGGATCATCTACGTCGGCAAGGCGAAGCGTCTCCGCACCCGGCTGATGACCTATTTCCGCGCCGAGTACCCCGACGACAAGGCGGCGCGAATCCTCTACGCCTCGCACGACATCACCTGGGACTACGTGCCGAGCGAGTTCGCGGCCTATCTCGGCGAGCTGCGGCAGATCAAGCGCTATCGTCCGGCGTTCAACTACCGGGGCAACCTCACCCGCCGGGCGGTCTTCATCAAAGTGTCGAAGGGCCCCGCGCCGAGAGTCTACGCCGGCGAGGTGGTCGGCCGGGACGACACCCGCTGCTACGGCCCGTTCCGCTCGCTCGCGCGCACCGGCGAGGCGGTGCGCACGCTGAACGACCTCCTCGGTCTCCGCGACTGCGCGGCCACGATGCCGATCGTCTTCAGTGGCCAGGGCGATCTCTTCGGTTCCACGCGACAGGCCGCCTGCATGCGCCATGAGTTCGGGTTCTGCAGCGGTCCCTGCGCCGGGATTCGTGGCGGAGCGCGACTATCGCTCGCAGCTGGAGACGGCGATCGCGTTTCTCGAGGGCCGCACCATCCAGCCGATCGATCGCGTGGTCGCGGCGATGCAGCAGGCCTCGACGGCGGACCGCTTCGAGCTGGCGGCGCGCTGGCGGGAGAAGTTCGAGCATCTCGAATGGCTGCTCGCCGCGACGAGCAGGGCGCGGACCGCGGTGGATCTCCTCACGTTCGTCTATCGAGATCCGGGCACCTTCGGGGACGACCGAGTGTATCTCGTGCGGCAGGGCGTGGTCCGAGCCACCTTCGGGGATCCCACCACACCGCTCGAGACGGAGGCGTTTCGCGCGGTCGTCGCGGAGGAGCTGGCCCGAGAGGATCCTCCACCCGGGCCACTGCCGTTGGAATCGGTGGACGAGATCCTTCTCCTCATGGCGTGGTTCCGCGCGCACCCCGACGCGCTGCGCAACACCACGCCTCTCGCCGAGTGGGTCTAGTCGAAAGCGTCCTCTCCAGGGGACGCTTTTCGAGAGGCCTACCCTGCGGCTCGTCATCCTAAGAATAATAGATGGTAATTACTTAGCTCGCTGCAGATTGTGGCACCGCCCCTGCCACCCTCCCAAGGGTCCGTCGGCGATTCACCGCCGACATCACGTGCGACCCTGAGGAGGCTCCAATGCTTCGATCGCTCTGCGCCGGCGCCATCGCCGGTCTGCTTCTCGCCGCGCCGCTCGAGGCTCAGAGCGCGCGCACCCCCAGCTTCGGCATCACACCCTACGCCGGCTACATGAAGTTCGGGAATCTCGTGAATGGTCCGGTCGGCACCAGCATCCGCGGCGCGGCAGGCCCGGTGTACGGCGCCGAGGCGACGCTCGGACTCACGCGCGGCATCGCGCTGGTCGGCAACGTGGCCTACGCCAGCTCGGACCTGGAAGTGGGACTGCCGATCGTCGGCGGCCTCTCGTTCGGCCGCAGCTCGGCGCTGATGTACGACGCCGCGCTCCGGCTCAGCGCCGGGTCGGGCACCGGAATCCGCCCGTTCGTGCAGGCGGGCGCGGGCGCGATGCGGCAGGAGCTGGAGGTGGCATCCATCTCGACCCACGCGACCAACTTCGCCTACAACGTTGGTGCCGGTGTGGATGTGCCGCTCGGCTCGCGGCTAGGTCTGCAGCTGATGGCGAAGGATTACATCGGCAAGTTCGACACGCGGGAAGCGACGTCGTTGGACCTGAACCCGGAGACGACGCACAACTGGACCGTGAGCGCCGGGGTGCGACTGGGGTTGTAGGCCGGTGGTGAAAGCAAGAATGTCACCCTGAAGGAAGTGAAGGGGACCATGCCCGCATGGTCCCCTTCGCTTTGCTCAGGGTGACACGCCACACCCTCACTCCCCAACCACGCCCCACAGCTCCGGCACTCGCTCCACTCCCGCCGCCTGTCCGCCCGCCTTCGGCGCCGGCCACGCGAACCACCCGCCCGGACTGTCATCGTACACCCGGAACGCGATCCCAGGCCGTCGGCCCGACTCGCCCGCGAGCCACGCGGGATCGAGCCGCAGCACGAGTGTCCAACCCTTCGCGTCGCCCCGGGCATCGACCGTCCAACCGCCACCTTCGCGCTCCGAGCCCAGCCGCCAGTCCGGATCGCCCCGCGGCGCTTCCCACCGTCCGCCTCGTCCCCGGTAGATCACGCTGCTGTCCGGCATGCGACGGAAGTACCACTGGAAATCGTCGTGGCCCGGCGTGCGGCCGCGGTCGCCGGCGACGTCGAGGCTGATCACCAGATCGTCGCCCCAGTAGTACGTGGCATCCGGAATCCGGGCGACGACGAACGCGGAATCGGCGGCGCGCACCAGCCAGATGCGCGCCTCGCCTTGCCCGGTGCGGAGCGCCACCGACGGCGCGCCGAGGCCGGCGAGCGACTCCGAGACCAGCGGTGCTACGTCGCTGCGGCGGAGCGGCACCGTGTCAGTGGACGCCGCCTGGAGCACGAGGGCAAGCAGCGACGCCGCGATCACGCGTCGTCGAACGGCGCCAGGGGCACCAGGCGTCCGCGCGGTGGAATGCCGGGCTCCAGCTCGAGGATGCCGACCGACGGCGGGAGATTGAAGCGGCGAGGACCCGCTCCCCCCGGGTTCATCACGGTGACGACCGTGTCCACCAGAGTCAGGATGGGGCGGTGCGTGTGGCCGAAGACGATGATCTCCGCGGTGGGAAACGCCGCCTGCACCGACTCGGGAGTCGGCGAGCCGAACTGGTCGCCGTGGGTGACCACGATCTCGAAGCCGTCCAGCTCGATCGTCGCGACCTGCGGCAGCTGGGCCCGGAGATCCCACCCGTCGGTGTTGCCGTACACCGCCGTCACCGGCGCGATCGTGCCCAGCTCGATCAGAATGTCCGAGGGGCCGACATCGCCGCCGTGCAGGATGTGATCCACCTCGCGAAACGCTTCGAAGACCTCGGGACGCAGCAGCCCGTGGGTATCGGCAATCACGCCCAGACGCATCGCGCTGTCGACTACTGCGGCAGCGCGCTGAAGGCGGCCAGCAGCTCGTCGGAGCTGAAGTTGCAGTGGCCGAAGCGGTCCACGTCCGTCCGGGTGAGCAGCGCGCCCGCGCCGGACGACTGCACCTCCTGCTCGTAGACCACCTGGTGGAAGAAGGGAACCACCGCGTCACCGGTCGTATGGAGAATGGAGATCTCCACTTGCGGGTCTCCCCTGCGTCTCGTAGCGGCCCAGCGAGGCGCGCGCCAGGATGTTCGCCGTGAAGCGCGCGACGTCGTCGTTCAGCGCCACGTCGTTCGACGAGCCGGCATAGACTCGCTCCGCGTTGTCATAGGGCTGTCCGCCCACCCGGTCCTGCACGTCCGCCGAGCCGTACACGTTGTACGAGAGAACCTCCGCGATCGCCGCCGCGAGCCCGGCGGCATCCACGCCCGCCGTCGGAACGCCGGTGACGGTGGCGAGCTCCTGCATCGCGTCGGGGTCGGCCGTAAGCGCCGCGATCACCGCGGGCGCGTACGTCGCCTCCCACCCCGAGCGGACGGATGCCGGCGGCTCGATCGCGCTTCCCGGAATCACCCCGGGGAAGAAGTAGTCGAAGACCACGCGGACATCGTTGAAGTAGTCGAGCTGCCTGACGAAGTCGCCGATCGGGCCGCACGCGGCGAGGACGCCGGCGTACCGCTCGCCTTGCCGCTCTGCCGCCAGCGCCACGACGAGTCCGCCTTCGGACACCCCGGCGAGGTATACCCGCGTCGGATCGGGGCGGACCCTGCGCCGGACCTCGTCCTCGAGATCCGCCACGTCCTCCACCGCCAGGTCCGCCACCAGACCGTTGTCCCGATAGCTCGTGGTGGCGTAGGCGTACCCGAGACTGGTGATCACCTCATCCGCCGGTGCGGGGCCGAACGGGTCATCCGGAATGGCGAGCGGCGCGTCGGGCTGGACGTATCCGTGCGCGTAGATCACCAGACCGCCGTTCCAGTCGGCGGGGAAGCAGACGCGGATGAGCGAGGCACCCAGCGTGCCGTCGGTGCACCCGACGACCGGGGGCTCGCCCTCGTCCTCGGGGTCCTGTCCGCCGTTGCCGTCGCCGCCGCAGGCCGCGAGCCGCCATCGCCATCGCGGGCCACCACCGCCGAATCCGCGTCATGTCTCCTCCGATCCGCCGGTCCACCGGCGGGCGATCTCGATGTCCAGGCCGAGTTGATCGAGCACACGCTGGACGATGAAATCCACCAGCTCTTCCACTTTCGTGGGCCGATGATAGAAGCCGGGTGCGGCCGGGATCACGACCGCGCCGGCTTCGGTGACCGTGACGAGGTTCCGCAGATGAATGAGCGAGAGCGGAGTCTCGCGCGGGACGAGTATCAGCTTCCGCCGCTCCTTGAGCGTCACGTCGGCCGCGCGCTCGACCAGCGACCGGGAAGTTCCCGCGGCGACGGCGGCCACCGTTCCCATCGAGCAGGGACAGATGACCATGCCCGCGGTCCGCTGAGACCCCGAGGCCGGCAGCGCGCCGCGATCTCCGTCGGGGAACGCCGTGACCGACGCCCAGTCGCCTCCGGTGGCGGCGCGCAGCGCATCCACCGAGCCGATCCCGCACTCCGCCTCGAGCAGCCGCATCCCGTGGCTCGACGCGATCAGCCACACCGGGACCTGGTTGCGGGCCAGGACCTCGAGCAGGCGCACCGCGTAGGGCGCGCCCGAGGCACCGGTGATCGCGAGCACCACGGGAAGCCTCGCCGGCACGGTCACGCCGCCAGCCGGTCGAGCAGGGCGAAGGCGAACACGGTGACGCTCATGATGCCGTTCATCGTGAAGAAGGCGGCGTCGAGTCGCGAGAGGTCACCCGGACGGACGAGGCTGTGCTCGTACGCCAGGATGGCCGCGGCCGCGAAGATGCCGGCGTAGTACCAGAGCCCGAACCCCACACCGTAGCCGAACAGCGCGAGCGCCGGAATGGTCACGCCGTGCAGCAGCTTGGCGAGCAGGATCGCACGCGACTCGCCCAGCCGCACGACGGCACTGCGCAGACCTTCGTCCCGATCGAAGCCTTCATCGGGCAGGGCGTAGAAGATGTCGAAGCCCGCCACCCAGGTGGCGACGGCGGCGGCGACCGCGAACAGCGGCCACACGGGATCGCTCCACCGGCCCGTCACCGCCAGGAACCCGCCCACCGGCGCGATCGCCAGGCTCAGGCCGAGCCAGAGGTGCGGCCACCAGGTGAAGCGCTTGGTCAGGCTGTACGTCAGGATCCAGGCGAGAGCCAGCGGGCTCAGCACCAGGCAGAGCCGATTGAGCGAGCCGGCCGCGAGCAGGAAGATCGCCGAGGCCACGATGACGGAGACCCACGCCTGGGTGAGCGTGATGGCGCCGCGGGGAAGCTCGCGCCGCGCGGTGCGCGGATTGCGCGCGTCGTAGGCCCGGTCCGCGATGCGGTTGAAGCCCATCGCCGCCCAGCGGGCCGCGGAGAACGCGATCACGACCAGTGCGATCGCCCGGAGGCTCACCTCCGCCGTGAGCGACGCGGCGAGCACGCCGAGCAGCGCGAACGGCAGCGCGAACAACGTGTGCGGCAGCTTGACGAAGTTGGCGTAGCGGACGAGCAGCGACTCGCCGGCGAAGGTCTGGCCCTCGGCGGTCACGGGCGCCGCTCCGGCAGGGAGATCCCCAGCCGAGGCCACATCTCGTCCACCTTCCGCCTGGTCTCCGCGTCCATCTCGATCCGCTCGGGCCACTCGCGGTCGAAGCCCTCTTCCTTCCACTTCCGGGTGGCGTCGATCCCCATCTTGCTGCCGTAGGTGAATCCGCGGCTGGAATGGTCGAGCACGTCGATCGGGCCCATGGTGAAGCGCACGTCGCGCTCCGGATCGATGTTGTTGAGTGCGATCCACCACGCCTCGTCCGGATCGCGCACGTTGACCTCCTTGTCCACGATCACCAGCACCTTGGCGAGGGACATGAGGCCCTGTCCCCAGAGCGCGCTCATCACCTTGTACGCCTGTCCCGGATACTGCTTGTCGATCGAGACGAAGACCAGGTTGTGGAAGATGCCCGGGGCGGGCATGTGGTAATCCACGATCTCCGGGACAGTGAGCCGCAGCAGGGGAAGGAAGATCCGCTCGGTGGCGTGGCCGAGGTAGAAGTCCTCCATCGGGGGACGGCCCACGAGCGTCGCGGGATAGATCGGATCGCGCCGCGCGGTGACCGCGGTGACGTGCACTTTCGGATAGTAGTCCGCCAGCGAGTAGTAGCCGGTGTGGTCGCCGAACGGCCCCTCCATGACGAGGGGCTCCGCCGGATCGATGTAGCCCTCCAGCACGAGCTCCGCCTCCGAGGGCACATCGAGGTCGCAGGTGATCGCCTTGGTGAGGTCCACGTGGTCGCGGCGGAGGAACCCGGCGAACAGGAACTCGTCGATCGTGGGCGGGAGCGGCGCGGAGCCGGAATAGATGCTCGCCGGATCCCCGCCGAGCGCGATGACGACCGGCATGCGCTCGCCCGCCGCGGCCATCTCGCGCCAGTGGGCCGCGCCCACCTTGTGGCGCTGCCAGTGCATCGCGAGCGTATCGCGGCCGAGCACCTGGATGCGGTACATGCCGACGTTGCGGATGCCGCGCACCGGATCGCGGGTGATCACCATCGGCAGGGTGATGTACCGGCCGCCGTCGCCGGGCCAGGTGGTGAGGAACGGAATGTCGTCGAGATTGACTGCGTCGTTCCGCAGGATGACTTCCTGGCACGGCGCGCGGCCCCCGCGGACCTTGGGCGGGAACTTGCCCACCTCGGCCAGCTTCGGGAGCATCGCCAGTTTCCCGAAGAGTCCCTCCGGCACCTTCATCTCCAGCAGCTCCGAGATCCGGCCGCCGATCTCCTCGAGATCGTCCACGCCGAGCGCGAGGCACATCCGCCGCATGGAGCCGAAGAGGTTGATGGCGACCGGCTGGGAGCTGCGGCGGCCGTCCTCCAGCAGGACGTGCTCGAACAGCAGCGCCGGGCCGCCGCCGGGGCTCTTCATGCAGCGGTCGGCGATCTCGGCCACCTCGAGGCGGGCCCGCACCGGATGGGAGATGCGGACCAGCTCGCCGGCGCGCTCGATGGCGGCAATCAACTCGCGGAGGTTATTCAGGGAGGGAGCACGTTTGGGGGCCACCCTTCTCGCTGTCTGGTCCCGACGTGCAGGGCGGTCACCCCACCCATGAACAACTGGTAGCCTACCTCCGAGAACCCCGCCTGCTCCAACCGGCGCGCCAGCTCCGGCGGCCCGGGGAACGCCTGGGTGGACTCTGGAAGCCAGGTATAGGCGCTCGTATGTTTCGAGATCACTCGGCCGATCCACGGCAACACACGGCGGAAATAGAACAGGTACAGACGGCGGAGCCGAGGGTTCGGGGGCAGGGTCATCTCGAGGATCACCAGGCGGGCGCCCGGCTTGAGCACGCGTGCCGCCTCGCGCAGTCCGGCATCCAGGTCCATCAGGTTCCGCACGCCCCAGCCGACCATCGCGCCGTCGAAGGCGCGGTCGGGAAACGGCAGCGACAGGGCGTCCGCGGTGACCGGGGCGAGCCGTGGGGATTTGCCGCGGCCCAGCCGGAGCATGCGCTGGACGAAGTCCGCGCCGATGATCCGTCCTCCGAAGCCGCGCTGCTTTGCGAGCGTGGCCCCGAAGTCCAGCGTGCCGGCACAGAGATCCAGGTACATTCCCTCCGGCACCCGCTCCCACCCCAATCGCCGCACCGCGTACCGTCGCCACCGCTGGTCCAGCCGGAGGCTGATGATGCGGTTCAAGCGGTCGTACGTGGGGGCGATGGCGGTGAACATCTCGCGGACGTACGCCCGTTTCTCGGGTCCGCCGGAAACGGGTAACTCACGATCCGAGGCTAACATAGGCGCACAATGTAGTCCCGCCGCCGGAGCCTTGGCAAGCCGGACGGGCGATGGCTGAAGAGCCGGAATGGAGCCGGCTCACCGATCAGGAGGTCGTGCTTCTCGCCCGGAGCGGGCGGGAGGCAGCGTACCGCGAGCTGGTGCGTCGGTACGAGCGGCCGGTCTTCGCCCTGCTCTACCGCATGGTGCGCGACCGGGAGCTGGCCGAAGATCTGGCCCAGGAAACCTTCGTCAAGGCGCTCAACGCCATCGACTCCTATCGTCCGGAGTTCAAGTTTTCTTCCTGGATCTTCAAGATCGCCAACAACGCCGCCATCGATCACCTGCGGCGGCGTGAGCTGGACACTCTCTCGCTCGACGGCTCCCCGCATGCGGAGACGCCGGAGGCGATGCAGGCGACCGCGCTTCAGATCGGCGCGCGGCAGGAGTCGCCCCTGGACGCGGTGGAAGCCCGGGAGCTGGGCGGGGCGATCGAGGCGGCGATCGGGCGGCTCCGCCCCGAATACCGCTCGTGCATTCTCCTGCGTCACGTGGAAGGCCGCGCCTACGAGGAAATCGCCGAAATCCTGGACCTGCCTCTGGGCACCGTGAAGACCTATATCCATCGGGCCCGCAACGAGCTGCGTCTCGCGCTGGCCCACTTGAAAGAATGAAACCTTCGCTACACCCTCACCGTAGGAGGGTCCACTTATGACCCAGGTCCCCGGCCCCCATCTCTCGCCGGACGACGTCGAGAACTGGCTCGACGGCCTCCTCGACGCCGAACGCACCCGACACCTCGAGCTGTGCCCGTCGTGTTTCGACCGCGTGCAGCTCGAGCGGGAGATCGTGGAACAGCTCGCCGGCCTGCCGGCGATGGCTCCCACGGCCGACTTCGCCGACCGGGTCATGGCCTCGGTCACCATCGCCGATCCCTTCGCCCTTCGCTCCCTGCGCCAGCGGATCTTCGCGAGCCGCCGTTCGATGGCCATCGCGGCCAGCCTCGCGCTGGCGCTGGTGGGCTCGATGGCCGCCAGCGTCGCGTGGACCCTCGCCAACCAGGATATCCTGCTGTCGGTCGGCAACTGGGTGCTGGCACAGGGTACCCAGGCCGGGTGGCTGGCCCTCCGCGGACTGGCCTCCAACTTCATCGAGCAGCCGTGGTATGAGAGCGCGCGGACCCTCGCGGCCTCCCCGGGCCGGATGTCCGTCGCGGTCGGCGTGGCGCTGCTGGCCTACCTGAGCGGGGTCTTCGCGCTGCGCCGCCTGCTGGCTTTGCCAACCCAGCAGGTGGCCCATGCGGGCTAGCGCGACACTTCTCGCCCTTGTGGGCCTGGTCGCGCTGCTGCCATCGGCCGCGCGTGCCGAGCCGAAGAAGTCCGTCCCCACCGGATCCGCCGCGGTCGAGCTGGTCAGGAACTTCTGGGATCTGGTCTCCAGTCAGCAGAGTGACCAGGAGCCCGCACGCCCGCAGCCGCAGCAGATTCGCGCCGCGCCGGAGGGCACCCCGCCGGTGGACCTCTCGGACCTGTCGAATCCCACTGAAATCGAGAGCAAGCTCAAGGACGCGCTCGAGCCCGAGGACGGCGCCATGCGTGTCACCGTCCCCGACGGTACCGCGCGCCTGGGAGACTTCAGCGTCGGCTCGGCCGAGTCGCTGGAAGGGCACCTGCTCGTAGTCCACGGAGATGCGGACGTCTACGGGCGGCTCCACGGGAACCTGCTCACGGTGGATGGCGACGTGATCGTGCATCCCGGCGCCCTGGTCTCGGGCGACATCCTGGCGCTCGGTGGCGACGTGCGGAACATGGGGGGCGAGATCGGCGGCGAGATCCGGACGCTCCGGTCCACCCGGATCTTCGCGCCGGCCACGCCCGTCATCCTCGCCGAAGAGCCGAGGGCGCTGAGCACCGTCGGCCGGCGGCTCGCGGGCGTATTCGGCGTGTTCCTGACGCTGGCCGCGCTCGGCTTCGGGCTGGTCGTCTTCGGACGCACCAATCTCGAAGTGGTCTCGGATACCGTCTCCCATTCCTTCGGCCGCGCATTCGTCACCGGCCTGCTCGGTCAGATCCTCGTGATTCCGACCTTCGGGATGCTGATCGTCGGGCTGGTCCTCAGCGTCGCCGGAATTCTGCTCCTGCCTTTCGCGGTGGCCGTGTATGGGCTCCTGGTGGTGGTCGCCGCGCTCGGCGGGTTCCTCGCCATCGCGCACGCCATGGGGGAGACCTACACCCGGCGCCGCATGGCGATGGGTGTGGTCATCGGGTCGGCCAACAGCTACCGCTACCTCGTCGTCGGGCTCGGGGCGCTCGCGGCGCTGTGGCTGGCGTGGTCGCTGTTCGGCTGGGTGCCGGTGGCGGGCAATCTGATCCGGGGGGCCGCATTCCTGGTCACGTGGTTGCTCGCGACGGCGGGCTTCGGCGCCGCGCTGTTGAGCCGTGCCGGCATCCGCGAAAACTTCGCCGGCCGGCTGATCCCGCCCGAGGCCCTCACCGACGAGTACCTCTGGGCCACGCCGCAGTTCGGCGTTCCCGCCGCGCGGCGACCGGGCAACCGGACCCCTACGCGGGGCCTCTGATGCACCGCGCTGCCCTGCTGGTGCTCGCCCTGTCGCTGGGCGCGGGCACCGTCGCCGCCCAGGACATGCGGGCGTTCGCCACCTTCCGCCAATTGCACGGGGAGACGCGCCTGCGGGCGGAGCTCGACTACCGCGCGGGCGGCCTCAGGGTCGCGCCCGGCCGATCGAACGAGCTCTACCGCATGGACGCCTCGTACGACGCGGCACGCTACAACCCCGCCAGCAGCTACGACGCCGCGAGTAGCTCGGTCTCGCTCGGCCTGCAGCCCGCCGGGCAAGGCGGCCTCCGCGTGGTGTCCCAGCGACAGCTTCGGCAGGACGCGAACGTCGCTTTCGCCCCCGACGTGGACCTGGATCTCGACGTCACCCTCGGCGCGGTGGACGCCGACCTCGAGCTGGGAGGGCTCAGCCTTTCGCGCCTCGTCATGCAGGCGGGCGCGAGCCAGGCGGTGGTGCGGTTCTCCCAACCCAACCGCTCGCGCTGCCGTTCCGTGGAGATCCTCGCGGGGGCGGCGGACGTGACCGTGCTGGGCCTCGGCAACAGCCGCTGCGACCGCATTGACTTCGAGGGCGGGATGGGCCGGGTCACGCTCGATTTCGAAGGCGCTTGGACCTCGAGCTCGCAGGCGGCGGTGAAGATGGCCGTCGGCGAGCTGACGCTGCGGCTGCCGCGCCGGGTCGGCGTGCGGCTCACCCTCGACCGCTTCCTGGCGAGCTTCGAGCCGGCCGGCCTGGTGCGCACCGAGAACGGCTTCCAGTCGCCCGGCTACGACCGAGCCGAACGGAAGCTGGACATCGCGGTGACGACGGCGGTGGGTGGGGTCAAGATCGAGTGGGCGGACCAGCGCTAGATTAGTAGCATGTCCCCGCTCGAGACCCTGGGCTTCGCCCTCGGCACATCGTTCGCTTCCGGCCTCAATCTCTACGCCACGGTCGCCGCCGCCGGCCTGTTCCAGCGGTTCGGCATCGTCACCCTGCCCGAGCCGCTCCAGATTCTGGCGAACCCGGTCGTGCTCGGGATCGCGCTCACGCTGTTCCTGGTCGAATTCATCGCCGACAAGATCCCCTACGTAGACAGCGCGTGGGACGCGCTGCACACCTTCATCCGCCCGCCCGCGGCCGCGCTCCTGTCGTACAGCGCGTTCGCCGCGGGCAGCGTCCCCGAGGAGTGGAAGCTTGCCGCAGCGCTGCTCGCCGGCAGCGTGGCCCTCACGTCACACGGGGCCAAGGCGAGCACCCGCGCCGCCGCCAACGCGAGCCCGGAACCGATCAGCAACTGGACGTTGAGCCTGCTCGAGGATGGGTTCGCGGTGTTCCTGGCCTGGATGGCGGCGGAGCATCCGCTGATCACGGCGGTGATCGTGGTCGTGCTGGTGATCCTGGCGGTGTTCCTGATCTGGAAGCTGTTCGGCTATCTGCGGCGGGCGATCGCGAAACTGCGGAGTGGACCTAGCCCAAGCGTGCCCTGACGCGCCCTCCTACTCCCATCCCCAGTCTGCGGCTGGCGGAGCCGTCTCGCACCGCGATCTCCACCTGGCCGCCTGATCCCACATAAGCCACCAACCCGCCGGTCGCGACGTCGCCGAAGGTCCGGCGGAGCGCGCCCACCTCGAGTCCCTCCACCTCCACCACTGCGTAGGACGGCACCAGCTCCGGCGTCAGGTTGGTGACCAGCGTCCCGAACCGATCCACGTAGATCACCTGCCCGACCACGCTCTTCCCCTCGTAGCGCGGCTCCCCGTAGGCCAGGCGCGCCGGCATGGTCGCGAGCGGCTCACCCAACGACGCGAGCGGCTGGCCGGTCGCGAGCGCGGCGGCGGCCGGCGCGAAGAGGTCGCGTCCGTGGAACGTCGCCGAGGCGCCGTCCGGCGTCGCCAGGGCGACGATCCGGACCTCCGTGTCCCGCAGGATGAAGGTGAAGAGCCCATTGTCGGGCCCGACGAAATAGTGCCCGTGCGCCTCCAGCGCGAGCGCGGCGCGCTCCGTGCCGACGCCAGGGTCCACGACGGCGAGATGGACCGTGCCCGTGGGGAAGCGGTGCCACACCCGTCCCAGCAGATACGCCGCCGCGCGCACGTCGCCCGGCTGCACCGAGTGGGTGACGTCCACCAGCGTCGTGCCGGCGGCGGCACTCAGCAATACGCCCTTCACCTCGGCGACGTAGGAATCCGCAGTCCCGAAATCGGTGAGGAGCGTGATCAGGGTTTTATCCGCGCAGGATCGGAAGGGCGGCAGAGCGTCCGGCGGTCTTCTTCTGGAGCTTGTCGGCGATGGCAAGGAGCTCGGCTGCGGCGGGACTCTCGGACTCCGCCACCAGGATCGGCTGCCCCGAGTCGGCCAGCTCGGCCATCCGCGGCTGCAGCGGCACGCTGCCGAGGAGCTCTACGCCGAGCTCATCGGCCAGTCGCCGGCCTCCGCCGGAGGAGAAGAGCTCGAAGCGCCGGCCCGACTCCGGATCCACGAACCCGCTCATGTTCTCCACGATGCCGAGCACGGGCACGCCGACCTTCTCGAACATCCGGGCGCCGCGCAACGCGTCGCCGACCGCCATCTCCTGCGGCGTGGTGACGATGACGGCCCCGGAGACGTGCGTGGCCTGCACCAGCGAGAGCTGCGCGTCGCCCGTCCCGGGCGGCAGGTCTACCAGGAAGTAGTCGAGTCCGCCCCACTCCACATCGCGCAGGAACTGCTGCACGATCTTCATGATGATCGGCCCGCGCCAGATCGCCGGCGCGTCGCGATCCACCAGGAGGCCGAGCGACATCAGCTTCACGCCGTGCGCCTCGAGCGGCTGGATCTTCCCGCCCACGACCGGCGGCCGCTCCGACACGCCGAACATCCGGGGAATGTTGGGCCCGTAGACATCGGCATCCATCACGCCGACGCGCCGGCCGGCCCGGGCGAGCGCCACGGCGAGGTTGGCGGAGACGGTGGACTTGCCGACGCCGCCCTTCCCGGACGAGATCGCGATGATCCGGCCGAGGTTCGGCATCTCCGGCGCCTGCGGGGGCTGGGCCGGAGTCTCGGGACCGGCTCCGGTCGGTGGCCCGTGGGTCACCTTCGCGGGGCCGGACGGATTGCTCACCGCGATCTTGATCGCGTCGCGGCGCACGCCCTCGACCTCCTGGATGGCCGAGCGCGCCTGGCGAACCAGCGTGGCGGGATCTTCGGGGGCCAGCAGAAAGGTGAAGCTGACCGCGCCATCCGCCGTCACGGCGAGATCGCGGATCATGCCGGCTGACAGGAGATCGTTCTCGAGTCGGGGATTCTGAATGCGGGCGAGTGCAGCGGCGACCCGGGCCTCCAGCGGCTCGGTCATCAGACCGCCTCGACGTGCTTGACCTCGGGCACCATCTCGCGGAGCCGGGCCTCGATCCCCTGGCGTAGAGTCACCGTGGACGCGGCACAGCCGTGACAGGTGCCTCCGAGCCGAAGGAGCAGCAGCCCCTCGGTCTCATCAAAGTCCACCACCTCGACGTGCCCGCGATGCGACGCGATGTAGGGCCGCAGGGTGTCGAGGGTGCGCTCGATGCGATCAATCGTGTCCATGCCCGGTGTGAATTCCTAGTAGGGTAGTCGGTAATATAAGCCCCTATCGGTGGGTCAACCACGCAGGGCGGGTCCACCATTGCTGCGAAGGTACTCGCGGGCCGCGCCCAGGACAGTGGTCTGCACCTCCGCCAGCGAGCCGGCCAGGGCGAGCCCCGCGGCTTTGGTGTGGCCGCCTCCCCCGAACCGTCTGGCGAAGGAGGCGACGTCCACCGGCCCTACGGAACGGAGTGAGACCTTGATGCGTCCCTGGCTGACCTCGCGGAAGAGCAGCGCCATCCGCACGCCCTCGATCGACCGGGGAAACTCAACCACTCCCTCGAGATCGTCCGACGACACCCCGAGCCGCTCGATCGCCCCTGGCGGCACCGTGACCCACGCCAGCCCGACCTCGGGCTCCACCACCAGCGTCTGCAGGGCCTCGGCAAAGAGCCGGGGACGCCCTTCGGGCGCGCGGGCGTACACCTCGAGATAGATCTCCTCCGGATCCACCCCGGTCTCCAGCAGCTCGGCCGCGACCCGCAGCGTGCGGGGGCGCGTGTTGCTGAAGCGGAAGCCGCCGGTGTCGGTGAGGATCGCGACATAGAGCCCGCGCGCCGCGACCTGGTCCAGCGGCCACTCGTTGGCGACGGCCAGCTCGAACACCAGCTCGCCGGTCGCGGCGGCATCGGAGTCGAGGTAGCGGGGCCCCTCGGGAAGCACGCCCGCGCCGACGTGATGATCGATGCAGGCGACCGGCACGCCGCGGGTCCGGACCGTCTCGCCCAGCATGCCGAGCCGGCCGAGGTCCGCGATGTCGAGCACCACGATGCGGTCGGCCCGGCGCAGCTCCTTGATCGCCTCCTGGGTCCGATCCACACCAGGCAGGTCGTCGAACAGAAAACCGAACCGGGGCGGCGTCGGGGTGGGGTTGGTAATCGAGACGTCGACGCCCCGCTGCTTGAGGAGGTGCGCCATCCCCGCTTCGCTCCCCAGCCCATCGCCGTCGGGATTGACGTGGGTCGTAAGGCACACGCGTTGGCCGGGATGGAAGGTGGCGGCGAAGGCTCGGGCCGCCTCGAGACGGGCGGGAGACAGCGAGAACGGCATTGGCGGAAGATAAGGCGGTAAGGCGGTATGAGAGGAGCCTGTCATCCCGAGCGGCAGCGGTAAGGTGGTAAACGACATTACTTCATCCCGAGCAAAGCGAGGGACCTCGCCGTGCGAGCCACGATGCTCGCGCCGAAGGTCCCTCGCTTCGCTCGGGATGAAGCACGCTTCGTCCGTGCTCCGAACCGTACCGCCCTACCGCCCTGACCGCCTTCCCGACCTATCTCGCCCGCTGCTGCACCTTCGAATGACGCTTCCCGTACAGGAAGTAGATCGCCAGGCCGAGCGCCATCCACACGATCAGACGGGCCCAGGTATCCACCGGGAGACCGAGCATCAGGTACAGACAGGCTCCGATGCCGGCCAGCGGCACGAACGGCACCAGCGGCGTCCGGAACGGGCGCGGGATGTTGGGATCGGTGTAGCGCAGTACCAGCACGCCGCCGCAGACGATCGCGAAGGCGAGCAGGGTGCCGATGGAGACCAGCTCGCCGAGCAAGCCGATCGGCAGCAGGCCGGCGAAGATCATCGCCGTCACGCCGGTGACCGCGCTGGCGAGCCACGGCGTCCGGAACTTGGGATGCACCACGCTGAAGATCGGCGGCAGCAGCCCGTCCTTCGACATCGTGTAGAAGATGCGCGGCTGGCCCAGGAGCATGACCAGGATGACCGACGAGAGCCCGGCGATCGCGCCGATCTTGATGATCGGACGCAGCCACGCGATCGAGCTGCCCGCGGCGTTGATGCCGACGGCGATCGGATCGGGGACGTTGAGCTCGGAGTAGTGGACGATGCCGGTGAGGACGAGCGCGACGGCGATGTAGAGCACGGTACAGATCGCCAGCGAGCCCAGGATGCCGATCGGCATGTCCCGCTGCGGATTGCGACACTCCTGCGCGGCCGTGGAGACCGCGTCGAATCCGATGTACGCGAAGAAGATCACCCCCGCGCCGCGGACGATGCCGTCCCAGCCATATTTCCCGGGACCCTCCGCGGGCGGCACGAACGGGGTCCAGTTGTCCGCGTTGATGTACGCCAGCCCGAACGCGATGAAGAGGAGCACCACCGTCACCTTGATGGCGACCGCGATGTTGTTGAACGTGGCGGACTCGCTGATGCCGACGATCAGCAGGATCGTAATGACCGCCACGATGAACATCGCGGGCACGTTCAGCACGTGGCCCGTGGCGGACCAGCCCTCGGTAAACAGCCGCCAGACGTTGAGTCCCGCGTCCGCCGGTGTGGTATGGACGTAGGGTGCCGAGGTGTAGGCCTCCGGGATAGTGATGCCGAGGTCCTTGAGGAACGACACCACATACCCCGACCACCCCACCGCCACGGTGGATGCCGCGAAGAGATACTCGAGGATGAGGTCCCAGCCGATGATCCAGGCGAACAGCTCGCCCAGCGTGGCGTAGCCGTAGGTATAGGCCGATCCCGCGATCGGGATCATCGCAGCGAACTCGGCGTAACACAGTCCGGCGAAGGCGCAGGCGGTACCGGCGAGGATGAACGAGAACACGATCCCCGGGCCGGCATAGTTGGCGGCGGCCTGTCCCGTCAGCACGAAGATGCCCGCGCCGATCACCGCGCCGATGCCCAGCAGGACCAGGTTGACCGGTCCGAGTACGCGCTTGAGGCTGGTATCGGAGGCGACCTCCGCCTGCAGCGAGGCCACGTCCTTGCGACGGAAGATGCTCATGAGACGCCCTGGGTTGGGGAGTGAGGACCACATACAGCGTGAAACGTGAAGCGTGAAGTGTGAAGCGGTGGATCCGCTTCACCCTTTACGCTTTACTCTTTACGCAGTTCACGCGCTGTAGTTCGGCGCTTCCCGCGTAATGGTGACGTCGTGCGGATGCGACTCGCGCAGGCCGGCGGTGGTGATCTGCACCATCTCGACCTCGCACTGCAGCTGCGGGATGGAGGACACCCCGCAATATCCCATACCACTGCGGAGGCCGCCGACCATCTGGAACAGCACGTCGGCGACCGGCCCCTTGTACGGCACCCGTCCTTCGATCCCTTCGGGGACCAGCTTGGACGGCGCCATTTCGCCTTCCTGGAAGTAGCGGTCGGCCGAGCCATCCTGCATGGCCGACAGGCTCCCCATGCCGCGGATCATCTTGTACCGCCGGCCCTCGGCGAGGACGGATTCGCCCGGGCTCTCCTCGGTGCCGGCCAGCATGGATCCCATCATGACGGAGGACGCGCCCGCGGCCAAAGCTTTCACGACGTCGCCCGAGTACTTGATCCCGCCGTCGGCGATGATCGGCACGTCGTCGGCGCCGCGCACCGCGTCCATCACCGCCGTGACCTGCGGGACACCGACGCCGGTGACGACCCGCGTGGTGCAGATGCTCCCCGGTCCGATCCCCACCTTCACCGCGTCCACGCCGCGGCGCACCATCTCGCGGGCGCCGGCCTCGGTGGCCACGTTGCCGGCCACGAGCTGTACGTCGGGGAAACGTCTCGCGGAGCTGGGACACGGTGTTCAGGACGCCCTCGCTGTGGCCGTGCGCCGAATCAACGACGATCACGTCCACCCCGGCCGCGACCAGGCCGCGGGCGCGGGCGGTGGCGTCCGAGCCGCCGCCGACCGCCGCCGCGACCCGCAGCCGTCCGTGCTGGTCCTTGTTGGCGTTGGGGTGCTCGCGACGCTTGAAGATGTCCTTGACGGTGATCAGGCCCTTCAGGATTCCCTGGGCGTCCACCACCGGCAGCTTTTCGATCCGGTGCTGAGCCAGGATCCGTTCGGCATCGTCGAGGCTGGTGCCGACCGGCGCGGTGACCAGCTTGTCCTTGGTCATCGCCTCCTGGATCGGCTGGTCGAGATTGCGCTCGAACTGGAGGTCGCGGTTGGTGATGATCCCGATCAGCCGGCCCTGGCCGTCCACGATCGGCACGCCCGAGATCTTGAAGCGGCGCATGAGCGCGTACGCTTCGCGGAGCGGGCGGTCGGGGCCGAGGGTGATCGGATTGAGGATCATCCCGCTCTCGCTCCGCTTCACACGGTCCACCTCGGCGGCCTGCCGCTCCGGCGTCATGTTCTTGTGGAGGACGCCGATGCCGCCCGCCCGCGCCATGGCGATGGCCATGTCGGCTTCGGTCACCGTGTCCATCGCGGCGGCAACGAGCGGAATGTTGAGGGAGATCGTGCGGGTGAAGCGGCTGACGGTCGAAACTTCGCGCGGATGCACGGCCGAGTAACGCGGCACCAGGAGCACGTCGTCGAAGGTGAGGCCGGGCTTGGGCCGGATGACGGTCATGCGCTCCTGGGCGGCACGGCCGGCCGCAGTGTTCGATCCGGATACACAACGGCCCGCCCGACCCCGGCAGGGGCGCATGGCGGGCCGAAGGAAGACTGGTCCATCTCCAAGTCTAGGGCCGAGTTCCAGCGAACGCAAGCGTCGCGACTCAGGGCTACCCCTTCTGGCTCAACGAGTGCACGTAGGTCGCCACCGCCTTCACCTGGTCCGGCGTCAGCGTCGCCCCACCCATGGGCGGCATGGGGGCCGGCGCCGACTTCGGCTGCGGCACACCCGTCTGCACCGTCTTCACGATTCCTTCGAGACTGCCGTCGGAGTGGACCCATTCGCCGTCGGTCAGGTTGGGCCCGGCCGCCGTACCCTTGGCGTCCTGCCCGTGGCAGGCGAAGCAGGTGCCGCCCGCCGCCTGGCCGTGGAAAATGCTGTCCCCCAGCGCGATCAACGCCTTGTCACCGCCCCCGACTCCGCCGGCGCCGGCGCCACCTCCGGCTCCGGTATCACCTGCGGGAGCCGCCTGAGTGTCGGCCGCCGGCGGTGCCGGTTGATCGGTGGGCGGCGGCGCACCGCCCGTCGCCTCCGACGCCGGCTTGTCGCCGCCGCCACCACATGCCGCCAGTATGCCGGCCAGTGCGACCGACGCGATCCAGACCGGCCATCCATCGTGATGTGCTCGAAAATTTCGCATGCCCTCACCCCCGGGGTCCTGTGTGGGTGATTCACCGACCTCGAGGCCGAGGCCGCGAGGTACGGTAGGGCGGATGTGAGCGGCGGTCTGTGACGAACGGCCTGCGGAGGATCAGCTTCCCGTGTCGGAGCTGGGCGGCGGCACGGCGGGCTTCGAGGCGGTCTCGGCCGCCTTCACGGCTTCGTCCACCACGGCCTGGCCCGCCGCGGCGAGACCTTTCATGACCTTGGCGGCGCCGTCCACCAGCCCCATCGTCCCGCTGATGGCCTGGATGGGAAGCTTGCCGGCCCGCATGGTGTCTTCCACCGTCTCGGTGATCTTGGCGAGGATGCCGCCGGGACGGGCGCGCTCCGCGTACTTGCTGTCGAGGAACTCGATGTAGTCCAGGATCTGGTAGCCGCGCTCGTCGTTCAGATTGTCGAGCAGACGTGCGATCCGTTGCTTCAGCAGATCGTTCATGGGATCACTGGCCTCCCGCCTCTCCACCGGGCACGGAGACCAGCTCGGCGACGGGCGTGGTGAGGTACCGGGTGCGGGCCGCCTTCAGCGTGACCCGCATGACCATCTCGTGGAGCGCCGGGAGCGCGCGGAACTCCGCGATGCGCCCAGGCGGGATCACGACGTAGACGAAGCCGGGCTCCGGCAGCGGGCCGCGGGTGAGCAGGTACGGTTGGCCGGCCGTGATCTCGGGACGAAGCTCGTCGGCCACCTGCACCGCGATCACCTGCAGGCGCCAGTCGAGCGTCTGTCCGACGAACTTGTCCGGCGCGGACCGAACTTCCGCGGCCGAGATGCCGGCGAGCACGCCCGACGCCGCCGGCTTGACGTCGGTTTCCCGGACCCAGCCCTCGACCTGCACCCGCACCCACTCGCCGGAGTGCCCCACGACCCGCGCCGGCGTTCCCGCGGGAAGCGTGGAGATCGGGGTGCTGTCCGGCATACGGCTGAGACCCGTCTCACGGACGGTTTCGATGCCTTCGACCGATGATGGGGGTGCGGCGGCCTGGCGCGCCTGCGCCGTCTCTGGTGTCGGTCCGGGGCTTGGCGGCGGCCTTGCCCTGCGTCCGCGCCGGCGCCGGCTTCTTGACCGGGACGGCCTCACGCGGCACCCAGCCGTCGCGCCGAACCCGGAACCACTTCCCCTTCTCGCCGACCCGCTCCAGCAGGGTGCCTTCGCGCGCGCGTCCGACGATCGGCCCGTTGGGCGTGCGGCGGAGGTTTTCGCCCTCGTCGGAGCTCACCACGAGATCGAACCCGTCGCGCTCGGTGGGGGAGGTGGACGGCTGGTAGATCCAGCCTTCGACCGTCACCTGGCGCCAGTCGCCTTCGCTGTCGCCGGTCTCGACGGCGGCGCCGGCCGGCAAGGTGACGAGGGGGGTCCCGTCGGGATCCTTGTGCAAGTCCGCGGGCTCCGCCAGGCGCCGTTCATCCTGGGCGGCGAGCGGCCCGGCGAGCAGCATCGCCGCCACCAGACAGGCTGGTAGGCGGCGAAGGCCGGGACTAGATTGCGGCGCGTAACTCACAGTCCGCCATTGTAGAACACGCGGAGATCCATGTCAAACGGAAGTCCCCGGAACCGGGTCGTCCTGCTCGTTCTGGACGGCTGGGGCTACCGGCCCGAGCGCGAAGGCAACGCCATCGAGCTGGCTTCCACCCCGGTCTGGCATCGGCTCTGGGAGGGCTTCCCCCGCACCCTGCTGAACGCCAGTGGACTGGCCGTGGGACTTCCCGAAGCCCAGATGGGCAACAGCGAGGTCGGCCACCTGAACATCGGGGCGGGCCGGGTGGTCCCCCAGGATCTGGTCCGAATCTCCCAGAGCATCCAGTCCGGTGAATTTTATCAGCTCGCACCGCTGGTCGAGCTGTGCGCCGGCCTTCGCCAGACCGGCGGCACCCTGCACCTGGTCGGCCTGCTCGGTCCCGGCGGCGTCCATGCGCTCGACCGGCATCTGCTCGCCTGCGTCGAGCTGGGCATCCGGCACCGGGTGCCGGCCATCGCCATCCACGGATTCCTGGACGGCCGCGACTCCGCGCCCACGCTCGGCGGCGAGGTAGTCCGCACGCTGCTGCAGGACATGCGGCGGATCGCCGGAGCCCAAGGTGGACGTGGCGACGCTCACGGGCCGGTATTATCGGGATGGACCGCGACCGCCGCTGGGATCGGACCAAGGTGGCCTATGACGCGATGGTGCACGGGGTGGGCACACCGGTCGAGCACCCCGTGTTCGCGGTCCAGCAGGCCTACCAGCGCGGCGAGACGGACGAGTTCATCAAGCCGCTGGTGCACCATCGGAACGGCCGCCCCGTCGCCACGATGCAGGAGGGCGATGCCTGCCTGTTCTTCAACTACCGCAGCGACCGGATGCGCCAGATCGTGGGCGCGCTCGCCCTGGCCGGATTCGAGGAATTCGACCTCGGCATCCGGCCCCGGCTCGGGGCGGTCACGATGACCCAGTACGACCAGACCTTTCCGATCCCGCAGGCCTTCCCGCCGTTCAGCCTCGCGAGAATCCTCGCCGAGGTCCTCGCCGAGCATGGCCGAACCCAGTTCCGCACCGCCGAAACCGAGAAGTACCCGCACGTGACCTACTTCTTCAACGGCGGGTACGAGCCGCCCTACCCCGGCGAAGAGCGCCGGCTGGTGCCCTCGCAGCGGGTGGCGACCTACGATCTGGCGCCGGAGATGAGCGCCCACGGGATCACCGACGTGCTCTGTCGCGCCATCGAGTCGGACGACCACGATTTCCTGCTCTGCAACTTCGCCAACGCCGACATGGTCGGACACACCGGCGTGCTTCCCGCCGTAATTACAGCGGTGGAGACCGTGGACACCTGCCTCGCGCGGGTGCTGGCCAGTGCGGAGAAGGCCGGGTCGAGCGTCCTCGTCACGGCGGACCATGGCAACAGCGAGATGATGATCGATCCTCTGACGGGCGGGGTGCACACCGCCCACACGACCAACCCGGTTCCCTTCGTGGCGGTCGCCGCCGAGTCGGCCCGGCTGCGGGAGGGTGGGTCGCTGCGCGACGTGGCGCCGACCGTGCTCCGGCTGCTCGGCATCGATCCGCCGCCGGAGATGACGGGACGGGACTTGAGGGAGTGCTGATGACGAAGCCGAGGCCCACCGCCGCGGTGCTGGTTGCACTGCTGTTCCTCTCGACCGCCCCGGCGGCCGCCCAGGTCGGGCATCCGCCCGGACGCTCCCCCTACCGCGACATCCCGAAGGGGCACACGGTCACGCCCTTCGTCGCCCAATTCGGCGGCAGTGGCGGGCGGTTCGGCATCGCGCCGCACGACGGCCCCGTCTTCGGCGTGCGCTACGACATCCGGACCTCGTACGCGCTCCAGCTCGGCATCGGCGTCGGCCGGGGCACGCTCGAGCGTCTGGTCGTGGATCCCTTCGTGGCGGTGGCCGAGCGGGTGAAGCGGCCCGGTGGATCAGAAGGTGTCGTTCGTCGACCTGAACCTTCAGCTCAACCTCACCGGCAACAAGACGTGGCACCGGCTGGCGCCGTTCGTCGGGCTCGCCGGCGGCCTCACGTTCCCGTACAGCACCGCGTCCGATTCCAGCGGGTTCGAGCTGGGCCACAAGATCTACTTCGCCCCGCATGCCGGGTTCCGGTACTTCGTCCTGGACCAGGTCCATCTGCGGGCCGACGCCCGAGTGCTGTTCTGGAAGCTCAATTATCCCGTCAGCTTCACCCAGGCGCCCGACGCCGATCCCACCGCGCCACCCGTGATCGACGACGGCCGGGTCGCCGAGTGGAGCACGACGTCCTGGCTCCAAGTCGGCGTGGGCATCGGCTTCTCCCCCTAGCGTGCCGGTCTCCCTGACCCGGACGGTCGGCTTCCGCGCCGTTCATCGGCTGTACCGGCCCGACTGGAGCGCCGCCCGGAACCGGGAGGTCTTCGGCCCGCTGAGCGACCCGCCCGGACATCCGCACGACTACCGCTGCGCCGTGACCGTGGCCGGTGCCGCCGACTCCCTGGGCATGGTGATCGACTTGGGCCGGCTCGACCATATCCTTCAGGAGGAGGTCGTCGGCCGCCTGGACGGGATGAACCTGAACGACGACCTGCCGGAGTTCGGCATCGGCGGCATGCTGCCCACCTGCGAAGCGATCGCGATGGACCTGTATCGCCGCCTGGCACCCCGCCTCCCCGGCGGGGTGACCCTGGAGCGGGTACGGGTCATGGAAGACGACACCCTCTCCGCGGACTGTACCGGCCTCGGCTGAGCCGGCTGTGTGCGCCCCCGGCGGCGGGGCCGTCTCCACGTTTCACAGGATCCATCTTGAATCACTGATTGCCGGGGGCCCGTTGATGCGCATCCGAGAACTCGCCGCCGTCGCCGTCCTCCTCCCGGCCCTCGCCGGGTCCCTGGCTGCCCAGAAATCCGGTGACCGGTCCCGGCTGGTCTTCACCGTCTCCGGCGCCTACATCCAGGGCACCGGGCTCTGGACCGTGTCGGACCAGACCGTGATCCAGACGGTGGACGACACCACGTCCTTCACGGATCTCTACGTCATCGGCCGAAACGTCAAACGGACGTTCGGCGCCGGATTCTCGGGGATGTACTACCCCGGCGAGCATGTCGGGTTCACGGCCGACGCGTTCCTCCTCGGCCTCGGCTTCGACGACTCCTGCCGGCTCAGGCAACCGGTCGAGAGCTCCCTGAATCAGCAGATCTGCGACGACATCGATCAGCAGGAGAAGTCGGCCGCCGCCGCGACGATGTCGGTCGGCGCCGTCTTCCGGGTGTGGAGCCGGGAGATGATCTCGCCCTTCGCGCGGGTCAGCGCCGGACTTCTTTTCGCCAACCAGAGCTCGGTGCTGACCCAGGGCGTCAATAACGGCGGTGTGCTGTTCACCATTTTCGAGGACAGCAAGCGGACCCGGGTGAGCCCGTCCTTCGCCCTCGGCGTGGGCGCGACGACTCCGCTCGGCCGGGGCTATCATCTCCGATGGGAAGTGCGGGACAACATCGTGGGCATCGAGAGGGTGACGGGGTCCATCCCGCAGCGCGGCTTCGAGCCGCCGCACGAGCGGGCGTACAAGCATCTCTTCAGCTTCCTGATCGGCATCGACGTGGTCCTCGAGAAGAGCCGAGGGAGGCGCTACTGACGCAGGTACGCGGAGCGATCCTCGCCGGCGGCGGGGCCACCCGGTTCGGCGGGAAGCCCAAGGGGCTGGAAGTCGTCGGTGGGGAGCGAATCCTGGATCGGGTGGCACGGGTGATGACGGCGGCGCTGGGCGGGCCGCCGTTGCTCGTTGCGAACGCGCCGGACGCCCCGACCTGGCGAGCCGATCTGCGGGTCGTGCCGGACGTCCGCCCCGGCCTCGGCGCGCTCGGGGGGATCTACACCGCGGTGGTCGAGGCGCCCGCACCGGTCGTCTGCGTCGCCTGGGACATGCCGTTCGTCTCCGAGGCGCTGCTGCGCCGCCTCGCGGCGGGACTGGCCGAGCACGACGCCTGCCTGCCGGCCGGCGGCGGCCGGTACGGCCTCGAACCTCTGTGCGCCGCCTACGGACCGGCCTGCCGGGACGCCATCCTCCAGAGCCTCGAGGCAGGCGATCTTCGGGCGGTCTCCTTCCATGCGCGCATCGGCGTCGGTATCCTCCCCCTGTCCGAGATCGCGCCATTCGGCGATCCGGAGCTTCTGTTCTTCAACGTGAACACGGCAGACGACCTCGCGCGCACGGACGGCATGTGGCGGCGACTCGAATCATCTCCATCATCGGTCGGAAGAACGCCGGAAAGACCACGCTGACGGTGGCGCTGGCGAGCGAGCTCGCGCGCCGCAACCACCGGGTGATGACCATGAAGCACGCGCATCACCCTGCGCAGGTGGATCAACCCGGCGTGGACAGCTGGCGCCACTTCCATGAGGGGCGGGCGGAGCGGGTGCTGCTGGTCAGTCCCGAGCTGCGCGCGCTCTTTCATCGCGCCCCGGACGAGTACGATCCGATCGTCGCTCACCCGCCAGTACCTCCCGGGCGCCGACATCGTACTGGTCGAAGGGTTTCATCAGGCGGACATCCCCAAGATCGAGGTGTTCCGCCGCGCCGTGGCGCCCCAGCCGATCTACGATCCGACTTCCCCCAGCGCCGACCAGTGGGTCGCCATCGTCACCGACGACTACGGCTTCGACTCCGATCGGCGCGTCCTTCGGTTCAACGACACCATGTGGCTACAGCTCCTCGCGAATCTTGCGTGGGAGCACGCGCTGGTCATCGAGACGTGACCGGTCCGATCACCGCGGCCGAGGCCGCTCGCCGCATCCTCGACGAGGTGCGGCGGCAGCCCGCGTTGCGGATGCCGCTGGATGACGCCCTCGATGCCGTGCTCGCCGAAGACATCGTCAGTCCCCTCGACATCCCCGCCTGGACCAATTCAGCCATGGACGGCTACGCCGTGCGAGGCGGGGACGTCCGCGGCGCCGGCGCCGAGCGGCCGGTGCGGCTCCGGGTGGTGGAGCACCTGCCGGCGGGCCGCTTCCCCACCCGCGCCATCGGGCCTGGCGAATGCGCCCGGATCTTCACCGGCGCGCCCGTCCCGGAGGGCGCGGACACGGTCATCCGCCAGGAGGATACCGACCAGGGTGCGGACGAGGTCACGATCACGGACGACCGTGACGTCGGCGGCAACATCCGCCGCGCGGGGGAAGACATTCCCAAGGGCCGGACCGTGCTGCGGGCGGGTGCCGAGCTGGGGCCGGCCCAGCTCGGCGTGCTCGCCTCGCTCGCGGTCGCGAACCCGCTGGTGTTCCGCCAGCCGCGGGTCGCGATCCTCGGCAGCGGCGACGAGATCGCCGACGTGGACCAGCCGGAAGAGATCCTGAGCGGGCGCAAGGTCGCCAGCAGCAACACGCACACGATGATCGCGCTGGTCCGTCGCGCGGGCGCCGAGCCGGTGAACCTCGGCGTCGCCCGCGATTCGCCCGAGAGTCTCCGCGAGCGGATCATGCTGGCGCTGGACAGCGACCTGCTGGTCACCACGGCGGGGATCAGCGTGGGCGAGCACGACTATCTGCGGGGCGTCCTCGCTGACCTCGGCGTGGAGCAACGCTTCTGGCGCCTGCGGATTCGGCCGGGCGCGCCGGTGGGATTCGGCCTGTTGCGGGGAGTCCCCTGGATCGGTTTGCCCGGGAATCCGGTGAGCACGATGGTGACGTTCGAGCTTCTGGTCCGCCCGGCCATCCGGAAGATGGCCGGGCATCCCCTGCCCTTCCGCCGGAGCATCGCCGTCCGCGCCGCCGAGCGGATCCAGGTTACGCCCAATCTCCAGAATTTCCTGCGGGCCGTGGTGACGGACGGGCCCGACGGCCCCGAGGCCCGGCTGACCGGGCCTCAGGGCTCCGGGATTCTCACCTCCATGCTCCTGGCCAACGCGCTCCTCATCATCCCCGAGGGGCAGCACGACACTCCCGCCGGCGCGACGCTGCGCGCGCTGCTGCTCGACGACCCGGTGTCTGTGGCGGAACCTGGGTTCTAGGCCCGGTTGTCACCCTGACGCGCAGCGAAGGGGACCATGGCGGCATGGTCGCCTTCGCTCGCTTCACTGTGACATGCTGACAACGACTTGAGATCCAGTTGAGATCGGGATGAACCCGCCCCGGTACTCTTGCCCCGTCGAAACGAACGATGGTCTCAACATCTCGCGGGGGGTGTACCATGAAGTCGGTTGCTGTGCTGGGTCTCGGAGTCATCGCGCTGACGACCGGCGCGTTCATCACGGCGAGCGCGGCGGCGGGAAGCGGGACGACCATCTCGTCGTTGGCCAAGGGCTCGTACTTCGAAGCGCGGGTGGGCGGGGACGTGCGGGCGATGCCCGCGGGTGCAGTCGCGTTCGGGGTGGTCGGGGACAGCGCCGCGGGTATGGCGGCGTTCACCATCACCATGACGTCCGATGGATCGTCCGGCGCGATTCTCCTCACCAACCTCGACGGCAAGGTGCCGGCGCCGGGGCGGTACGAGATCGGGGACGCGGGAACGTCCGGCTTCCGGGCCTCCTATGTGGCGGGCAGCGAGGAGCGGCCCGAGGGTCTCTTCCGCGCCAGGCACGGCGTCCTGGAGATCACCGCGTCGAGCGCGGAGCACATCAGCGGACAGTTCAGCTTCAGCGCCGAGGGGTTCATGGCGTCGGATGCGTCGGACGAGGACGCGAAGGTGACGGTCAAGGGCGCGTTTACGTCCACTCGCGCGATGGCGGTGGTGCGGGAGGCGCAGCCGTAAGGAAGCTGTCGCAGAATGACGTAGCGGGACACTTCATCCCGAGCGAAGCGAGGGATCTGCTCGCGGTCTTCGATGACCGCGGAGCAGGTCCCTCGTCCGTGCCGCTCGGGATGAAGTTGTGCGCTGACCTCGATTGTCGTCATTGAGATCCCGGTGAGATCGCGGTGAACCCCCAGCCCTATCGTAGCGCTGTCGATATGACGCTGGCCATTCACCACTCGCGCAAGGAGCTCACCATGCTGTCGCTCTCGCTTCGCCGTTTCATCGGCACCGCTTTCACCACCCTCGCCGTGGCGACCGCCGCGTGCGGTGGGGACGACAACGGCTCGACCGGCCCCCAGCCCGTTCCGGCCGACGTGAGCGGCACCTATGCGCTCACCAGCCTGCGCAGCCTGGGCAGCCTCGGCGGCGGCGGCAACGGCCTGCCGGTGACCTTCACCGACGGCAGCGGCTCCACGCTGACCTTCAGCACCGGCGTGATGATCCTGAACGCGGACGGCAGCTACACCCTGGAAGTCGAGGCCGAGTTCAACGGTGGCGGCGTCACGCTGACCGACGAGGGGCTGTACGACCTGACCGGCAACGCGATCGACTTCACCCCGACGGGCGATCCCGCGCGGATGCGGGACGGCACCATCAGCGGCACGTCCATGACGGCGGAGACCCAGTTCGGCGGGATCCCGTTCGAAATCGATCTCCAGAAGTGATCCAGACGGAACGCGCCACCGTCGTCGGGCGATACGAGCTGCTCGGCGTCAATGGAAGCCTGCTCCCGGCCTCGATGGATCAGGATGAGGCCGGGGCGGGCAACCTGCACCAGTGCAGGGTCGTCGCCGGGGAGCTGCGGCTGGAGGAGGACGGCACCTACGTCCTCGAGCTGACCGCCCGGTACGACACCCCCGCGGGCGCCGCGGGGCTCCGGACGATCGCGAACGGAGGCACCTGGCGCTTCCTCCCCTCCGCTCTCGATCCGACCTCCGGCGAAGTGCGGCTCAGCTCCGGCTCGGGCCAGACCAGCGCCGCGGTGACCGGGGTGTCGCTGGTCCACCGGACCCGAGGGACGCAGGCACCCTCCGGCGCCCATGCACATTGGGTGTACATCAGGCGCTGAACCGCTTATCTTAGGTGCAAGAAGGGGAGTAGCTTATCCGCCGGGTGGCGGACCTCCGAATCGTCAGGACTGTCCGCGAAAGCGGGCACGGTTCGGTGGGGGAGCGGGGCGAAAGTGTTGCCCCGTCATCCAGAGCGAGACCTTCGTCCACGCGCATGTCGCGGTACGGACGGGGTCTCGCTTTTTTTGTCACCCTCCGCACGGCGACGCATTGCGCGGATAGCGCACGCGGATAGCGTGCCTCAGAGGAGCGTATGAACAACGTCAAGACATTCGTGCTGATGGGTCTCCTGGTCGGCCTGTTCGGCCTGGCCGGACAGCTGATCGGCGGCTCCCAGGGCCTGATGCTCGCCCTGGTGTTCGGCGGCCTGTTCAACTTCGTCATGTACTTCTTCTCCGACCGCCTGGTCCTGAAGATGTACGGCGCCCACGTCGTCACCGAGGCCGAGGCGCCGGAGCTGTATCGCATGGTAGACCGGCTGCGCCAGCGGGCGGGCCTGCCGATGCCCGTGGTGGCGGTGGCGCCGCACGAGCAGCCCAATGCGTTCGCCACCGGCCGAAGCCCGAGCAAGGCGGTCGTCGCGGTCACCACCGGCATTCTCAAGCAGATGCCGGCCGAGGAGCTGGAGGGCGTCATCGCCCACGAGCTGGCGCACATCAAGAACCGCGACATGCTGATCGCCACGGTGGCGGCCGGCATCGCGGGCGCGCTCAGCAACCTGCCGTACCTGTTCCTGTTCGGCGGCGGGAGCGACGACGAGGGCGGGCATCCCTTCGCCCAGATCGCGCTGCTGCTGCTGGCGCCGATCGGCGCGATGCTGATCCAGCTGGGCGTGTCCCGGCAGCGCGAGTTCGAGGCCGACCGGGTGGGCGCCCAGATCCTCGGCCGTCCCCTGCCGCTCGCCCGGGCGCTGGAGCGACTCGATGCGATGGCGCATCGGATCCCGATGCGGGTGGCGCCCGCGGCAGCTTCGCTGGCGCAGGTGAATCCGCTCGCGGCCTACGGCGGCGGCGGGATGGCCCGGCTCTTCAGCACCCACCCGCCCACGGCGGAGCGGGTCGCGAGGCTCGAAGCGATGGCCGCGGGCCGCTAGTTGTTCGGCGACCACGGTCCGGCAGTCTGGCTCGGCTTCACCGGGCTGGTCGCGGCGCTGCTGATCCTCGACCTCGGGGTTCTCAACCGACGGTCGCACATCCTGTCGTTCAAGGAGGCGATGACCTGGAGTCTCGGGCTCATCGCCTTCGCGCATCTGTTCGGCGGGTTCATCTTCTGGAAGGAAGGGCTGCACCCGGCGCTGGAGTACTACACCGGGTACCTGATCGAGCTCTCGCTCTCCGTCGACAATCTCTTCGTCTTCATCCTGATCTTCTCGTACTTCAACGTGCCCGCCGAGGCGCAGCCCAAGGTGCTCAAGTGGGGCATCCTCGGCGCGATCGTCATGCGGTTGATCATGATCGCGCTCGGCGCGCTGCTGCTGGAACGGTTCGAGTGGATCATCTACGTCTTCGGCGGGATCCTGATCATCACCGGCATCCGGATGATGACGCAGAGCGACGAGGTGATGGACCTGGACCGCAATCCGGTGGTCCGGCTGGTGCGGCGGGTGCTTCCGGTCAGCAACTACTACGACGGCACGAAGTTCCTCACCCGCCACCGGAACGGCACGCTGCTCGCCACGCCGCTCCTGCTCGTGCTGGTGATCGTCGAGTGGTCGGACCTGGTGTTCGCGATCGACAGCATCCCGGCGATCTTCGCGATCACCCGGGATCCCTTCCTGGTCTACAGCTCCAACGTGTTCGCCATCCTGGGCCTGCGCGCGCTGTTCTTCGTGCTGGCGGGGATGATGGACAAGTTCGCCTACCTCAAGCCCGGCGTGGCCCTGATCCTGATCTTCGTCGGCCTCAAGATGGCGCTGAGCCCGTGGATCCACCTGCCCACGCTGGTGTCGCTCGGGGTGGTGATCCTCACCCTGACGGCAGCAGTCCTGCTCTCCCTCTGGCGGAGCGCTCGCGAGGCGCGCCAGCCGGCGTAGCCCGGGTCCCGCCCCGCAGCTTCTCCAACGCCTGCACGGCCGTTTCGTTGGCCGGATCGAGCGCCACCGCGCGCTCGTAGCACTGGACCGCCTCCTCCCGCCGTCCCGCCGCCAGATACGCCTCGCCCAGACTGTCGAACGCGTTGGATGAGCCGGGGTGATCGGCGGTGTTGAGCTGGAGCACGACGACCGCCTGCCCGTGCCGTCCCTGCCGCATCAGCTCGTAGCCCAGCGCGTTCAGCTCCAGCTCGGTGTCCGCATAGGCGTGGCGCGGGTCCGACTTGTAGGCAAGATGAAGCTTGAGCGCGCCGGCGGAGTCGCCGGCGGCGAAGGCGTCGCGCATCCGCTCCGCGAGCGACGGCTCCGGCCGGTAGGCCAGCACCTCGCGGAGCGCCGGGTCCACGTTGGCGCGATAGTCCCGCGAGGTCAGCTCGGCGGCGACGTCCGGGCCTTTCCATTGCCGGGTATCGAGCGGGTGGGTGCGCTGCCAGTAGTAGATCGACGCCCGCACCGTGACGCCGCTGTTCGGCAGGGTGATGCGGCGCGAGTCGCCGTAGGAGTTGGGGCGGCCGGCGGTCGGCTCGCCCACGAACACCGCGTCGGTGTATGCCTCGAGGTCGTGCACCAGGAACGAGGCCGCGGAGAAGGTGCTCCGGCCGATCAGCACGAAGAGACGGCCGGGGCCCTCGAGCTTGGCCGAACGGATCAGATTCACCACCAGCGGCTGGTTGAGCGTGCCGTCTCCGCCGCGGTTGAGCCGCAGGTCGAGGACCAGCCGGTCCACCGCGCCCGAGTCCACGAAGGCGCGGAGCCGAGTGGCGAACGCGGCGATGGACTCCTTGTCGCCGTCGCCGATCCGATTGAGCTGGACATAGGCGGTCCGGCTGTCGGGCACGTACTCGAACCGGAACGGCTCCTGGGGATTGCCGCGCAGCCAGAGCGGCGTCCCGGGGCCATCGGTCTCCCCGCATGTCCACCCAGCCCGCTTCCTGCGCCCAGCTCACGTCGGTATCGGAGGGCATCATGGCGGCCTGGCCCGAGGGCTGGAGCACCGCGACGGTTCGGGCGCCGTCCTGCTCCAGCAGCACCGGCGCGTTGGCGGGGTCGTCGATCGCGCCGATCGCGTGCAGGACTTCCGGCATCACCAGCAGGAACGGCGCGAAGTACCGAGCGTTCATCTCGTTGTCGCGGCCGATCAGCTCGCGCACCGCCTCGTATGCCTGCGCGGTCGTCATCCGTCCGATCCGCACCACTTTCGCGCCGACCAGATCCGCCTGCGCCTTGGCGGCACTCCGGATGAAGAGTCCGTCCTTGAAGAAGTAGAGCTTCACCGGATAGGTGTGGAATCCGATCCTGAGGATCCCGCGTCGGGGCGATGTTGGTGTGCCCGTCGCCCACGTGCGCGACGATCCGCGCCAGCTCGACGATGACCTGGTGTCGCGCGAGCGTCGGCAGCTTGCGGTCGAGCGCGGCCATCGCGCTGTCGAACTGCTCGCGGCGCCATGCATGGAAGAGATTCTTGTGCCGGCGCGGCAGCTCACGCGCGATGTATGTGAGATCTTCGCGCCACTGGCGCACGAAGGCGGTGTCGAGCGGCTGGTCGGAGGCGACCTGCAGGTCCGCGTGGGCGCCCGACAGGCCGAGGGAGCCGACGAGCGCGAGGAAGAAGGAAGTCAACATCGGCGCACCCTGGTTTCGAGTGGCGTATGGCCGGTGGATAGCGAGCGAGAACCGAGATTGGACATTCGGTACGCGGGAAAGGTTGCCTGCGCACCCGTTCGCCCCGATCTTCTCCGCTCATGTCCCGATCATCACTGCTCGACCGGCTCGGCCTCGGCCGCCCGGAGCTGCGCGCGTGGGCGATGTACGACTGGGCGGCCTCGTCGGTCCAGACGACGATCATGGTCGCCGTGTTTCCGATCTATTTCGTGAAGGTGGCGGGCGCGAACATCGCGGACGGCGGTGCCACGCAGCGCCTCGCGACGATCAACTCGATCGCGCTCGTGATCATCGCGCTGGTGTCCCCGTTACTCGGCGCTATCTCCGACTATCGGGCGGCCAAAAAGCGCTTCACGGCGATTTTCATGGCTGTCGGTATCGCCGCATGCTGCGGACTCTTCGTGATCCACACCGGCGATTTCGACCTCGCGAGCTGGCTCTTCATTCTGGTCATGGTCGGCGTGGCGGGCAGCTACGTGTTCTATGAGGCGCTGCTGCCACACATCGCCCGGCCGGGGGAGATCGACCGGGTCTCGACGGCCGGATACGCGGTGGGATATCTCGGCGGCGGAGTGCTGCTGGCGCTCAACCTGGCGTGGATCCAGATGCCGGGGCTCTTCGGGCTCCCGTCGGGGCCGGGCCTGAGCGAGAGCGAGGCGACGCTCCCGGCCCGGCTGGCGTTCCTCTCGGTCGCCTTCTGGTGGGGGCTGTTCTCGATCCCGCTCTTTCGCCGCGTGCCGGAGCCGCCGGCCCGGATCGAGCCGGACGAGCGGACCGGAGCCAACCCGGTCGCCGCCGCGTTCGTGCGCCTGGGCGAGACCTTCCGCGAGCTGCGCAGCTACAAGCAGGCGTTCCTGATGCTGCTGGCCTTTCTGATCTACAACGACGGCATCCAGACCATCATCAAGATGGCGACGGCGTACGGCACGGAGATCGGCATCGGACAGAGCGCGCTGATCAGCGCGATCCTGCTGGTGCAGTTCGTGGGCATCCCCTGCAGCTTCCTCTTCGGCACGGTCGCGGGCCGCATCGGGGCCAAGCGCGCGCTGTTCATCGGCCTGCTGGCGTACACGGCGATCAGCATTCTCGGCTACTACATGACCAACGCCACCCACTTCTTCATCCTGGCGGGCCTGGTGGGCATGGTGCAGGGCGGGACTCAGGCGCTGAGCCGCAGCTTGTTCGCCAGCATGATCCCGCAGCACAAGTCGGGGGAGTTCTTCGGGTTCTTCAGCATCTTCGAGAAGTTCGCGGGGATCTTCGGGCCGCTGATCTTCGCGGGGACCATCGCGGTGTCGGGATCGAGCCGCAGCGCGATCCTGTCGGTGATCGGGTTCTTCGCGGTGGGAGCGGTGCTGCTGGCGATGGTCGACGTGGGCGAGGGGCAGCGGGTGGCGCGGGAGGTGGAGCGGGAGGTGTCGGGGGGCCGCAGATGAGCGTGGAGTTTAAGAGATAGCCGCAGATGAACGCAGATGAACGCAGACTTTGAAGTTGTTGTGGTATTTACACACTACTTATCAACTGTTTCTCTGCGTTCATCTGCGGCCATGTCATCCTGAGCGAAGCGAAGGAGCCGAAGCGACGCCATGCCTCCTTCGCTTCGCTCAGGATGACATTTCTTAGTCCACCGGCCCCGTCCCCCCACCACACCCCACGCGAATCGTCACCCGCACGGTCTTCCCCGCCACGACGGTATACGGATAGGGATTCGCCCCCGACACCTCACAGAAGTCGGCCACGTCCTTGAGCGTGATCAGGTGCGCGCCCGGCGTCAGTCCCTGGTAGACCTCTTCGGCATTGATCTCGATCGGGCGAAGCGACGTGCCGGCAACCGAGAGCTGATACCCGTCCGAGTCGGTCAGCAGGCCGGTGGACGACACCACGACGCGGAACCCACCAGTAATCGGCGGCCCGCAGACCACGGTGAAGGTGATCTCGCTGAGGTCGCCGCCGCGCACCTGGACCGATCGGGGGCTGGTGTTGCCGCTGACGGCGCAGTTGTCGGCGAGGGAGAAGATGTGGACGACGTGGGTGCCTTCGGGAACGGCGTCGTAAATCGTCGAGCCGTTGGGGGCCACCGACAGGGGCCGCGCCCCGTCGAGGGTGATGAGGTACTCCTCGGACTGTGGATCGGCGCCGCTGGTGATGACGTCGATCCGGATCCGGCCGTCGGAGCCGGTCTCGGTCGTGCTGCCGAGGCAGCCGAGGGCGGCCAAGGTCAGCAGGCACCACCGAAGCGTGCGCATGGTAGCTCAGAGTTAGGGTTCGGGATCGTTCCCGTCAAGCATCCCTCTTGCCCGCCCCACCGCCCTCACCTACGTTAGACGCATGACGCCCATGATGACCGCACTGATGAAGCGCTGCCCCCCACGCGGGCGCCGACCAGCCTAGGGACGTCATAACCATCCTCTGACCTGGAAGCCCCGCCGTGCCAAGCACAGGCGGGGCCGTTTGCATTCATGGACTTGAGCGTATGGACGTCCTCGAGCTGACCCGCGCGCTGGTCGCGCTGGAGACCCCGACCGGATCCGAGCAGGCCGCCATCGACCTGCTCGATGGGGTGCTCCGGCGCGCCGGCTACCGGACGTCGCGACAGCCGGTCTCCCCGGGTCGCGACAACCTGTACGCCTACCGGGAGCCGCCCGCGCTGGTCTTCTCGACCCACGTGGACACGGTGCCGCCCTTCCTGCCCGTGGTGGAGGACGAGAGCGCGATTCGCGGCCGCGGCACCTGCGACGCGAAGGGGCTCGCAGCGGCGATGGTCGCGGCGGCGGAGCGGATGGCGGCGGCGGGCGAGCGACGCGTCGGCCTGCTGTTTGTGGTCGGCGAGGAGAACGGGTCGGACGGCGCCAAGGCGGCAGCGGATTTCGGGCCGCGGGGCCGGTTCCTGATCAACGGAGAGCCGACCGAGAACCGGCTGTCGGTGGGTCAGAAGGGCACGCTCCGGGTGGACCTGACCGCCACCGGACGGGCGGCGCACTCGGCGTATCCCGAGGAAGGATCGAGCGCCATCGCCGCGCTGCTCGACACGATCGAGCGGATCCGCGGATTGCCGTTGCCGAACGACCCTCTGCTCGGCCAGTCCACGCTCAATCTCGGCCTCATCTCCGGCGGGGTCGCGCCCAACGTCATCCCGCCCCACGCCGCGGCCCAGCTCCTGGTGCGCACCGTGGAGCCCACTGACCGCCTCAAGGCATTGATCCGTGAGCAGCTCTCGCCCGCGGTGAGCGTGGCCTTTCCGGTGGAGCTGCCGTTCCACAAGGCCGGCGGCGCGCCGCCCGGATGGGACACGACGGTGGTGAGCTACGCGAGCGACCTGCCCTTCCTCGCCGGCTGGGGCGAGGGCTATCAGCTCGGTCCGGGCAGCATCAAGGTCGCGCATACCGCCGACGAGCACATCCTCAAGGCCGACCTGTACCGTGGCGTGGACCTGTACGTGCGGCTCGCCACCGACCTCCTCTCACGCGAGGCGCCATGAGCGCGAAGATCCCGGTCTGTATCCTCGGCGCCACCGGCACGGTGGGACAGAAGTTCGTCCGCCTGCTGGCGGACCACCCGTGGTTCGAGGTCGCGGCCGTCGCCGCCTCGTCCGCCAGCGCGGGGCGGCGCTACGGCGACGTGGTCCGCTGGCGGGAGCAGGTCGAGCTGCCGCGCGCCGTCGCCGACCTGGTCGTTCGCGAGTGTGCCCCACCGCTGCCCGGCGCGATCGCCTTCTCCGCGCTCGACGCCGAGGCGGCAGGGCCGATCGAGCAGGCGCTGGCGCAGGCCGGGGCCTTCGTGGTCACCAACACCCGCACCCACCGGATGGACGCGGACGTTCCGCTGCTGATTCCGGAGGCCAACGGCGACCACCTGGTGCTGATCGACCGCCAGCGGACCGCCCGCGGCTGGAGCGGCGCGATCCTGGCCAACCCCAACTGCTCCACCGCCGCGCTCACGCTCGGCCTCGCCCCCCTGCATCAGGCCTTCGGCATCGAGAAGATCTTCGTCTCGACCATGCAGGCGGTGTCCGGCGCGGGATATCCGGGCGTGCCGTCGCTCGACGTGCTCGGCAACGTCATCCCGCACATCGGTGGCGAAGAGGAGAAGATGGAGCGGGAGAGCCAGAAAATTCTCGGCGCGCTCGGCGCCGGTGGGGTGGAGCCGGCCGCTTTCGCGGTGAGCGCGCATACCAATCGGGTCGCGGTCGTGGACGGCCACCTGATGACCGTGTCGGTGGGATTCAAGCGGCGGGTGTCGGTGGACGAGGCCGTGTCGGCGTTGCGGGAGTTCCGCGGCTCGCCCTGCGTCGCCGGTCTGCCGTCGTCGCCCAACCCGCCGGTGGAGGTGGACCTCCGCGCCGACCGGCCGCAGCCGCGGCTCGACCTCGAGCGGGGACGCGGAATGGCGGTGACGGTGGGCCGGGTGCGTCCCTGCCCCATTCTCGATCTCCGGATGGTGATCCTGGGCCACAATACGATCCGCGGCGCCGCGGGCCAGGCGGTGCAGATCGCCGAGCTGCTGGTGGCCGACGGGCGGCTCGGACCGCGGCCGTGATCGTCTGCAAGTTCGGTGGGACGTCGGTCGCGGATGCGGCGGCCATCGAGCGGCTGGTCCGCATCGTGGCCGCGCGCGCGGCCGAGCGGCCGCTCGTGGTGGTCTCGGCGCTGGCGGGTGTCACCGACGGCCTGCTCAAGCTGGCCGCCATCGTTCACCAGGGAGACGAGAAGGCGCTCGCGGCCGCCATCGAAGCCCTGCTGCTCCGCCACGAGACGGTGGCGCTCGAGCTGCCCGGGGCGGAGGCGGAGCTGGACGCCGTGCGCCTGGAAGCGACGGCGTTGCACTCGACGTTGGTGGCGGCGTTGGGTCGGCGGCTCCGGCCGGCGGAGCTCGACGAGCTCGCTGGGCACGGCGAGCTGTGGAGCTCGCGCCTCGTCGCGGGGGCGATGGTGAACGCCGGTCTCCCGGCGGCGTGGACCGACATCCGGCCGATCATGGTCACCGACGACCGGTTCGGCCGCGCCACCCCGTACGTCCAGGTGGTCAACAACCGGGCGCGGGAATGTCTCAAGCCGCTGCTCGAGAGCGACTTGATCCCGGTGACCCAGGGATTCATCGGCGCGACGGCGGACGGCGTGCCGACGACATTCGGCCGCGGCGGTTCGGACTTCAGCGCTGCCTTGCTCGGCGCGGCGCTGGGCGCCGAGCGGGTCGAGATCTGGACCGACGTGGACGGGCTGATGACGGCCGACCCGCGCATCGTGCCGTCGGCCCGCACGCTCGCCGCCGCCAGCTACGAGGAGGCGGCGGAGCTGGCGACGTTCGGCGCCAAGGTTCTCCATCCCGCCACCGCGATGCCGCTGGTGCGCGCCGGGATCCCGATCGTGGTGCTCAACTCGACCCGGCCGGAGCTTCCCGGCACGACGATCGAGCCCGCCGCCGAGCTGGAGCGGATCGGCGACTCACCGATCCGGTCGATCTCCTGGAAGCGCGGGATCACGGTGATCAACGTCCGCGCACCGCGGATGCTCGGCGCCTACGGCTTCCTCCGGACGATGTTCGAGGTGTTCGAGCGGCACGAAGTGGTCGTGGATGTGCTCGCGAGCGGCGAGATCAGTGTCTCGCTGACGGTGGAGGATCCGGCCCGGCTGGAGCCGGTGGTCCGGGAGCTCGGTGAGCTCGGCGAGGTGTGGACCGAGGATCGTCGGGCGATCGTCGCGGTGGTGGGGATCGGGCTACGGCGGACGCCGGGGCTGGCGTCGCGGATCTTCGGCGCGGTGCAGCCGGCGAACGTGGAGGTCATCTCGCAGGGGGCGTCGGCGATCAACATGACGTTCGTGGTCCGGGAAGAAGACGGGCCGGACGTCGTGCGGCGGCTGCACGCGGAGTTTTTCGGGGCGGCCTGACGAGGGTTTTCGGGGTTCGTCGTTGGAGAACAGAGGCACAGAGGACGCAGAGAACAAACAAGAGAAAAAACAACAAAGATTCACCACGAAGGCACGAAGGACACGAAGGGCACGAAGAGTTCTTTTTTGTTGTTTTTCTCCGTGGCCTCCGTGCCTCTGTTCTTCTCTCCTAGGGATGACCGTAGCGAGCCGGTGCTATGCGATTAGCGATAGTTGGTGACGGCAAGATGGGCCGCATGATAGCGGCGCTAGCCGAGGAGCGCGGTCACGTCGTGCACGCTATTATCGGCCGCGCGGACAACGCCGGCGGCGGCGCGCTCACGAAGGCCCGGCTTGCCGGGGTGGATGTCGCACTGGAATTCACCCGACCCGACGTGGTAGTAGCAAACCTCGAGCGGTTGATCGAGGCTGGAGTACCGACAGTCACCGGGACGACCGGCTGGAATGCGGAGCTACCCCGCATCGCGAAGTTGGTCGAGTCGAAGCGAGGTGCCTTGCTCCACGCCGCCAACTTTTCCGTCGGCGTGCATCTCTTCCTCCGCGCGGCCCGCGATCTGGCCGCGCGGTTCGCCGGGCGGCCTGAGTTTGACGCCTTTATTATGGAGGAGCACCACGCGGCGAAAGTGGATGCGCCGTCCGGCACCGCGCGCGTGTTGCGCGAGCGGGTGCGTGAGGCGGATGCGGCGCGGGAGTTCCCCATTACCTCTATCCGTGCAGGGGCGGTCCCTGGAACCCACGTGCTGACCTACGACGGCGCAGACGAGATTATCGCGCTCACCCACGTGGCGCGGAACCGCCGCAGCTTCGCGGCGGGGGCGCTTGCCGCCGCTGAGTGGCTGCCTGGCCGCACGGGTGTGTTCGACTTCGAGGCGATGCTGTTTGGTGGAGCCGAGTGATGCGCCTCCAGGGCTGCGGCACCGCGCTGGTCACTCCCTTCACCGATACTGGTGAAGTGGACTACCGCGCGCTCCGCGACCTGGTGGAGTGGCAGATCGCCGAGGGGATCGACTTCCTGGTGCCGTGCGGCTCCACCGGCGAAGCCCAGACGATGGACGACGCCGAGCGGGAGGCCGTTGTCGCTGCGGTGGTGGAGACCGCAGCCGGGCGCGTCCCGGTGATGGCGGGGGCCACCAGCAACGACACCGCACGCGCCGTCGCCGAGACGCGGCGAATGTGCCGGCTCGGCATCGATTACATCCTCACCGCCACGCCGTACTACAACAAGCCCACCCAGGGCGGCCTCTTCCGCCACTTCACCGCCGTCGCCGACGCCTCCTCCAAGCCGATCTGCCTCTACAACGTGCCCGGCCGCACGGCCGTGAACCTCCTGCCCGCCACCGCGCTGCACCTCGCCGAGCACCCCAACGTCATGGGGATCAAGGAAGCATGCGGTGATCTCGCGCAGGTCATGCAGATCATCCGCGCGCGGCCGGACGGCTTCTCGGTGTTGTCGGGCGACGACTGGCTCGCGCTGGCGATTATCGTGGCGGGCGGGGACGGACTCGTCTCCGTCACCTCGAACGAGATGCCGGGACAGATGCGCGGGATGGTGCAGCTGATGCTCGCGGGCGACGTGGCGAAGGCACGGCAGTGGCACTATCGGCTGCTGCCGCTGATGGACGCCAATTTCCTGGAGACGAATCCGGCGCCGGTAAAAGCCGCGCTCGCGCTCACCGGCCGGATCCGCAACGTGCTGCGGCTGCCGCTGGTGCCCGTCACCGAGAAGACCCGCATCGCGCTGGCCGCGACGCTCAAGGACCTGGGAGTGGAGATCTAGTGGAAGCGAAGGTGACATCACTCCGGTCGGAGCTGGAGCGGTTCGCGAACGGCGTGCCCCAGGGCGAGGAGTCCGCGGCGCTGGAGGCGTTCAAGGCGCTCAAGGCGGAGCTCAACGCGGGACGCGTCCGCGCGGCCGAGCGGTCAGCGGACGGCCGCTGGCGCGCGAACGCCTGGGTCAAGGCGGGCATCCTCCTCGGCTTCCGGCTGGGCAAGGTCGGCCCCGCGCTCCCGGGCAGTCCCTTCCCCTTCTACGACAAGGACACTTTCCCGCTCCGTGCTCTCGGCCCCGACGACGGCGTGCGAGTCGTGCCGGGCGGCTCGGCGATTCGCGACGGCTGCTACCTCGCCCGCGGCGTCGTCTGCATGCCGCCGATGTACGTCAACGTCGGCGCGTACGTGGATGAGGGGACGATGATCGACAGCCACGCGCTGGTGGGATCGTGCGCCCAGATCGGCAAGCGGGTGCATCTGTCCGCCGCGGCGCAGATCGGCGGCGTGCTGGAGCCCGCGGGCGCGCTGCCGGTGGTCATCGAGGACGACGTGCTGGTCGGCGGGAACTGCGGCGTGTACGAGGGGACCATCGTCCGGGAGCGTGCGGTGCTCGCGCCCGGCACGTTGCTGAGCGGCGGCACCGTCGTCTTCGACCTGGTGCACGACCGCACCTACCGCCGCGAGGGCGACCGTCCGCTCGAGATCCCGAGCGGCGCCGTCGTCGTGCCGGGCACTCGGCCGGTGAAGAGCGGACCGGGGCAGACCGCGGGCGTGTCGCTCTACGCGCCGGTCATCGTCAAGTACCGGGACGAGAAGACCGACACGGCCGTCCGGCTGGAGGAGCTGCTGCGATCATGAGCTGGGTGCGGCGAGTCGAGCGCAGGATCCGCAGGCTCCAGTACCACCGGCAGACCGTGCAGATCATGACCCGGGTGCTGGGGCCCAACTCCAACTGCGTCGTGGTCGGCGCGGGCCGAGGCTCGCTGCTGGCGGAAGTGGACCGCCTGGCGCCGCGCGGGCCGCCACTTTGCCTACGAGCCGCTGCCGGCGCTCGCGGAGGGTCTCGCCAAGCGATACCCGACCGTGCACGTCGAGCAGGTGGCAGCGAGCGACACCTCCGGCGAGCAGCCGTTCTACCACGTGGTGAGCCGCCCGGAGTACAGCGGCCTCCGGCGGCTCGGCACGATCCCTTCGGGTCTCAGGATCCAGGAGCTGCTCGTCCGCACCGAGCCGCTCGACGATCTCCTCCCCGCCGACGCGCAGATCCACTTCGTCACCATCGAGGTGGAAGGCGCCCAGCTCCAGGTGCTCCGGGGCGCCGAGCACGTCATCATGCGCTGGAAGCCGGTCATCATCTTCGATTACGGGACGTCCGCGATCCTGGGCTACGGTACCTCGCCCGCGATGCTGTGGAGCATGGTGGTGGAGCGCTACGGGCTCAGGATCTCGCGGCTGGGGGATTGGCTGCGGCGCGAGCGGCCGCTGACGCGCGAGGAGTTCGAGTCGAACGTCGGATTTCAGTCGGGGTCGGAATTCCGCTTTCTGGCACACCTCTGATCGGTCCAATCGGCATGGCCACCCATACGCACTATCTCTGGTTCGAGACCAAGAAGCGGCAGGAGATCATCGACATCACCGACCAGGTCGCGGAGCAGGTCGCGCGCCAGCGGCGTCCGCGAGGGCATGGTGCTGGTATCGGCGATGCACATCAGCGCCTCGGTCTTCGTCAACGATCACGAATCGGGACTCTGGCAGGACATCCTCAAGTGGCTCGAGGGCACCATCGCGCCGTGGGATCCCGAGCGATACCGGCATAACGAGACGGGCGAGGACAACGCCGCCGCGCACCTGCGCAGCCTCACGGTCGGCCACGAGGTCATCGTGCCGATCACGGAAGGGAAGCTCGACTTCGGGCCCTGGCAGCGGGTGTTCTACGGGGAGTGGGACGGTCAGCGGCGAAAGCGGGTGATCATCAAAGTCATGGGGGAGCAATGACGCTCGAATGCATCAATCCCAAGGATCTGCCTACTCCGCAAACGTACACCCAGGTCGTAGTTGCGACGGGAAGCAAGCTGGTATTCGTCTCGGGCCAGGAGCCCGAAGACATACATGGCAAGCTGGTTGGCCCTGGTGATCTTGCCACTCAGGCGCGCCAGGTGTTTAGCAATCTCGGCCGAGCGCTTGCTGCTGCCGGTGCGCGGCCTGCGCAGGTCACCAGGATCACCATCTACGTCGTCAATTACGAACGCGACGAATGCTTGCCGATTATTGAAAAGGCCCGGCTAGCGCTGTTCGGAGATCACAAGCCGGCGGACGTGGTGCTCGGCGTAGCGGCGCTGTCCCCGGGCTACCTGATCGAAGTTGACGCGATCGCGGTCATTGATTGACCGTACCACCGAGAGCTACACAAGGACGGGGAGTTACTGCTTCGAGAAATACGAACATCCCGAGATCGTTGCTATTGACAACAATCTCCGCCTGCGGCATCCTTAGTTCATGCCACTCCGCCTGAGTCCAGACCACGACGCGGACAGTTCCTCCTCACTCCTTCGCGAAGTAGCGCGACTCCACGTCCGGGCTCAGCGCGAGGCCCTCGCATGTGATGGTGCTCGCACTACCGAGTGCACGATCCTCACTGAACTCGGGCGCGCGCCAGGAATGACTCTGGCACAGCTCAGCAGAAGGCTCCGCATCGACAAAGGATGGACCAGCCGCGCGGTGGATCAGCTCCTCGAAGAAGGGCTGGTCGAAAAGGCGCCGGACGACTCCGATCGGCGGATTGTCGCCATCTCTTTGACCCCCGCCGGCGAGGAACGGCACCGCCGTCTCGAGGCCATGTTGAACGAGCAAGTCGCTCGCGTTATCAGGCGCGTGCCACAAGCCGCGCGCCCGGGTGTGCAACGTGCGCTGCTCGCTCTTCACCAGGCGTTCCTTGCTGAACTGGCGGCAACATCGGGCGCAGCCATGGATGACGAAGCGAGTGTCGTTTGCGCGAAGACCTGATTCGATGACGCGGCCGGTGGTCTGGTTATTCGGAAGGCCGGCGCCGGCGACTGGGAACGCATAGCCGGCCTGCTTACGGACTGCGGGCTGCCCGCTGGCGGGCGCTCGGGAGCACCTAGGCAGCTTTCTCCTGGCGGAACGACACGGAGTCCTCACCGGGTGCGCGGCAGTCGAACGATACGGGGACGCGGGTCTCCTACGCTCGGTTGCAGTGGCCGAGTCGGACCGGGGGCTAGGTACCGGCACCGCTTTGGTCGAGCGGTGTGTGATTGAAGCCAGAACAAATCGTCTGGCCACACTCATCCTTCTGACCACCACCGCGGCGGAGTACTTCCCTCGATTCGGATTCAGATCAGTTGAGCGGCAGGCAGTGCCGGAAGCCGTTCGCGCTTCCGAGGAATTCCGTGGGGCTTGTCCGGACTCCGCCACAGTCATGCTCGCTACTCTCTCACCTCAGGTGCGGCTGGCCACAACGCGCCGATGCACCGACGATCGCCGAGATTTACAATGCCGGGATCCGCGCACGCACGGCAACGTTTGAGACCCGAGAACGTACCTCGGCTGAGGTCGAGGACTGGTTCGTGGAAGGGCGACTTCCGATCCTCGTCGCCGAGGTCAATGGGATGGTGGCGGGATGGATTGGCGCCACGAGTTACCGGACTCGCGAGTGTTACTCTGGCATTGTGGAGTTCTCGGTCTACGTGGCGCCAGCCGCTCAGGGTCGAAGGCTCGGAGATGCACTAATGGGCAGGTTCCTGGGGATGCTTGATACCGGAAGGGTTTGGAAGGTTCTCGCGCGCATCTTCCCAGAGAACGCCGCCTCCCGAGCGCTGTGCCGCCGTCACGGCTTCCGGGAGGTGGGGGTCTACGAGCGCCATGCGAGACTCGATGGGATTTGGCGCGATGTGCTCATCGTAGAGCGCCTGATCGGGGAGGGGTCGGCGCCATGACCGCCTCACTGTTATACGTCTTTTGGCACTGGAAGCGTCCGTCCATTCAGCGAGCGGCATACGAGACCTACCAGCGATCTTTTCACGCCGTGTTCGAGGCCCATCCGCCGGAGGGTTTTGTATGCTCCAGCAGCTCGCTGGTGGAGGGTGCGCCATGGGCGAATGTCGGAGACATCGCCTACGAGGACCGCTACTGTCTTCACGACGCCGGGGCACTCGATACGCTGGATCGCAGCGTCGCCATCGCGCCGTATCGGGAAGCGCACGGGAGTGCCGCCAAGGGAGCAGCAGGCGGCGTGGCCGGGCTCTACCGAGTCCGACTCGGAGCCCCCTTGCCTGGACCACGGCACGCCCTGTGGTTCGGCAAAGGAGAGGGCGCGTCCTACGACGACATGGTCGGACTGCTGGCACCCCTCATTCGCGAAGGCGAGAGTGTCTTGTGGATGCGTCGCATGGTGCTCGGTCCGACGCCAGAGTTTTGCCTTCAGTCCATGGCTCCTGTAAGCCTGCCACCTTCTCTTCACGCACTTCACCTCCGACTGCAGCCGCTCTGGCCTCATTGAGAGCGGGACCCCCCTTGACTCGCGAAAGATCAAGGTGGCTAGACTGAACTCATGCCATCCAAGGACCCTCAACGTTGGGCACGGGTTCGTCCAGGCTGGGCTCACAAGCTGCCGGGCATGCCAATGGACTGGGTGCCAGTCATCGAGCCACCGCCGGGCTACACCGAGGGTTACGTCCTGTTGGACAGCCGACCCGGCAGGCCCCTGCGAGCTTGGGCGGATCATCTAGAATTCAGAGATAATGACTCACCGTCCTAAGTAATTTACCCCTCATTACCGAGCGGGGCTTGAGCAGGGGTAGTGTCCGGCTTTGGATGTAAAAAAACTTCTCGGGGAGAGGGGCCTGGGTAGTCCGGCCCCCACTGAGAATCTATGCGCGGTGAGCAGCCGGGGCGGTACGCATCCCTACGGTGGTCGGCCCCCGCGCCATCATCCAGCCGAGCAGGATAAAGCCGACCCCGCCGATGCCGAGGAATAGCCAATCGTAAAGGGGGACGTGGGCGGGCAAGTCGCGGACGTGATGCAGGCCGAGGATGTGGTGGTCAATGATCCCCTCGACCAAGTTGAACAGGCCCCAGCCGAGGAGCAGTAGGCCAGTAAATGCCTTCCCATCTGGTAGGGACAGGCCGCGTCGGGCGTCAGTCAGGAGCCAATACACGCCGATCAACGTGATGATCCAGACGGCGGCGTGAAAGAAGCCGTCCCACCGCATGTTGTCCGCCATCGCTTCCATTGTCGTCGGCGGGACAATGGCCGATCCCATGTTGTGCCAGTGGACGATCTGGTGCAGAAGTATCCCATCCACGAATCCGCCCAGACCCAAGCCCAGGATGATGCCCGCCCGCTTCGCTACCGGCAGCCCCAGTGTGTCCATGCCCGCCTCACCGTAGGGAGAAACGCTCAACTTCGCGTACCCATACGGGGGTCGGCAGCCAGTGACCGCCGTAACGCCCGTCACCGGCTTTGCCGATGCGAGCCGCCTCGGGGTCCATCTCCGCGCCCGGTCAGCATCCCCCTCTGTACCAGGTCATAACCGGACACTACCTGAGCAGGCCGGCCCTTTGCTGGTCCCGCCCCTCGGAGACCGTCGTAGACTCGAGCTGCCACGAGCATTCCGGTCATAGGCGCCAGCCAATACACCCAGTGTGCTGTCCAGAGTCCGCCCACGATCGCCGGTCCGAATGAACGGGCAGGGTTCATGCTCGCGCCTGTCAGCGGTCCACCCATGAGCGCGCAGAAGCCCACGGTAAAGCCCACGCCGATGGCTGCGAAGCCTGCTGGCACCCGATCGTCCGTCGCCACCGCCATGATCACGAACATCAGGCCGAAGGAGAGTAGCCACTCCACCGCGAACGCTTTCACCGGTGCGATGCTGGGCAGTGTCGCCCCAAGCCGGCCCACCGGACCGAGAACGCCGAGCAGGGTCAGGGACGCAAGAGAGGCACCCGCACACTGCGCACCGATATAGGGGACGACCTCGACCGCGGGGAATCGTCGGACGGACCAGAAGGCGAGCGTCACGGCGGGGTTGATGTGCGCTCCGGACAGGTGGCCCAGAGAGTAGATCATGGCTACCACTACGAACGCGAAGGCCAGCGCGACGCCGACGTGACCTACCATCCCGCTCGTGAAGGCGTTGACCATCGCGGTCCCCGGACCTATCAGCACGAGAAAATAGGTCCCAATCGCCTCAGCGATCAGTCGGCGGCCCCTCATGACAGGGATGCGGGTGTCGGCCGTCCGCCGGTTCGCAGATAATCGGCGAACTCGTCGGGCAACTCGCTCTCCCGGATTGCCCGCATGACGGTTTCGATGTCGTACTCCACGCGAACGAACTCGATGCCAACCTCGCCGGCCCCCACGCCCAAGAGGACGTACCCGCGCGCCAGTCACCATCCTTCGGCCGGCCGACGCTGCCGGTGTTCACGAAGTGAATACCGCCGATCTCGCGATGCCATGGCGAGGTGGGTGTGCCCGAAGGCGATCACGTCTCCGGCTTTCGCCCCGGCATGGCCGGCCATCTTCAGGCAGAACTCGTCCGAGCGGTCCGCGGTCCAATACAGGGTGTTGAGCGTGGGTGTCCCATGCACCAGGACCACGCGGGGGCCTGCCAGATGCCCCCCCTGCGGCAGGAGATCGATGCGAAAAGGGAGGCCAGCGAGAAGTGTCTTGGTCGTGGGGCTCACATGCTGACGCGTCCAAGCGTAGCTCAGGTGGCTCAACTCTTCCTGGCGCGGATCCTCGTAGCGGCAGCCGCAGTGCTTGTAGTCCGTCCCCACGGTGGAGTCGTAGTTCCCCGCGACCCCCGCGACCCCGGTGTCGGTGAGCAGGTCCACCACCTCGTTGGGCCAAGGGGCATAACCGACCAGGTCGCCGAGATGATACGCAGCCCCCACGTCGGTCCGCCGGGTGATGTCCGCCAGCACGGCCTGAAGCGCTGGCAGGTTGGCGTGGATGTCCGAGATCAGCGCGTATCGCATGGGTTCACGTCGCCCCGGCTGCCGGTTCCTCGGCACCATGCAGCCCGATGGCTCGGACCCGGTGCTCGAGCGCCAGACGCGATAGCTTCTCAACCGGCAACGCGAGCAGCAGGTCGAGCCGGCGGCTGATCAGTAACAGTGTGTCGTCAAAGGCGCGCCGCTTCTCGTCGTCGGTGCCCTCGACCGCGGCCGGGTCGGGCATCCCCCAATGCGCGATCACGGGTTGACCTGGAAAGACTGGGCAGGCCTCCTTGGCGCGATCGCAGACCGTGATCACGAAATCCCAGTCGCCGGTGACCAGACCATCCACGCTCCGGGGGTGACCGCCAGTCCAGAAGTACCCATGCCGTTCCAAGCTTTCGATTGCATGCGGGTTCACTCGGGTGGCGGGGTTCGACCCGGCACTCTCCGCGACGAATCGCCCCCGTGCCTTACGATTCAGGACCTTCTCGGCTATCTGGCTCCGCGCGCTGTTGCCGGTGCAGAGGAACAACACCCGGAGCGGCTTCTCTACCGGTTTCAATGATCTAAGCCTCCGTGTCGACGAGAGACTTCCGCGCTCGAATGAAGGCGCCCATCACGCGCCCACCCACTTCCCTGGCTAGCATGTCTGCATCGAGACCCGTGCCGGTAAGAAAGGCCTTCGCGTCCTCGAACTCGTAGATTCGGGTCGGCTCTAGTCCGATGTCCTGGAAGCCGGCCTCCCATAGCAACCCGTGGAACTCCTGTTCGGTCAGGGCACCCGCCACGCAACCCACCCACAACTCCATACTCCGGCGAACCTCATCCGGTACCTCACCGCGGATTACGACGTCTGAAACGGCGAAACGGCCGCCCGGCTTGAGCACGCGGAACGCTTCGGTAATGACCTTGCGCTTGTCTGCGGACAGGTTGACGACGCAATTCGAGATGATCACGTCCACCGACGCGTCCGGGAGGGGAATCGCCTCGATGTCGCCCTTCAAGAACTCGACGTTCTGCACGCCGGCCTTCCGCTGATTCGCGCGGGCCAGCTCCAGCATCTCGTCGGTCATATCGAGACCGTAGGCCTTGCCGGTCGGACCGACCCGCTGAGCGGAGAGCAGGACATCGATACCGCCGCCCGAGCCGAGGTCCAGCACGACCTCACCCTCGTGTAGCTCGGCCAGCGCGGTCGGATTTCCGCAGCCGAGGGAGGCCAGGACTGCCTCCGCGGGCAGGGTCGCGGTCTCGGTAGCGCTGTAGAGGTTGGAGGTGATCGGATCGTCCGCGCTTCCCCCACAAGATCCGCCGCAGCAGGACGACTTGGCGCCGCCGCTCACCACCTCGAGTGCAGCCTTCCCATACCGCTCGCGCACCGTGCTCTTGATGTCTGGCGTGCTCATACTCAACTCCATCAAAAAAGGTTGATATGTAGATCAAAATAGAAAGAGTTACGAGCAGCAGTCGGCCTTGCGCTCCGCGGATGACGGCTCGGAGGCGAGCGTCTCGAGCACCTCGGTCATTTCCGCCAAAGCGTCGGGGTTGAGCATGTAATACATCCAGCGCCCCTCTTTTCGGTCGGTCACTAGGCCAGCATCCTTGAGCACCCGCAAATGGAAAGACAAGCGCGATTGGGACGCTTCCAGAGCATCGGTCAGCTCGCAGACGCAGCGTTCGCTCAGCCGGAGCCGGTTCAGAATCGAGAGCCGGGTCGGGTCGGAGAGCGCGTGGAAAAGGCGGGCAGCGCTAGTAGGATCGACCTGTGTGCGAGTGGCCATGGTGCTAATATATCAATAATCGTTGATTGGTCAAGCGGGGTCGGAATCCCGAGCACCTAGAGTTTCGGGAGGGAATCTCGCCCCCAGCCAAGCTAGAAAATGCTTCCGCCGAACCATGCCCTCAACGGTCATGGTGGATCAGAGTGCCTCTTTCTATGTCCGCTCAGGCTGGGGATCCCAGGAACGGCCAACTATCACAGCAGGAGCCGGTACAGGGTGCGAGAGTGAGCGACGTCCTTCAGTTCCTCCGCAAGCTCTTCCGGAAAGAAGCCTGCCGTGATCACACGATTCGATAAGCTCCAGATGGAGCTGCCCCACCCCAAGAATCCGTCGGCCAACTCTGCCGCGGCCGTCCAGGAATTACTGGGCGGTAAGTTCGGCGAGATGTCGACCTTCATGAACTACACCTTTCAATCCTTCAACTTTCGTGGCCGCAGCGAGATGCGGCCATTCTATGATCTCATTGCCAACATTGCAGCTGAGGAGTTCGGACACATCGAGCTGGTCTCCTACGCAATTAACCTGTTGCTGACCGGGACGACGGAGCGCGGCGACGATCCGGCCGCGACCCCGCTCGCCTCCGCTGCCGACGCCCGGAACACCTACCATTTCCTCGCCAGCGGACAGCAGGCCTTGCCCATGGACTCGCAGGGCACCTTTTGGACCGGTGCCCACGTGTTCTCCAGCGGAAATCTCAAGCTGGATCTGCTGCACAATTTCTTCCTGGAGTGCGGCGCGCGGGCCTCGAAGATCCGGGTCTACGAAACCGTGGATGACCCCACGGCGCGGGCCTGCGTCGGATTTCTTCTTGTGCGGGGCGGCGTCCACATCGTAGCCTACGCCAAAGCGCTCGAAAAACTGACTGGCGTCGATGTCGGCAAGCTCCTGCCCATCCCCGACATCAGCAACAAGCGTTTCCCCGAGGCGGCAATTCACGAGGAGCGTGGCCTCCACCGAATCCTCTACCAGTTCAGCCCGGAGGATTACCCTGGGGCCAGCGAAATCTGGAATGGCGAGCACCCCGAGGACGGAAGCGAGCTCGAGGTTGAGATCGGTGCGCCCGAGGGGTTCGATCCTCCCGATCTCGATGCCGAGCCGCAATTGACGGCTCCGATCGGGCCGGACATCGATCCTGAGATGTTCGCGGACGTTGCGGGACGACTGTTCCCAGAACTCGGTGGCAAGAAACGGAAGGCTCGGTCGCGGTAACAGGACGGGGGCCGCGCAGTGCGACCCCCACCGATCAGGGCAAGGATAGGGGCCTAGGGGGCAGATATTTGTTTCCTACACCTAGCGTCGGGCGCCGGTCGCGCGCCCGCGCTCTATTCCGCGCGGGGCCAGGATTTTACGGCGATCTGTCCTGCCTCGCCCGTTACTAGGAAACGCGCCTTCGGGTTGCTCCGCATTCTCTCGGCAACGCCGAGTCGATCGAGGTGCTCCACTACTTCACTGGCCTGGCGGTCTTCGATTAGAGAACGTGAGATCCACAGCGTGGGGGAGCTACCGGACGAAGTGTCGTGGCGCCAAGCGTACACCCCTTCGTCGAAGTAATCCCGCGTGGAGTTTGCTTTCCAGCCCTGGGCGGCCATCCACTCTCGTACTTTCACATCGAATTCCGCAGGCGGGTGCCACTCGTTTGCTTTCATATCCTCTCCTGTCGCTGTAGTGCCAGCGGCAAGACCGCTATCTCATCTTTGTCACCACCCAGGGCCCGCACGGGGCCAGAACCCAACGCAAACGCCTCCGCCAGCTCGTTGTTGAGGCGTGGCTAAATTATCGCCGACTCTGAACACCGGATACGTCGCCGTCGGCCGAGGCGGTCAGTCGTCATCCTTCTCAGACTGTCGCTGCTCAGAATCCTCAGCCTCCTGATCCATTTCTTTTGCCAGATCCCGCAGCTTGGCGCGGTTGGCCTCGATCTGGTCCCGCACCTCCCCTTCGTCGCGTGGAGATGACGTCCCAGGTTTGGACGATGGGGACAGTTCAGGGGGATCGGTCGACATGGCTCGCATCCAAGTTTGGCTCAGAATGTAAATATGGACGCTAGTTAAAACTGAAAGTGACGCGAATCACAGTGAAATACCGGCTCTCGAACTCATTCACAGCCCCACACCTGGCATAGCCCCCAGTGACAGGTCTCTATACTCGCCACGGCAAAGGCCCATGAGGCCAGGGGGGACGCGCCCCCAGCCGAACATCGCGCTCGAGTACCCCGACGCCTTCCGGCGTGAGCAGGACCGGTCCGACGGCAACGTAGATCCCGCCGGAAGTCTTGCTGATATGACCGTCAAGGAAGGAGACCCAGCCCAAGTCGCGGATACGCAGTAGTGCCCCCACCACCTCGCGGAACTCCCCTTCAGCCTCGGCGGAAGCTTCACGCGGACGAAAGAGCCGGTTGCCCGGCGCAAGCCAAGCCAAGATTTCGTAGCTCAGTTCGTCCACTCGCGCTCCACTTGAGGGGTGCGAGAAAGGTACGACCGGTCGTTCAGTCTCGACCGTGAGAGTCGTCACGATTGCTCTGGCTCGCAGCGACCGCGTCGAGGTTACATGCAGGGGTGAGCGCTCCTTTACTGGGAAACTACGGTAGGAATTGTCCGCAGAATGGTCTACCTCACCGCAGTTCTCCTCGGACGGAGGGTAATGGCGGCGACTCGGGCAGACAGCCTCGTGGGCGCCATCACGGCCGAGCGCTGAGCACCAGCGTCTTGCTCACATCGCTCCCATTGACGCTCCCGGCGAGCTCCGGCTTCTTCGCCTTCGGGCCGAGGGTCCAGCGCACCCTGGCGCGTCCGTCGGCATCCGTGAGCCCGCGCGCCGGTGTCACCGTGCCTGTGTTGGGCTTGAACACGACCGTCTGCCCGCCGAGCGGATTGCCGTAGGCGTCGGTCACCAGCACCACCACGGGCTTGGGCAGCGGCTTGCCCGGCTTCGCGGTCTCGGGCAGGCCGACGAACGCGAGCTTGGCCGGCTTGCCCGGCCGGGCGAGCGCCGTCGTCTCCGACTCCGCGGTATCGCCCGCCACCTTGATCGCGATGCGCTGAAGCCCGGCGGGCTTGCCGAGGGTCCACAGGATCTTCATCTCACCGGCGGCATCGGTGATCACGCTGCTGTCGGCGAGGCGCCCCGCGGTCGGCGCGAGCTTCACCAGCGCGCCCGGCACCGCGTTGCCGTGCCGGTCCACGGTGCGCAGCACGATCGGCAGCTTGAGCGGCGTGCCGACGGAGCCGAGCTGCCGGTCGCCTGACTTGACCACGACCGCGACCGCGGTGCCCGCGCTAGCCGCGGCGGCGGCGGTGAACGCCGGCATGGTGCGCGGGTTCCCCACCTGCACCTTGGCCCGCTGGCGCCCCGCCTTGGGGCCGAGCCTCCAGGTTGCGCGCGCTTCGCCCAACGAATCGGTGCGCGACGCCAGGGCGGCGAGCGAGCCGCCGTCGAGCGCGCTCCACGTCACCGGCAGGTCGGCGAGAGCCATGCCGAGCGAGTCGGTCACCCGTACGACGACCGGCTCGCGCAGCGTGTCGCCCGCCTCGCCGGTCGGACTCTCCGTCACCATCACCACCTTGGCGTTGGCGGGGACCGGATCGGCTTCCGCCGCGAGCGAAGGGGTGATGGCCACGCCGTCCACCGCGATCGTGAGCTGCTGGCGGCCCGGTACGTCGCCGAGGCGCCAGGCGGTCTGCACCATGCCGCGAGCGTCGGAGGTGTCCACGGCCGGCTCGGGGGCCGCGCCCGGCGCCACCGAGTGGAATGCCGCCGGCACGCCGGCCATCGGACGGCCCGTGCGGGAGACGATCTGCGCCGCGACGAACACGGGCAGCGGTCGCCCTGAGGGCCCGCGCTGTCCCTCGCCCGCGAGCACGGTGATCGACGCGGGCACGGGCACCACTTCCACCGGGATCACGAGCTGGAGCGAGCCCGCCGTCGCGGTCAAGGAGGAGCGGCCGGGATTGATGCCGACGACGTCGGCCCCTTCGACTCCCACGACCGTGGGATCCGGCGACGCCCACGAGACCTCGGCGCCGACGATCGGATTCCCCCGCGCGTCCACGACGTGCGCGTTGAGCGCCAGACGCTCGTTCTCGGGCACCCGAAGCAAGGCTTCATCCACTGACAGCGAGGCGGGACGCTGGCTCACCACGATCCGCGCGCGGGTCTCGAGCTCACCGACCCGCACGACGATGGCGGTGCTGCCGGCGCCCTGGGCCGTGACCGTGCCGGCCTGGGTCACCTGCGCGATGGAGGGATCACCGCTGGTCCAGACCGGCGCCACACCCATCAGCGCGCTGCCGCTGGAGTCGGTGACGGTGGCGGCGAGCTGGATGGTGTCGCCGACGGCGAAGGCGGTGTCGAGCGAAGGCTTGAGGGTGACGCGGTGGGCCCGCAGCATCGCGACCGCGGCGGCGCCGGGCACCGGAATGCCGGCGGAGCTGGTGTAGCTCAGGATGGACGCGAGCGCGGCGCTGCCCGAGAGCGTCGCCGCCAGCAGGCGGGCCGCGCCGGTCGTCCACCGCCCCTTGGGCGCCTTGCTCACCGCATGCGATCGCAGAGCGGCACTCCTTCCTCACCGGCCATGTCCCGGTCCCCGTCCGTACGGGGACGCTCCCCGCCCTCGACCGATCCCACGAAGATCACGCAGCTCCGGCCGGGCTGCTCCTGGTGCATCGCGCGGGCCTGCCAGCCGGAGGGCCCGGCCGCCAGGATCTCGACCGTCACGCCGGGAGACGGCGGGAGGCGCAGCACCTCGACCGACGCCGCGTAGTTCCGCTTGGCCGTGTGGTACTTCACCTGAGCCGTCATGACGGAGCGCAGGGCGCTCTTGAGCTGCGCGGCATGGCTGGGCAGGCGCGAGATCATGATCTTCCCCTGGGCGCCGGCCTCGATCGGCGAGCCGACCAGTGCCAGCGCCACCAGCAGCGCGCCACGAATCATCCAGGTACCACCCATATCTCCTCCAGGAGAGCGTGTGACCGGATGCGGGTAGCGGGCGGTCGGACGGCGATTAACGAGCGCGGCGATCAACCGCGCGCATCAACCTCCACCCGCCGCCCGCCGAAAGCTCGGGCCGAGATCGCAGGAATGGGCTGGATCTAGTGTGGGAAGAAACGCGGAAAGGCACAATCCGCAGGAAGCGAACACCGTCCTGCTTTTCGACGATCAGGCGCTGCATGCGCGCGTTCGCTGCCAGCGGCTGCAGCGGTGCGACTACATGATACGATATTTCGGGCCGCTGCCGCCCTCGCGAGGGGTCCAGCGCGGCCCGAGCACGTCGGTCGCCTTGCAATCGATGCAATTGGGAGCATTCACCCGGAGCTCGTCCCCCACCCGCTCGTAGACGCCCGCCGGACAGACGTGCGTGTAGAACTCCGCGACCTCCGCGCTGATCTCGGGTCCCACCAAAAGGTGCGAGGGGATGGTATCGCGGGTCGCGTTGCCCGACTTGAAGACCGCGTCGAGCTTGCTGAAGGTGAGCTTGCCGTCCGGCGTGAACGGCTCGGTCTTGTCGGCGACACGGCGGGGAGCGGCCGCGTCTTCCGGCATGTCCATCCTGCCACCGAACAGCCGCCCGCCGCTGATGGTCATCAACCCGGCCTTGAATCCACCGACGTAGAGCCCGTCCTTGAAGGCGAGGCGCATGTTCCGCGTTCGGTACATGTCGGCCGCGATGTAGCTCTCGTCCACCATGCGGTCGTACGCGGAGAGCTTCGCGGCGGAGACATCGCCTCCCTTGAGTCCGGCGAACGCGGCGCGCGCCGCGTAAATGCCGGACTGCATGGCGTAGTGGATCCCCTTGAGCGAAGGCACGTCCACCAGGCCGACCGCGTCGCCTACCATGAGCGCCCCGTCACCGCTCCGCCGCTCGGCAAGCGCGTGGAAGCCGCCCTCGGGAATGGTCTTGGCGCCCCATTCCAGCAGTTGGCCGCCCTCGAGATAGGGCCGGAACAGCGGATGCAGCTTCATCCGCTGGAGCAGCTCGTGGATGTCGAGACTCGCGTCGTGATAGTCGAGCCCCACCACGATGCCGAGCGCGACCTGGTTCGAGCCGAGGGGATAGAAGAAGCTGCCGCCGAACGCGTCGTCGGGCAGCGGCCAGCCGAGCGTGTGGATCACCGAGTCGAGCGGGCGCTGCGTCTCCCACACTTCCTTGACGCCGAGCGCGAAGATCTGGGGATTGGGCGAGCCGACCCGCTGCCACTGGCGCCACGCCTGGCTCAGCGTGCCGCGGGTCCCTTCGGCGAGCACCGTCACTTTCGAGGTCAGGTCGGTGGGCTCGGTGTAATCGCCGGTGGGATTTCCTTCGCGGCTGAGCCCGGATGGCGTGGTCCGTACCCCGCGCACCGCATTGCCGTCCACCAGCAGGGCGTCCACCGGAAACCCCGCGAAGATGTTGACGCCCGCCGCCTCCGCCCGCTCGCCCAGCCAGCGCACGATCTCGCAGAGCGACGCGGTGTAGAAGCCGGCGTTGTGCATCGTGGGCGGCGTAGGGATCCGCTGCGCGCGGGTCTCGCTCATGAAGTAGACCGCTTCGCCCCGCACGGGCTGGCGGAAGGGGAAGTCGCTCGGATTGAGTTCGGGGAACAGCTCGTGGAAGGCGCGCGGATTGACCACGGCGCCGGAGAGACTGTGCTCGCCGAGGGCGCCGGCCTTCTCGAGCACGGCGATGTTGAGCTCGCCCACGCTGCCGCCGGACTCCGCGTCCTGTTTCGCCAGGCGGGTCAGCTCGATGGCGCACGCCAGACCGGCTGGTCCGGCGCCGACGATCGCTACGTCCATCTCGATCGCTTCGGCGCCCGGAGGGTCGTTCCGGATGAGGCGGTCGAGGGGGAGTGGGCGCTGGTGTCGGGCCGGAAGGATGCTGGACACGCGAGTGGCTCCTGAATCGGGGATCGGGGGGAGAATATAACTGGCGCCGTGTCACCCTGAGCGGAGCGAAGGGGACCATGCCCGCAGATGGTCCCCTTCGCTCCGCTCAGGGTGACACTGCTCGCTTCCGGTGCTACACACGGCCACCCTTCCCCGAACCCCCGCCCTCCGATACGCTTCCCGCCTATGTCGTCTCCGCCTCCGATCCCCGGCTTCCGCCCGGTCCCCTTCACCGGCGTCATCTTCGTCATGGCCGAGGCCGGACGCCTCGGGTACCGGTACGGTCACCCCGAGTGGTGCAACCTCGGCCAGGGCCAGCCGGAGACCGGCCCGCTGCCGGGCGCTCCGCCCCGCATCCATCAGATCGAGATCGGCGTAGACGACCAGGACTACGCGCCCGTTCCCGGAATCTGGGAGCTGCGCCGTGCGGTGGCCGAGCTGTACAACCGGCTCTATCGGAGCGGCAAGCGGTCGCAGTACACCGAGCGCAACGTGTGCATCTGCGGCGGCGGCCGGGCCTCGCTCACGCGAGCCGTCGCGGCGCTGGGCCAGGTGAACCTCGGCCACTTCCTGCCGGACTACACCGCGTACGAAGAGCTGCTCGACATCTTCAAGCTCTTCACGTCGATCCCCATCCTGCTGGACGGGCGCGAAGGCTACCATTTCAGTGCGGAGCACCTGCGGGAGGAGATCACCGGCCGCGGCCTCTCGGCGGTGCTGCTCTCCAATCCCTGCAACCCGACCGGCCGGGTGATCGCGGACCAGGAGCTGAACGATTGGGTCACCGTGGCGCGGGAGCTGAGCTGCTCGCTGCTGGTGGACGAGTTCTACTCGCACTACGTCTGGCGCGACACCGCCAATGGCGACGGTCTCGTCTCCGCGGCGCGCTACGTGGATGACGTGGACACCGACCCCGTGATCCTCTTCGACGGGCTGACCAAGAACTGGCGCTATCCGGGTTGGCGCTGCAGCTGGATCGTGGGACCGCAGCAGGTGATCGACGCGGTCTCGAGCAGCGGCTCGTTCCTCGACGGGGGCGGCAGCAAGCCGCTGCAGCGGTCCGCGGTGCCGCTGCTGGCGCCCACCATCGTGGAAGCCGAGACGCAGGCGATCCGGGACACGTTCCTCCGGAAGCGCGAGCTGATGGGCGAGGGGCTTCGCGCGGCGGGCGTGCGCTTCGATCTGGAGCCGGAGGGAACGTTCTACTGGTGGGGCGACGTCTCGGCGCTGCCGGCGGGCATCAACGACGGCATGTCATTTTTCCGGGCGGCGCTGGAACGGAAGGTGATCTGCGTACCGGGCGAGTTCTTCGACGTGAATCCGGGAAAGCGCCGCAGCGGCCGGCCCTCACGCTTCCGCGACTACGTGCGGTTCAGCTTCGGCCCCGAGGAAACGATGGTGGCCGAAGGCGTGCAGCGCATCCAGGATATGGTGCGGGCTAGTGCGCGCTCCGCGCCTTCCTGACCTCTTCAGTCAGCCGCGGTACGATCTCGAACAGGTCTCCCACGATCCCGTAGTCCGCGATCTTGAAGATCGGTGCGTCCTTGTCCTTGTTGATCGCGACGATCGTCTTGGCCGTGCGCATGCCCGCCAGATGCTGGATGGCTCCCGAGATGCCGAGCGCCACGTAGAGATCGGGGCTCACCACCCGGCCGGTCTGGCCGATCTGATCGGTCGAGGGGCGCCAGCCGTCGTCGGTGACGGCGCGGGTGGCGCCGACGGCGGCATTCCCGAAGGCCGCCGCGAGATCCTCGACCAGCTTGAAGTTCTCCGCGGTCCTTAGTCCCCGCCCGCCGCTCACGATCACCGGCGCTTCACCCAGATCCAGCTTGGTCCCGGCGCTGACCGTCACCTCGGTGACGGTCACGCGCGCCGCCGACGGCTGGACCGATGACGTGGCCGCTTCCACCCGAGCCGTGTGCGCCTTCTCCACCGGAGTGACCGCGCCGGGACGCAACGAGAGCACCGCCGGCGTGCCCGTGAGCCGCAGTGTGAGGATCACCTTGCCGGTGTAGGCGGGATGCTTGGCCAGGACCGCATCGCCCTGGATCTCGAACTCCGTCACGTCCGAGGCGAGACTGACGCCGAGCCGCGCGGCGACGCGGGGGGCGAGATCGCGCCCCTGGGCCGACGCGGGGAAGAAGACGGCGCGGTAGCCGCCCGCCTTGATCCGGTCGGCCGCCGCCGCCGAGAAGGCCTCGGGGCCGTAGCGCATCAGCGCCGGGTCCTCTACGGCTACGACGACATCGGCTCCGTAGCGCCCCAGCTCCTCGGCCTTGCCGGCGATGCCCGGCGCGCCGATCACCATCGCATGCACCTCGCCGCCACCGGTCGCGTCGGCGGCCTGCCGGGCGGCGGTGACGGTCTCGAAAGCGACTTTGCGCAGCGCGACGTCCCGGGATTCGGCAAATGCGAACGTCGTGGCCATCAGAGCACCTTCGCTTCCGTGCGGAGCAGCCGCACCAGCTCGGGCACGGCGTCTACGCCTTCGCCCACGATCCTGCCGCCCGAGCGCTCCGGCGGCAGCGCCATGGACTCGACGGTCAGGTGCACCGCGCCGAGCTGCGCCGGACGCACGTCGAGCGGCTTCTTCTTGGCGGCCATGATGCCCTTGAGCGTAGCGAGGCGGGGCCGGGCGATGCCTTCATCGATGGTGAGCACCGCGGGGAGCGGGAACTGCACCGTCTCGGTGGCGCCCTCGAGATCGCGCCGCGCGGTGCCGCGGCCTTCGGCGAGGTCGAGATGGGAGATCGCGGTGACGCAGGGGAGATCGAGGAGCTGGGCCGTCATCGGGCCGGCGGTGCCGCTCGCCGTATCCGTCGCCATCCGGCCGAACAGGATGAGATCGTACTCGCCGGTCTTGAGCTCGGCCGCCAGCGCGGACGCGATGGCGAAGCCGTCTACCGGCACCTCGTCGGCCTTGAGCTGGATGGCCCGCGTGGCCCCCATCGCCAACGCCTTGCGAAGGGTCTCCTGCACGCCATCGGGGCCGAGCGAGATGACGACCACCTCGCCCGACCCCGCTTTCTCCACCAACTGGAGGCCGACCTCCAGCGCGTAGCCGTCGAAGTCACTGATCTCGTACTTGAGCCCGCTCTGATCCAACGACTTGCGGTCAGCGGCGATGGAGAACCGCAACTCCATCTCCGGCACCCGCTTGATGCACACTGCGATCTTCAACGCACGCTCCCGGCTCGGTCCTGGTCAGCCCTCAAACTGGCGGCAAAAGCTAGTCGAGGGCTGGGGGAGTCGCCAGCAGGGGCTTGTCATGCCGAGGGAAGACAGTGTCATCCTGAGCGGAGCGAAGGAGCTGAAGCGGCGCTATGGCTCCTTCGCTTCGCTCAGGATGACACTTTCTCTAATCCAAGTCGCCGACTCCCTCGCCGCGCTCAGGCGCACCCCCCAGCGACGTCTGCACGACCAACCGGAACATCCGCTCAGCACCCGGCGAAAGAAACCGCTCGACGGTGGGCCCGTCGGGGTTCCCCTGATTGATGTTGAACGCCCCGAAGATGGCGTAGCGGTTCTGGAAGACGTTGGTCACCACCCCGCTGATCTCCCAGCGGTCGAACTCGACGCCCACCCGGGCATCGGCCACGATGTAGTCGTCGAGCTGGCTGGTGACGTTGGCCTCGTCGCCGCGGAGGTACTGCTGGCCGGTGTAGCGGGCGTCGGCGCCGGCGTAGAAGTAGCGCCCGATCCGCGCGGTCGCGCCGCCCTTGATGATGTGATCCGGCACCAGCGGCAGCCGATTGCCCGGCACCACCTCGTTGCTGGTCGGGAACGGGTTCTCGATCGGCTCCGGCGCATCCTCCGCATCTATCGAGCGGATGCTGAAGATCTCGGCATCGCTCTGGAAGGTCGCCCGGGTGAAGGCGTAGTTGAGGTAGGCGGAGTGCCCGCCCCGGAATCGGTAGGCCGCGCCGAGCTCGAGGCCGACCCGGCGAGTCTTGTCGATGTTGATGAAGAAGCCGTCAATGGTCCCGCCTTCCGGCTCCTCCTCACCGAACGGCGTCAGGAAGATGTCGTTCCGTACGTTCGTGTGGTACGCCGATCCCTCGAACGAGAAGTTGCTGGTGGCGTAGCGGACGCCCGCCTCGACGGTGACCGCCTTCACCGGATCGAGCGGCGGATCGTCGCCCAGCGCAAAGGGCAACGGGCAGGGCGACTCCGGATCGGCGCAGGCATTCTCGATCACGGCGGGGGAGCGGAAGCTCTTCCCCAGCGAAGCAAACACCGATGCGCCCGGTGACACGGCCACGCTGACGCCGACGCGGGGATTGAGCTGGCTGTACTTGCCGACCGTATCCGCGGTCGGGTCGAGCAGATTCTCGAACGGGATGCGGACGACATCGTATCGGGCGCCGACCGAGAACGTCGCGGGCCCGGTGGTGAGGTCGGCCATGACGAACGGCGCGATATCCCAGAGCGGGCTCCGCACCTGGGTCGTGAGCGACCGGTCGCCGCCGAATTTCACCGAGTCGGCGAAGATGTCGATGTTGACTCTCGTCACGCTGCCGTCCACCCCGGCCCGCAGGTTGAGCGCGACGTTATCGTTCAGCAGCGTGCCCCAGCGATAGTCGGCGGTGTACCCGAAGCTGGTGTTGTACGAGATGCCGAAGACGTCCGGATCATCCGGCTGGTTCGCGTTGAATCGCTCGGCTCGATGGCGGCGGAAGTACACTGTAGCCGATGCCTTGCCGCTGCCCATCTGCTTGTAGCCCTGGAGCGAGCCCTGGAACGCCCAGAGATCCTCGTAGTCGTTCGCGCTCAGGTTCGAGTCGGGGCTGGAGGCGAAGATCGTCTCCGGCAGCGAGCCCGCCGTCTCCACCCGCGAATTGCCGTAGAGACCCTGGAAGCGGATACCGCCGGTCTGGCCCAGCTTGCCCAGATTGAAGAAGCCGCTGTACTCCTCGGCGCCGGTCACGTCCCGCCAGCCGTTCTCGTGGTTGTAGTTGCCGCCCGCGTACCAGTCGAATCCGCCCTTGGTGCGGCCGGAGACGTTCGCCTCGCTCCTGAACGTGCCGAAGCTGCCGCCCGACAGCTCGATCTCACCGCGGGTTGGACCCGTGCCACGTGCGGTGACGAGGTTGATGGCGCCGCCCAGCGCGTTCCGCCCCAGCAGCGACCCGTTGCCCGACAGGACTTCGATCCGCTGGATGTGATCCATCGGCAGCAGGTCGAAGTTGATCTGCGACGCTTCAGGCTCGTTCATGCGGACGCCGTCGAGGAACACGGCGACACCCTGCGGCAGACCGACGACCGGCGACGAGTAGAAGCCGCGCGAGGAGATGTTGAGCTTGTAGGGGCTGCCCAGGTCGTCGTAGGTGGAGAAGCCGGCCACCTGGCGGACCGCGTCGGAGAGCACCCGCGGCTCGTAGGCGTCCACGTCCTCGGCATTGAGCGTGGTGACCCTCGCCGGAATACCGGAGCCGACGGTGGGACCCGCGTTCGGCTGAATGCTGCCGACCACCTCGATCGGGGGAAGCTCGAAGGCCGACGTGTCCCTCGCGGTGGTGTCCTGTACCTGGGCGTGCAGCGGGCCGGCGGCCAACAGCCCAACGATCACGAGCAGACGCGCGCGTCTCATCAACCAGTCTCCGCGAGTGGGGGACGTTCGGAGGGAACTATCGAAGCAGAAATCCACCGGCCGCGGATGCGCGAGTCGCGTCGCCGGCGGAGCGTTCGTAAATCGCGGCCATGATCACGCGGTCAGGGGGCACACCGAGCACCAGCAGCCCGTCATCGGCCGGACCGCCGCCATCGAAGTCGACGCAGCAGTGCTCGATGGTCACCAGCCCCTCGGCCACGGCCTCGTTCATCGCGGGGCTGGCGCCGCGGTCGAGCCGGATGAGGTCGCCGGCGGTGAAGGCGCCCGAACGATCGAGATCCTCGTAGATGCGGAGCTGATGGACTTCGGCGTCGCGCTCGGCAAAGATCACTACGCCATCGTCGCTGTCTCCCCCGCCATCGAGATCGTAGCAGCAGCGGTCCACCACGACGGTGCCAGGCGCCCGCAGCATGAGCGCGACGCCGGCCGCCAGCGTGAGGCTCGCGGCCAGGGCGACGAGCGCCGGACGGCTACGCCGCGGCGGAACGGCACCCTTCGACCGTTCCCCACGACGCAACCGGCCGAGCAGTTCAGGACCGAGCGAGCCCCGAGGCCGGAACTGAATGCCCCGAAGGTCGCGATCGAGCGCCTCCAGATCGGGCGGAAGGTCGCGATCGTCGGTCATCGGGTCATGGCTCCGCGGAGCCGTCCCAACACCCGCCAGAGCCGGGTCCGCACGCTTCCCTCGCTGATCCCTAGGAGCTGCGCGACTTCCGCCGTGTCCAGCCCGCTGCCGTACCGAAGTCCGACCAGCTCCCGATCGGCATCGGCCAGCGTGGCGACCGCGTCGAGCAGCCGGCCGACCTCCTCCTCCCGCAGCACCCGCTCCTCGGGGGACGGCGCCTCGAATACGAGGTCGTGCATCGTGCCGAGACTGACGTACTGCCGGATCCTGGCCCGCCGGCGCCAATCGGCCAGGACGTTCCGGGCGACCGTCAGGATCCACGCTTTCGGCGACCCCCGCGCCGGATCGAACCGATCCACGGCCCGCACGACCTTCAGGAAGGTCTCGGCCGTGAGATCCTCGGCGACGTCCACGTGAGGTACGTGGAAGCGGAAATAGTTGTAGACGGCCACCCCGTGGGCGGCGTACCACTCGCGGCAGAGCGCCTCCCCCTGGTCGGAGGGAGGATGCTGGGCCGCGGCTGGACGATCAGGGGTGGCTGACACGGATGGCGAGATCACGTCCTTGAATACGCACGGAGAGGACCGGCGTCACAGGCCGGCTATCCTGGCACCGGTGGCGGCCTTACTGGAACGCGGCGAGCCCGGTGATCGCCTGCCCCACGATGAGGGAGTGCATGTCGTGGGTTCCCTCGTAGGTGTAGACCGACTCCAGATTGGCCATGTGCCGCATGGAGTGGTACTCCGCGAGGATGCCGTTGGCCCCGAGGAGACGGCGCGCCTCCCGGGCGGCCTCGCAGGCCATGTCCACGTTGTTCCGCTTGCAGAGCGACACCTGGTCCGGCGTCATGGTCCCGGCGTCCTTGAGCCGGCCGAGCTGGAGCGTCATGAACTGCGCCTTCACGATCTCCGTCAGCATATCCACCAGGCGTACCTGCTGGATCTGGGTCTGGGCGATGGGCTTGTCGAACATGACGCGCTGCTGGGCGTACCGCAGGGCCTCGTCGTAGCAGGCCATGGCCGCGCCGATGGCGCCCCAGGAGATCCCGTAGCGCGCCTGGGTCAGGCACATGAGCGGGCTCTTGAGCCCGCCCGACTTGGGCAGGATCGCGTCCTTGGGCAGGTGGACATCCTGGAGATGGATCTCGCTCGTGTCGCTGGCGCGGAGCGAGAGCTTCCCCTTCTGGTCCTTCCCTGTGTAGCCCTTGGTATCGGTAGGGACCACGAAGCCGCGGATGGTCCGGGGATCCTTGATGTCGCCCGTCTTGGCCCAGACGATCGAGACCGTGGCCTGCGAGCCGTTGGTGATCCACATCTTGGTGCCGTTCAGCACCCAGCCGTCCTTGGTCTCACGCGCGGTGGTGATCATCCCGCCGGGGTTGGAGCCGAAATCGGGCTCGGTGAGGCCGAAGCAGCCGATCTCCTGCCCCGCCGCGAGCAGCGGCAGCCACTTCTTCTTCTGCTCTTCGGATCCGAAGGCGTAGATGGGGTACATCACCAGCCCGCCCTGCACCGAGGCGAACGAGCGAATGCCGGAGTCGCCCCGCTCCAGCTCCTGCATGATGAGCCCGTAGGCCACGTTGTTGAGGCCGGCGCAACCATACTCCTCGGGCAGGTTGGCGCCGAACAGCCCCAGCTCGGCCATCCCCGGGATAAGCTGTTTGGGGAACTTGCCTTCGACGTAGGCCTCGCCGATGACCGGGATCAGATTCTCGTCCACCCAGGTGCGCACCGTATCCCGCACCGCCCGCTCCTCTTCGCTGAGGAGGGCGTCGAAGTTCAGGAAATCCACCCCGGTGAACTGGGAGGATGCGGTGGCGGTGGCCATAAGTTCCTCGTCCTTTGGCGGTTGGGAGCCTGGGCGGAAAGATAGCCCGCCGGCCGGGAGGGCGGCAGACGAACTCGCCGGGGGGCGGTCCTTGTGATACCTTTATCCCGCTGGAGGGGCGTCGTCGCGCGCCTCCGCATACCGGCCGAGTGCTACCCCGCAGCGAAACTATCCTGGTATCGTCCCTGCCCGGTTCGGCCGGCGGCGGGCTCGACGTGCACGGAATCGAGCAGGCGGATCAGCTCCCGGAACGGCCTGGCCGGTACGGGGATTGCAGCACGCCGCCGACGTCGTCTATCTGCTTTATTTCGCGGGAGATGGGTACGCTGCTCGAGATCCGGTCGTGAAGATTCTTCTCCTGGCTCCACAGCCCTTCTTCCAGGGGCGGGGCACGCCCATCGCCGTGAAAATGGTGCTGGAGTTCTTGAGCGCCCGTGGCCACGAGGTGGACGTCCTCACGTACCACGAGGGCAGCGACATCGAGCTGCCTAACGTCCGGATCCACCGGATCCCCCGGATCCCCGGCATCCGTAACATCCGCCCGGGCTATTCCCTCAAGAAGGTCGTCTGCGACGTGGCCATGTTCGCCAAGTGCGCCCGGATGATGCGCCGGACGCGCTACGACCTGGTGCATGCGGTCGAGGAGTCCGCGTTCATCGCCGCGGCGATGCGGACCTTCAACCGGGTGCCCTACGTCTACGACATGGACTCCTCGCTCGCCGAGCAGATGACCGAGCGGTTCCCCCACCTGCAGCTGGTGTTCCCGCTGATGCGGCGGCTGGAGTCGGTGGCGGTACGCCGGAGCCTGGGCGTCATCACCGTGTGCGCGGCGCTGGAGGACGTGGCCCACGGGCACTCGTCGGTCACGCCGATCGGGCGGGTGGAGGACACGACACTCCTGCCGCCGGTCTTCAGCAGCAACGGCCATCATCTGCCGGCTGAGACGGCCGGGGCACCGGTCGCGATGTACGTGGGGAACCTCGAGCACTACCAGGGGATCGATCTGCTGCTGGAGGGCTTCCGGCACACGCTCGACCAGATGGGCGAGGCGCGCCTCGTGATCGTCGGCGGGCGGGAGGACGACATCGTGCACTACGGCCAGCGCGCCACCGCGCTCGGCATCAATCAGGCGGTGCACTTCCTCGGCCCCAAGCCGGTCTCGGCGCTGGGCGATCTCCTGCGCGAAGCGGACGTCCTCGTCTCGCCGCGGCTCAAGGGCCTGAACACCCCGATGAAGATCTACTCCTACATGGATTCGGGCACCGCGGTGCTCGCCACCCGGCTCCGGACCCATACCCAGGTGCTCGACGACCGGAACTCCTACCTGGTCGAGCCCGAGCCGGTGGCGCTGGGCACCGGTCTGGCCACGCTGCTGAAGGACGACGGGCTGCGCGAGCGGCTCGCCGCGGAGGCGAAGGATCACGTGCAGCGGGAGTTCACGCCCGAGGCCGCCCGCCGCAAGCTGGAATCGTTCTACGCCATGATCGAGACGCGCGTGGCCGGAGGCAGGGCCCTGGCGTGAGTCTCTGGAACTCGCCTACCATACGAACAGCGGGCATCTATGCGGGGGCGGGCGCCGGGTTCGCGCTGGCCAACCTGATTCTCGCGCGGGTGCTGCCGACCGAGGAGTACGCGCTCGTCACGCTGGTCGTGGCCCTGGTGAACGTCGGATTCGCGCTGGCGCCGGCCGGCATCGACGGCATGGTCAACCGGCGCCACCTGGAAGCCGGCCCGCGGCTCCTCCGCAGCACCCTCCTCGCGACCACCGCCACCGGGACCCTCTTCGCCCTCATCGGCGCTGCCTTCTACCAACTGTCCTTCGCCTACACCGCGATGATCTTCGTCTCGGTGGTGGTCGGCGGCGCGCTCATGGTGGCGGCGGCAAAGTTCCAGAGCGAGCACCGGTTCGGGTTATCGCTCGCCTTGTTTCAGAGTCCCAATCTCGTGCTGCTCATTGCCGCGCTGGCCACGGTGGCCATCGGGGCTCGCGACGCCTGGCTCGCCCTGCTCATCATGACCCTGGGGTGGTTTCCTGGCGCCATCCTGGGCTGGCAGATCCTCTTCCGCGAGCGCCACGAGAAGGCACACGACATCGCGGAGTTTCCCTGGGGAGAGTCACTCTCCTACGCCGGCGTGCAGGCGACCGGCCTGCTCCTGATCCAGCTCGAGCGGCTGGTTCTCCCCCATCTGCTTCCGCTCACCGACCTCGCCACCTACGGCGTGCTCGCGGCCATCGTCGGCTCCCTGTTCCGGGTGCTCCAGATGGGCGTCGGGTACACCATGATGCCCCGGCTGCGCAATGCGCCCGACGTCCGGCAGCGGCGGCGCATCGTGTTCAAGGAAGCCCGGCTGGTCGCGGCCGTGGTGGTGGTCGGGTCGGTCGCGATCTGGATCGTCACGCCCGTCGTCGAGCAGCTCTTCCTTTCCGGCAAGTACCACCTCCCCGGTGCCCTCATCCTGGCGGCGGTGGTGAACGGCGTCTCCAAGGTGATCAACGCCTTCACCAAGTCCGCGGCCTCGGCCCTGGGAACCCCGGGCGAGCTGTCCTTCGTCAACTGGATGGGATGGCTCTCGGTGGGGATCGCGCTGGCCGCCGCGGCGGTCGGCGCGCGCTGGGGCCTCGCGGGTGTGGTCTACGGGGTCGCCCTCGGCTGGATGGTCCGGTCGGCGACCACTCTTCTCGTGGCGGTTCGCCATCTGCGGCTGCCGGCGGCCGAGCCATCGGCCGAGCCGGCCTAACTCAATCGGAGCGATCGTGGGCGCAGTGTACGGGATGTTCGGTGGGGCGGAGGCGAGCGAGCTGGAGGCGATGGGCGCGCGGCTGGCGCATCGCGGTGACGAGTCGGCGGTGTGGTCGCCCGCGGCCGGGCTGTGGCTCGGCGTGCGGGGGCCGCGGCGACTGGTGGATGCCCAGCGCGACGGCACCATCAGCTTCGACGGCTCGATCGACAACCGGGAGGAGCTCGCGGCCGCGCTCGGGCATCGGCCCGGCCAGGCCGAGCCGGTCGGCGACGCCGCGCTCGCGGCGGAGCTGTGGTACGGGTCCGGTGAGGAAGGGCTCGCGCGGATCGCCGGGCAGTTCGCGCTCGCCTTGTGGGACGGTCAGGGCCGGCGCCTGATCCTCGCCCGCGATCGCATCGGCTACGCGCCGCTCTACTTCGCGATGGCGGGCGAGCGGATGCTGTTCGCCAGCGAGTACAAGGCCCTCCTCGCGGTGGACGCGATTCCCGCGCGGGCCAACCGCGCGGCGCTGCAGACCATCCAGAACACCAAGTGGGTCCGTCCCGGCGTCACCTGCATCGAGGGCATCCATCCGGTGGCCCCGGGCGCGTGGATCGAGGTCCAGGGCGACCGCGCGTCGAGCCGCCGCTACTGGGAGATCCCGGTGCGGGCCGCCGACCGCGACGAGGCGGGCCATGCCGCGCGGCTGCGCGAGAGCTTCCTCGGCACGCTGAAGCAGCAGGCCGCGCCCTACGACAAGATCGGCGTCTCGCTCAGCGGCGGGCTCGACTCGGCCGTCGTCGCCGCCGGCGTGCGGGCCATCGCGGGCACCCGCGAGGTGCACACGTTTTCAGCGGGATATGGTCCGGACGACAAGGAGCTGGTGAACGCGTCGATCGTCGCGCGCGAGCTGGGGACCATCCACCACCCCGTCGTGCTCGATCCCGACGATCTGCCGGGCCTGCTCCCGTGGATGATCTGGCACATCGAAGAACCGATCGGGCGGGAGGACATCGCCTATCTCTTCGTCGCCGCGAGGGAGGCGTCGAAGTACGTAGACCTCATCGTCACCGGCTTCGGCTTCGACGGTCTCTTCGCGGGGCTGCCGCGCCACCGGCTGGTGGATCTGTCGGTGAAGTACCCGCTGCTGCGAGGCCCGCTGGAGGAATTCTTCGACTACACCTTCCGCAGCGTGGAGCCGCACACGCTCGCGGGCCAGGTACTCAAGAAGGCGTATTTCCGGGGGAAGGAATTCCCCGCCCCGCAGGTGCTCGGCACGCCGCCGCTGGCCCGGTACGCCGGCTTTCCACGCGGCGGCGACCAGCCGCTCACCAACTTCCTCAAGCGCGGCTTCCTGGTGCTGCCGTACCAGCATCCGGTCGAGCGGCTCTATGCGGGCGTGGGCATGCGCATGAACGCGCAGCATACCAATCCCGATTTCCTCGCGACCGCGTTCTCCATTCCGGACAACCTCAAGATCCACGGGCGGACCCAGAAGTACATCCTGCGCCGCGCCTGCGAAGGACTGATCTCGCCGTCCATTCTCGCCACCGGGAAAAGCTTCAACCGGCTGAAGCACGACACCCGGATGTCGGATCTGCTGGACCATCTCGCGGATGACCTGCTCGGCCCGCAAGCGCTGGCGGCCCGGGGATTCTTCGATCCCGCCTATATAGCCAGGCTGCGCCACCGTCCGGCCGGCCATCCCTACAGTCAGGAGCGGGCGTACCGGCTCTGGTCGCTGCTGCTCACCGAGTTCTGGGCGCGACGGTTTCTGGACCAGCGCGGCGCGGCGCCCGCGCAGCCGCTGCCACCGATGCGCTACTTGTCACCCTGAACGCAGTGAAGGGGACCATGCCCGCATGGTCCCCTTCGCTATGCTCAGGGTGACACCCTCATGACACTAGCTCAGGCGGGCGAGACCTGCCCCAGCTTGGCGGGCTCCGTCCGCAGATAGCCCTGCTCGCGGTACCAGCGCCCGGTCCGGCGCAGCCCTTCGTCCAGCTCGATGCGCGCCACGTAGCCCAGCTCCCGCTTGGCGCGGCTGATGTCGAACGCGCGGTTCTGGCGGTACCAGTCCACCCGGCGGGGGAAGATCGGCGGCACGATGCCGAACGGCTTGCAGATCTTCTCGCAGATGTGGCCGGCGATGACGACCGGCATGACCGGGTAGTGCGGGATGCGGACCTTCACGTCGAGCGCCCGGCCGACCCCTTTGACGATCTCCTCGATCGGATAGTAGTGCTCGTCGGCGATCAGATACTCACGGCCGTTGCCCACACCCCGCTCCAGGCAGAGCATGAACGCATCCACCAGGTTGTCGATGTAGAGCGGGTGGTACAGCGTCCGGCCGTTGCCGAACATGGGGAAGGTGCCGCCCGAGACGCGCTTGAAGATCATGAAGAACCGCTCGGGGTCGCCCGGTCCGTAGATCGCGGCCGGACGGAGGATGACAACTTCCATCTTGCCCGCGCCCAGCGCCTTCACGACCGGCTCCGCTTCGTACTTGGTCCGCTGGTAGTAGTCGGCGGGCTGGATCGGCGCGTCCTCATTGGCCGGCGGATTATCCACGTTGCCGTGCACGCCGCAGGTGCTGCAGTAGACGAACTTCCACACCTTGGCCTTGATCGCCTCTTCCATGACGATGCGGGTGCCCTCGACGTTCACTTCGTCGTAGAACGTGTTCGGCACGTTCAGCTCGCGGAACGCGGCGGCGAGGTGGAACACGTACTCGACGCCCCGCATGCTCCGCTCGACCACGGATCGGTCAGTGACTGAGCCCAGGACGACTTCGGCGCCCATCTTCCGCAAGGCATCGCACTGGAGTCCGTCCTTGTAGTCCAGAGCCACGACATCGTGCCCGGCCTGCTTGAGACGCCGGACCAGAGCGGTGCCGGTGAACCCAGTCCCGCCCGTGACCAGAACCCGCATGTTTGCTCCTGATGGTGATCGCCGCCCGGCACCTGCGCCGGGTGAGCCCTCGACCTATTTGGATAAAGCCAATGTAACCGCAGGGTGGTTAATTCCGGACCTCCCTACAAGAAGCATGCCCCGGAAGCGATTCTGGGAGGCCAATTTGGCCCACGGCTGAGAGAGGACGCGGGCCGGGCAAGACGGGGAGTGTCGCGGCGGCGCCGCAGTCCTACGTTGGAAGGCCGCCCAGGATACGGCGGATGAGCGGGCGCGCATCCTCGCCGCAACCTGCCGCCGCCACGGTGAGGATCCTTCCGGGTCGAGCCTCCCACCAGAGAGTCACCGTGGCGGATTCCGAGCGGCTCTCGGCCCAGCCTTGCGGCCATTCTCCTCCCATGGCAATGGAAATGTCCGGGAAGGCCAGCGGGGTGTCCGTCGCCTTGAATACCGACTCTTTGCAGCTCAAGACCGTCACCAGGGCCTGGCGAAACGACGGTTGGACCGCACACCACGCGCGTTCCGACGGCGAGAGCCACCGGCGCGCCGCACCCTCGATCGCGGTGGCATCCAGATGCTGAAACGTCCCGGTCTCGGCGAGGTCGATCCCGATGCCGGCCACGCTACCCAACCGAATCGAGCCGCCGGCCGAGGGTCTCGAGTATCGCGCCGACGGAGGAGAGGGCCCTGACCTCGTGGTTGGAGAACACCACGCCGAACTCGTTCTCGAGCTGGGAGACGAGCATCAGATGGTTGAGCGACGTCCAGGCGCTCGAGCTGCCGGCGGAAAGCTCATCGGCGACTTGAGTCGGGGGAAGGTCGAGCACCTGGGCCACGATCTCTCGAACTCGAGCCGTCATCTGGGGCCGATCGGTCATCGGACCGCCTCCTTGCCCGTGACTGCCTCGATCCAGTCCGGCCACTCCGGTCCGGGTGTCTGCAGCGACCGGACCCATCGTCCATCGGGCACCAGCGTGAAGCCATGGGACGGGAGGAACGTGGTCGCCACCTGGTTCCGGCCGGAATCCACGAACTCCGCGGTGAGCACGCCGGCGCCGGCGGCGCGGGCGTCGTCTCCGATCCTGGCCAACAGGGCGCTCTCGACCGACTTCCCGATCACGCGGCAGCTCATCAGGAACGATTCGACGTGCCAGGCATCGGACCCCGGCTCGGTGATCGCGATGCCGGTGAGTCCGAAATCCCCGAAGCGATCCGTGACTCGCATCGCGTACACCCGCCACTCGCCGGCGGCCGACCGGCGTCGGATGGTCGCCTCGTCGTGCCGGCGCGTAGTCAGATTGAACTGGTTGGTCTTCGCCAGGAGCTGCACGACCCGAGACATGCTGTCGTCGTCCACCAGCGCGATGTCCACCTTGAGTCCTAGTGCGCGGAGGAACGACTCGACGGAGTCCATGGATCCCCCGTAGGCCTCCCGGCTGCGTGACTCCTGATACTGCCGGGTGCGCTGCGAGTCCTCGGCGGTCTGCTGAAGCACGATGAGCGACGGAAGCGAGCCCACCCAGTTGGCGTACTGGGAGGAGTCGGCCGGGAGCTCGGGAACCCGGAGCTCGGCAATCTCCTGCCGGACCCAGGCCCGCTCATGGGGGCTATCGTCGATCAGCAGCATGTGATCGAGGCCGATGTTCAGCTCCCCGGCGAGAGCGCGAATGTTGGAGGCCTTGTCCTCCCAGTTGATCCGGTACGCGGCCAGGTGGGATTCGCGAATCAGCATGCTGGGGTGGCCGCGCAGGACCTCGAGCACCTCGTGCTCGTTGTTCTTGCTGCACAGTGCCAGCAGGATGCCCTGCCGCTGGAGATCGAGCAGCTCGCGCTGGAAGTCCACGAACTCGCTGCCGGGCCATTGGGCACCGAGGGCGATCCCCGAAGGACCCTCCTCACCGAGCACCCCACCCCACAGTGTGTTGTCCAGGTCGAGCACGATGCACTTCGTGGATTTGCCGATCGCCGCCAGGGCGAAGCCCACGTAACGTTCCGCGACCGCGGCCATGAGCGTGTCCGACCAGGTGACATGGCCGCGATAGTGCGTGCGCCAATTGAAAGCGTGGTTGCGGCCCACCTGTGCCACCGCGTCGGCGAGCGGGAACAGGAAGGTGTGATCCCGCAGCGAGAGCCGCAGGCGAAGGTGCTTGTTCGCGTGGGCGACGGTGTGGGCGAAGGTGCCTTTGCTGCGGAACGCGTTCACTCCTTCGGTGCTCCGCCGCGGCAGCACGAAGTCGTTGACGACCACGATACCGGAGCCGGCCCGGTCGAACACGTCCAGTCCCGAGAACAGCGGCGTCAGCAGGCCACCGACCACCGGCTCGCTCTTGATCGGAGGGCACTCCGCCCACCGCTGGTTCCACAATACGTCCGCATCGGCGGCGATGAACGTGACGTTGGGGCGGAACTGATAGAGTCCGGAGCCGGGATCGATCAGCTCGGAGAGGAACTGGCCATAGGGAGCCAGGTAGGTGTCGAGCCAGAGCCCCGCTCGGGCCGCCTCGACCCGGAGCACGGGGAGGAATGGGTCGAGCGTGAACGAGCCGAGCAGGGCGACCCGCGCCCGGAGGCGCTGAGGCACCGTCTCGACGGGGATCCTGTCGAGGGCGCGCGCGGCCGCCTGGTAGGCGGACCAGGGCTGGCCCGCTTCCACGCCCGCGGCGATACGCTGAAGCGTGCTGCTATCGATCTCGTGTTCGGGACTCATGCTGGTCACTTATCGTCGAGTGAAGATGGTTTTGGCTGGGTTGCCGAGCACGATCGCGTTGGGCGGCACCTTGCCACTCACGACCGATCCGGCGGATACGATCACATCGTCACCGATGTCCGCGCCGGCTAGGACAACGGTGTTGGCGCCGATCCAGACGCGATGCCCGATCCGGGTCGCCTTGCTCTCCGTTCCCTGGTCAGGCAGCGGAACGCCGAGCTGATCGTAGCGGTAAATCCCCGTGAGGATCGTGCAGTTGGGACTGATCAGCACGTCATCGCCCAGTGTCAGGCCCGCCTCGCCGGCACCGACGAAGCATCCGGTTGAGATCTGGCAGCCGCGACCCATCACGAAGGCGCCGGTGATCTTCACCTTGGTGAACGCGGAGATCACACATCCCCTGCCCCATCTGGTCGAATCGGCCAGATCCACTTCCGCCTTGGAGCTGATGACGGTCCGGTGCTTGAAAAAGTAATAGAGGCGCACGACCACCATTGGGGTCAGCGCCCGGCGGACCAGTTTCGTGATGCTCGCCATCTAGGGGGATACCCCAGCGCCGTAACGACGCAGCCACAGGTTGGTGTCGGGGACTGGCAGGTTCGCCGGCCAGGCGGCGAAACCAAGATAGACGACGGACGCCCCCAAACAACCTCGTGCGGATGAGAGTCGGGGCTGCGCCTGGCGATGCGAGCATCCACTCAGGTTTGGCGCCGACGCCCAGTGCTATCTTCAGGCCCGCATCGTGCGCTGTACTACTCCCCTCGATCCCTCGTGCCAGGACGACGCCCTGCGCCCTAGTCCAAACCGATGGCTCCACCCGACCCGGCTTCGGGCCTTCGCCGCCCTGCTCCTGACCGCGTGTCAGGGGAACGGTGTCGGGCCCGGTGACGATCCGCGACCTCCCGTCGCGATCGCGGTCGAAGCGGGGAACGGCCAGTCGGGGATCGTGGGCCAAGCGCTGGCGGGCCCGATCGTCGCCCGCGTCACCGATGCGGAGGGCCGTGGCGTCAGCGGTGTGACAGTGACCTTCGCCGCCTTGGTGGGGAGCGGATCGTTCGACCCCACCACCGTGGTCACCGACGCGCAGGGTGACGCGACCGCCGCCTGGACCCTCGGCACTGTCGCGGGTCCAGCCGGTGCCACGGTCGCCGTCGAGGGGCTCGAGCCGGCCGCGGCGTCCGCCACGGCCGAGCCAGGCGAGCCGGCGCAGCTCGGCTTCACGTCGGTGCTCAGTGCCGTGATCGCGGGCGTTGTGTTCGACCCGCCGGTTGCCGTCACAGTGGAAGATGCGCACGGCAACAAAGTCCAGGACGCCGGTCCGGAGATCCAACTTCACCTCAACCAGGCCACGCTCGCCGGGACTACCACCGCGCAGCCGGTCGCCGGCGTCGCGACGTTCCCGGGGATCCACATCGATGCGGTGGGATCGGGCTACGTCCTGACCGCCACGGCCGATGGTCTCGCGGAGGCGACCAGCGAAGCCTTCGCCGTGGCGAGCGGACCTCCCTCGCAGCTGATTCTGGTGAGTGGCAACGGCCAGGAGGCCACGGCAGGGGAGCTTGTGCCGCTCCCGCCCACGATCGAAGTCCAGGACGACGCCGGGAACCCGGTGTCGGGCATCCCGGTGTCTTTCGAGGTGACGGCCGGTGGCGGCAGCGTCGAGCCCGACAACGTCACCACGGATGCCGCCGGGCGCGCCGCCCCGGACACGTGGAGGCTAGGGGCGGTCGGCCACAACACCCTGCGGGCGTCCGTGGCCGCGCTGCCAGGCGTCACCGTGGAGTTCGAGGCGGATGCGATCACCGCCCCGGTCGCCGAGGTGATCGTGACACCCGACCAGGTGACACTCCTCGTGGACCAGACCGTGACTCTCCAGGCCGAAGCGCAGGACGCGCAGGGGCAACCGGTGCCAGAGGCGCCGGTCGCCTGGAGCAGCAGCGATCCCGATGTCGTCACGGTAACCAACGACGGTACCGTCACGGCGGTCGGCACCGGGACGGCGACCATCACCGCGACCAGCGGCGACGGGAGCGGCACCGCGGACGTGACCGTGAGTCTCGCCGGCGGGACCTACACCAACATCGCCTACTGCACGATGGATGGAGAGCAGGTCCGGATGGATGTCTATATCCCCGATGCGTCGAAGCCGCGGCCGCTGCCGGTGGCCGTTCACGTGCACGGCGGCGGATGGACCAGCGGCAGCAAGTCGTCGGGCTCCCGCTTCGCCGAGATGATGCCGCTGCTGCTCCAGCGTGGTTACCTGGTGGCGAGTCTGGACTACCGCCTGGCGCCGGCGAACAAATACCCGGCGCAGATCCAGGACGTGAAGTGCGCGATCCGTCATCTCCGCGCGCGAGCGTCGCGCTACGGCTTGAACGCGGATCGAATCGGGGCCTGGGGTGGGAGCGCCGGCGGCCAGCTCGTGTCCCTGCTGGGGACGGCTGACGAGAGCGCCGGGTTCGATGATGTAGGGAACTTCCAGCAGGAATCGAGTGAGGTTCAGGCCGTCGTCGCGATCTCCGCGATCACCGACTTCACTCACCCGGAAGAGCTGAACGACGACTATAGCCGGGCGTTCCGCACGTGGCCTGATCCCGAATCACCCGAAATGATCGAGGCCAGCCCGGTCACGCACATTTCTCCCGACGATGCCCCCTTCTTCCTGATCGTCGGCGAAGACGACGATCTGGTCCTGCCGGCGCAATCCGAGCGGATGCATGCGCTGCTTCAGGGTGCCGGTGTGTCCTCCAGGCTGCTCACGGTCCTGAACGCGGACCACGACCTGCTTCCGACCGACGGGCCGACCGACCCTTCCTCCGCGGCCATCAGCTCGCGGATGGCGGACTTCTTCGACGACCACCTCCGCTGACCGCCAGCGGCCGCTTCGCCCCGGCCATCACGCCCACCAGCCGCGCCTTCTTCCTGAACAGAGGTCCGTGATCCACCGCCAGGCCCGTCTCGGCCTGCCACTGGTGCACCATCTCGTGCAGCAGCGTGTGCTCGACTTCGTCCCAGGGGTGCCGGGCGATATGCCGTCGGCTGATCGCGATCTCGATCGCGCGCCCGGTCCGGAGGTCCACGCTCAGCTCGCCCAGCCGAGTGCGCATGCGGCCCGAGAGCCGGATCGGCAGCGGGTCCAGCGTTCCGCCGAAGTGCTCGCGGTTGAACCGCTCGTGCGCCTGGGCGAGCCGGTGCAGCAGCAGAAGATCGCCCGGCCGAGGCCGCTCGCGGCGAGGCTCCGCCGGCGGCGCGTACTGATCCACCGGAAACGCGAGGAACTCGCGCTCCGCCAGGCGCCGCACGACGCGAGGGAGTCGCGGGTTGAGAAAGCGGACGATGGCCCGGAGCACGGCGTCGGGCGCGAAGGCGTAGCCCCGATGCAGCCGCAGGTCGCCGCGCGGCGACATGCTCACCATCACCGTGCGGTTCGTGTGGGTGGCCACGAGCCGGCCGGGGAGCCCCAGCTCGGCGAGGCGCTCGGGGAGCCGTGCGACGGGATCGTCGCTCACAGACCCTGGTCTCCGCCCGCCACCGAGACCGCGACCTTGGGTTGCCCGCCTCGCGCGAAGGTGAACGCATCCGCCGCCTGAAACGCGCGGCCGGCGAGCTGCCAGCGAAAGTGCTGGATCTGCACCGAAGCCGGCTCGATGGTGACGAGATTGAACACGGACGGACGGCCCCCGCGCGAGCGCGAGCTGTGGGTGCCGGACGTGCTGACCGCGAGCGTGCCCTCGATCTGGCCGGCGCCCTCCTGGTGATCGTGGCCGCAGAGGATCACGTCGGCGCCCGTCGCCAGCAACCGCCGGTACGCCGAGCGCCAGTTGGCGAGACCCATGCGCCGCGACATCTCGCCGGGCAGCACGTTGTGGTGAAAGACGAGGACGCGGGCGAGCCCGGGCGGCGCCTTCGCGAAGATCCCGGTCACCCGGTCGGTCTCGCTCTCCGGCAGATGCCCCTTCACGGCGACGTCCCGGAGGTTCCAGGTGAGTGAGCCGAGGGCGACGCCGTAGCTGCTGAGGGCGCCGGCCAGAATGGCGCCGGGAATCTCCAGCACCGGCGTGAGCTCGGTGAAATAGCGGGAGTACTTGGCATACTTGCGGCGCTCGCCCCGGAGGCCGAGCGGACTCTTCCACCACTCGATGTCGTGATTGCCCGGCACGACCAGCACGGGACTCCGCGGTCTCAGGCGGTGCACGAAGGCGTGCGCCGCCTGAAACTCGCCGTGCCTGGCCCGTTGCGAGAGGTCGCCCGCGACGACGACCGCGTCGGGGCGAAGCGTAGGGAGGAAAGTCTCCAGCGCCTCGATCTGCGCCAGGTCCGCGTACCCGCCGAAATGCAGATCCGACAGGTGCGCGATGACCACCCGTCCCGCGCTCATCCTACCAGACGATTCTGAGCCGGTAGGTCACCGCCGCCTCGCCGCGCGCCGGCACCTTGACCCGGAATCGGGTGCGGGTGGTAGACAGCTTCTCCGCCGGCACCGAGCTGGACAGCACGGACCATTCGCCGGCCCGTTCCTCGATCACGTCCACCGTCGCCACGCTGTCGGTGGCGTTCCGGAGGGTGACCCGGTACTCGGCGGTGGCAATCGTGCGGACGCCGTAGGCTTTGGTGCTGTCGCGGCGCGTGACGTACGTCGTCTGCACCCGCCGCGCGGTGAGGTCGAACGCGACACCGGCCTCGAGCCGAAGATCCTTGCCCGCCGGCGTGTGGTCGATCGCGGCCTCGCCGACGAGCTGCGGACGGCCCGCGCTGTCGGGCTGGTACAGGCGTGCCACGCCGCCGGGAAGCGGACGGTCGCCGAATTGGCTCTTGTGCGGGCGCTTGAGCGTGTAGCTCACCTCGACCGGGGCTTCGGACTCCTCACCCTGCTGGGGGAGATAGCCCCAGTAGGGCACCATGCCGCGCACCTCGTAGGCCCGCTCGTAGGGGACCTCCACCGGCTCGAACAGCGCGACCGACGTGGTGAGTCCGGGCAGCAGCGTCTGCTTCCCGGGCAGGGTGTAGAGGTGGAACTCGCCGACCCGCTGCTCCACCGCCGCGCCATCGGCGAACGCCGCGGCCGCCTCGAGACGCCGCTCCATCGGGCGGGGCGGCATCGGCGCCTTGTCGGCGCGGCTCACGGATCCCGCCAGGAGCTGGATGTCGGTGTTCTCGGTCTTGAGTCCCTGCGACTCGAGGACCGCCATGCCCGAGACCCGGGCGCCGCGCCCGCCGAGGGTCACCTGGTATCCGGCCTGCCAGCTGGCGCCGCCGGTGAAGTAGCCGAGCCGAAGGCGGTTCTGGCTGCGGCTGCTCCAGAGATCGATGCTGGCGGTCGGATCGGACACCACCACGTCGGCCGGGTAGAGCGCGGCGCCAGGCGGCTGGAACGTGATCCGGCCGTCCGGCAGCTGCAGGCGCAGCGGATCCACGCCGAGCACGAGCGCGCTCAGCGTGTCCTTCGACTCGGGCAGGCGGAACACGACGCGCCGTCCGACCGAGCGGCGCAGGACGCTGCCCTCGTCGGTGGCGCCGTCGTAGGAGAGGCGGGTGATGGCGACGCTGGAATCGAGCGGGAAGATCGAGGCCGGATCGAGCGGACCGAGCGCGACCTTGTGGGTCGAGTTGCCCTTGGGCACCTGGACCTCGAGATCGCGCCGGACCAGTACCCGGCCGTCGTTGTAGATGGTGACGCTGGTTTGCGCCGACAGCGGCGCGGCGGTCAGGGCTCCGATCGCCAGCGCTGCCCTGGCTGCCCGCGTTCTGCTCGTCATTTCATGGTCTCCATGGCCACGCGGCTCGCGATCCGCCGCACGATGATATAGGTCGCCAGGACGGCGACGGCCCCGTAGACCCGAGCCATCGGATCGTGGGGCATGCGGAAAGCGACGTAAAGTCCCATCAGGACCGTCGCGGCGAGGGAGATGCGATTGGCGATCCGGGATGCACGCCGGGAACGCTCGGCGCGGCATTGGGGGCAATAGTCGCCCCACGCGAGGCCGACGAAGCGGCGCTCGCAGCCCACGCAGGGGACTTCAGGCAGCCCGCCGCGCGACAGCATGGCCGAACTCGGCGGTGGACGCGGTGCCGCCGAGATCGCGGGTGCGGATGTTGTCCTTCACGATGGTGTCCACCACCGCGGCCCGCACGCGGGCCGCGCGGTCGAGCTCGCCCAGGTGGTCGAGCATCATCGCGGCGGCGAGGATCTGGGCCGACGGATTGGCGAGCCCCTGGCCCGCGATGTCGGGCGCGCTGCCGTGGACCGCCTCGAAGATGGCGGCCTTGGTGCCGATGTTGGCGCCGGGCGCGAGCCCGAGCCCGCCGACCAGGCCGGAGACCTCGTCGCTCAGGATGTCGCCGAACATGTTGGTCGTCACCATGACGTCGAACTGCTCGGGCCGCAGCACGAGCTGCATGGCGGTGTTGTCCACGATCATGTCGTTGGACTCCACCCGGCCGGCGTATTCGGCGGCGACGCCGCGGCCCACCTCGAGGAAGAGCCCACTCACCATCTTGAGGATGTTCGCCTTGTGCACGATGGTGACCTTGCGCCGGCCGTGGCGCAGGGCGTACTCGAAGGCGTAGCGGACGATCCGCTCGCAGCCCGCGCGGGTGACGATCGCCATGGATTCGGCGACGGCGCGGGGATCGTCGCCGATCTGCACGAAGTGCTCCACCCCGATGTACAGCCCCTCGAGGTTTTCCCGGACCAGCACGATGTCCACGTGGTCGAATCGGCCGCCCGGCAGGATGGTCTTGGCGGGGCGGACGTTGGCGAAGAGCTCGAATTCCTTGCGCAGTCCGACGTTGACCGAGCGGAAGCCGGTGCCGATGGGCGTGGTGAGCGGCCCCTTCAGGGCGACGGCGTTCTTGCGGATGCTTTCGACGGTGGCATCGGGCAGCGGGGTGCCGGTCGCCTCGACCGCGGCGACGCCGGCCAGCTCCTCGTCCCAGTTGAAGCGCAACCCGGTGGCCTCGAGGACCTTCACCGTCTGGGCGGTGATTTCCGGACCGATCCCGTCACCGGGGATGAGGGTGACGTCGTAGGTCATGGCCCGCCGGCGTCGAGCGGCAGGACCGCGGCGAGCGCGGCGTCCAGCGCCTCCCGCGGGTTGGCGCCGCTGCCCTTGGCGATCGAGCGCCAGAGCAGCTTGCCGCTGCGGGTATCGGCGACGACCAGGGTGAGATCGGCCTGGATCCGGCCGTCGGCCTGGCGGCCGAACCCGATCGAGGCCGGGACCATGACCGCGCGGCCGCCCACCACCGCCATCAGGTTCCGGAGCGAGGAACGGAGCGGGTCATGCACCTCGCGCAGCTTGGGCGAGCGCAGCGTGGCCTGGCCCATCTGGTCGGGATCACCCACGATCCCGGGTGACCGCCGCGCAACCTTGCGCAGCTCGGCCGGCAGCACCCACCGCACTTCGGGCGCGCGGCCGGTGAAGGCGTCACCGATCAGGGAGTCGGCCCAGATCAGCGCGGCGCGGCGGTCGCGGTAGGGCGCGTACACCGTGTCCGCCGCGAGCGCGGGGTCGGCCGCGATCAGGGTGAGCGGCATCAACGCGACGTTCTGCCCGACGAGCGCCTCCGTCGGCACCGGCAACGTCGGCGAGGCCGCGGCCGCGCGTGCCGGCGGGAGGCGCGCTCGGCACCGGCTGCTGCGCGCCGGCGGAGCAGCTGAACGAGAGCAGCGCGAAGATGATGGCGGGGATCGGCCTCACGGCGGGGAAAGTAAACGGTCGGGAGGGAGGGTTGAAGCCTGGGTTGATTGTAACGCCCGCCACATGAGCAGGAATCACGCCGGCAATCGCCACCTCATCCCGAGCGCAGCGAGGGACCTTGACCGTTGGACTCCGAATACCAATCCGCGGCGAGATCCATCCATCCGGCATTCACGCTCTCGATCAGCCTGAGCTTCTTCTCTCGCCGCCAGCCCTTGATTTGTCGCTCTCGTTCGAACGCGGCACGGACGTGGTTCGTGCTCTCGAAGTATACCAGTCGGGTGACCTGGAATATTCCTGGGTGAAGCCAGGGAGCAGCCCGTGTTTATGCTGGTACACGCGGCGCCGCAGGTCCGTGGTGCTGCCCGTGTACAGCACTCGAGTCAGGCTTGACATGATGTAGACGTAGCGGACGGATTCCCGGCACATGCGGACAAGGTCCCTCGCTGCGCTCGGGATGAGGTAGGCGGCATTCCGCGGCCAGGCGCCGGGTTTCGCGCGCCGTCCCTCATTTCCCTACTCCAACGACAACCCTCCATCCACGACGATCGTCTGCCCCGTGATATGCCTCGCCGACTCCGAGCACAGGAACGAGACCACGTGCGCGACATCCTCCGGATCGGCCACCCGGCCGAGGACGGAGCTCTTCTGCGCCCGCTCCACGACCTCGGACGGGAGCATCGCCATCCGCTCGGTGCGGATGAAGCCCGGCGCGACCGCATTGACGTTGACGTTCGCCGGGCCGAGCTCGACGGCCGCCGCGCGCGTGAGCCCGAGCAACGCGGCCTTGCTCGCCGCGTAGTTGGCGACCCCGAACCCCGGCCGTTTGGCCTGGTGCGCGCTCACGTTGACGATCTTGCCGAAGTGCTGCTGCCGGAAGATGGGGGCGACGGCCCGGATGCAGTTGAAGGAGCCGGTGACGTTGGTGTCGATGACCTCGCTCCACGCCTCTTCGCTCAGCCGCCAGAGCGCGCCGTCGTTCGCGATGCCCGCGTTGTTGACCAGGAAATGGGTGCCGCCGAGCCGCTGCCTGGCCTCGTTGATGAAGCGCTCGACGTCGTCCCGATCACGCACGTCGCACCGGGTGGCATAGACGCCGACCCCCATCGCGGCGAGCGCGGTCTCGGTGAGCAGCGCCTGCTCCACGACGTCCCGCCCGGGCAGGTTCACGAAGCAGAACGCGACATTGCACCCGAGCTTCCCGAACTCCATCACTACCGCCCGGCCCAGCCCGGTGGCGCCACCGGTCACGACGGCCACCTTGCCCTTCCACCCCTTCCGAATCGGCTGTGGCTCGGGGTCCTCGAGGGCGGCGCCGCTGGCGTCGGGAGCCTCGTACTCCCACGACGGCCGGTGGCCGAAACCAAAGGATGGCAAGGGCATGGACCCCGAAAGTACGGTCCGTTCCGAGGGAGGGCAAGCAGCCGGGAACGGGGTGACTTTCACCCTTCACTCTTCACGCTTTTATTAACCCATGCTCCCAAAACTCGGCTGGGTCCTGGTCGCGCTCGCCGGCGCAACCGCCTGGGGGGTTCTCGCCCTCCACCGCGGCGAGTCCATCAGTGCCGCCTGGCTGGTCATCGCCGCTGTCGGTACGTACCTGATCGCCTTCCGCTTCTACAGCCGCTTCCTGGCCGACCGGGTCTTCGGCCTGAACGACCGGCGCGCCACCCCCGCCGAACGGCTCGGCAACGGCCGGGACTACGTGCCCACGTCCCGGTGGGTGCTCTTCGGACACCACTTCGCCGCGATCGCGGGCGCGGGACCGCTGGTCGGTCCCGTGCTGGCCGCCCAGTTCGGCTACCTCCCGGGCACGATCTGGATCGTCTTCGGCGTGGTGCTCGGCGGCGCCGTTCAGGACTTCATCATCCTGTTCGGCTCCATGCGGCGGGACGGCAAGTCGCTGGGCCAGATGGCGAAGGAGGAGACCGGGCCGGTCACCGGGATGCTGGCGATGGTCGCCGTCCTGGCGATCATGGTGATCCTGCTCGCCGTGCTGGCGCTCGTGGTGGTGAACGCGCTGCGCGACAGCCCCTGGGGCGTCTTCACCATCCTCTGCACCATCCCGATCGCGATCCTGATGGGCTATTGGATGAAGGTGTGGCGCCCGGGCAGGACGATCGAGGCGTCGGTCGGCGGTGTCGTGCTGCTGATGCTGGCGCTGGTCGGCGGGCGCTACGTCGCCGAGTCGCCCACGCTCGCGCCGCTCTTCACTCACTCCGCGCTCACGATCGCCTACGGGATGATCGCGTACGGGTTCATCGCGAGCGTGCTGCCGGTGTGGATGCTGCTCTGCCCGCGCGACTACCTCTCCACCTTCATGAAGGTCGGCACCATCCTGCTGCTCGCCCTGGGCATCCTGCTGGTGCTCCCGCCGCTCCAGATGCCGGCGGTCACGCGGTTCGTGGACGGCACCGGGCCGGTCTTCGCGGGCAAGCTGTTCCCCTTTGCGTTCATCACGATCGCCTGTGGCGCCATCAGCGGCTTCCACGCGCTGGTCGCATCCGGAACCACGCCGAAGATGCTGACCCGCGAGAGCGACGCCCGCTTCATCGGCTACGGCGGGATGCTGATGGAGTCGTTCGTCGCCGTGATGGCGATGTGCGCCGCGGCCGTGCTCGATCCGGGCGTGTACTTCGCGATCAACACGCCGCTTGCGACGCTGGGCGGCAGCGCCGAGGCCGCCGCCGTCACGATCCGCGCCTGGGGATTCATGGTGACGCCGGAGCAGATGACGTCGCTGGCGGCCGCGGTCGGCGAGAGCTCGCTGCTCTCCCGCACCGGCGGCGCGCCCTCACTCGCAGTCGGCATGGCGCACATCTTCAGCGGCGCCTTCGGCAATGGCCTGATGGCGCTCTGGTACCACTTCGCCATCATGTTCGAGGCGCTGTTCATCCTGACGACGGTGGATACCGGCACCCGCGTCGGGCGCTTCATGCTGCAGGAGCTGGCCGGCTACGTCTGGACGCCGCTCGGCCGGACCTCATGGTATCCGAGCATCATCGCCGCGTCGGCGCTGGTGGTGGCGGGATGGGGCTACTTCCTGGTGCAGGGCGTGCTCGATCCGCTCGGCGGGATCAACTCGCTGTGGCCACTCTTCGGCATCAGCAACCAGCTGCTCGCGTCCGTGGCGCTCTGCGTCGGCACGACGCTGCTGGTGAAGGCCGGCAAGGCGCGCTACGCCTGGGTCACGCTGCTGCCGCTCGCCTGGGTGCTCCTGGTGACGCTGACGGCCGGATGGCAGAAGGTCTTCGCCGACGATCCGCGACTCGGCTTCCTGGCGCACGCGGCGCTCACCGCGCAGCAGATGGCGGACGGGACCGTGGATCCAGCGCGTGGCGCCCGGCTCATCTTCAACGACCGGCTCGATGCGGTCGTCTCCATCAGCTTCATGCTGGTGACGGTGCTGGTGGTGCTGGCCTCCGCGCGGGAATGGCTGCTGGTGCTCACCCGGCAGAAGCCGGCACGGGTGCACGAGAGTCCCGTTCGTGGAGACGGCGTATGTGGGGTGAGCGGATGACGCTGCCGGCCTGGCAAGCGCGCATCGGCGCCGCGGTGGCCGCGATCAAACAGATCGCGGGGATGCCGGACTACGCCGCACACCTCGAGCATCTCCGGCGGTGCCATCCCGATCGCCCGGCGCCTACCGAGCGGGAGTTTTACGAGGAGTATGTGCGGGCGAGATATGCGGACGGGCCGACGCGATGCTGTTGAGATGCAAGAGAAAGCTTGGATCGAAAATGTCATCCTGAGCGAAGCGAAGGAGCGGAGCGGTGCTTCGGCTCCTTCGCTCCGCTCAGGATGACAACTTTATCGTTTCAACTTCCCGATCCATTCCGTCAGCCACTTCCCCGTTCGCGAGATCACCGCCGAGCTGTCGTTCGCCAGGAAATCGTAGCCACCGCGGTTCAGCTCCGGGGCGGCGTAGACGCCGCCCGCCTTCGCCTTGGCGCGGGCATCCAGGAGCGCGGACAGGCTCGAGCGCGTTCCGATCCACAGCAGGGCATCCGACGCGCGTGTGGCGAAGCGGCGCGGCACCGAGAAGCTGTCCGGCGCGGCGTAGACCTTCGCGAGCAACGGCACGGCGGCGGTGTCGGACGAGAACGAGAGCAAGGTGAGATAGCGAACCTTGAGCTCGGTATCATCCGCCGCGAGGAAGCGCGCCTGGACCGAGTCCGAGGCCGCGCGGCCAAGACGTCCGAGGGTCCACGCCTCTCCGAGTCCGTATTCCCGCTTGGGAATCTTCGCCAGGATCTCATTCAAGACCGCGGCGTCACCGCGGACCGCGCGCGCCCGTTCCAGCTCCACCGCTCGAAGCGGATCCAACAGGTCGGCGGGGTCCTGGCCGGGCGGGGCGTTCACCTTCCCGTCAGGGATGGCGCGCGCGAGAGCGGCGGCGCTGTCGGCGTACGCCGGATCGCGAAGCTCGGCCAGCCGCGTCAGCGCCAGCGGAGCGTCGTTCCAGGGTGATCGGCCCTCCAGCGCCGCGCGCATTCTCTGCCAGAGGACGGCGGGACGTTTCTCCCGAAGCACGACGAGGACGGAATCGGCCGCCGGCGTGCCGGCCCGAAGTCCCTCGTGGAGCTCCGAGTAGGTGGCTCTCGCCGGGTCGCCGACACGGATGAGTACCTGGGCATCCGCGCGGGCGGCGCCCGCGCCGAGCGCCAGGAACAGAAGAAGGACCGCCGTTGGCAACTTGATCATCTGGATCCCGTGGAGGTTTGACGGGTGGCAACCAGCCAGAGTCCCACCGCGAGGACCATGCCGATCGCCGATGCCCACAGGGCGAACGAGCCACCCACCCGCTGGTAGAGCGCACCGAACGTAACCCCCGCCGGCAACGCGGCCAGCGCCGATCAACCCATGGTAGCTCCCGAACCCCCGCCCCGTCCGCACCGGTACCAGCCGGGCGACCAGCGTGCGCTCCGCGGCCTCGGTGAGCCCGGCGACGGCACCGAGCAAGAGGAAGGACGCCACCGCCACCGGCGCCGACAGCCGCTGTCCGAGCACCACGGCCACGGCCGCGAACAGCAGTCCGCCCGGCGGCCACGGCGATGCGAGGTCCGAGGCTGTCGGCGATCCACCCTCCCGGGTAGGAGCTGGCGCTCCTGACGACGTGCAGGCCCGCCCACACCAGCGGAATGACCGCCACGACGACACCGAGATCCTGGAGTCGGAGCAGGAGCAAGGCCTCGGGCAACCGAAGGAAGGTCAACGCGGCCAGCAGCAGCATGGGCCCCCAGAAGACACGGCCGGTGGCGTCGGCCCGGCCGCCGGCCGCGCCGGCGCTCGGCACTCGCGGCGAGGCGGTCGGGATCCGCGCGCCGGAGCATCGGGATCAGCACCAGGCAGGCGAGGATGCCGGGCACGGCGCTCCACCCGATCACGTCGCGGACGGAGAGACCCCGCTCGAGCAGGAGCCACGCCGCCACGGAGCCGAGCACGGCACCGAAGTGATCGGCCGCCCGGTGAAAGCCGAACGCCCGCCCCCGCCGGTCGGGCGGGGTCACCGCCGCGATCCAGGCATCGCGAGCGGGAGTCCGAAGACCCTTCCCGACGCGGTCGATCACCCGGAACCCCACGACCTGCCATGCCGCGTTCGCCACCGAGATGAGCGGGCGGACCAGCACGGCCGTGGCATAGCCCACCAGGATGAGCGGCGCGCGCCAGCCGGTCCGGTCGGACAGACGGCCACTCACGACCTTGAGCACGGCGGACGTGAGCTCCGCGGCGCCATCCAGGAGGCCGAGGACGAGGGCACCCCCGCCGAGCGGTCCGGTCACGAGCGCCGGGAGCAGCGGGTACACCATCTCGCTCGCGAGGTCGTTGAAGAGCGAGACGACGGACAGACCCTTGACCGTCCGGGGTACCCCGGTGCGCACGCTCATCCGAAGACCTCGATGGCCTTGGGGACGACCTCGAATCGGGCGGGAGTTTCGCCACCCAGCTCACCATCGATGTCGATCGGCATCGGCTTCCGCGTAATGACCTCCAGGGCGCGGGTCTTCAGCGCTTCCACCTCCGGCCGATGAACGTGCGTACCAGTCTTGAGGAATGGGGCGAGCTTGAGCAGCTCCCACCAGTGGTTGACCTCGAGCGAGTAGAGGTCCAGTCGCGCGTCGTCGACGGTCGCATCGGGCGCCACGGTGAGCGCGGCACCATAGTGCGGGCCGTTTCCCACCACGATTTGCACGGTCCGGGTGTGGCGCGTGCCACCCTCCCAGCGGATATCCGCGTGGAACGGATGACTACGCCGCAACACCTTGATCGCGGTGAGCGCGTATGCGACCGGTCCCCAGCGGCGTTTCGACTCCGGGGACAGCTCCTCGGTGATCTGAACGCTCAGGCCAATACTCGCCGTGGTGCAGAACCAGCGGCCATTGACCCGGCCGAGGTCCACGCGCCGGCGGCGAGGCCCGGCAGCCACGGCAATCGCGGCCGGCAGGTCGAGCGGCAGTCCGATCGAACGGGCGAAGTTGTTCGCGGTACCGAGGGGCAGGATGGCCAGTGGCAAGCCGAGGTCCACCAGTCCCTGGACCGCCGCACTGAGGCTCCCGTCGCCCCCGGCGACGATCACCCGCTCCACTTCCCCGGCATGCTGGTGGATCAGTCGAGGGTATGCGGCAGGATCGGCGGAGAGCTCCACCACCAGGCTCAGGCCGGCGTGGCGGAGGGCCGCCGCGATCTCTTCGGCCCCGTCCGCGCCCCGCCGGGCGAGCGGATTGATCAGCAGCAGGGTACGGATCGGCACCGCCCAAACCTAGCATGTATGTTTGTCGCCATGCCCGCCGAGTCCGCCCGATTTCATGAGTCCAACCTGTGGGCCACGCCGATCCGGGACTTCGGGCTCACCATCGAAGGAACCCCGCTCCAACCCATCGTCCAGGAATTCGAGGCCGAGCTGCGACAGCTCGGCCTGACCCGCGTCTGCCCCCGGTTTTACCTATCTACTGAGTGGGGAGTCGCTTACGGATCGGTGGCGATCGCCATTCCCTTCTACCTGGCCCGGCCGGATCTGACCGCCCTCCACGTGGAGCGCACCGGCCTGGTGGAAGGGTTCGACCGGGCGGACATCCTGCGGTACCTTCGCCACGAGATGGGCCACGTGGTGAACTACGCTTACCGGCTGTACGACCAGGAGGAGTGGGTCAAGCAGTTCGGCTCGATCACCCAGCCCTACGGCGAGGAATACCGGCCCGAGCCGTTCAGCCGGCGGTATGTGCGGCACCTGCCGGGCTGGTACGCCCAGAAGCATCCGGACGAGGACTGGTCGGAGACGTTCGCGGTGTGGATGACGCCCGGCTTCGACTGGCGGAAGGAATACAGCGGCTGGCCGGTGGCGGCCGCGAAACTCGCCTACTGCGACCGCACCATGTCACAGCTCAGGGATCGCGATCCGGTTGTCACCGACGTCGAGCTGGATGAGGACGTCGGAGAGATCGAGTACTCGCTCGGGCAGTACTACCGGGACGAGACCATCGGTCTCGGCGAGGTGCCGCCCGGACTCGACGGCGCCATCCGCGCCATCTTCGAGGACCTGGGCACCCCGGCCGACACGCCGCCCGACGAGCCGATGGCGCCCGCCGCGGCGCTGATCCGCCGGCTGGAGCCGGCGCTGCTCACCAACGTCTTTCGCTGGACGGGGCACTTCCCGGAGCGCACCCGGGTGCTGATCCGGTATCTCGCGGAGCGGGCGGAGCATCTGCGGCAGGGATACGAGCCGGCGCGGGAGGCCGCGGCGACGGTCGCGGTGACGACGCTGGTGACGGGGCTGGCGATGAATCATGTACAGCGGGGGAGCTATCTGCCGTAGCACCGGTGTCATCCTGAGCGAAGCGAAGGAGCCATGGCCGGGGTGATGGCTCCTTCGCTTCGCTCAGGATGACACTGCTACGTTCGCTTCTTGTGTCGTGCCAGCGCCAGATCCACAATCCGTTCGATCAATTTCATGTAGTCCAATCCCATCGCTCCCGCCGCCATCGCGAATTCACTGTCCCGGGCCAGATAGCAGCTCGCGTTCACCTCGAGCACGTAGATGTCGCCGGTGTCGGTGAGGCGGATATCCACCCGGCCGTAGTCGCGCACCCGCAGCGCCCGGTACGCGTCCACCGCCACTTTCTGGAGCCGGGCGCGCAGCTCGTCGGGAAGCTGGGCCATCACCGAGCGGGTACCCTTGTACTCCTTGCTCCGCTCGTCCCACTTGGCCTTGCTGTCCATCACCTTCGGCACGCCCTCGGGGAAGCCCGTGAAGTCGATCTCCACCGGCGGGAGCGCCTTCGGCTGTGAGTTGCCGATTACCCCGACGTAGAACTCCCGGCCGTCGATGAATTCTTCCGCCAGCGCCGCGTCGTCCAGCTCCTTCCGGATCGCGCTCACCCGCTCCATCAGCGCGACCGCGTCGTGCACCAGCGACTTCCCGCCGATGCCGAGCGACGCGTCGGAGCGAAGCGGCTTCACGAAGAGTGGCATCCTGAGATTGCCGCCGGTCTCGAACCCGGTGTCGCGGGCGAAGACCGCGTACCGCGGATACAGGATGTCCTCGAAGGCGAGCATCTTCTTGGTGAGTCCCTTGTCCTGGCTGAGATACAACTCGCCCGGACCGCTGCCGGTGTAATCCACGGCGAGCAGGTCGAGCAGGCCGGTCACGGGGATGTCGCCGAACACGTTGTCGGCGAACATCTCCATCAGGTTGAAGACGAGGTCGGGCCTTCGCCGGGACAAGCCGCTGATCAGCCGCTTGACGTCGCCGTGCACGCCGAGGATGGAGACCCGGTGCCCCAGTTTGCGCAGCGTCCGCGCGACCTGGGGAACGACCGGGTCGTATTCCTTGGAGTTCTCGTCTTCGCTGTCGAGATACGTCAGGACGGTGATCTTCATCGGCCCCCTCTAGTCGGGCGGCTACTCCTCCCCCAGCTCCATACCCCACCGTGCCAGTGCGACCGGGATACCGCCGTACGCCAGCAGCTCGTCGTGAAAGCGCCGGTGATCGAACGCCGCGCCGGCCCGCTCGCGATAGGCGTCGCGCAGGCGCAGCAGCTCGCGCCGTCCCACGGCATAGCAGAGCTGGTACGTCGGCCAGGCGCAGTAACGCCGGACCTCGGCCTCGGCGCTGGCCCGCTCGATCGGCAGGTGCTCGACCATGTACTCGACCGCTTCGGCCGGCGTCATGCCGCGGGTGTGCAGCCCGACGTCGAGCACGATCCGGATCGCCCGCCACAGCAGGTTGACCAGCTGGAACAGCCGGGCCTGATCGCTCGTGTAGTAGCCCGCCTCGTCCATGAGCTGCTCGCAGTAGAGCGCCCAGCCCTCGACCATGACCGGCGTCCACACATGACGGCGCACCTGCGAGGCGAGTCCCTGAGCGGTCGTCAGCTGCAGATGGTGACCGGGGTACGCCTCGTGCGCCACCATCGACGGGATCGCGTAGCGGCAATGCCCGCGACGCTGCCGCGCCTGCACTTCCGGCGGGAGCGACGCGTCGGGCGGCGTCACGTAGAACCGGCCGGTCTGATGCGACAGGAAGATGGGCGGTGGCTCGTACGCCGCGAACGGCACCAGCGTGAGCAGGAACGAGGGCGTGGGCACGACGTCCACGGGCTCGGCCGGCAGACTGACCAGGCCACGCTCCTTCACGAACGCCTCGGCGCGGTCCAGCTCGTCACGGTACACCGTGAGCAGTGCCTCGGACTCGGGCGCGTCGGCGCGGAGCTCTTCGACCAGCTCCCGCCACGGCCGCCGGTCCATGCGGGCCGCGAGCGCGGTCAGCGCCGCCTGCGTCTCCTCCTGCAGGTGCAGACCGTAGCGCCACAGCTCCGGCGCGCTCGCGACGAGCGCGTGCTCGTGGTGCAGACGCCGGCTGAACTGATCTTCGCCGATCGCGAACGCGTGCGGATCGGAGGAGAGCTCGATCTCGTCGCGCAACGCCGTGCCGAAGCGCTTGAGCGCCTCCAGCGCCTCGCCCGCAACCCGCTGCAGCTCCGGCTGGAGATCGGGCACTTCCGAGCCGAGCACCTCGACCAGCTGGACCACCAGCTCCCCGCCGCCGCCCAGCATGCCGAGCGCGGTGTCGACGAACACCTTGGGCGGCTCGTCGAGGGTTTCCCGCGCGGCGGTGAGAAACGGCGGAATGTCGCGCAGTCGGTCGAGCACGGCGGGCGCCCGCCCGGCGAGCGCGCCGTTGCGCCGCGAGAGCACGCTGTAGAGACCCTGAAAGACGTGCGACAGCCAGAACGTCGGATTGCGCGCGTGCGGCCGCTCGTGCTCGAAACGGAAGACGGTGCTCCGGATCTCGCCCAGCAGCGCGGTGCGGTCGATCTCGGCCTGGAGCTCATCCGGCTCCAGCTCTTCGATCGCGCCTGTGATGGCACGCAGGGCCGCCACGTACGCGCGCGTCGTCTCGGTATCGAAGCGGCCGAACCGGGCGTCGTGCGACACCAATCCCGCGGCGCTCGCGGCCGAGGGATCGAAGTGGTATTTCAGATCCAGATAGGAACTACAGAGATCGTCTACCGACGCCATGGCACCTCGAGCAGGGGTCCCGAGGAGTGATCAGCCCTTCGCGCTCACCTCTGAATGATCGCCCAGAGTGAGGCTGCCGCGAAAGCCCTCGACGACGACGTGGTTGCCCAGGACCGCGCCGTCGAGCTTCGAGCGGGTGAGCACCGCGTCGCGGCCGATGATCGCGTTGCGCACCGACGTGTCGGTCAGGCGGCTGCCGCTCTCGAGCGACACGTTGGGTCCGACCTCGCTGCGCTCGATGGTCACGCCGTCCTCGATGTAGACCGGCTCGTGAATGGTGACGCCGGCGGGAAAGTCGGGCCGCCGCGCGGCGCCGAGCCGGAGCAGCGTCGCGTTCGTCTCGAGCAGCGTCCCCAGCGCGCCGCAGTCGTACCACCCGCCGACTTCGGCCGTGAGGATGCGCTTGCCCTGCTCGATCATCCACTGGAATGCGTCGGTCAGGAAGAACTCGCCCTTGTTCTTGGGCTTCGCGAGCACGTGATCGATCCCCTGCCACAGGCTGTCCACGGCGCGGATGTAGTAGAGACCGATGTTGGCCAGCTTGGAGATCGGCGTGGTGGGCTTCTCCACGATCCGGGTCATGAACCCCTGCTTGTCGGTGACGACCACGCCGAAGCGCTGGTAGTCCTCGACCTCCTTGGCCCAGATGATCCCGTCCGCGTCGGTGCGATTGATCAGCGTGAGATCGGCCTCGAAGACCGTATCCACGAAGATGATCAGCACCGGCTCACGCACGTGCGGCCGGGCCAGGTTCACCGCGCCGGCGGTGCCGTCCTGCACCTTCTGCTCGATGAACCGCGAGGGGATCTTGTACCGCGCGCGGGTGTAGGCCTCGACCTGCTCCTTCAGGTGCCCGGTGATGAAGATCAGCTCGCTGACGTCGAGACCATCCAGCCGGTCCATCACCCAATCCATCACCGGGCGTCCGGCGACCTTGAGCAGGGGTTTGGGCACCAGATGGGTGTGCGGGCGCAGCCGGGTTCCCTTGCCCGCCAGCGGAATGATCACTTGCATGTTCAGCCTCGACCGTAGCGGTCCTGGAGTCGTACCAGATCGTCCAGCTCGGGAGTGGAGGCTTCCAGCACGTCGCTGTCCGCGACCGCCTCGATCTGGTGAATGAGCTTGGGTGGGATGTGCACCGATTCACCGGCCTTGAAGCGGCGCTCCTCGAGCACAGCACCGGGCTTGGTGCGGAGGATGAGCTCGCCGCGCAGCACGTGCATCGTCTCATCCTTGCGGTTGTGATACTGAAGGCTGAGCACGTGTCCCGCCCGCACGTGGAGGATCTTGCCCACGTAGCGGTCGGTGCGCGCCCAGATCAATTCATAGCCCCACGGTTTGTCCACGCGATAAGGAACTTCCGGCAAACGACCTCCTCTGGTTCCGCCGGGTGCGGAAATATAGACGCGGGGATGGGGCGATCAGAACGCCGGCTGGAAGCTGAGCAGCCAGCGGAAGGCGACGTCACCGTCGCCGGGCGAGCGGTCATGGGCCAGCTCGGGACGGTTCACCCAGATGGGGAAGTCGAGCCGGGTGACGAACTGCGTGTCGCCGATGCGGTGCGACGCGCGGATGCCGAAGCCGGCGTCCGCGACGAAGCGTCCGTCATCATCGAAGATGGCTTGGCGGGCCGACAGTGCGTAGCCGAAGTCGCCGAACGCCGCGAGGCCGACACGCTGGAACAGGCCGTGGTCGGACCGGATGAGCACCGTGCGCTCCAGCTCGAGGTCGAGCCCAGCCGCGGCGCCGGCCGAGAGCCGCGGATCGAGTCCCCGGATGCCGGCACCGCCGGGCGCGTGATACCGGAAGTCGTCACCGACGAGCAGCGCCCCACGCGATCGGAGGAAGGGATTGCCGAGCTGTTGCAGCGGGTCGGCCCCCTGGAAATAGATCTGCCGCTGCTTGATGGCCTCCTCGTCCGCCCCGGCCGCGCCCGCGAACAGGCGGGCACCCAGCTCGAGCCCGGACCCCAGCGGGCGACGAGCCGTGCCCTCGAGCGTCATGCGGGCGTAAAACTGATCCACGTCGGGCCGACCCACCGACGACAGCCCCTCGCGATCGTACACCAGTCCGCCACCGAGCGACCAGCGGAGCCCGAGGCCCCACGGACCGCTGTGGCCGTTCACGCCGCTGGTAACGGTGACCTCCACCGTCCCCGCGTCGTCATAGTAGCCGGGGTCGAGATAGCGGGACTCGTGCGGATGCACCCATTGGGCGGCGAGTCCATGGGTCCATTGCGCGCCGCGCCCCAGATGCGCCTGCCGCCGCCACTCGGCGGCGACCGTCGCGCCGTAGCGGCCCTCGACGTCGAACACCTCCAGCGTCTGCGAGCCGTTCGGCGTCCGGAGGAAGACCGGATTCCGGAGACGGAACGCATAGTCCGAGATCTCCGACTCCTCTCCGCCCCAGCCGGTGGCGACCGAGATGGACGAGACGTTCTGCTCGAACCGGCCGAGGTAGTCGTCGCGCTGGCGGACGCCTACGGTGACGCCGCCCGCGTCGTTGTACCAGAGGGTCGGATGGAAACCGACGGTCATGCGGTCGCGCCGGTGCCGGGTGCTGAAATACGGGTGGAAGTAGATCTCCGAGCCGGCGTATGGCGCGACCAGCGACTTGAGAGAGAATCGGAGCGACCGCCGGTTGTTGAGCATGTTCCAGTCGTGGCCGCGCACCAGCGGATCCAGGAGCACTTCGACCGGCTTCGTGCGCGTCGCGATCTCCACCCACTCGCGCTCCGCCTGCCCCTCGGTCCGCGCCACCGCGGTGTCGCCCTCGGCCACGAGGACGACGTCGACGGGGTAGCGGCCCGATTCCTTCCGCAGCACCTCGATCCGGGTGCGCCATCCGCCGTCGCGGCGCTCGCGCTTCACCTTGCCGATCGCGTAGTCGTACAGCTCGGTGGTATGGAGCCACTGCGCGAAGAGGGCCGACAGGTCCCGGTGCGAGACCTCCTCGGCGACCGCGCGGAACGCGGCCTCGTCCACGTGGCGGAAGCGCCAGCGCTGATAGTACGTCCGGAGTATCTGCAGCATGGTCTCATCGCCGACGATGCCGCGGAGCTGGTGGAAGAACAGCTCGCCGCGAGTGTAGATCGCCTCCTGGTAGGAGTCGAAGTCGCGGTACGCCTCCGCCGGGAGACTCGGCGGCTCCGAGAAGCCGTCGAGGTCGCCGAAGAGCACGCCGGCTTCGGTCTCGGGATACGTGTTCGGCCGACCCATCGCCTCCCAGAACCAGGTCGTCTGGAAGCTGGTGAATCCTTCGTCGAGCCATCCCTCGCGCCACTCGTTGTTCGCCAGGAGGCCCATGGTGTAGTTGTGGCCCGCTTCGTGGACGATGAGTCCCTGGTCGGCCGAGCCGTCCATGATCACCATGGGGAACTCGGTGCCGCCGCCCTCGATGCGATGGAGGTTGGTGAACTGCGGCCAGCCGAACGGCCCGTAGATGTGCTCGAGCCACGCGAGCGCGCGCTCGGTCCGCTCGACCGCAACCCCGCCGCCCCAGCTCTTCTCGTCGCCCGGCGCGTAGAGCACGTGCACCGCGGTCCCGGCGTGGCGCCCGCCCTCGTAGCGGTATTCCGGACTCAGCGACATGGCGAAGTGGTGCACCTGCTCGGCGTACCAGCGGATGCGCTTGCGGCCCGGGGCCGCGCCGCGGCAGGCGTCGGCCGCCGGCGTCGATGCGCCGTACACGTCGCGGAGGTATTCGACCGGCCGTGAAGGAGTGCGGTTGGCGCGCTCCCAGCCCGGATCGCCGCATACCGGGACGCCGGTGGCGCCGACCACCTGGTCGGCCGGCACGTCGAGATCTACGGTGAAGCTGCCGAACTCGCCGTAAAACTCGCCGGCCGGCATGAGCGCACGCTCGTTCCAACCTAACCGGTCGTACACCACCACCTTGGGATACCACTGCGCGAAGTCGAACCGCCGGCCCTGACGGCCCTGCCGTCGGGGTACCGTGGAAGGCCGCGCGTCCCACGCCATCTCCACCGTCATCGTGTCGCCGGGGGCGAGTCGTTCCGGCAGCTGGAAGCGCACGACGGTGCTGTCGGGCGCGAGGGGATAGATGGGCTCGACCGGCTCGCCCATGATGCGCACGGCGCGCACGTGGTTGAAGCCGTAGTCCGGATCCTTCAGGTCGTTGAACCGCCGCCGCCCTTCCACCGAGTCCACATCGGCCCAGCGGGAGCCGGGACGGAAGGCGTTCAGGTGGAGATGGAGGGAGAAGGAGTCGAGGGTGTCGGGGGAGTTGTTGCGGTAGTGGATGCGCTCCTCGCCCGCGAGCACGCCGGAGGGCTCGTCGAGGCGGGCGGTGATCTCGTACGCCACTTCCTGCTGCCAGTACGGTGGGAGGCCGCCCGGGGCCGCCTGCTGCGCAATTACCAAGGCGAGGAGGAACACGGGCGAAAAGTAGGCGCGGCGGGTGCGGCACGGGAGCCAGCCTACGAATCGTTGTGCGTCAAGTACTTATACCTCCTACTCGTCACTTCTGAAACCATATTGTTGACAGTCCGTAGGTCCACGATGTATGCTGCCTACGAATAGCAAACGAGGAGCATCGCCCGTGAACGCAGCGCTCGACGCCATCTCCACGCGCATCCTCCAGCTCCTCGCCGCCGACGGCCGGGCCAGCTACCAGGCCATCGCCGACGAGATCGGGCTCTCCCGCCCCGCCGTCATGGAGCGGGTCAAGCGGCTGGAAGAGGCCGGCTTCATCCGCGGCTACCACGCCCGGCTGGACCGGGCCAAGGCCGGCTTCCCCATCACCGCATTCGTCGCCATCCGCATCCCGGTCAGCGAGCACGCGCGCGACGAGCCGCTGGTGCAGACGCTGGCCGAGAATCCCAGCGTGCTGGAGTGCCACCACGTCGCGGGCGAAGATTGCTACGTCATCAAGGTCGCCGCGCCCTCGATCGAGCGACTCGAGGACGTCCTGCGCCAGATCAAGCAGCCGGGTCATCCGGCGAGTACGCGAACCACGATCGTCCTATCCACGGTATTCGAGAAGCCGGGCATCGTCCCGGTGGAGGCCGACTGATGGCGGGCCTGCGCGGCAAGGCGTTGATCGCCTATCTCCTGGTGTGCACGGTGTGGGGCTCGACCTATCTCGCCATTCGGGTCGGCGTCATGCACCTGCCCCCGATGCTCTTCGCGGGCGTTCGCTTCGTCATCGCGGGCCTGATCCTCGCGGGCATCGTGCTCGCCATCGGCGACCATCTGCCGCGGCGCTTCCACGACTGGAAGGTCAACGCCATCACCGGCGTCTTCCTCCTGCTGGGGGGCAACGCGGTCGTCGTGTGGGCGGAGCAGCACGTCGAGTCGGGCGCGGCCAGCGTGTACGTCGCCGCCGTGCCGCTCTGGGCGGCGTTCTTCGATGCGCTCTGGCCCGGCGGCACCACGGTGTTCAGCTGGCGCGTCGGCGTGGGGCTGGCGCTGGGGTTCCTCGGGAGCGCGCTGCTGGCCGGCGTCACGCCCGGCGAGCTGCTGGGCGCCGATCTCCGGGGCCCGATCGCGCTCACGCTCGCCAGCGCCTCGTGGGCCCTCGGCACGGTCTACTCGAAGCGCAATCCGACCGACACCTCCCCCTACGCGGCGTCCGCGGTGCAGATGCTCGCCGGCGGGATCGTGATCTCCCTGCTCGGCCTGGTGCTCGGCGAGGCGAGCCAGTGGCGCTGGTCGCCCTCGGGACTCGGCGCCCTGGCGTACCTCATCGTCTTCGGCTCGATCGTCGGGTTCACGGCGTATGCCTACGCGCTGCGCCACGCCTCCGCGACGGTGGTGGGGACCTATGCCTACGTCAATCCGGTCGTCGCCGTGCTGCTGGGCTGGCTGATCCTGCATGAGAGCATCACTCCCGCGCACCATCGCCGCGATGGGGCTCATCCTGGGCGCCGTGCTCATGATCCAGACCGCCCAGGCCTCACGGAAGCGCGTCACCGCCGAGCGTCCGGCCGGGGAGCCCGCGCCCGGCAAGGCGGGCGCATGACCGCTACCGCGCAGGACGTGACGCTGTTCGATCATGCCGATGAGGTGCTGCGGCTGGTGGAGCGGTTCGCCGACCGGACGCTTCCGCAGGCGGAGTGGACCCATTCGGCGCATCTCGCGGTCGCGCTCTGGTACGCGTCCCGGCTTCCGTACGAGGAGGCCCTGGCCGCGATGCGCGAGGGGATCAACGGCGTGAACGCCGTGCATGGCGTCGTCACCACGCCGAGCCGCGGCTATCACGAGACGATCACCCGCTTCTACATGCGGGTCATCTGTGCGTACGTGTCGAATGAGGAAGCGGCGGGCGGGGCGGATTGGGCGGCGCGGGTGAACCGCCTGCTGGAACGGTACGGCGCGAAGGACCTGCCGCTCCGGCATTACAGCAAGGACCGTCTGATGTCGGTCGAGGCGAGGTTCGGCTGGGTGGAGCCCGACCTGCAGCCGCTCCCGGGCTGATCAGCCCGAGAGGAGATGTCTCCGCAGCTTGGTCATCCGGCGCCGGACCGAGCCGTCATGGATGCGCTCGCCTACGCGCACCACGGTCCCGCCCAGAATCTCCGGATCCACATGGAAGGTCGGCAGGACTTCCTTGCCGAGCTGGCGGCTCAGCGCGGCCTGGATCTCACGCTGGAGCGCCGCATCGGCGGGCCGCGCGAGGGTCACGCCGGCGCGCACCCGGTTGTGCTTGAGATCGAGCAGCGTCTCGTACTCCGTCGCGATCTCGCGCAGGAGCCGCTGCCGCCCCCGCTTCACCAGCGCCTGCAGAAAGAGCACGAACTCCTTGGACGTACCCTGCAGCGCGGCGCCGAGCAGCCGCGACTTCTCCGCCTTGGGGACCTTGGGTGACATGAGGACCGCCTGGGCCTCGGGTGTCGTCTCGACTGCACCCGCCACGGCGTCGATCAACGACGCGAACTTGTCGGTCTCTCCGCGCGTCTCGCCGATCTCGAACAGCGCCTCCGCGTAGTTGCGGGCGATGGTGGTCGATCTCACTTCTTGTCGTCCAGGCTAGCGAGGAAGTCCACCACCAGCTTGCGGTCGGTGTCACTGTCGAGCCGCTTCTCGACCAGCTTGGACGCGGCCGCGAGGGACAGGTCCACCGCCTCGCGCCGCAGGTCGGCCACGGCCTTGTCCCGCTCGGCGCCGATCTCACGCCGGGCCCGTGCCAACAGATCATCCTGTTCCTGCTTGGTCTTCTCGACCGCCAGCGCCCGCTCCTTCTCCGCCACCGTGCGGCCTTCGGCGATGATCCCGTGGGCCTGCGCCTTGGCGTCCGCCACCAGCTTCTGGTGCTCCGCGAGCAGCGCCGCGGCCTGCTCCCGGTCGCGGGCGGCTTCGGCGAGCTGGCGCTCCAGCGCCTGCTCCCGCGCCTCGACGGCGCCGAGGATCGCCGGCCAGGCGAACTTCCCCAGGATCAGCATCAGCGCCGCGAAGACGAGGATGGTCCAGATCATCAGACCGCCCTCGACCGTCAGCGGACCGGAGGCGTGCTCCTGGGCCGCGGGCGCGTGGTCCTGGAGGGCGAGGATCAGATTCAGCATCGAGACTCCCGTGGGTGCTTCGGCTGCCGGGCCACCGGCCGCTCGGCCGGTGGCTCAGCGATCGCCTTAGAACGAAATCTTGCCCTGAATCAGGAACGCGATGACGGCGACGAACAGCGCCACGCCCTCGATCAGCGCCGCGGAGATGATCATCGCGGTCTGGATCCGGGCGGTGTTCTCCGGCTGGCGCGCCATTCCCTCGGTGGCCGAGCCACCGATGCGGCCGATACCGATGCCGGCGCCGAGAACGGCGAGTCCGGCGGCGAGACCGGCGCCGATGAGACCGAAGCCCTTATCGGGCCCGGCCGCCGCGGCGGCCTGCAGCAGGGCGAGCATGAACAGCATGTGGTACTCCTCGTTGGTCGGGAGATCAGATACCAGTCGCGCCCGCCGCGCTCGAGCCGCCTCTCCCTGAGCGACTCCCCCGCGGTGACCCGCCGACGCTGCGGCCATGGGCCACGAGCAGCGGGTATCGTCCGCCGGACGGCGGACTACGGTACCGGCGTCGCGCGGGCGCGCGAAACGCCGGAGTGTTACGTCCTTAGTGCTCCGCCCGCATCAGCCCGATGAACACGCTCGTCAGCAGCGTGAACACGAACGCCTGCAGAAACGCGACGAACAGCTCCAGCAGCATGATCGCCGTCGCCAGCGCTCCCGCCGCGATGCCGACCAGGTAGCTCTGGAACAGGAACGTCAGCCCGATGAGCGCCAGCACCAGCACGTGTCCCGCCGTCATGTTGGCGAAGAGCCGGACCGCGAGCGCGAACGGCTTGGACAGCTTTCCGATGATCTCCACCGGCGTCATGATGATCAGCATGATCGGCTTGAGCGGGCCGGGGAGACCGGGCGGCAGGTAGAAGATCGTGTGCAGGTAGCCCTTGAGACCCAGGGCCCGCATCCCCGCCACCTCGATGGTCACGAACGCCATCAGGGCGAGCGCCGCGGTCACCGCGATATTTCCCGTCGCCGTCGACCCATAGGGGATCAGGCCGAGCAGGTTCATCACCAGGATGAAGAAGAAGAGCGTCAGCAGATACGGCGCGAAGCCCTCACCGTGGTGGCCCACGTTGGGGAGCACGACTTCCTGCCGGATATAGAGCGCCAGCGCCTCCATCGCGCCGGCGAATCCCTTTGCCGGACGCCCCTGCGCCTGCGCGCGGGCCACAGCCCGGGCGCTGAAGAGGAACGTCAGCGCCACGATGGTGGCGGCGAGCCACATGAAGACGAGGTGCTTGGTCGGGGAGAGATCGAGGGTCAGGCCGCCGATGTGGACCGGCGGGAAGTGCGGCAGGGGAACGACGCCGACGAACGGGATCTCGATCTCGTGCGAATTCCCGATGTGGTGGACGATGTCGATCTGGTTCTCGGTCGCTTCGTGCTGCGACGCCGGGGCCGCCACGGCATTGCGGGCCACCTCGGCCGTGGTGGCGCCGTGCTCCTGTGCGGCGAGCGGGGCCCCCGCGGCGAGCGCCGCGACGATGAGACCCGCGATCATCCGTCCGAAACCCGTCATTGCTCCCCCGCGTGTTCCCGCATCGCCACGATTCCCTCGACCAGCAGCAGTCCAACCAGGACCGCCACCATCGTCACCAGCATCGGCACCGCCAGCCGCTCCGGCGCCGGCATCAGCACGAAGGCCGCCAGCCCGACGACCGTGAAGCGCACCAGCATACCCAATCCCCAGACCGGGAGGAACCTTTCGGTCCCGATCGCCCGTAGAGTCCACCACCCCAACGGGCTCTGAAGCAGCAGGCCAACGGCGAGTCCCCACAGGATCCCGGGTCTCGACCCGGCCGGCGCCGACCCGGTAGCGATCAGCCCCGCGACCCCGACCGCGGCCACCCCGGCGGCGTAGCGGCCGGCTCGGCTCACTCGCCGTCGCGGTCCTTCCGGTTCAGCGTTCGGATCAGCGAATACATGGTGCCGCCGAACCCCAGGAACGCCGCCAGGATCGTCATGATGCCCCCGGTCCCGAGCTTCCGGTCCGCCCACTGGCCGACGAAGACGAAGACCACCAGGCACACGGCGAGCTGGATCCCGAGCCCGGCGTAACGCATCGGCCCAGGAGACTTTCCGCCGTCCGGATCCGGGGTGTTCACGGGGCAAACCTACCGGCTTGTGAAAAATTTCGCAAGCTGGCATTGGCACTCGTTCACGGGTAATCTCAACCATGACTGCAACCCAGAGCGTCCCCGGAGACGACGTCCAACAGCTGGAGCATCTGGTCGCCGCGATTCGGCGTCTCCGGGCCCAGGTGGCGCAGCGGATCGTGGGCCAGGAAGACGTGGTGGACGGCATCCTGACCGCGGTCCTGGCGGGCGGCCATGCGCTCCTCATCGGCGTGCCCGGCCTCGCGAAGACGCTCATGGTCCAGACCGTGGCGGAAGCGCTGGAGCTCAGCTTCAACCGGGTCCAGTTCACCCCTGACCTCATGCCGAGCGACATCACCGGCACCGAGATCATCGAGGAGGACCTGACGACCGGCCGGCGGGCGTTCCGGTTCGTGCACGGGCCGATCTTCGCCAACGTGGTGCTGGCCGACGAGATCAACCGCACGCCCCCCAAGACCCAGGCCGCCCTCCTTCAGGCGATGCAGGAGCACCAGGTCACCGCCGGCGGCACCACCTACCACCTGCCCGATCCGTTCTTCGTCCTCGCCACCCAGAATCCGATCGAGCAGGAGGGCACGTACCCCCTGCCCGAGGCCCAGCTCGACCGGTTCATGCTCGAGCTGCGGGTCGCCTATCCCAGCCGAAGCGAGGAAGAGGCCATCGTCGAGCAAACCACCGGCGAGGTGCGCGCGCCGCTCCACGCGGTGCTCGACGCTCCGTCGGTTCTGGCGATGCAGTCCCTGGTGAGAAGGGTGCCGGTCTCGCGCGGGCTCATCCGTGCGGCGGTGACCCTGGCGCGCATGACCCGCCCGAACGACAGCGACGCGCCGTCCTTCATCAAGGAGTTCGTGGATTGGGGTGCCGGCCCGCGCGCGTCGCAGTACCTGGTGCTCGGCGCCAAGGCGCGGGCCGCGATGGCCGGCCGCCCGATGGCCGATCTCGACGATGTGCGCGCGGTGGCGCCGGCGGTGCTGCGGCACCGGGTGGTCACCAACTTCGCGGCCGAGGCGGCGGATCGGACGGGGGAGGACCTGGTGCGGGAGCTGGTGGGCGCGAAGGGCTGGCTCGGGTAGGACGCGATGTCACCCTGAGCAAAGCGAAGGGGACCATGGCAGCCATGGTCCCCTTCACTTCGTTCAGGGTGACACGCTCACGTTCAGGCGAGCGGATCCAGCAGGTCCTCCACGAAATCGAATCCCTGAATGAACACGGCGAACACCAACCCGAGCGCGTGCAGCTCCTGCTCGGTGAGCGCCTGGCCGTCGGCGCCGACGATCTCGGGCTCCTGGCCCGTGGTGTAGTTGACGGTCGCGAACAGCTCGCCGTTGACGCTGACCTCGAAGGTCCCGGAATCGCCCTCGTGATTTCCCGCGATTGCAACGGTGCCGTGGGGACCGCGGGCCTCGAGACTCGAGGTCGACGACCCCGAGGTCATCTCGCCCTCGAAGTCGATACGGAAGCCGCTCCGGGTCGGGACGATGAGGCTGTAGTCCACCGAGAGCGCGGCGGCATTGACGTGCGTATCGAGGTCGAAGTCCACCCGGTCGTCGCCGTTGCTGACGAAGCCCGAGACGGTGACGGTCGCGGAGTTCACGCCGCCGGTGACGCCGACGCTGTAGTCGAGGTACGTGACGTCTTCGGAGACCAGCTCGATCCGGACCGTCGCGGCGCTGGCCGACTCGGTCACCACGATATCCGCGTGACCCACCTCGACCACCGGCTCGATGATGAGGCCGCTGATCGGATTGATCGCGTAGACCAGGAAGCGCACACCATCTTCAGGCGCGCCGGTCAGCTCCGACGCTTCGTACAGGTCGGTTTCCGGGTTGTAGACGAAGGTCACACCGAGGTACTCGGCGGGCACCGATGCGGCGGTCGAGTAGGCGGCCGAGCTCGGCTGACGGTAGGCCTTGGCCACCTTCACGGCGTATTGCTTCGCGCCCGGCTTGCCGCCGACCAGCGACTTGGTCGGCATCGCCCGCACGGCGGCGGCGGCCGGCGGGGAGAACTGGAGGACGCCCGCGATCGCGTCGGACGCCACGCTGAATCCGGCCGTCGCGGGGCTGTCGAACGCGGACCCCATGGCCTCGATGTCGGCCGAGGTGCCATCCGGGTCGAAGGGAGTATCGGGGCCGTTCGAGTCTCCGCCGCAGGCCACCATGGCGGTCAGGGCCAGGGCCGCAAGGGAGCGCTTTGCGTATTGCGGGACGCGCATTGGGGGTCGCCTCCAACCTCGGGTGCGGAAGAGTTGGTCTTGAACTACTTGTCAGACCAGCACTTGGATTGCGGGTGCAGAATTTTGCACCGGCAGGGAGACACAGCGGACATCATCGGATGGGCAACCGCTATGCCGCCCACATGTAACGAAGGGCGGAACGGCCACCGGCCGCCCCGCCCTCGTCACTTGTCCACCACCGGAAGTCCGGCGCTCTTCCACGCTACCCAGCCACCCACCAGCGCCCGCGCCTTCTTCCAGCCTGCATTCCGAAGCTCTCGCGCCACACGGGCGCTTGTGGCTTCGTCCTGTCAGGTACAGTACAGCACCAGCGATCCGTGGTGGTCGAGTCCCTTCTCTCGCGCCAGCCGAACGGCGTCGTCCGGCGGCATCCGGAGGGCGTTCTTGGCGATCTGAGGATCATCGCGATAGCTGCGCTCGGTGCGGACATCGAGCACGGTCACCGGCTCGCCTTGTTCCCACAGGTGCCGGAGCTCGGGGATGGTGATCCGCTCGGGCACCGATCCGACCGGCGCGGCCTCATGGATGGTGGCCGGGCGCTCGGGATGCGGTGCCAACGGCGCGGGCGAGATCACCCCGCCAGCGGGGGCGGCACGGCGCTCGCCCTGGCGGCTCTTCGCCAGGAAGATCGCGATCCCGCCGCCGTGCAGGATCACCGAGAGCAGCACGACGAGGCAGGTGACCTGGAACAGGTAGACCGATCCCTCGACGCCCGCGAACACCGGCAGCAGCGCGAGCAGCAGCGTGCTCAGCCCGCGGGGACCGGCCCAGGCGATGACCTTCCGGCTCTGCGCTTCGACCCCCGCCCACGACAGCACCGGGAGCAGCACGAGGGTCCGGACGACCAGCGCGATCGCGGCGAACAGCAGCACACGGCCGTCCGCCACCTCGAACCCGCTCCAGATGATGCTGACGCCGAAGGCGACGAAGGTGAGCAGGAGGAACATCTCCGCGGTTGCCTGGCCGTAGTCGAGGAAGCAGTCGCAGAGCTCGACGTCGAGCGCCGCGACCATCGAGCCCGGCGGCGAAGGCGGCGAGGAAGCCGCTGCCGCCGACCGCCTCCGCCGCCGCAAAGGCGGTGAACGCCACGCCGAGCGCGTAGATGGACTCGTAGTCCCGGCGGACGGTCACCCAGCGGCGGACTCGGTCGAGCAGGGTGATGGCGACGAATCCCACCAGGAAGCCGAGCAGCGGCCCCAGCAGGAAGAGCCCGACGACGTGGCGGCCGAGGGTCTGACCTTCGGCGCCGCCATCGCCTGCCAGCGCGAACATGCCGAGCACGACGATCGGCAGCAGCACCACGTCGTTCATCCCGCTCTCCAGCCGGAGCGCGAGACGGGAGACGGGCGGCAGTGCCGGATGACGGATGAGCGTGGCGAGGAGGACCGGGTCGGTGGACGCGAGCGCCGCGCCGAGGATCGCGGCCGCCGCGGGGTGGAGACCCAGCAGCAGCCACGCCGCGAGGGCGATCAGGATCGCCGGCAGCAGGGTGCCCGGCCCGAGGATGACCGCGGTCAGCCTGAGGTGCAGGCGCACCTCGCCGAAGTCCACCCGGATCGCGTCGGTGAAGAGCACCAGCAGCAGGCCGATGGTGGCGATCACCTCGACCGACTCCGACTCCAGCGGCAGCTCCACCAGGGCCAGACCCGCCGGGCCGAGCAGCGCGCCGAAGACGAGGAAGATCGCGACCTGCGGCAAGCCCACCCGCTCGACCGCCCCGGAGAGCAGCGAAGCGACCAGGATTACGAGCCCGATCAGGGCGAGCGCCGAGATGAAGGTGTCGTGGGCCATCGCGGTCCAGTATGCCGGGATCTGGCGGTCCGCGCCAGCCGGGTGCTAACCTCGTCGGATCATGCCCACCAGCGAACCGGCGGGAATCGCGCTCCTCCTCACCATCTGCGGCGTCCTGCTGATGGTGAGCGTGCTGTCCAGCCGTGCCTCCCAGCGCTTCGGCGTCCCGATCGCCCTCTTCTTCCTCGCGGTCGGCATCCTCGCCGGCTCCGAGGGCATCGGGGGCATTCCCTTCGACGACTACCGCCTCGCGTTCCGTATCGGCTCGCTCACGCTGGCGCTGATCCTGTTCGACGGCGGACTCAACACCCCGCTGGTGGCGATGCGCCGGGTCTGGGCGCCGGCGGGCGTGCTCGCCTCGGTCGGCGTGCTGCTCGTCGCCGGACTGGTCGCGTGGGTCGCCTGGCTCGGCGGGCTCGCGTGGCCGGCCGCGCTGGTGCTCGGCGCCACGGTGTCGTCCACCGACGCCGCTTCGACCTTCGCCGTGCTTCGCGCGAGCGGCCTCCAGCTCAAGCGACGGGTGGCCGCCACCCTCGAGGTCGAGTCCGGCGCGAACGATCCGGCGGCCGTCATCCTCGTCACCGCTCTGACCTACAACCTGATGCACCCCGGTGGGCTCAGCGTTCCGGCGCTGCTGCTCGGCATCGGGCGGGAGCTGGTGATCGGCGCCGCGATCGGCGTCGCCGCCGGGTTCGGCGGCCGGGCGATCATCGGGCGCCTGCAGCTCATCACGAGCGGACTCTACCCCGCGCTGATGCTGGCGTTCGGCTTTCTCTCCTTCGGAGTGGCAACGCTGATACACGGCAGCGGGTTCCTGGCGATCTACCTGACCGGCGTGGTGCTCGGCAACGGCCCACTGCCGTACCGCGCCGGGCTCTTCCGGATTTTCGACGCGCTCGCCTGGCTCTCGCAGATCGGGATGTTCGCCCTGCTCGGCCTGCTGGTCTTCCCTTCCCAGCTTCGCGAGGTCGCCGGGCTCGGACTCGCCGTGGCACTGCTGCTCGCCATCGTCATCCGGCCGCTGGTCGTGGCCCTCTGCCTCGCGCCGTTCCGCTATCCGCCGAAAGAGGTCCTCTTCATCGGCTGGGTGGGATTGCGCGGCGCCGTGCCGATCGTACTGGCGACGTATCCGGTGCTCGTCGGCGCGCCGGGCGCCGAGCGGATTTTTCATCTCGTGTTCTTCATCGTGGTGGTGGGCGCGCTCGCCCCGGGCGGCACCGTCGCGTGGGCGACGAAGCTTCTCAAGCTCCAGTCGGCCGCGCCTCCCGCGCCCCACGCGGTGATGGCGATCGAGTCGCGCGTGCCGCTGCGCGGCGATCTGGTGTCGTACTACATCGACGAGGCGCTGGTGGTGTGCGGGCTTCGGCTGGACGAGCTGGACTTTCCGGAGGGCGCTTCAGTGGCGCTCATCGTTCGGGGAGACCGGTTGATCCCGCCCAAGGGCTCGACTCGATTGGAGCTGGGCGACCACGTCTATTTGATTGCCCAGGATGAAGATCAGCCGTTCATTCAGCTGATGTTCGGGCGGCCCGAGGAGGAGTAGGAAGGAATTTTCCACTTGCCAGCGGGGCCCGACTTCCCAATATTCGGCGGGCCCGATGGTACGTTGCCACCATCCACGCTAACCACTCCGTTGTCGTAGTTCCGTTCGTTCGTTCGCAACTTCGCAACATTCCGACAAAGGCACCCCGGCCGCGAGGCCGGTCCGCAAAGCCCCGGGACCTCAATGATCGATGAGGCAGTCCGGCTGCCGAAGAAGGCGCGACCCGGCGTGAGCCGGGGTTTCCAGCACCGTTTTCGGAGGTCATCCATGCGCAATGTGCTTACGCTTTCGCTCGTGCTCGGCGCCGCGGCGCTCGCCGCCTGCGGTCCCGATGAAGTCTCGTCGCCCACGAATACACCACGGCTCGAACCGGTGCAGGAGAGCGGATCGCTTCCAATCCTTCGCACCGCTCAACTAGTCAAGGAGCACCCCGGCGTTCCTCCCACCGCAGCCCAGAAGTTCCAGATCACCCTCCGGTTCATCAATCCCCCCACAGCAGATCAGCGTGAGCAGTTCGAGACCGGCGCCGCGCGCTGGCAGGCGCTGATCAAGGGTGACGTGGAGGCGACTGAAGGGGAGATCCCGGCGAACGGCTGCGGACCCAGCATTCCACTTCCGGCGTTCAACGGCGTGATCGACGACATCATGATCAACGTGCTGCTGCAGCGGATCGACGGTCCCGGCGGGATCCTCGGGCAGGCGGGCGCCTGCTTCGTGCGGTTCAGCGACGGCCTGCCGCTCTACGGGGTGATGTTCTTCGATACCGATGACCTCGCGTTCCTCGAGGCGAACAGCCTGCTCGACGAAGTGATCGTGCACGAGATGGGACACGTGCTCGGCTTCAGCGGCGGTATCTGGAACCTGAACATCCCCGGCATCTTCCAGCGGACGCTGCTGGAGAACCCGAACACCGTCGATCCCCGGTTCCTCGGCAGCCATGCGCGGGCGAAGTACCGGAGCCTGGGAGGAGATCTGCCCAGCATTCCGGTCGAAGGGCTGCCGTGCGGAGCCGGAACTCGCAACTCGCACTGGGACGAGAACACGTTCTTCAACGAGCTGATGACCGGATTCCTGAACGGCGCGTCCGCCAACTTTATCAATCCGCTGAGCCCGATGACGTCGGCGGCGATGAAGGACCTGGGTTACAAGGTCGTGCCGCAGGGCGAGGACTACACCTTGCAGGCCTCCCCGAATCCTGATCCGTGCCTGCCGCCGCCGGCCGCGACCGCGTCGGCGTCCTCAGAGCAGGGTGGCCTGGACATCGGAGCGCGGGAAGTCATCATCGAGCCGGTCGGTATCGTTCAGTAAGTCACTGCGATGCAAAGGGGCCGCGGAGCGATCCGCGGCCCTTTCGCATGTCCTCAGTCCGACCGCAGGGCCACGACCACGTCCTGCCGGCTCGCCCGCCAGGCCGGAACGAACGCCGCGAGCACGGCTTGGCCTACCCCTGTCTTCAGCCCGGTTCTGGTGCCTCACTCCCTTCGTCGAGGGCGGCGCGTATCGTGTGCAAGAGGGCGTCGAGCGTGAACGGCTTCTCGAGATACGTGATGCCCGTCTCCAGAACGCCGTGCCGTGTCACCTCCGCGTCCGGATACCCCGACATGTAAACGATTCGAAGATCGGGTCGGATCTCCAACAGGCGCCTGCCCAGCTCGCCGCCACCCATGTTCGGCATGACGATGTCGGTCAGCGCCACCTGGATCGGCCCCGGGCGGTCGGTCGCCAGCCGCAGCGCCTCGTCTCCATCCGCGGCTTCGATGACCGTGTAGCCATGGCGCTCGAGGACTCTGCACAAGGCGGTGCGCACGGGCGCCTGGTCCTCCACCACGAGCACGGTCTCGTTGCCATGCAGGCGCGTGCCGACGAAAGGCGCGACCTGGGGATCGGCGGGTTCATCGATCCGGGGGAGGTAGACCTTGAACGTCGCGCCCTGACCCGGCTCACTGTACACCCAAACGAATCCGCCGGCTTGCTTTACGATGCCATAGACCGTCGCCAGGCCCAGTCCGGTGCCCTTGCCGGGGTCCTTGGTGGTGAAGTACGGCTCGAACAGGCGGGCCCTGGTCGCCTCATCCATGCCCATCCCGGTATCGCTCACAGAGAGCAACACGTAGCGACCGGCACGGGCAGGCGAGTGGTCCCGGACGTACGCCTCGTCCATATCGGCGTTGGTCGTGGCGATCGTGAGTTTCCCCCCATCAGGCATCGCGTCGCGGGCGTTGACGGCCAGATTGGTGATGACCTGCTCCATCTGGCCGAGATCGGCCCGCACCACGCCGAGGTTCGGGTCGAGTCGGGTGACCAGTTCGACGTCCTCGCCGATCAGTCGCTTGAGCAGCGCCTCCGTTCTGACGACCACGCCGCGCAGGTCGATGGCCCTCGGCTGGATCATCTGACGCCGGCTGAAGGCGAGCAGCTGCTGAGTCAGCCTCGCGGCGTTTTCGGCCGCCCGCTTGATCTGTCCGACGTCCTCGCGCATGGGGTGGCCCCGCTCGAGATCGAGCAGCAGGAGATCGGACACACTGGTGATCACCGTCAGGAGGTTGTTGAAGTCGTGTGCCACACCGCCCGCCAGCCGCCCCACCACCTCCATGCGTTGGGCGTGCTGGTACTGGCCCTCCAGGCGCTTCTGTTCGGTCACGTCCACCAGGGCGCTGAAGACTTCCGCCGGGCCACCGCCGGCCCTCCGCACCACGCGCGACTCCTCGTGCACCCACCGATAGTGCCCCTGTTTGTCCCGCAGCCGATAGTCGAGGGACAGCCGCTCCTTAGCCAGCACCTCCGCGCGGCCCGCGAGCGCGAGCGAGCGGTCCTCCGAATGGAGGTGGTCCTCCCACCAGGTGGGGAGGAGTGCTTCCTGCGGGTCGTACCCGAGCAGCTCACGAATATTCTCGCTGACCCAATCCGGGATGAATCGCTGCCCGACGAGCCTCGTCGCGTAGATGACCACCGTGCTCGATGCGAGCACATGGCGTAGGCGGGCCTCGTTCGCCGTGAGCGCCTTCACCGCCCGCTTGCGTTCCTCGTCAGCGCGGTTGACCGCCTTCCCGGCCGACAGGAGCGCCCCGCCCAGCAGGATCACGGTGGAGGCCACGATCATGGCGGCGCCGAACTCGTGTTCGTAGAGGCCCGCGCGCCGACCCTCGAGCACCACCCAGCCGATGGCCGGCGGCGCCAGCAGGATGGTGGGCAGCAGATGCCGAGCGATGAGGCCGCCGGCCTGCGGGCTGAGCAGCAGGCTCATGGCCGGGCCACGAGCGGCGGCCACGGCCCCCAGGGAGAGAACCAGAAACGCCACCGTGGTGTGGACCGCCATCTGAGTGTACGAGGCGAATCCGGTCAGGCTCGGGATGCTGTAGGCGTAACCGATGAGGGAGATCGAGGCGATCAGCCCCGCGGTCAACGCGCAGATTTCCGTCTGCGCATGGCTCCGCCAGGTCGCTCGCGGCAGACGGTACAGCCCGATGCCCAGCAGCACGAAACACAGCGCGGTGCTGATGCCCATCCGGCCCGGGTAGCCGGCGGACAGGCCTGTGGTCGCATCGCGGACCAGGAGCTGGTCGAATCCGAACGACCGACCCGACGCGTACTCCGTCAAGGTCAACAGGCCGACAGCACCGACAGTGAGGGCGCAGGCCTGCGCGAAGCGCCTGGCCCGGCGGTCCGCCGCGGCTGATTTCGAGAGCGTGAGGGACAGGCCAGCGAGAACGAAACACAGCGCGGTGTTGAACTTCATCGACGACAGGCCGGGTAGAATGCTTTTCAGCTGAACTACATCCAGCAGCCATCCACCCATGACGGCGAGACCGATAGCAATGGCTGCCGGACCGGCCGCCGAGGCCGGAGACAGGCCGCGCCGGAAGCTCACGCTGATTTCAACCGCATGAACGCATGTGGCGACCCGGAACTACTGGAAGTGGACAAGCGATGACGGTCGCAGCGACTCCTCGACGCCGACACGCAGCCTCCGCCGCGACCGAGGTGACACCAGGACGCCGGCCGACGATCGAGAGAAGGCCGATCTCGCGTGTTCGACGAACGGTCGCACTACTCGTCGGCGACGAATCCGATGTCGGGGTCGCCGCCGCAGCGCTGCCACTCGATGCGGACGTAGCCCGGAGTCTCACCGAACGTACCGGCGATCCGAAGCTCGCCGTCATCGAAGCGCTGGCCGGCGGAGGCGCAGGCCGCGTCGTAGTGCAGCGGCGTGGCGGTGGTGATCGTGAGGTTGAACTGCTCGTCGCCGCGGTTCCACGCGACGGTGCCGGCGACCGTCACCGAGCCGCTCGGCAGGGGCTCGTTGATCTGGAGCGTGGTCTCGGGATCGAAGCCCACCGTCCACACGTGCTCCACCTGCGCGTCGGAGAATCCGGTGAAGGTACGGATCACCTGGAGGCTCACTTCCTGCTCGAGGCCCGCGGGGCTTCCGCTGAGGGCGATGGTGCCGTTCCTCGTGACGTCATACTCCAGGTCGCCCTCCTCGGCGCGGAGGCCGAAGCGGAGACCGGTGAGGCTGATGTCGGCGCCGAAGCCGGCGGTTTCGGGGGCGGGATCGACGATCCGGAGCTGGCCCACGACGTCGATCGTGAATCCCCGGACACCGGTAAAGCGGCAGGGAGGCGCGGTGAAGTTGTAATTGGCCTCGTCGGGGACGCCATCGCCGTCGGAATCGGTGGCGGCGGAGGGGTTGACGCAGGGATCGTCCACCGCGCCGGTCGTGAAGGGCTGAAGCAGCCGGACCGGATAGAAGGCGTCGAGCGAGGCTTCGACGTTGTCGCGCACGGTCAGCCCGACCGCCGTGGCGGCGTTGTCCGGCAGCGGATCGTCGTCCGGGGCGCTGGAGTCGCCGCAGGCGGCCAGCGTGGCGGCGGCCGCGACGACACCAGCGGTGAGGATTCGACGACAGGGGAAACGCATGGCCGGACTCCGGGTCGGGGTGATGCCGGAGCATAGCGGGGACAGGGGCCGAGCTTCAACCCTGTCCCTTCCGCTACAGGTATGACAGGTACCAGGCCCGGCTGCGTGCCTTGAGCGCGGCGTAGCGCCGGCAGAGGGGATAGAGCGCCGCCACGACTGCGAGCCAGGTCAGGTAGATCACCGGCAACCCGAACCCATAGCCTTCGGGCATGAACAGGAAGACGTTCCGCATCGCCGACGCGGGGTATCCCTGCGCCACGCCGGCCGCGACGGCGATCGCGTGCACCAGGTAGATGTGCAGGACGTAGAACAGGAACGGCACTCGGCCGAAGGTGACGAAGACGTCGGCGATCGGGCCGCGGGCCCGACGGAGCAGGCTGAGGGCGATGAGGGCCGGACCCAGCGTCATCAGGAGGTACATGAGTGACGGCGGGTACTTGGTCAGGTTGAGGAACGACATCGCCACCAGGACGGGGTCGCCGTCCACCAGGCGCACGCTGGGCTCGCCGTAGCCGTTCATGCCGCGCAGCACGGCGAGCGCCGCGATCATCAGCGCGCCGATCACCGCGAGCCGCCGCCCGGCGGCACGATCCTCCCGGAACACCATCTCGCCCGCCACGTACCCCAGCGCCATCACGCCGACCCAGGGAATCAGCGGATAGAGCACGAACATCGGCGCGACCCCGAGCGGGCCGGGCACGTGCAGGATCCGCCAGAGCGGACCCCAGGCGCCCAGCGCGTCGGGCGGGACGCCGTCGAGCAGGTTGTGCCCCAACACGAGCACCAGGCCGAACGCGGCGATCGCGGGCCGAGGCAGGTGAATCAGACCGGCGAGAACGATCATCGAGACGCCGATCGCCCAGATCACCTGCGCCACGGCGCCCAACGACATCCGGGTGGTGAAATACCAGCCGAAGCTGATGACCGTCAGCTCGAGCAGCATCAGCCAGAGTCCCCGGGTCACCAGGAACGTCGAGAGCTGGCCGCGGGTGCGGCGGGTACCGGCGATCCAGGCACTCGCGCCGGCGAGGAAGACGAAGATCGGAGCGCAGAAATGGGTGATCCAGCGGGTGGCGAACAGCGCCGCGTCGGTGCGCGCCAGGTCGGTCGGGTCGAAGCGCGCTTCGGTCAGATAGGCGCGCACGTGGTCGAGTACCATGATCACCATGACCAGGCCCCGGAGGAGGTCCACGTGGTCGAGCCTTTTGCGTGGAGCCGGGACCGGGGAGGGCTGGCTGGGGGGTTCCAGGGCTGGGGCGGCCCCGGAGCGGCGGATCCGGAATGCTCCGGAAGGACTCTCGGGCTGTAGCACGGTGCTCATTTGTCTGTCCTTTTGCCGGGGTCACGGGCCCGCGGAGGACCGGGGCTCATCGGCAGATGCGCGGGACGGAGACGGGACCGGACACCAATGGCGGCAACAATTTCCGGACCCTCGCAAGCGCTTGCGCTACGAAGCCAAATACGACGCTGCTGTCGCGGTTCTTGACGCTATCCAGCATCCGAACGCTTGACCGGCGAGTCCGCGTGCCCTACCCTGGCAGGCTTCTTCCATAGCTGTTTGGCCGTCTCGAACCCGGAGATCTTTTCCTGCCTCGCTCGACCGCCTCATGGTAGGCCACTCCCCCGATCACGGCGGGACCCACTGGCTGGGATGGGTGGACACGTCCGCGCTCCTGAGTCAGGCGCGCGCGTACGAGCTCGCGGGGTCGCTGCGGCATGCGGACTCGGCGTACAACGCGCTGATCGTGGCGGCCACCCGGCAGCAGGACCAACCGACGCTGGCGGCGGCATTCCGCCATCGGGCGGTCCTGGCGCATCAGGCGGGGGACACGGTCCGCGCGCGGAGCGCGCTGCAGCAGAGCTACGCGGTGGCGACCATGATCGGGGACCGGCGACTGACGGCGGAGACGCTCAACACCCTGGGCGGCATCGAGCTCGAGACCCGGAACCTGACGGCGGCGGAGACGGCGCTCTGGGAAGCCGAGGCGCTGGCGAGCGAGGAGCCGGCGATCCTCGCGCGGGTGGAGCAGAACCTCGGTATCGTGGCGAACATGCGGGGGCACCACGAGATCGCGGAGGCGCACTACCGGCGCTCGCTGGAAGCGTACGAGCAGCAGCATGATGCGCATGGCAGCGCGATCGCGCATCACAACCTGGGCATGCTCGCGGCGGACCGGGGAGACAATCGTCGTGCGGTGGACCACTTCGATGCCTGCGAGGACCTGGCGGAGGCGAGCCGGGACACCCACCTCGTGTCGCTGTGCCTGCTCAACCGGGCCGAGATCCTGATCGCGTTGAAGCGGGTCGAGCAGGCGCGGCGGGATGTGGCGTCGGCGGAGCGGGGATTCGAGTCGCTCGGCGCGCACTTCGACGCGGCCGACGTGCACCGGGTGTTCGCGCTCTGCGATCGGGCGGAGGGACTGCTGGGTCAGGCGGAATTGCGGCTGGTGCAGGCGCGAGAGCTGGCGAAGATCACCGGGTGCGCGGCTGACGGAGGCGGAGGCGGCCCGGGAGCTGGGGCGGCTCTACGCGGAGACCGGGCGCGCCAAGGAAGCGCAGGAGACGATGCGCGAGGCGATGGATGCATTCGGCGGGCTGGGTGCCATGGGGGAGGCACAGACGACGGAGCGGGAGATCGAGCGGATGGCGGTGGCAGCGGCGGAGCGGTAGGCCTCAACCGCCGCGCACAGCATCAGACAGACAGTTTTTGCGCCACGAACAGTCATTTTTGCGCCAACCTAGCATTTCTTCCTACATCCTCTCGACACACGAGCTGATTTTACCTCTGCACGCGCGTTGACGCTCTGTTGTCAGCGCCGCATACTCTCGGAGAACACGCCTCCGAGGGTCGCATGCACGAACGCCCTCACCTCCGTTGTCTCGGGCAGCCGGCCCTGTTCGCTTCGACCGGCGAACCGGTCCGGATTCGCACCAAGAAGCATCTGGCCCTCCTGATCTATCTGGCGGTCGAGGGAAAGCGCACGCACCGGCGCGACCGGTTGGCGGAGCTTCTCTGGCCCGATGTTCCCCTCCCGGAAGCTCGCCACTCCCTGGCCACCGCGCTCTCGATTCTTCGTCCGCGACTCGGGCCCGGCGCCATCGAGGCCACGCGGGATCAGGTCATGCTCGTGGAAGGGTGCGTCGGCATGGATCTGGACCGTCTGCTCGCGGGCGAGATCATGGCGACGGCCACGCAGGAGTCGTTGGAGGTCGCGGGGTTTCTCGAAGGGTTCGACATCCCGGATGCGGCGGAGTTCGGGCTCTGGAAGGATCGGCAGCGGGCTCGCCTGTTGCCGGCGATTCGTGCGGCGCTGGTGCAGCTGATCGATCGGTGTCGCCGGACGGCGGACAGCCGGCAGATCGAGTATCTGGCGGATACGATGCTGGCGCTCGACGACCTGAGCGAGGAAGCGGTGCGGGCGAAGATGGAGGCGCGGGCGTTCGCGGGGGATCGGTTGACGGCGCTGAGGATCTTTGAGGAGTGGAAGGGGAGGTTGGCGGAGGCGGTGGGGGCGCAGCCGTCGGAGATGGTGGAGAAGATGGCGGCGCGGTTGAGGCGGAGGGGGTGGGAGAGCGCTAGCCCTGCGGATAGTCCGAGTGTTAGAACGGAACAGTGGCGAGATCGGTCATTTGTGGGCAGAGCGCGTGAATACCAACTGCTCTACGAAGGATGGGAGAGCACAAAACGAGGAGAGGCTGCACACGCGCTCATTTTGGGAGATTCGGGGGTAGGCAAATCGACTCTGGTTGATCGTCTTACGACGGCTGCAGGCCTGGAAGGCGCGTATCACATCTCGTGCCCAATGCTATGACCTGGAGCAGGAAATCCCCTATGCCGCCTTGTGCAACCTGATCCGGGGACTCCTGGACTGCCCTGGAGTGTCAGCCACTCCTCCTGAGGCGCTAGCCGAGATGGCCCTAACGATCAAGGATGTCCGTCGTCGCTTCCCAGCCATACCCGTGGTGACCGAGAGCCGCGGCGAAACGGCACGCCTAAAGCTGACAGATGCTGTTTGCCAGCTACTGCAAACACTTACCGAAGAGCACCCAGTGATACTGGTGATCGATGACTTGCATCTTTGTGATGACGCAAGCCTGAGCGTCCTGCACCTAATAGCTCATCGTTCTGACGAGGTTGCCTCTCATGCTTGTTCTCGTAGCTCGCCCTGGGGAGTTGCTGAGTCCCTCACAGGCCGCTCATCTTCGCACCAATGCTTTGTCGGTCGGCATACAAGAAATTGATCTTCCCCCGCTATCGAGTGAGGAGAGTGATGAGCTATTGGCCTGCCTTCTCGCCCCCACATAGCCCGTCACTTGATCCTTCCATTCGACGAGCAATGATCCGAGCGGCAGGAGGATATCCGATGATCCTGGAGTTCCTAGCTCAGGATTGGGCAACAAATCAAGGACCAATCGTTGGCATTAGCACTCACTGCCATGACCGTCAACTTTACCCCCCGTACCGGTACGAGCCCTATCTACAAACGCCTTGTTGATCGCCTGAATCTTGCTTTCGATGATGACACACGGCACGTGTTAAGCGTAGCTGCAGTGCTTGGCCATCGGTTGAATGACCTCTCCCTGTACTCAATAGCCGACCTAAGCTCCGGTCAGATACTCGATGCAATGACAGACCTAGTCAGGCATCGAGTGCTGCGTGACAACGGTACCGGGCTTGAATTTGTCAATGAGTTTGTGCGGGCTGCTACATATCTCGAGATTCCGTCCCCGGTTCGGCGGTCCTTACATTCAAGCATCGCTGAGCGCCTGATAGCCGAAGACCACCGGGGAGTGCGATTCCTGGGCCTTGAGATCGCATGGCACGCGACTCGTGCGGGGGAAGTTGCGAAGCTCCCCGCGTATCTCTTTAAGGGCTCTCAGGAAGCGATCGCACACGGTGCCTTGGATTCCGCTGTCCGCGCGCTGGAGACAGCCATGACACAACTGGCCCCTCAGGATGAACAAGTGGCCAGGCTTCTGCTAGCTGAGGCGCTTCAAGAGCAGGGACGCTGGAAGGAGTCAGCAAGGGTGCTTGCGAACAACGGACTGACTCGCACGGGAGCATTGGGAGCTGTCTACGCCATACTCGCTGAGCATCGTGTCACAGCGCCAGATGCTGCGACTAGTCACCGCAACATCGAGACTCTTCTCAAGGTCGTTCAAGCAGAACCGCTGCAAAAAGAGCGCCTCAAAGCCGCGAACGCCGCCGCACAAATGATGACCGACATCAGAAGTAACACTCACTCAGAAGCTCTTGTTAATGCGATACAACAGATTCCGCGACAAGGACTCACAGAGGACGAACTTGACCAGCTTGACCTTTCACATGCACAGCTATTGTACTATGCCGGCCAACATCACGCCGTAGTGGCGAAGCTAAACACTCTAGTCGCCTCACTAGATCGTAGGCGCGTTGCCAACTCAACTCTCGCAAGGGCGTACGTGGGTCTAGGAGTTGCCGAGTGCCGTGAGGGAAACTATGAGGGCGGCCAAACCAATTACCAAACGGCATACGCCATTGCAGGTCGCCTCGGGAACGAAGGGCAACAAATGTGCATCGCAACTAATCTGGCAATGTGCTGCTATCGTCTTGGCAAGTTTGATGAAATTCTAGCTTGGGCCGACAAAGCGAGCATCGGAGAATATTCTCGTTATCAGAGTCTTCAAGTAACGTACTGCAGGGCATCCGCACTCGCGTTGATGGGGCAACTATCGGACGCGTTAAGCACCTTCAAAGCAATGGATTCAAAGATTCCGCATGATGCGCCAGCGTGGTTGGTGCAAGTGTGGGGGCTGTACCGAGCGGATGTGCTCTTTCTCTGTGGTCACGCGAATGCTGCTCTGGATCAAGCTAGAGAGGCCCTCGGTGGCACTCGGCCTTCACTTCAGACTCTGGCCTTCGCTGGGGTGTTCGCCAGGTGGCTCGCGGTTGTTTCACGGCGTGACGACACGATGTCGAGCGCTCGATCGATACTGGGGGAATTGGACAAGCGGAGAAATGAACTTGATGCGGTAGATCGCGCGGAGTTGACCTGTGCTCAGCTACTGTTGGAAGGGACACCGAGCCGATTGACTGCGCTTACAGCGCTACTGGCTGAACATCTAGCCAAACTGCCATCAACGATTGAAGGCCAACTCAAAAGACTAGGAGTCCTCCAACCTACTGCGACCTGCCTTTAAGGCTCAAGGGCTGCAGAGTTTGCCCTGAGGAGTTACGCGCCGCGGGTCTTCCACAGGGCACCAGCTGGCCAGCTCACGCGGCGAGATCGTGTAGGCACTATCTCGCGGGGCTCCAGGTCGGCGCTCGGGCCAGCGATCAATCGCCGCACGCCGACGGACGACACAACGACGTCCACCAGCTCAGCATCAAACTGTGTCCCCTTACACTTCTGAAGTTCCGCAATCACCACCTCAAGGGGCAGCCGTTTGCGGTAGGGACGATCTGTGGTCATCGCATCGATCGTGTCTGAAATCAGAATAATCCTCGACCCAAGTGGGATCGTCTTTCCACTCAGACCCGTAGGATATCCTTCACCATCCCACCTCTCATGGTGATGGCGCACAGAATCTTGAATAAATCCTCTAAACTTAGAGATAATCCCAACGAGTTCGGCGCTCTTCACGGAGTGAGTCTGCATAAGAGCAGTCTCCTCAGGCGTGAGGCGCCCCTCCTTACGCAAGGAGCGGAGCAAATTCTTCGTGGATCTTCCCTACATCGTGTAGGAGCGCAGCAGTTTCTATCTGCTCAACTTCCTTCGCTGGCAAACCGAGTTCAACCGCAATCGTACGAGACAGCTCGCTCACGCGAACTGAATGGCCTGAGGTGTATGGGTCACGGGCTTCTATTGCCTTGACCATCACCTGCAGAAGCTCCTGACCGCTATCCTGCAGCTGGTGGTACAAGCCATAGATGTGGCGGACAGCTATGATCGGAAGAATGACACCGATGAGGCCAATCGACCCGAAGCCGAGCCACTGATCGAACCTGGTGTAGAGCCAAGCGACAAGCAGAGCGATGGCACTCGCACCGAGATCGTACCCCAGTACACCACGAGTATTGAGATTCCAGACCTCGCGGAAAGCCCTATCAGAGCTAAGCGCAACGGCGCTGCTTACCGCGACTGAGTTTACTAGGAAGTAGATCGTAGCAAACAGAAAGAAGAGACCAAGATCCCGCTGTACTGCAGCCGAAGCGAGCTCTTTGTCAACACTGAGATAGGCCGGCGGAAGTTCGCCGCCCGCAGCCAAATACGCCGCAACGGCGAGGGAAACAGACAAGGACCCGCTGCGAAACGTTGAAGACGATCTTTATGGCTAGGATTGCCACGTGCCGTTTCGCCAAGAAAGGTGGAGACGCCGGCAACTACGACACCCCAATAGCCGCCGAACAATAGGGCAGCGGCCAGATGCATAACGAATGAAGTGGATCCTGTCGCGGCAACACGCAGGCGGGTGGTGGTAAGACCTTCAAGGAGGGTCGCGACGAAAAGAAATGTGACGAGAGGCCACCAACCAGGGAATGGTGACCGGAGCTGGTATGCGGTCGTGCTCGCGATGAGAGCAGCGCTCGCCACACCAGCTACAAGAAGGTAGAGCTTCGTCTCACGTGACATGGAGCAGACAGGTAGTGGATCCCGGCCCCTGGGCAAAACCTTATGCCCAGTTCTGCCCTTCGCCCCTGCCAAACAAACCTGCAAGCGCGTTGGCAAACGTTGCGAGCCAGCTGATCTTCAACATGAGCGTCACCCCCGTAAAAGAACACGAAGAATTCGGGAAGTGGCATGCCTCGCTATGGCCGCCAGACGCTCCGCTCAATCAGTTTTTTTCCGCTAGTCTCCGCTGGGCTCGTTGTCCAGCACCTACGGTCCTGCAGAGACCGGGATCCCCTAACCTTTTTTTCCTTTCCCTGAGATGTGAGCCTGCCGCTCCCATCAACCGCCCGTGATACCCTTTTCGCTATGCCGAGCCCGACCCCCCTGGGGCCAGCCGCCCGGTCCACTCCTAGTCGCTAGTATCGGTCAGAAAACCGCGGGTGCGTAAGAGCACCCGCTCATCTACCCCGAGACCCACCTAGCCAGGCCGACGCGCCTCCGTCCACCGGTTCGTCGCGTCCAACACCGCGAACACCGCCGCCCGCTCCGCGCTCTCGCGGATCTCTGCGGAGCCGGTCAGGAGCGACGTCTCCCGTCCCCCCAGCCCCTGCACCGCCACGAAGGCGAACTGCCGGTCGAACGCGTCCACGATCTTCGCGCCCTCGAGCGCGATGGAGAAATCGGTCAGCAGGCGGTCGATGACCGTCACCGACGCCTTCGCCGCACCTTCCACCCGGCTCCGCGGCGTGTCCGACGCTTCCTCCTCCGCCGTCTCGGATTGCGCCCGGTACGAGAGCGTCACGGTGATCGCGATCCGGTGCGGCCGCTTGCCCGGGGCCACCGACATGTTCTCGAACAGAATGGCCCGCTGCAGCAACCGGTCCCGCACCACGTCCCGCTCCAGCGCCTCGATGGGCCTCACGTCCGCCGTCTGGGCGATGCTGATCTTCCGGTGGTCCACCTTGAGGCCGAGCTGCGCCAGAAGCGCCGATTCGATGTTCCGCACCAGCTGCTTCGGCTGCAAGCCCGCCTGCGCCAGGATGTGGACCTCGCTCACCTCGCCCAGCGGCGTGGTCACGACCCGCGCCGAAAGAATCCCCTCGAGGCTGGTCAGCAGGTTCTCCGCCCGCCGCACACCCCAGGGATCCGGAATGGCCTCGACGGCCCCGCTCGTCCGCGGCTGACCCGCCTGCGGAGGCGTGCCGACATTCACTGGCCCGCTTGGTCTTGGACTGAATCCCGTCACGGTCCCACCCTCTTCCCGGTTGCTATCCGTTCATGGGCGCGGGGGCGCGCCCTTCCGAATCACGCGACCGCGTTGCGTCCGGCCGCCTTCGCCCGGTAGAGCGCGCGGTCTGCCGATACCAACAGGTCCACCTCCGCCGGCTCCTTCGGGTCGAACTCCGCCAGCCCGATGCTGACCGTGATCAGCCCCGGCGGATACCCCATCCGGCGTCCGGTTCCCTCGATCCCCGCGCGCAGCGCCTCGGCCACTCGCGCCCCGCCCTGGAGATCGGTACGGGTGAGAATCACCACGAATTCGTCACCGCCGTACCGCGCCGCCACGTCGGAGGCACGGACCGCGTTGCGGATCTCGCCCGCCACGGCGCGGAGAATGTCGTTGCCCGCCTCGTGGCCGAACTGGTCGTTGACTTCCTTGAAGCGGTCCAGGTCGAGGAACAGCACCGCGAACCCCTCGTTGGACCGCTTGGAGCGCTCCACCTCGAACGCCAGCTGATCCCTGAGCACCCGATACGTACTCAGCCCCGTCATCGTGTCGACCGCTGCCGCCCGCTGCGCCTCGTCCGCCCGGCGCTCCTGGTACGGCGTGCACTGCCGCATGCTCGCCCGGCCCAGCGCCGCCGCCTCCGCGAACCGCTGGCAGGTCTCGAAGCCGCAGGCCCGGCAGTCCCATGCCCGGCCGTTCGGTCCCTTGCCGATCTGTTCCAGCACCGCCGCCACCGCTTCCGGGATCCGCCTTCATCCGGCGCGGCTTGATGGCGAAGGTGGCCCCGATGCTCGCCACCACCGCCGCATCCACCACGGGGAACCGGCTGCGCGGCGGCTCGGTGCTCGCCACCAGCTCGCGGCGCCAGTACAGCTCCTCATGAGGTCCCGAGAGCGGATGGTCCAACGCCCCCTCCGTCGAGAGGATGTCCACGAAGCCGAGATCCATCCGGTCCACCGCGACGGCCCGGGCCAACGCCCGGAGCGCGTCCAGTCCCCGGATCTTCCGGAACCGGCGGCTGGAGTAGCTCGACTCCTCCAGCAGCGCCAGCGGCAGCCCGCCCGCGGTGCTCAAGTGTCGCCGCCGCTCCTCCGGCACCCGCTCGAAGAAGGTCGGCTGCGCCATCGGGTTCACCCCCCGGATCCGGAAGATCTGCTCCAGATCGCCGAAGGTGATCGCCGCGTCCAGGTCGGTGTCGTCCACCGGCGGACAGATGCCGGCGTACGCGATTCTCAGTCCGGTGCGGTACAGCGCTCGCAGATATCGCGCCTCAGCCACCGCCGGCAGCGTCACCGGCGCCAGATAGGGGACCAGCTCGGGGTACTGCGTCCTCACCGTCTCCACCACCACCGGATCGGTGGAGCGGATCAGGGTCCCCCACGGCTCCTCTTCCAACAGCTTAAGATATTCTGCTGCAACGAGTTCGTCGCCGATCACGCCCCGGGTGACGGCCCGGAACCCGGCCGCGTAGCACGCGTTGATCAGCTGCTCCGGCGTGGCCGGGTAGAAATGGGCGACGGACTCCGGGCTCAGGATCAGGATCCCGTCACCCTGCGAGGCAATGGCGAGAGCCTTGCCAATCTCGCCATTTACCTTGACCGCACCATGCGGACAGGCCGGGAGACACTGGCCGCACCGGATGCAGGCCTCGTCTACGACCTGCAGCAGGAGCGGCTCGTCGCCCGCCACCGCGATAGCATCGGTGGGGCACACGCGCACGCATGCCAAGCAGGCGACACAGAGCTCGGCGTCGATCGCGAAATTCAAGGGTACCCTGGCCAGGGGGAGTCAGGTAAGACAGTGGCAATTTGACGGCCAGAGGCGGGACTGTCAATAGGCCGGATGGTGCAAAACAATGATACAGTAGAACTTAGCCATCGTGCCGACCTTGTACTGAACAGCTAAGCTATTCCAGCCGATAGGCTTTGATCTTCCGGTACAAGGTGCGCTCGCCTATCCCCAGAATTTCCGCGGCCTTACGACGGTTTCCCTGGTACTCGTGAAGGGCTGCTTCGATGGTCGCCTTCTCCACTTCGGCCATGGTCATCCCGGGCCGGTATACCACAGGGTGGGCCCCATCCCCGTCGCCTGCCGGCAACACATCCGCCACCGTGGCATGGTCTCCCAGCTCGATGACCTGGACCCGCTGGGGTTGGTCGTCCAGCCGGCGCCGCAGCTCCTCGACCTGGAGCTTCAACTCGATCAGGCTCCGGAGGATGAACTCCAGCTCCGGCCCGGCCGAGCCGGCCGCTCCGTGCCCCAGCGATCCGATCCGGACCGGCAGCAGCGACCCGGGAACCTCCAGGATGTCGGACGGGATGTCGGCCGCCCGGATCTCGGCACCCGGCGCCAGCACGACCATGCTCTCGATGAGGTTGCGAAGCTGGCGGACGTTCCCCGGCCAGGGGGCGCTGACCAGCCGCTGCATGGCCTCGGCGGTGATCCCCCGGAACGTCCGGTCGTGCGCCTGGGCGAACTCCCGGATGAACCGCCGGACGAGCAGCGGGATATCCTCCCGCCGCTCGCGCAGCGGCGCCAGGTAGATGTTGAGGACGTTGAGCCGGTAGTAGAGGTCGTCCCGGAACTCGCCGAGGGCGACGCCATCCCGCAGCGAGCGGTTGGTGGCGGCGATGACCCGGACGCTCACCTTGATCGGCTGGCTGCCGCCCACCCGGAAGAAGGTCCGGCTCTCCAGCACCCGCAGGAGCTTCACCTGGGTCGACAGCTGGATCTCGCCGATCTCGTCGAGGAAAATGGTGCCCGTATCCGCCAGCTCGAAGCGGCCGAGCCGCCGCTCCGCCGCACCGGTGAAGGCGCCCTTCTCGTGACCGAACAGCTCCGACTCCAGCAGCGTCTCCGGCAGCGCGGCGCAGTTGACCGCGATGAACGGCTTCCCCCGCCGCGGCGAGAGGTCGTGCAGCGCCTTCGCGACCAGCTCCTTGCCGGTGCCGCTCTCGCCCTGGACCAGGACCGTACTGGAGACCGGCGCCATCTGCTCGATCTTGACCAGCACCTCCTGGATCGCCGGGCTCTCGCCGATGATCCCGGTCCGCTCCTGAAACCGCCGCCGCTCGATCAGCCGGCGCGCCGTCTCCACGATCTCGTCCGGCCGCGCCGGCTTCATCATGGTCTCGGTCACGCCGAGCCGGCCGACCCGCTCCGCGCGCTCGGAGTCGGTCGGCTCCAGCAGCGCCAGGGTGGAGATCTCCGCGTCCCGGGCCAGGGCCGCGAGCTGCGTCGCGTGAGGATCGTGCACCGCGCCGGTCAGCACGACGAGATCGGGGTTCTCCCGGCGGACGGCGCCGCGGGCGTCGTCGAGCGAGGAGAACATCGCCGTGGTAAACCCGGCCGACTCCAGGGCGGCGTTGAGGGGGACTGCGGTCTCGAGGTCGTCCATCGTGATGAGGATCTGGGACGGCATGGCCGGAAATCAAACCGGATGACGCAAAGCGTGAAAGGAGATTTACGCCCTGGCGGGCACACCCCGACCCCGGACCCGGTGCTACATTGGACACCGTGACCCTCGACTTCCAGGAACAGCTGCAGCGATCGCTGGGCGAGGTCTACCGCATCGAGCGCGAGCTCGGCGGCGGGGGGATGTCCCGCGTCTTCGTGGCGGTGGAGACGTCGCTGCAGCGGAAGGTCGTGGTGAAGGTGCTGCTTCCGGAGCTCGCGGCCGGCGTCAGCGTCGACCGGTTCCGCCGCGAGATCTACCTCGCGGCGCAGCTCCAGCATCCCCACATCGTCCCGCTCCTCTCCGCCGGCGAATCGAACGGCCTGCCGTTCTTCACCATGCCCTACGTCGACGGCGAGTCGCTCCGGGCCCGGCTGATCCGCGAGCGCGAGCTGCCCGTGCCCCAGGCGGTGCGGGTGCTCCGCGACGTCGCGTCCGCGCTCGCGTACGCCCACGAACAGGGCGTGGTCCATCGCGACATCAAGCCCGATAACGTGCTGCTGTCCCATGGAGTCGCGGTGGTCACCGATTTCGGGGTGGCCAAGGCGCTCACCGCGTCCAGCGGATTCGAGCATGGCGCCGCGCACCCCGGCCTCACTTCCCTGGGCGTGACCCTCGGCACGCCGCACTACATGGCGCCCGAGCAGGGGACGGCCGATCCCTCGATGGATCACCGGGTGGATCTCTACGCCTTCGGCGCCACGGCGTACGAGATGCTCACCGGCGAGCCCCCGTTCACCGGCAAGACGCCGCACGCGGTCCTCGGCGCCCACCTGTCGGTCGATGCCGACGCCGATCGACAAGATCCGGCCGGGTGTCCCTCCCCTGCTGGCGCTCGTCATCATGAAATGCCTGGAGAAGCGGCCGGCCGACCGCCCGCAGAGCGCCGACGAGATCATCCACGCCCTCGATACCCTCACGACGCCGAGCGCCGGCACCGTGCCGCTCCAGGCGCTTGCGCCGGCGCGGGCGGGTTCGGGAGATGTTGACGTCCGGCCTGCGGCGCTTCGCCTTGCCGGTCGCGGTCCTGCTGGTCGGCGCGGCGGCGTTTCTGTTCGTTCGGTCGCGCCCACACGAGCCGCCGGTCAGCGCGAACGTGACGCCGCCAGCCGTCGTGGAGCCCGCGGCCGCGCCGGTACCGCCGGCCCCGATCGCCCTCGCGGAGTCAGCCAAGGCGTCGGCGGACACCCTGTCGGACAACGACCTCCGCACGGCTCCTCAGCCCCGCGCCCGCCCGCAGCCGTCGCCCGATGCACGGTGGCTGGAAGACTCGGCGATGCTGACGCGGCTGGCGGCGGAAGCGGCGGCGGCGCGCAGCCGTGCGCGCGGCCTCCAGGTGGGCGATTCGATCCTGCTCCGCGGCGACTCGAGCGTGACGCGCGCGGTGGCGCTGGCCAGGCGGCGGCGCACGGCGGAGGCGGCGGCGCAGTATTCCGCCGCCGCGACGATGTGGTCGCAGGCGGCCGCGGTACGCGAGCGCGAAGCTTCTGCCGCGCCTACGCCGGTCCCCGCGCCGCCGCCGGTTGCCGCCGCCGCGCCCGCACCGCCTCCCGCCCCGGCTCCGCTCGCCGACACCGTTCGGCCGGCGCCGGCGGACCCTGCGCCGCAGATCCGCGCGCTCTTCGCCGACTACGGCAAGGCGATCGAGTCACGCAGCGTGGAGGCTATCCGGCGGATCTACCCCGGCCTGTCGCCCGAGCAGACGCGCGAGTGGGAAGATTTCTTCGGCGGCGTGACGGATATTCAGGTGGAGCTGCGGGTGACGGATCTCAAGGTGGCCGGCGATGCGGCCGAGGCGGGACTCGCGGGGGTCTACGTCTTCGCCAATCCGAGCACGCACCGGATCCAGCGCGAGCCCGTCACGTTCCAGGCCTCATTGCGGCGCGAAGGTACCCGCTGGCGGATCGCCTCGCTCCGCTGAGGTCCGCTCAGAAGGTGTATTCGGCCCCGAACGTGTAGAGCACGTCGGGTCGCATCCCACCGCGATTGAGCGGGAACGCGCCGTTGGCGATGAAGGTCACCGCCCGAGGGATACTCAGCTTCACGCCCAGCGACGCGTTGATGATGTCGTCGCGGCGGTCGGGAATCGTGGAAGTCCGGACGGTCCGCCGGAACGGCTCCTCCAGCACGACCTCGCCGGGCACCGGGATCTCGCTGGTGCCCACCGGGAACTCGGTGATCAGGTCCGCCGCCATGGTGGCCCACGGGCTCAGGAGCTGATCGAAGCCCGCGGTCAGGAGGAACGCGTCGGGATCGAGATCCCGCCCGCGGTACTGGTAGCCGAAGTTGGCGTGGGGCGAGAAGTCGCCCAGCCGCGCCGAGACGATGCCGAGCCCCCGCAGCGCCACCGCACCCGAGCCGCGCAGATCTTCCTCACTGCCCGTCGGAAACCTCCCCTCCGCGAGCACCGCCAGCGACACCGGCGACGACTCCCGCAGGTTGATCTTCACCCGCGCCGATACGTCGCCGAGGCCGGACGAGGCGCCTTCGACGAACCGGCTGGCGGAGAGGATGGGGTTCTCCTCCGTGCCGGCGAAGAAGTGCGGCGGCGGTCCGGACTGGCCGAAGGGGATGATCGTGGCGGTGCTGGTCCCCCGGAGCGAGGTCTTCACGAACGGCAGCACGACGCCCAGATCGATGCGATCGTTGATGCCGTAGGTCAGGGCGAACGCGGTGACGTCCACGCTCACGTCCAGCCCGAGCGTGAACTCGATGACCTCGTTCTCGAACGACGGAATGCCGTAGAGGGAGCAATCCCCGCCGAAGATCGCGTCGCAGTTGGGGAAATCCACGTTGCTGTGGGTGAACACCAGCGGCACGGCGTCGAGCGGCACGCCGCGCAGGGTCTCGTAGTGGAGACCCGTCCGCGACAGGCTCATGTACAGCCGTCCCGAGCCGAGCGTCTGCGCCCGCTCGGCGTAGATCGGGCCGGGCGAGAGGGACGTGCGGACCGGCGTGGCGCCCTCGAAGCGGAAGGTCTCACCGCCGCTGGAGGCGCTCACCGGCAGGTTCGCGACATTGCTCCCGATGGACGTGGTCAGGAACGAGATGATGGTGGCGTTGCCCGACACGGCGGCCGGGATGAAGTGATCGCCGTGGACCTGGATCTGCGGATTCTCCGAACCGCCCGAGCCGCCGAGGAAGAGCACCTCGTCGCCTTCGCCGAAGATGAAGAGATCGGTGATTCGGTCCTCGAGCGCCTGCGCTTGGAGGGAGGAGGCGCCGGCGGCCGAGCAGGAGGCAGATCAGGAGGGTGCGCATGGGGAAAAAGTACTGTCCGGAGCGGGAAGGCGGAAGGGCGGTTTGGGCGGTCAGGCGGTCAGGCGGTCAGGCGGTCAGGTGGACAGAATTCAGTCGTGAGTCGTGTGCTCACCGCGGACGATCTGGACGGCGTGGTCGATGATGCCGTCGAGAGCTCGTGAGACCGTCGCGGACGCCGCCCGTGCTGCCGGGCAGGTTGACGATCAGCGTTCTGCCGCGGACGCCGGCGGTGCCGCGGGACAGAGCGGCGCGAGGAAATTTCGGGAGCACGGAAACTCGGAGCGCTTCGGCGATGCCCGGCGCTTCCTTGTCTAGGACGGCGCGGGTCGCCTCGGGCGTGACGTCGCGGGAGCTGAGGCCGGTGCCACCGGTGGTGAGGATCAGGTCCGCCGTGCTTCCGTCGGCCCAGCCGGCGAGCGCGGTGGCGATGGGGCCGGTTTCGTCGGGCACGAGCGAGCGGGCAACAACCGTGTATCCCTTGGCGGCGGCCCAGGCGGCGATCGCGTCGCCCGAGGTGTCGGCGCGCTCGCCCCGGCTGCCGGCGTCGGAAATCGTGAGGATCGCGAGCCGCATCGGACCTACTTCCTCACTGATCCCTTGGTATAGAACGGCCGCTTCACGACTTCTGCCGGAATCCGCTCGCCGCGGCACTCCACCTCGAACCTGGTCCCGACCTTCGCCGCGTCCGCCGGCAGGTAGGTGGTCCCGATCGCCTGGCCGAGGGAGGGACTCATGGTGCCGCTCCGGACCACGTCCACGTCGCGGCCGTTCAGGTACACCGGATACCCGTGCCGGGGAAAACCGCGGCCGTCGAGGCGGAAGCCCACCAGCTTGCGGGTGACACCGCGCAGCTTCTGCGCCCGGAGCGCCCGGTCGCCGGTGAACGGCGAGCCCTTGTCGAGCTTGACGATCCAGCCGAGGCCGGCCTCGAGCGGCGTGATGGTGTCGTCGATGTCGTGGCCGTAGAGGGCGTAGCCCATCTCCAGCCGGAGCGAGTCGCGGGCGCCGAGTCCGATCGGCCGGGCGCCGGCGGCGGTGAGCGCCTGCCAGAGCGCGACGGTATCGCGCTCCCGGCAGTACAGCTCGAAGCCGTCTTCGCCGGTATACCCGGTGCGGGAGATGAAGCACTGGGCCCCGTTGATCCGGCCGACCGCGAAGCGATAGTAGCCGATGTCGTCGAGCCGGGTATCGGTCAGCGGCTGGAGCAGCGCCTGCGCGTCGGACCCTGGAGCGCGAGCAGGCCCACCTCGTCCGAGATGTCCTTGAGCCGGACGTTGGCACCGCCCTTCTGATCGACGATGTGCTCCCACGCGCGGGCGACGTTGCTCGCGTTCACCACGATCATGAGCTTGTCTTCGAACCGGTACACGGTGCAGTCGTCCACGAATGTTCCCTCGGGCGTGAGGATCGCGGAGTACTGCACGCCGCCCGCGTCCAGCGCGGCGACATCGTTGCAGGTGATCCGGTTGACGAGGGCGTTGCGATCCGGGCCGGTGATCTCGAACTCCCCCATGTGGGAGACGTCGAAGATGCCCGCCGCGGTGCGGACGGCGTGGTGCTCGGCGAGGATGCCGCCGGAGTACTGCACGGGCATCTCCCACCCGGCGAACGGCACCAGCTTGGCGCCGAGCGCCTTGTGGGTCTCGTAGAGCGCCGTCCGGCGGAGAGATTCGGTCACTTGTCGCCCTTCAGTTGGTTCCCACCCATCAGTGTCGCCATCAGGGCCTTCTGGACGTGGAGGCGGTTCTCGGCCTGGTCCCAGACCCGGGACCACTTGCCCTCGATCACGCTCTCGGACACCTCCTCGCCGCGGTGCGCGGGGAGGCAGTGGAGAAAGATCGCGTCCGCATGGGCGGAGTCCATCAGGGCGTCATCCACGATGTAGCCCTGGAAGGCGCGGACGCGCACCTCCTGCTCCTCCTCCTGCCCCATCGAGGCCCAGACATCGGTATTGATGACGTGGGCGCCGCGGGCCGCCTCGCGCGGATCTCGTGTGACCGTGATCCTCGCGAGCTTCCGATTCCGTTCCAGGACTCCCTGGTCCGGCTCGTAGCCCTCGGGGCACGCCAACCGGAGCTCGAACCCCAGCCTGCCCGCCGCGTTGATCCAGCTGTTGGCCATGTTGTTCCCGTCGCCGATCCAGGCGATGACCTTCCCCTCCCAGCCGCCCAGCATCTCCCGGATCGTCAACAGGTCCGCGAGCACCTGGCAGGGGTGCAGCAGATCGGTGAGCCCGTTGATCACCGGGATGCTGGAGAATCGCGCCAGCTCTTCCACGTCGGCGTGATCGTAGGTGCGGATCATGATGCCGTCGAGATAGCGGGAGAGCACGCGCGCCGTGTCGCGGATCGGCTCACCGCGGCCGATCTGGATGTCGCGCGAAGAGAGGAAGAGGGCGTGCCCGCCGAGCTGGTATGCGCCGACCTCGAAGGAGACGCGAGTGCGGGTGCTGCTCTTGGCGAAGATCATCCCGAGCGTCCGGCCGGCGAGCGGCTTCTCGTCATAACCCGCCCGCTTCATGCGGGCGGCGAGATCGAAGAGATCGTTCAGCTCGGGGCGAGTGAAATCGGGGATGGCGAGGAAATGGCGAGTGGGGCTCATGGCGTGCCTATTGTAGTCGTCACTCCGGTGCTATGGAAGCCCGACGCTGCGTCTGATGCGGGCAAACCGGCGATCGCCGCGCAGGCGGTCGAGCCGCGGATCGAGCTCGAGGTAGACGAGCTGTCCCGCGTGATCGGCGACGGCCTCCTCCAGCCACGCGAACGCCCGGCTCCGGTCTCCCATCGCCTCGGCGATGCCGGCGAGGAGATAGGGCGACACGTAGCGCGTCGCGGAGACCGTGTCGAGCTGCGCCAGCACGGCCCGCGCGTCGTCCGGGCGGCCGGACAGGCCGTGGATCCGGCCGAGCGACGCGAGCGTCTCGAGATCACCCGGGGCGAGGTCGAGCGCCTCACGGTAGTGCGCTTCGGCCAGCTCGTAGTCGCCCTGCACCTCCGCCAGCAATCCCTGCAGGTATCGAGTGCCCGCGAGCGCCGAGTCCACCGCCGCGGCCCGGTCGAGGCTCTCCCGGGCGTCGGCGTAGCGGCCGGCATGGATGTAGTGCCACCCGCCGTGGGCGATCAGCTCGGGATCGAGCGGACTCAGCTCCAGGGCGCGGCGGCCGTGCGCGAGCGCCTCGTCCCCCCGGCCCAGCACGAGCATCAGGTGCGCGTACCAGTGATGGATCTCGGGCCGATTGGGGTTGAGCAGCAGCGCGCGCTGAAACGCCGAATCGGCGCCGCTCCAGTCGCGGTCGTAGAGGAAGCGCACCTGGGCGAAGGTGAAGTGCGCGACGGCGAGCGAGCTGTCGAGCTTGAGGGCGCGCACCGCGGCGTCGCGGGCCGGGAGCATGGCGTCGGCGGGACGGACGCCCTCGACCACGGCCCGCTGGATCTCCGCCCCACCGAGCCCGGCCCAGGCCGGGGCGAAGCTGGAGTCGAGGCGGATCGCCTCGCGGTAGAGCGCGGCGGCCTGGGAGGGATCGGGCGCCCCCGGCCGGGAGACGGCGTGGCGGCCTCGGAGGTAGATGAGGTAGGCATCGAGGCTCCGGGTGGGCAGCGGCGCGGCAGGTTGGGGTCGCGCCCCGGGCGCCCGGAGCGCCGCGACCACCGAGCGAGCGATCTCCTGCTGCACGGCCCAGACGTCACCCGCGGGCCGCTCGTACGTCTCGGACCAGAGATCGAACCCCTCGCTCACGCTGACCAGGTGAACGGAAATCCGGAGGCGGTCGTTGTCCTGCCGCACGCTCCCTTCCAGGACGGCGGCGACGTCGAGCCGGCGGCCGAACACCCTCGGATCCTCGCCCCGGCCCTTGAGGGCGAAGGCCGAGGACGGCGCCGCGACGCGGAGCCCCGGCACCCGGCCGAGCGCGGCCGTCAGCTCGTCGGTGATGCCGTCGCTGAAGAACTCGTTGGCGCTGTCGGGGCTGGCGTTGACCAGGGGAAGCACGGCGACCGAGCTGGGCCGCGACTCCGGGATCCGCGCGGCACTCGCCGGCAGCGGCGCCGTGTAGCGCAGCCACAGCGTCACGCCGAGCAGGCCGAAGACGGCGACGAAGAAGAACGCCCAGCGGCGGGTCGGATCGGTCGGGTGAGAACGGGCCACGAGTAACTATATCTGACCGTGCGGTCGGTGGCGATGTAGGTTAGTTCCGCATGACACCTCCTCATCGCTGGATTCTCGCGCTGTGGGTCGCCGCCGTCCCGGTCCCGCTCCTCGCCCAGGAAGAGGCCACCGTCCTCCGGGCGGCCCGCATGCTGGACGTGGTGTCCGGGCGAATGGTGAGTCCCGCGGCCGTCACGGTGCAGGACGGCCGGATCGTGGCGGTCGGCGGCGCGGCGCCGTCCGGCGCGCGCACGGTGGACCTCGGCGACGTGACGCTGCTCCCCGGCCTGATCGACCTGCACACCCATCTCACCGGCGATCTCTCCACTCCCGACTGGGTCGCCGAGCCCGTGCGCGGCACCCCGGCGAGCTGGGCACTCCGCGGCGCGCAGAACGCGCGGATCACCCTGCGCGCGGGGTTCACCACGGTGCGCGATCTGGGCGCGGGCGGGTTCTCCGATGTCGCGCTCATGCGGGCGATCGACGACGGCTTCCTCCCCGGTCCCCGGATCGTCCCGTCGGGGCACGCCGTCGGCATCACCGGCGGCCACTGCGACGACACCGGCTGGGCGCCGGGCGTCTCGGAGCGCGGGCCGGAGGGGGGCGTGGCCGACGGGCCCGAGAGCGTCACTCATGCCGTCCGATACCAGATCAAGCACGGCGCCAAGGTCATCAAGCTGTGCGCCACCGCGGGCGTGCTGTCGTTCGAGGGCTCGGTCGGCGCACAGCAGATGGACGATGAGGAGATGCGGGCCGCGGTGCGTGAAGCGGCGCGGCACGGCATGTCGGTCACGGCGCACGCCCACGGCTCCGAGGGGATCCTCGCGGCGGTGCGCGCCGGCGTGGCGTCCATCGAGCACGGCTCGATCCTGACGCCGCAGGTGCTGAGCGCGATGAAGGACCGGGGCACCTGGCTGATCCCCACGCTCTACCTGCGCGAGGCGATCCGGCGCGACCTCCTGCCGCCGCCGATCCGGGCCAAGATGGATCAGGTCACTCCGCTCATGGACCAGAGCTTCCGGTTGGCGCTCCGGTCCGGGGTGAAGATCGCGTTCGGCACCGACGCCAGCGTGTACCCGCACGGCCAGAACGCCCGCGAGTTCGCGGTGCGGGTGAAGCTGGGCCAGCAGCCGATCGAGGCCATCCGCGGGGCCACGCTGTACGCGGCGCAGGTGCTGCGCAGCGATGACCGCGGAGCCATCGTCCGGGGCAAGCTTGCCGACCTCATCGCGGTCCAGGGCGACCCGCTGCGCGACATCGGCGCGCTCGAGCGGGTGACGTTCGTGATGAAGGGCGGCGCGGTCCAGGACCTGGCACCGGACCCGGCTTCGACGGCGGTCGTGGTCCGCGCGGCCCGGATGCTGGACGTCGAGAAGGGCGCCCTCGTCGCGCCGGCCGTGGTCCTGGTGGACAGCGGCAGGATCGTCTCGGTCGGGGCGGCCTCGGTGCCGGCCGGAACCACGACCCTCGACCTCGGCGACGTCACGCTGATGCCGGGGCTCATCGACGCCCATACCCACCTCGGCTCGGACTACGATCGCGGCTGGGAGCTTCGGGGAGCGCGGGAGACGGGTGCGGACCGTGCCCTCCGGGGCGCCCGGAACGCGGCGATCACGCTGCGCGCCGGCGTCACCACGGTGCGCGATCTCGGGGGCTCGGACTTCGCGGATATCGCGCTCATGCGCGCGATCGATGAAGGGATGGTGCCCGGCCCACGCATGATCGCGGCGGGACACGCCATCGGCATCACGGGTGGCCATTGCGACGAGACCGGCTGGGCGCCCGGGATCCTTCCCCGCGGTGTCGAGCAGGGCATCGCCGACGGACCCGACCAGGTCATGGCCGCGGTTCGGAACCAGGTGAAGTACGGCGCCACGGTCATCAAGATCTGCGCGACCGCGGGCGTGCTCTCGCATGACGCCACGGTAGGCGCGCAGCAGCTGTCCGACGAGGAGATGGAGGCGGTGGTCCAGGAGGCGGCGCGCCACGGTCTCAAGGTGGCCGCGCATGGGCACGGCGAAGTCGGCATCGTCGCGGCGATCGCCGCCGGGGTGAACTCGATCGAGCACGGGTCCATGCTGACCGACGAGGCGCTGGCGCTGATGAAGGAGCGGGGCACCTGGCTGGTGCCGACCACCACGCTGCGCGACATCGAGCTGCCCGACCTGCCGCCGGCGATTCTCGCCAAGCGTCGCTCGATCGCCGCGGTCGCGAAGGAGAGCCTCCGCCGGGCGATCAAGGCGGGCGTCAAGATCGCGATGGGCACCGACGCGGGCGTGCTTCCCCACGGCCAGAACGCCCGCGAAGTCGCGGCGATGGTGGACCGTGGCATGACGCCCGCCGACGCGCTCAGAGCCGGTACCATCGGTTCGGCGGAGCTGCTCGGCGTGACGGACCGCGGGACGATCGCGGCCGGCAAGCTGGCGGATCTGATCGCGGTCGAGGGGAACCCGCTTGAGGATCCGACGGCGGTGCAGCGGGTGAAGTGGGTGATGAAAGGCGGCGCGGTGTACTAGCGGTGTACTAATGGAAAAGGAGAAGCCGATGTCGATCGGGACGGGAGCAGGGGAAATTCTGTCGGTGACGGTGCGCTACCGCACGGCCGACGGCGTGGAGAGGGCGCTCAACGTAGACCCGCGGCAGGAGGACGCCCTGTTCCTCAGCATGGAAGCAGCGGAAAAATTCCTGCTGCCCTACTATCGCAGCACCTATGGCGGCACGGTGGCCGATGAGCTGCAGCGCCGGTTCGCGAGCGAGCAGCAGATGATGGGCATCACCATCCCGCGGCACAAGAAGATCTGCAGCATCCTGATGCTGCCGCGCGAAGAAGAGATTCTGCCGCCGAAGGGGTCCTAGCGGACAAGGGCCTCGAAGCGCGGCTGGCCCCGCAGCGGCTGGAACATCGGATCCTGAGCCAGGTACGCCGCCGCCAACGGATCGTTGGCCACGTGGCGCTCGAGCAGCGCCAGGGCTCGCGCGGTGTCGCCCAGAATGAGGCGGGATCCCGCCTCGTAGTAGTCCATCTCGTTGTCCTTCTGGGTTGCCGCCCGTGCGGAGGCCATCGTACGGCGAGCGCTGTCTCGCAGATCCGCCCGCCCCAGGATTCCCGCCATCATCATCCGCCAGCGCGGCTGCATGAACTCCCGCTCGGTCGGGGCGACCAGCTTCGTCAGGTCAGCCACCACGGCCCACGCGGCACGCGGGTCCGGCCGCTCCGTGCCGGGCATCCAGAGCAGCGTGAGCCGGCAGAAGGCGAAGAGCCACTCAGAGGGGAACCGGGTGGAGCCCTCCGCGCACCAGCGTGCCGCTTCGTCGCGGCGGCCGCCGAGCAGCGACGTCTGGAAGAGCCGAAAGACGACCAGGCCGGCCTCGGTGAGGAAGGCATCGCTCTCGTAGGCCCGCCGGGCCGCGATGTACGCCTCCTGGAACGATCCGCGGGCGACGAACAGTGAGCTCAACGTGCTCCAGGCGCGCCCTTCCGAGGGATTCTCCGGCACGGCGGAGGCGCGGAGGTCTGCCTCCGCCGGGGCGGGGCTGCTGACCAATGTGTCGCCCGAGAAATACCATGCCGTGAATCGGAGGGTTCCCCGCAGCTCGAGTCCGCGTGGATCGTCCGGCGCCAAAGCAAGCGCGCCCTCGGCGTGCTCCAGTCCCCAGCTGGTCCATCGCTGAACCTCCGCGTTCGACATCTGGTCATCCAGGTCGATGCGGTCCACTGCCAGCCAGCCCCGCTGCAGCCGTGGCACGGACCAGGCGGGCGCCTTCTGGCTCGCGAGCGAAAGCAGCGAGTCGGCGATGGTCAGCCCGCGGTTGGCGCCGACGCTGTCGCCGGCCGCGTAGAGCGCGCGGGCGTCGTCGCGATAGTCCTCGGCCCGGTGCACCAGCACCCACGCCGCGGGGTCCGGCGCCTCCGCCCGGTACTCCCGCAGGGTGATCTCCTTGCCCAAGCGCTCGCGAAGGAAGCGGGCGACCTCCCGCGCCAGCTCGCCGCGCATCGTGACTACGTTGCCGGTCGACTCCACCGACCGGCTGTCGAGCTGCCGGCCGGTGGATGCGTCCACCAGCCGCACGGTCACGCTCGGCCGCTCCACCGTGCCGGTGACGCTGCCGGTCACGATCGTGCCGACCGACAGCACACCCGCGATCGAATCGAGCGGGACGGCGCGGTCGCGGAACGGGCGGACACCGTTGGCGCTGATGACGCTCAGTGCCTCGACCCGACCCAACTCATCGATCAGATCTTCGGTGAGCCCGTTGGCAATCGGCCGCATGCCCTCGACGCCGCCCTGGTCGTCGAAGTAGAGGACGGCCACGTGGGTCGGATCGCGCGCGGCAGCGGCCGACCCGGCCGCCACCGGGGAGCGCCGCGACAGGATCACCGCCGCGCCCGCGGCGACGAGCGCGATTCCCGCCAGCGCGACGATCAACCGGCGCCGGCCGCTCGGCGGTGCCGGCGCCGGCGCCAACCCTCCCGATATCTCCCCGACCTCCAGCGCACTCGCCAATGCGCCGGCGGTTTGAAAGCGGTCGGCCGGCACCTTGGCCAATGCGCGCTGTACCGCCTGCTCCAGTCGAGGCGGCAGCCCGGGGCGCACCGTGCCGATCGGCAGCGGCGTCTGCTGCAGATGCTTGGCGATGACCGCCTGCGCCGAGTATCCGGTGAACGGGGGCTCGCCGGTCAGGGTCTCATAGAGCACGCAGCCGAGACTGTAGACGTCGCTCCGGCCGTCGAGCTCCGCGCCGGTGCCCTGCTCGGGGCTCATGTACCCGGGCGTGCCCAGCACCATCTGTCCCGAGGTCAGCTCCTGGCCGGCGGCCGCCGCGCGGATGGCGCGCCCCAGCCCGAAGTCCGCGATCACCGCCTGTCCCGAGGCGAGCAGGATGTTCTCGGGCTTGATGTCGCGGTGCACGAACCCTTCGCGGTGGGCGTAGTCGAGCCCGGACGCCACCTCGCGGCCGATGCGAAGCGCATCTTCGACCGGAAGCTGGCGCTCCCGAAGGAGGCGGGCGCGGAGGCTCTCACCCGCGACGAACGGCATCACGTAATAGAGGAGGCCGGCGGCTTCGCCGGAGTCGTGGAGCGGCAGGATGTTGGGGTGGCTGAGCCGGGCAGCGATCCGGATTTCCTGGAGGAAGCGGGCTGGTCCCAGCGCGAGGGCGAGATCCGGGCGCAGGACTTTCAGCGCGACCTGGCGGCCGTGCTTGAGGTCGGTGGCGAGATACACCGTCGCCATCCCGCCCCGCCCCACTTCCCGCTCGATGGCATACCGCTCCGCCAGCACGCCGCGAAGCTGCTCCAGCCCATCCATGGCTACACGTCCCCGCTGGATCGAATGGCTAACATTACGACGCCGGTGGCCCGCGGGGCAGAGTCCGTCCCGGCGGGTATCTTTCCGGCGTGGCTGACGACTTCCTGCCCGCGCTCCAGGCGCATCTCGGAGCCCGGTACGTGCTCCGCGGCGAGATCGCCCGAGGCGGCATGGCGAGAGTCTATCGCGCCGACGATCTCGAGCGCGGCGGCGAGGTGGCCATCAAGGTGCTGCGCCCCGAGCTCGCCTCCTCGATCGGCTCCGACCGGTTTCTTCGGGAGATCCGGATCCTCGCCCGGCTGCGTCACCCCCACATCCTGCCGCTGCTGGATTCCAGCGTCGGCGGCGGCAGCCTCTACTACGTCTCTCCGTACATCGCCGGCTCTTCCCTCCAGCACCGGCTCGCGCGCGACGGACCGCTCGACCTCGCCGAGGCGCTCGGCATCGCGGGGGACATCGCGGCGGCGATCGATCACGCGCACCGGGAGGACGTGATCCACCGGGACGTCAAGCCGGGCAACGTGCTGCTCGATGCCGGGCGGGCGATCGTGTGCGACTTCGGCATCGCCCGCGCGGTCGAGCTGGCCGCCGGCGACCAGCTCTCCACCACCAGCGGCTTCGCGCTGGGGACGCCGGCGTACATGAGTCCGGAGCAGGCCAGCGGCGGTCCGATCGACTTCCGCTCCGATGTCTACGGTTTGGGCTGCGTGATCTACGAGATGCTCGCGGGCGAGCCGCCGTTCTCCGGTCCGACCGCGCAGGCGGTGCTCGCGCGCTCGCTGGCCGGCGAGTACCGATCACTGTGCACGGTGCGTCCGGAGCTGTCCGCGGCGGCCGATGCCGCGGTCAGAGCCGCGCTCGCTTCGGAGCCGGAGGGGAGACCGCGGACGGCGATGGAGCTGGTGAGCCGGTTGCGTTAGAGGATGTAGCGCCGCAGGTCGTCGTCGTTCACGATCCGCGCGAGCCGCTCCCGCACGTTCGGCGCGTCGAAGCGGATCTGCTTCTCGGGATACTCCGGCAGCTCGAAGAGCACGTCTTCCATTAGCGCCGCCATCACGGTGTGGAGCCGGCGCGCGCCGATGTTCTCCATCCGGTCGTTCGCCATGAACGCCACCCTGGCCACCTCGGCGATCCCCTCTGCCGTGAACTCCAGCGTAGCGCCCTCCGCCGCGACCAGCGCCTGGTACTGGCGGGTGAGCGCGTTCTCCGGCTCGGTCATGATCCGCACGAAGTCCTGCTCGGTGAGCGGCTGAAGCTCGACCCGGATCGGGAAGCGGCCCTGGAGCTCGGGGATCAGATCGGACGGCTTGGAGACGTTGAAGGCGCCCGCGGCGATGAAGAGGATGTGGTCGCTGCGCACGTAGCCGTAGCGGGTCTGGATGGTGGAGCCCTCGACGATCGGCAGCAGGTCGCGCTGCACGCCTTCGCGGGAGACATCGGGGCCACCGGTGGTTCCCCGCTCGCCGGCGATCTTGTCGATCTCGTCGATGAAGATGATGCCGTGGTTCTCGACCCGGTCGAGCGACTCGTTCACCACGTCGTCCATGTCCACCAGCTTCTTGAGCTCCTCGTCCACCAGGACCCGGCGAGCCTCCGGGACCTTCACCGTCCGCCGCTTCTTGCGGCGGGGCAGCATGTCCTGGAGCATCTCGGTGAAGTTGATGTCCGCGCCCTCCATGCCCTGGGGCGGCTGGATCAGCTCCATCATCGGGAAGTTCTGCGGGGTGATCTCGATCTCGACCTCGCGGTCGTCGAGCGCGCCGTCGACCAGCATCTGCCGCAGCTTCTCGCGCGAGCGGCTGCGCCGCTCGTCCTCCGTGCCCGCGCCCTTCTCCTCGCGCGCCTGCCCGCCCGACCCGACCACGAACACCGACGTGCCATCGGCCACGGGTCCGCTGGAGCGCGGCGGGGCGGACGGGGGCGCCGGCAGCAACAGGTCGAGCAGCCGCTCGTCCGCGCGCTGCTCCGCCTGGGGGAAGACTTCGTCCTCGCGTTCGGTCCGGACCATGTTGATCGCGGCGTCCACGAGATCGCGCACCATCGATTCCGCGTCGCGACCGACGTAGCCCACCTCGGTGAACTTGGACGCCTCGACCTTGATGAACGGAGCGCCGGCGAGCCGCGCGAGCCGCCGGGCGACCTCGGTTTTCCCGACGCCGGTCGGCCCGATCATGATGATGTTGTAGGGGGTGATCTCGTCCCGGATGTCGTCCGGCGCCTGGGCCCGCCGCCAGCGGTTCCGGACCGCGATGGCGACGGCCTTCTTCGCGGCGTCCTGGCCCACGATGTAGCGGTCGAGCTCGGAGACGATCTGGCGCGGGGGCATCTCCTCCAGCCAGGGGGCGGGAGTCGGGACCTCGTCGGTAGTCGGGGGGACGATGGTGTTGGTCATGTATTGACTGCGTGAAGAGTGAAGAGTGAAGAGTGAAGAGGTAGGATGCATCACCTGTTCACTGTTCGCTTTTCACGCTTCACGCTTTTCCCGTTTCCGGCAGTTCCAATATGCTGATCTGCCTGTTGGTGAATACGCAGATGTCCGCGGCGATCTCGAGCGAGCGCTGTACGACCTCCCGGGCGCCCAGTCCGGCCACCGGCATCAGGGCGCGCGCGGCGGCGAGCGCGTAGTTGCCGCCCGAGCCGACCGCGACGATCCCGTCGTCCGGCTCGATCAGCTCGCCCGAGCCGCTCAGCAGGAAGGCGTGCTCGACGTCGGCCACGACCAGCAGCGCCTCGAGCCGGCGCAGCATCCGGTCGCTTCGCCAATCCTTGGCCAGCTCGACCGCCGCGCGCGGCAGGTTGCCGGGATACCGGTCGAGCTTCTCCTCGAACTTTTCGTACAGCGTGAGTGCGTCGGCCACCGAGCCCGCGAACCCGGCGAGCACCTTGCCGCCCTTGAGGGTGCGCACCTTGGTGGAGGTCGCCTTGACGACGGTGTCGCCGATGGTGACCTGCCCGTCGCCGCCGAGGGCGACCCGGTTATCCCTGCGGACGGCCAGGATGGTGGTGCCATGGAACGTCATCTCACGCCCTCGGATGCGCCTGCTGGTACACCTTCTTCAATCGCTCCACGCTGGTATGCGTATAGACCTGGGTCGTGCTGAGCGACGCGTGGCCCAGCAGCTCCTGCACCGCGCGCAGGTCGGCGCCGGCATCGAGCATGTGGGTGGCGAACGTGTGCCGCAGCGAGTGCACCCGCAGGTTGTCGCCGCCCACCGCGTCGAACATGGCGTGAACCGCGCGCTGCACTGCCCGGGGCGCCAGCCGCAGCCCCCGGCGGGTCAGAAACACCGCCCGCCGGTCGCCCCCGACCCGGGAAACCAGGTCTTCCCGGAGGTTAAGATAGCGGCGCAGCGCGAGAACGGCCCGCGAGCCCACCGGCACCAGGCGCTCCTTCCGACCCTTGCCCCGCACCTTGGCCTGATCCGACAAGAGGTCCAGGTCGTCCAGGTTCATTCCGCTCAGCTCGGAGAGCCGGATGCCGGTCGAGTAGAACAGCTCCAGGATCGCGAGGTCGCGGGTGGGAGCGAACTCGTCACCGGCGGCCCGCGACTCGGCCCACTCGAAGAGGCGCTCCGTCTGGCCGCGGTCGAGGTAGGTCGGGAGCCGCTTGTCGATCTTGGGGACCTTCGCCGCGCGCGCGGCGGCGTTGGCAACGTCGTGGTGGAGCTGGAGATAGCGGTAGAAGCTCCGCACCGCGGAGAGCGAGCGGGCGGCGGAGCGCTTGGACAGTCCGCGCCGCTGCAGCTCGCCCAGAAAGCCCCGCATCCCGAGCCGGTCCACCGACGACCATTTCCAGCGCCCGCCGTAGTGCCGGTCGCAGAACTCAGTGAACGCCTCGAGATCGCGGCGGTAGGCTTTGACGGTATGGGGAGACTGACCCTTCTCCTTTTCGAGGTGGGTCAGAAACTCGGCGACTTCCTTGCGTTGGGCGGGCATCTGGCTAGCAGATCATGTTAGCCGCGGATGAACGCAGAAAAAGGCAGAGAGAATTGTGGGTGTGCTGTTCACCCCAGCAGTTCTCCCCTTCATCTGCGTTTTCTGCGTCTTCTGCGGCCCAGCTGTAACCGTGACCGAGCTCACCCGACCTCCGCCAGCCAGCTCGAGAAAGCGCCCTGTGCCCGCTCGACGAGCAGCTCCTTCTTCCGATCCTTGGCGATCCGGCCGGTACCGGTCAGCGGCTCGAGCAGCCCGAAGTTTGCATTCATCGGCTGGAAGTGCTTCGGATCCGCGTCCCGCAGGTAACGGTAGAGCGCTCCCAGCATGGTGGTGGGCGGCGGCACGGTCGCGGCCAATCCGCGGAGTCGCCGGGCGAGGTTGATGCCGGCCAGCAGTCCGGAGCCGAGCGACTCGGTGTAGCCCTCCACGCCCGTCAACTGCCCGGCGAAGAAGAGCTGATCGTCATCCCGCGCCGTCAGCGCCGGTCCGAGCGTCGCCGGGCTGTTGAGGTACGCGTTCCGGTGGATGCTGCCGTAGCGGAGAAACTCCACCTCGCCGAGTCCCGGCAGCATCCGGAATACCCGCTGCTGTTCCGGGATCCGGAGCCGGGTCTGGAAGCCGACCATGTTCCACATCTGGCCGGCCCGGTCCTCGCGGCGGAGCTGGAGCACCGCGTAGGGCTCCCGGCCGGTGCGAGGATCCGGCAGCCCGACCGGCTTCATCGGACCGAAGCGCAAGGTCTCCCGCCCACGCCGCGCCATCTCTTCGACCGGCAGGCAGCCCTCGAAGTACGGCGCCTGGTCGAAGTCGTGGCCGTGGTGCTGGTCGGCGGCGAGCAGCGCGTCGAGGAACCCCTCGTACCCGGTACGGTCGAGCGGCACGTTGAGATAATCGTCGCCCCCGCCTTTCCCGTAGCGCGAGAGGGCGTACAGTTGATCGTGGTCGATCGAGTCGTCGGCGAGGACCGGCGCGATCGCGTCGTAAAACGCGAGCGACGAAGCGCCGAGCCGGGCGGCGATCGCTTGCGCCAGACGGTCGGAGGTGAGCGGCCCCGTGGCCACCACGCCCGGTGACGGCAGCTCGGCGGCTTCCTCCCGCACCAGCGTAATGTTGGGGTGCGCGGTCACGCGATCGTGCACCGCCCGCGAGAAGATCTCCCGGTCCACGGCGAGCGCGGTGCCGCCGGGCACTCGTGCCTCGTCCGCACACGGCAGGAGCAGACTGCCAAGCGCGCGCAGCTCGGCCTTGAGCAGTCCGTGTGCGTTGGTGAGATCCACCGATTTGAAAGTGTTGCTGCAGACCAGCTCGGCGAGGCGATCGGTGCGGTGCGCGGGGGTCGGCACGACCGGCCGCATCTCGTACAGGTTCACGCGGACGCCGCGTTCGGCGAGCGCCCAGGCCGCCTCCGACCCGGCCAGCCCGCCGCCCACGACGGTGACGTTCACGCCAGCGCTACCTCCTCGGGCTCGGCGAGCACGATCTTGTGCTTGCACTTGAGGCAGGTCCGGGTCTCCCCTTCCGCCTTGTTCACCTTCTTTTCCATGCCGACCCAGCCGCACTCGGGGCAGGTCTCGATCACGGGGCGGTTCCAGGTGGAGAAGTCGCACGCCGGGTAGCGCACACAGCCCCAGAACGACTTGCCCCGCTTGGTGCGGCGCTCGGCGAGATCACCCTCGAGGCACTTGGGGCACTTCACGCCGATCGGAATCGCGCGGGTGCCCTTGCACGCCGGGTAGGTCGTGCAGGCGAGGAACTCGCCGAAGCGGCCGGTCTTGATCACCATCGGCGAGCCGCACAGGTGGCACTTCTCGTCGGTCGGCCGATCGGGCGCCCGCGCCTTCTTGAGCGACTTCACGTAGTCGCAGGTGTCCTTGTACTTGACGCACGCGAGGTAGGGACCGAACCGGCCGGTCTTGAGCTCGATCGGCGAGCCGCACTTGGGACACTTCTCCTTGGCCAGCTCCGCGGTGTCGAGCCCATGCGCGTCGGCGACGAGCGCCGTCATGTCCACCGCGTCCAGCGCCTTGTTGAACGGCCCGTAGAAATCCTCCAGCACCCGCTGCCAGCCGAGCTCGCCATCCTCGATCCGGTCGAGCTCGTTCTCCATGCCGGAGGTGAACTCGACGTTGAAGATCTCGGGGAACTTGGCCACCATGATCTTCTCCACCAGCTCGCCCAGCTCGGTGGGGAAGAAACGGCGCTGGTCCACTTTCACGTACTCGCGGGCCGAGAGCGTGGAGATGATGGCGCTGTAGGTGGACGGCCGGCCGATGCCGAGCCGCTCCAGCTCCTTCACCAGGCTCGCCTCGGAAAACCGCGGCGGCGGCTCGGTGAAATGCTGCGACGGGGTGATCTCCTTGACCTCCACGCGGTCGTCCTGGGCCAGCGGCGGGATGGGCGGCAGATCCTCGACCTGCCGGCCCTCCTCCTTCTCGCGGCCTTCGGTGTAGAGCACGTGGAAGCCGTCGAAGACCATGACCGAGCCGGTGGCGCGGAAGAGATAACGGCCGAGGTCGAACTCGACGACGGTCATATCGTACTGGGCCGGCGTCATCTGCGACGCGACGAAGCGCTGCCAGATGAGCTGGTAGAGCCGGAACTGGTCGGGCTCGAGGTACTTCTGCACCTGCTCCGGGTGCCGGCGAACGTCGGTGGGCCGGATCGCCTCGTGGGCGCCCTGGACCCGCGCGTTCTTCTTGTCGCTGTACCCGTTGGGCTGGGCCGGGAGATAGTCCTTCCCGTACCGCGACACGATCAGATCGCGAACCGACGCGACCGCGGTGTCCGCCACGCGCACCGAGTCGGTCCGCATGTAGGTCACCAGACCGGCCGGACCGTCCTCGCCGACATCGATGCCCTCGTACAGGTCCTGCGCCGCCCGCATGGTGCGCCGCGAGGAGAAGCCGAGCTTCTTGGCGGCTTCCTGCTGCAGCGTGCTGGTGGTGAAGGGCGCGGCCGGGCGCTTGTTGCGCCGGCGCTGCTCCACCTTGCTGACGACGAAGGGCAGATTGCGGACCGCGTCCACCACCGCGCGGGCATCGGCCTCATTGGTGAGCTGCGGCTTGTGCCCGTCCACCTTCGCCAGCGAGGCCTCGAAGGTCTGCCCCTTCCCCTCGCAGAGCGCCTCGATGGTCCAGTACTCCTGCGGCTTGAAGGCGCGGATATCCCGCTCCCGCTCGACGATCAGGCGGAGCGCGACCGTCTGCACCCGGCCGGCGGAGAGGCCGGTCTTGATGGTGCGCCAGAGGATCGGGCTGGCCTTGTAGCCGACCAGGCGGTCGAGGATCCGGCGGGCCTGCTGCGCGTCCACCTTCCGCTCGTCGATCTTGCCCGGCTCCTCCATCGCGGCGAGCACGGCATCCCGGGTGATCTCCTCGAACAGCACCCGGTGCACCGGCACCTTGGAGTTGATCTGGTCGGCGACGTGCCAGGCGATCGCCTCGCCCTCGCGGTCAGGGTCGGTGGCGAGATAGATGGTGGAAGCGGTCTTGGCGGCCTTCTTCAGCTCGGCGAGGGTCTTCGTCTTTCCTTTAATGGTGACGTACTTGGGCTCGAACCCCTTCTCGACGTCCACGCCCAGCTCGCGGGTAGGGAGGTCGCGCAGGTGGCCGACCGTGGCCTTCACGTCGTAGCCGGAACCCAGGTACTTCCCGATGGTCTTGGCCTTGGTGGGAGACTCCACGATCACGAGCGCACCACGCCCCGCCGCCGCGCCGTTGCCGCGGCTCGCCGCGGCCTTGGCCTTGGTGGCACGAGGCTTCGCCTTCGGGGCCGGAGTAACGGCCTCGACCGGCGCCGCGCTCTTGGCCTTGGCCGCGGCGGGCTTCGCTGGTTTTACCTCGCGTTTGCGACGTGTCGCCATGTCTGGAGTGTAATCTCCGGTCTCACCAACGGGTCAAAATTCGGAACAGCAAAAAAGGGGCGGCGGCTGGCCCGCGCAAGGCGCCAAGCTATAACTCGTTATATATAAAGGACTTACCAATTTGCCTCAGGCTCGGCAGGCGCCGCCACGGCCTCGGTTCACCACCCGCCGTGCTGCCGCGCCAGATCCAGAACGCCCGCCACCACCACCTCCAGATCGCGCTCGGCCGCCACCTCAAAATCAGCGAGCTTGTAGAACGGTTCCCGAGCCTCCATCAGTTTCCGCATCTTTTCCACCGGATCCGGACCCACCAGAAGCGGCCGGGCTTCTCCCTGCTCGAGACGTTTGGAGGCGGTGCTCGGCATACAGCGGAGATAGACCAGGAGCGCAAACTCCCGGGCCCCGTGCACGTGGCCCGGCTGGGCCGCCCACCCGCCACCCGGGACGATCACGGCGGGCTCCTCCGCGGCCACGGCCGCGAGCACCGCCTTGTGTTCCATCTCCCGAAACCGCGGCTCGCCCACCATCCCGAAGATCTGCTCGACCGGCATCCCCATCTCCCGCACCAGCAGCGAGTCGATGTCGAACAGCGGCGCCCCGAGCTGCTCGGCGACCTGCTGGCCGACGGCGCTCTTCCCGACTCCGGGGAGGCCGACGAGGATCAGGTGCCGTGGCATCAGCCGCTCCGCGCCCCGACGCCGCGGCTTTCGGTCCACCGGGCGCCGAGCGACGCCACGTAGCCCTGGTAGTTGCGCCGCATCTCCACCAGCGAATCGCCGCCGAACTTCTCCACCATCGCGTCCGCCAGCGCGAGCGCCACCATCGCCTCGGCGATGACGCCCAGCGCGGGCACGGCCGTGACGTCCGAGCGTTCGCTCTGGGCGTTGGCCGCCTCGCCCGATTGCAGATCAATAGTAGGGAGCGGCGACATGAGCGTGGAGATCGGCTTCATCGCAACCCGGGCGACCACCGGCTCGCCCGTGGTGATCCCGCCCTCCAGGCCCCCGGCGTTGTTGCTGCTGCGGCGGAATCCGCCGCGGCGGTCGCCGGCGGTCGGCGCGCCGGGGCCGGCGATGGGGTCGTGGACCTGCGACCCGGGCCGCCGGGCGGCCTCGATGCCCATCCCGATCTCCACGCCTTTCACGGCGGGGATGGACATCAGCAGGCCGGCGAGCCGGCCATCCAGCTTCCGATCCCAGCTCACATGGCTGCCGAGCCCCACGACGACGCCGCGGGCGACCACCTCGACCTCGCCACCGAGCGTGTCTCCGGCCTTCTTCGCCTCGTCGATCCGGCGGACGATCTCGGGCTCGACCGAGCGGTCGAGCACCCGCACCTCGGAGAGGTCGGCGGTGTCGTTGAGGGGGACGGGGAGCTCGGCGGGGCGGGCACCGGTGATGCCGCCCAGCGAGACGACGTGGCTGCCGATCTCCACCCCGAACTCGTCGAGCAATCGCTTGGCGAGGGCGCCGGCGGCCACGCGCGCGGCGGTTTCCCGTGCGCTGGCGCGCTCGAGGATGTCGCGCGCGTCGAGGCGGTCGTACTTGAGGATGCCGGCCAGGTCGGCGTGGCCCGGCCGTGGGCGGGACACGCGGCGGCGGCGCGGCTCACCGATCGGTTCGCCGTCGGCCGCCTCGTGGGCCATGACGTCCTCCCAGTTGGCCCAGTCACGGTTGGCGATCAGCATCGCCACCGGTGAGCCGAGGGTCTCGCCGGCCCGCACGCCGGACAGCCATTCGATTCTGTCGCGCTCGATCTTCATGCGGGCGCCGCGGCCGTAGCCCTGCATCCTGCGGGCGAGGTCGCGGTCCACCTGTTCGGCCGAGACGGGCAGTCCGGCCGGAAGGCCTTCGACGATGGCGACGTAGGCCTTGCCGTGTGACTCACCTGCGGTGGTGAAGCGAAGGTGCATGCGGCCTCGTGGGCTGCAAGAGCGGAATGGCCGAACGACGGAACGGCGGAAGGATAACCATTCCGCCGTTCCGCCGTTCAATCGTGCCTTTCCGGGCCGTGGAGGGCCGGCCGCGAGGGCCGACCCTCTCTGAATTACTCCTGACCGCCGGCCATTCCGTCGTCCGTGATACGCGGCGTCACCAGGATGATCAGGTCGCGCCGGTTCTCCTCTTCCTTGGTGAAGCTGAAGAGCTTGCCCACGATCGGCAGACCGCCGAGCAGCGGGATCCCGGAGCGGTTCTTGGTCACCTGCGTTACGGTCAGACCGCCGATGACCGCGGTTTCGCCGTCATTGACCAGCAGCTGGTTATCCGCCTTCTGCTTCGCGAAGACTGTAGCCGAGGTCCGCGGCGGACAGGATCTGAATCGCCGAGCGCTCGGTGTGGAGCTTCATCAGGATCTGGCGATTGTTGGTCACGTGCGGGGTGACCGTGAGCCGGATACCGGTCTCCTTGAACTGCACGTTGGCGCGGGCCGGCTCGCCGTTGCCCGAAGACGACGCGTCGATGACGCGGACCGGGGTCTCCTCACCCACGAGGATGTCGGCCTGGCGGTTGTCGAGCGTGGTGATGACCGGCTCGGCCTGGATGTCGGCCAGCTCGGTACGCTCGAGCGCGCTCAGGAACGTCGTCAGCGAGAACCCGCCGATGCTGGTCGAGTAGATCAGGTCCAGCGCCGACCCGGTGATGCTGGCGTCCGCGTTGCCGACCGCGGCCACGCTGTTGCCACCCAGGTTGATGACGTTGACGTTCCGGTCAAACGGGTTGCCGTCGGCCGGGTTGCGCCGCTGCACCAGCTTGTTGAAGAACTGGTTCCGATCGCCCAGGTCGTACTTGATGCCCAGCTCCTCGATGTCGGTCCGGTCCACGAAGATGATCTTGGCCTGGATCGAGAGCTGCGGGGTCCGGATATCGAGCCCACGCACGAACTCGGTGACGTTCTGCACCCGGCTGCGCGTGTCGGTGATGATCAGGCTGTTGGAGCCGGTGTCGGCCACTACGCGGCCGCGGCCCTTGGTCAGGATGCTCTCGACCGTCTTCTCCAGCGAGACGGCGTGGGCATAGTTGATCCGGACGATGCTGGTCTCCAGCGGCTCGAGCGAGTCGAGCGCGGAGAGGACGCCGGGAGCGTCGACCCGGATGATCCCGCCCGCCATCTCCTGGGCGGAGAGACCCTGGCTCGCCAGAACCGCCTGGAACGCCATCGGCCAGGGCTGGTTCTTCACTTCGGCGGTGACTTCGCCCTTCACGTCCTTGCCGATGATGATCGTGCGCCCGCTGAAGGCGGCGAAACCGGCGACCACGTCGGCGATGCTGGCGCGATCCCAGGTGACCGTGATCCGGGCCTCTTCGGCGCCGCGGCCAACCATCTTGGCACGGGCGAGGGAAGGCCTGAACTCGGGCTCCTGGACCGCGGCCGGCTCATCTTCGGCGACCAGCGCCGCGTGGGCCTCGACCGACGACCAGGCCTGGAAACCCTGGCTGGCGCCGAAGGTGATCTTGATCGACTCACCCTGGCGGCTCACCTCATACTCCTTGGGGCCGTCGAGGTCGATCACGATCCGGACGACGTCCGGCCGGAACTGAGAGTAGCGGAGGTTGAGCACGCCGCCACGCTTCACCCCATCGTACTCCGCCGGAGCGGCGTCGCTCAGCTTGGCGCCGACGACGTCGAGCACCAGCCGGTCGGGTGAGGCGAGGAAGAAGTCGCGCACGTCCACCGCGCCCTTGATAGCGATCACAACTTCTGCCTTGCCGGCAGAGGGAGCCAGGCTGACCGCCGTGACCTCCCCGGTGCCGGGGCCTTCAGCCCAGGCCGGGGCCGCTACCGTCAGACCCGCTGCGAGCAGCAGCGAGTGGGCAGTAGCGTTGAGGATCTTGCGATACAATCCGGTCATGGCGTCTCGACCTCCTGCTTCCGCAGTGAGAGTGTTTCCTGGCGTTCGAACCCAAAATCGCGAATAGTGAACACGGCGTCGCGCGGACGAATCTGGACCAGTTTCGCGCGTCCCAGCTGGTCACCGACCCGCATCTTATGACGCTTGGTGGTGGCCTTTTCCCGCAGGACGACAACACTGTTGCCGGTGCCGCGGAGGTCCTGATACACCCCGACGAGATCGAGATCGGCGATCTCGGGTCCGGAGGCCGAGCCGCTCAGCAACGAGTTGAACGGATCGCGGGTGCCACCGGAGTAGGCGAAGGTTTCGCGCATCACTTCGATCTCGCGCGCCTTCTCGATCGAATCCGCCACGGCCGCTTCGGCCAGGGTGACGGTATCGGCCGGGGCGATGCTGTCGGCGCCCGGCGTAGGTTGCGGCCAGCGTGCTGCTGGCGCTGGAGTCGGCCGGAGCCGCGGCGGGGCGGCTCGCCCGCGTGCTGTCGTTGTGAGCTCGCAGCGCGGCCAACTGCGCTTCGGCCGCCTGCGCTTCCGCCGCGTCGCCGGACGGCGAGCAGCCGGCCAGCGTGGCGAGCAGGGCGAACCCGAGCAGAGCGTTACGAGCCACTGGCCTCTCCCTCCGGTGTAGAAGACTTGACGAACGTGCGAACCTGGAACTTGGCCTCCAGCAGGGAGCCGGTGGTGTCGCCGAGCGCCTTGGCGGAGCTCATGTTCGCCTGATCGAGCACCAGGTCGTAGGGCACGATGATCCGCTGCAGGCTCGCCACGTCGGCGAGGAACTGGCCGATCTGATCGTACCGACCGATGACCGACATGTTGTACTTGTAAGTGTCGAACGGCGCCGGGCCGGGCTCGACCGGCATCGGCACGACCTGCGACAGCGTCACCCCGCGGATCTTGCCGCGGCTGGAGATGTCGTCGAGCAGGTTGGGCACTTCGTTCCGCTCCGGGACCAGACGGCGGAGCAGCGCGAGGCTGCCGCGGTAGGTCTCCAGCCGCTTGCGCAGGTCTTCCACCGTGCCCCGCGCGAGCTCGCGCTTGGCGCTGTCGGTGGCGGCGGTCAGCTGACCGATCGTGTCGCGCATCGCGGTGACCCGCTCCTCGCGGGCGACCAGTCCAGGCATGCCGACCGCGTCGATCACGGTGCCGGTGTAGGCGACGTATCCGGCCAGACCGGCCAGCATGATCACCAGCAACGGGGTGGCCTTCTGTGAAGACATTGCCATGGCGCCGTTACCTCACCGACTCGCTGAGGGGAACCGTCCGGATGTACGCCGAGTCCGCCTGGCGGTACGTGGCCCGGATGGTGAACGCGGTCACCGGACGCTCCTTCTCGACGACCGTCTGAGCCGACACCGGGGTCACGTCCGTGATCCACGGCGAGGCTTCGAGCTGGCGGAGGAACCGGGTATAGGCCTGGATGTCCACGGTCCGCCCGTTGACGTTGAAGACCGTCGGCGGGCTGACGAACGTCTCGACCGCGGTCGAATCCTTGGTGGCGTCGGCCGGCTGCGGCGTGGACGGGGCGATCGCCGGAGCGGCGAAGCCCATGTCCACCAGCCAGGTGTAGGCCGGCAGCGCCTTGGTCACTTCATCGAGAAGGTGGGGCCACACGTAGCGGTCGCCGTCCACCGTCCGGATGACGCCGATCTGGGCGACCAGGGAGTCGCGAATGGTCTCCTGGTGCCGCTTCTCGGCGAGGAACGCCTTGAACCGCTTGTGCTCCGAGCGAGCCGACTCGAGCTGGGGCTCCAGCGCGTTCAGCTCGCGGGTGGTGCCGACGGTCACGTAGCCGAGCCACGCGAGTACGCCGACCCAGCTCAGGATCGAGGCGAGCAGGAGCGGGTCCTTCACTTTGCCGCTGACGCCGCGGACGCCTTCCATCACGCCCTGCATGGGCGAGCGCGCCCGCTTGCGCTTGAGGTCCGGACGAAGATTGACGGTGATCATCGGGTATCGGGTCCGTTGGTCAGGGTCACGCCGCGCTACGAAGCGCGAGGCCGATCGGGAGCATCAGCAAGGGCGCCACTTCGTCCACCGGCAGGGCATCGAACACCCCATCGGCCACCTGAAGCTTCTCGATCGGGTTGGCCAGCTGCACCGGAATCCGGAGCCGGTCGGACAGCACCTTGTTGAGGCGCGGGATGCGCGCGCCGCCACCGGTCGTGAAGATCCGCGAGATGCCCCCGGCCGACCGGCTGGCCGACTGGAGGAACGCGGCCGCCCGCTCGATGCCGACGGCGAGCTCTTCGCCCCGGCCTTCGAGCAGCGGATCGAGCGCATCGCTCGAGGTGGTGCCGCGGAGCAGACGGTCGGCCTCATCGGCGGACAGCCCGCGCTCGCGCTGGAGATCTTCCTTGAACCGGCGGGTGCCGATCGGGATGTCGCGGGTCAGGACCGGCACCCCGTCATCCAGGATGTTGATGTTGGTGGTCTCGTGCCCGATGTTGACCAGGCCCACCACGCCGACCATCGCCTCGGGATAGTTGATCTCGAAGGCGTTGTGGAGCGCGAAGGCGTCCACGTCGATGACGCTGGCGTCGAGGCCGACATCGGAGAGCAGCGCGACCTTGTGCTCCACCAGCTCGCGCTTGGCGGCGACGAGGAGCACGGTCATCTGGAGGCCTTCACCCTCGGGATCCAGGATCTGGAAGTCGAGCTCGACGTTGTCCATGTCGAACGGCACGTGCTGCTCCGCTTCCCAGCGGATCACCTCACGGGCCTCGGCTTCCTTCATCCGGTCCATGTTGATCTTCTTGATGATCACGTCACGGCCGCCGACAGCGGTCACGACCTTCTTGGTCTTGATGCCGGCGGAGGAGAGCAAATTCTTGATCGCCTCGGCCACGATGCCGGGGTCCATGACCTCGCCCTCGACGATCGCATCGTTCACCACGGAGGTGAATGCGACCTTGGTGAGGATTGGTCCGCCCGACGCATGAGAGATGGCGACGAGCTTGATGAGGCCGCTCCCAATATCGAGACCAACCGTCGTCGTATTGCGCCCGAAGAGTCCCATAGTATCCGCTTGTTGAAGGGCCCGAAACGCCGAGGCGTGAGTGTAGTCTGCCTAGATGTGGGCAACCGATGTGCCAACAAATTGCAGCCCGCTAAGTACTTGGGGCGGGCCGGGTTGATCGGGGGCTACTACCTTAGGTGCAACCGCTGTAGCCACCGCCGCCTTCTCTTTCGCAAGCTGTCTCTCGGGTTGCAGTACCCAGCGGCCTGGCACGGAACGCTGTGCAATTCCTGACACCCAGGCCCTGAAGGACTCAAGGCGCCATGAGCCAGGGGCGACCGGCGATCGGCTGAACCGGGGCCGCGGCGCCGCTATCGCCAAGGCGCACGATCAGGTTTCCCTCGCGGCTCGCCAGCACTCCCCCATCGGCGTCGGTACGGGTCGCTGCCACCTGGATGCGAAACAGCTCGCCGTTGAGCCGGGTGACGATCGGCACGTACTCGGTTCGGCCCGGCGCGGTGACCCGGGAGAGCGAAACGCTCTCGCCGGGCACCAGTGCGCCGAGTCCGTAACCCTCCCACCCGGCGACGACCTGGGAAACTCCCGCCGCTGCCGCTCCCGCCGCCTGCACCGCATGGAGACCGTTGCGGCCGACCCGCTGCTCCACCAATGCGCCGGCGAGCCCCACCGCGACCAGCGCGGCCATGATCACCAGACCGAGCACCGCGAGCGGCAGCGCCATGCCCCGGTTCCGCTTGCTCACCGGCTCACCGCATTCCGCAGCGTGATGCGCGTGTGCAGCGCGAAGCTGTCCACTTCCGCGCGGGCCATGCTCCGGCCGTGGATCGGCAGCTCGCTCACCCCGACGAGCGCCACGTCTACCGCGCGTACGGCGGCCGGATCCGCGGTCGGATCGCCGGCGGCATTCAGCCAGGTCAGGGTGAGGCCCCGCGGGCCCGCCACACTGTCGGCGAGCGGACCGGCCACCGGCTGAATCACCTCACCCGTAGCGACCGAGCGCATGCCCAGCCACGCCTTGGCGCCGGAGCGGTAGTACCGAATCTCCATCGCCTCGGCGAGACGAGCCGGCGAACCGGTAGTGACCCGCGCGAGCACCGCTGGATCGAGCGGAGGCGGCACCACCACCTGAACCGCGCTGCCCGGCGATCCGCTCGGGCACGCCGCCGACGCGGATGACACGACCCCGAGGTGAAGCCACGCATCGTCAGCCGGCGGTGGCCGGATCTCCCTCGGCGAAGACCAGCAGCGAATCGGTGGCCCGGGGTGCCCGCGGCGAGCTCCAGGACGACGACTCGACGACCACCTCCGCCGGCGCGATCCTGCACACCGTTCCGCCACCGCGCGCCGCCAGATAGCTGACCGAGCCCGGAGCGATCGCACGCAGGTCGGGCCGGATCTCAGGCGGAACTCCGAGCGCCGCCGCGGCGACCGGCGTGATTTCGTCGAGGCCGGCCGCACCCAGCTCGGCGGCGAGCACCTGCGCGGCCACGCGCACGTTGTCCTGCAACCCCATCCGCTGCGTCTGCGCCCTGGTGAGCCGCTGCCCGTACACGAGCTGCCGATGAACGAGGCCGCCGACCGCGAGCGCGAGCACCATCGCAACGAGGAGCTCGACCAGCGTGAATCCGCGCCCGCTCATGCGGCGGGGCACAGGACGGCGGTCATCACCGTATCGGCGGACGTGCCGGCGCGGTGGCGGAGGACGAGTCGCACTCGCCGCGCGGCCCCGGCGTCGTCGAGCACCTCCCACCGCAGCGAGACGCCGGTTTCGTTTGCGCTGTCGCTCCGCCATTCCGGAGCGGAGCACGCCGGCACCGTGGCCGCGGCGATCCGGTGAAGCTCTTCGATCCGGCCCGCCAGAACGGCCGCGGCCACGGTAGCGTGGCGCCCGCGCGCGAGCATCCGGCTCGTGGACGAGCCGCGCCGACGAGCGCCAGCACCCCGACCGTCAACACCACGACCGCCACCAGCACCTCGGCGACGGTGAATCCATTTTCCTCAGCTCGCACCGCCGACTCCCCGTGATCGCCCGAACCAGTCTAGGGCGGTGAGGGATCGGTGGGTGTACCGGTAACGGTCGAGCAGGATCGATGCAGCGCCTGCCGCATCCCGTTCACAGGATTGTCACCCTGAGCGCAGCGAAGGGGACCATGCTCGCATGGTCCCCTTCACTGCGTTCAGGGTGACACTTGCCAGCTAATGGTGAACCGGCAGTCTCCGCATCTTGTAGAACAGCGTCCGCAGACTGATGCCGAGCAGCGACGCGGCCTGCCGGCGGTTGCCGCCGGACGCTTCGAGCGCCCGGAGAATCGCCTGGCGCTCGACCGCCTCCACCTGCGACTTGAGATCCAGCCCGGTGTGCCCGCCGCCGTTCGATCCCGCGTTGCCGTTCCCGTTGCCGTTGCCGTTAATGCCCGCGAAGTCCTTGACGTCGAGCGCCGCGGAGCCGGCCATCGCGGCCGCGCGGTCCACGGCGTTCCGCAGCTCGCGCACGTTGCCGGGCCAGTTGTGGTGCGAGAGCGCCGCGAGCGCGTTCGGCGTGACGCTCACCGGATGGCCGAGACGGTGCGCGGCCTGACCGGCGAAATGGGCGAGCAGCGCGGGGATGTCTTCCGGGCGCTCGCGCAGCGCCGGCAGCTGGATCTTGACCGCGCTGAAGTGCGGCAGCTCGAGCGGCCGGGAGGAAGCCACGATCACACGCACGTCCACCTGGCGGGGCTCACGGCTGCCGGTGCGAGTCACCTTTCCCTCTTCCAGCACCCGGACCAGCCGAGCCTGGAGCTCGGTCGAGAGGGCGCCGATCTCGTCGAGGAACAGGGTGCCCTGGCTTGCCGTCTCGAAGACGCCGGCGTGATCGGCGGTGCCGACGGCGTGACGCCGGCGACGTGGCCGAACAGCTCGGACTCGAGCAGCTGCGAGGGGACGGTGGCGCAGTTGACCGCGGTGAAGGTCCGCTCGCTCCGCGGGCTCATCCGATGGATCGCCCGGGCGAGCAGTTCCTTGCCGGTGCCGGTCTCGCCGGTCAGCAGGACGGTCGTGCTGTGCCGGGCCACGCGGCTCGCGGTATCCACGACGTCGCGCATCACGCGGCTCTCGCAGACGACCAGGTCGTTCACCGTGCCGGCGCCGACGGTGGAGCGCAGCGCCTCGACCTCACGGCGGAGCCGCTCGTGCTCCTCGGCCTTCCGAATGGCGAAGCCGACTTCTTCGGCGCGGAAGGGCTTCTGCACCCAGTCGTACGCGCCCTCGCGCATGGCGGCGATGGCACCTTCCTCACCACCCGACGCGCTCAGCATCATCATGAGGGCGGAGCCTCCCCCGGCGCGATAGCGGCGCAGGAAGGTGACCCCGTCCATCCGAGGCAGCCGGACGTTGCAGAGGATGAGATCGAACGAGCCGGAGGCGGCACGGTGCAGCGCCCGCTCGGGGTCGCTCTCGACCGTGACCTTGTGGCCGGCGTCCTCGAGCCCCTGCCCGAGTGACCGGCGGATGTCGGCGTCGTCGTCAACGATGAGCAAATGCATCGGTCGTACTCGCGAATGACAGGAGGACATCAGTACCGCGCTCTACCCGGAAACTCGCGGTCTGCATCGGGGGCGCTCAGCGCCAGGATGGTGCTGTGACGCCGTGAGATCCGCGCTGGCGACCGGTTTCCGGCGCTCAGGGGCGGATCAGCACGGCGGACTAACGCAAAGGATGGACCGAACGCTCGCGTCAGGTGCAGGCGACTGCAGCGTCGACCTTGGCCGGCGGGATAGCGGGCACCGTGCCGTAGAAGATCGCGCAGGTCTGCGTGGTGAATCCCGGCGCCTCTGCCTTCGCGGACCAGCCCGCAGGATCCGCGTTCACCACCGTGACGGTGACGCCCTGGGACGGCTGGTACTGGAAGTTCGGCAAGTCGGGAATCGCGCCGGCGTAGTAGGTCTGATTCGTATTCCAGTACGTCTCCTGGACGCTCGCCAGGTTTCGGAGGTCGGAGCGCATCGCGGCCACAACCGCCTTCTCTTTCGTGTTGCCGAATTTCGGGATCGCGATGGCGGCCAGGATGCCGATGATCACGACCACGATCAACAACTCGATGAGGGTAAAGCCCTGCGGTTTTGAGCGCATTTCCGCCTCCGCGGACAATCCTGCAAGTGAACTCCGATTGCCTTGGCTGCACTTGGTTTTCAAGAAAAGGGGCGGCGGTTGCCCGCCGCCCTCTCTTCCTCACTACCCAGCGACGTCTGCCTCTTAGTAGCAGGCCGGCGCGCCTTCGGTCTTGATCGCGGCGGCATTCGGGTTGGTCCCGGTGCCGACGTAGATGCCGCACTCGTCGCTCGAGGTGCTCTTCACGGCCGGGTTGGTCACGGTCGCGGCCCAGCCAGCGGCGCTCCCGTACTTGACCGCGATCACGTTGCCGGACGAGGCGCCGAACGCCACCTTGCCCGCGCCAGCGACACCGTTGGTCTGGGTCGTCGGGTCGGTCGCACCAGCGTAGTCCTGGTTGTCGGAGAAGAAGCTCTCCTGCGCAGTGACCAGGTTACGAAGGTCGGACTTCATCGACGCCACGACCGCCTTCTCCTTCGTGTTGGCGAACTTCGGGATCGCGATGGCGGCCAGGATGCCGATGATCACGACCACGATCAACAGCTCGATCAGGGTAAAGCCCTTGCGGTTCATCTTTCCACCTCCGAGAGAGTGAGCGGCGACGTGGACGTGGCCGAGCCGACACCGGGACGTTATGGTCGGACTGCCCCCCGGTAAGGCAACACATATGCCACCCCCCGACCCCCCTCGATAACCCATCGCGCGCGAACCGTTTACCCGCTACGCCGACGGCGCGCTGCAACTCCTGAAAGGTCCGCCGGAGCGGGATTTTGCAAGGCGACCTTCCCCGACCCTTCCTCTAGAGAGGAGCATGCCGCAAGAAACCGCTCCCACACTCGCGACTCGGATTCACGCGGCGGCAGGACCGTGCTGCAAAGTCGTGCATGCTTCTTGCCCCTCCAGCCACCAGACCGCTCCACCATCTGATTTACGCTGGTTCCGTGCTGGCGATCCGCCGGAGGTCATGCATGACACGCGTGCTCTATTTGCTGTTCATTCTGTCCGGCGCGGCCGGGCTGATCTACGAGTCCATCTGGACTCGCTACCTCGGCCTGTTCGTGGGGCACGACGCATACGCCCAGATCATCGTCCTGGTGATCTTCCTCGGCGGGATGTCGGCAGGGGCCATGCTGGTGAGCCGGCACTCGGAGCGGCTGACCGATCCGCTCAAGGGCTACGCCCTCATCGAGCTCGCGGTGGGCCTGATCGGGCTGGTGTTCCACGAGATCTACCAGTGGTCCACCAACTTCGCGTACACCTCCATCTATCCGATGCTGGCGGGCACGCCGATGCTGGTGGTGGCCAAGTGGACCATCGCCAGCGCGCTCATCCTGCCGCAGTCGGTGTTGCTGGGCGCGACGTTCCCGCTGATGAGCGCCGGCGTGCTGCGGCTCCGGCGGGGCCGCACGGGCCAGTCGCTCTCCCTGCTCTATTTCGCCAACAGCCTCGGCGCCGCGGTCGGCGTGCTGGTCGCCGGGTTCTACCTGGTCGGGCTGGCCGGGCTGCCGGGCACGCTGCTCGTGGCGGCCATGCTCAACCTGGTCGTGGCGCTGGCCACGTTCCTCTTGGTGGCAGCCGCCCGCCGGAAGAGCCCGGCCGAAGCCGCGGCCATCTCCCGCGCCGGCGCCCGCCGCGCCGGACTATCCGGGTCGCGCCAGCGCCCAAGCGCTCGCTCCTCTGCTGCTCTTCACCAGCTTCGGCACCGCGGTCGCCTCCTTCATCTATGAGATCGACTGGATCCGGATGCTGGCGCTGGTCCTGGGCGGCGCCACCCACGCCTTCGAGCTGATGCTCTCGGCCTTCATCCTGGGCCTCGCGCTGGGCGCGCTCTGGGTGCGGTCGCGCATCGACCGGTTCCGCAATCCGATCCGCACGCTCGGCATCGTCCAGTGGATCATGGGCCTGATGGCCTTGGCGACGCTGCCGGTGTATGTCGCCTCGTTCGATTGGATCGCCACCCTGATGACCACGTTCGCCCGGACCGACCTGGGCTACGTCGGGTTCACGGCGGCGCGCTACGCGCTCTGTCTCGCCATCATGCTGCCGGCCACGTTCTGCGCCGGCATGACCCTGCCCCTCATCACCCGCACGCTGATCCGGTCCGGCTCAGGCGAGGCGGCCATCGGCCGAGTGTACGCCTGGAACACGCTCGGCTCGATCGTGGGTGTGGTCGTGGGCGGGATGGTGCTGCTGCCGATGATCGGCGTGAAGGCGATGCTGGTTGCCGGCGCCGTGATCGACATGGCCATCGGCGCGTTTCTCGTCTCGCGCGCCTCCGACCGCCGGTTGGGCTCCGGCTGGCTGGCCCTCCCGCCACGGCGTCTCGCGGCCGGCCTCGGCCTCGCCACCGCCGCGATCTGCGCCGTCGCGATCACCCAGGTCGAGCTGGAGCAGCGGCTCCTCTCGAGCGGCGTCTACCGCCACGGGATGATCCAGAACCAGGGTGTGTGGGAGATGATGTTCTACCGCGACGGCCGGACCGCGACGGTCTCGTCCTTCAAGGTCGCCTCCACGCAGCAGCTCACGCTCGCCACCAACGGCAAGCCCGACGCGTCGCTGGGCCGGGAGTGGTTCCGCTCCTGCGACTCGATCACCACCCGCGCGGCGCTCACCGGCGACGCCGCGACCCAGGCCCTCACGCCGCTCATCAGCATGGCCTACGTGCCGACGGCCTCGAGCGCCGCGGTCATCGGCTACGGGTCGGGCATGACCTCGCACGTGCTGCTCGGCAATCGGAAGCTCAAGGAAGTCGTCACCATCGAGATCGAGCCGGAGATGGTGCAGGGCGCCCGGGTTTTCTATCCCGCGAACCGCCGCTCCTACGACGATCCCCGGTCAAAGCTGGTCATCGACGACGCCAAGTCCTACTTCGCCTCGGAGCACCGGAAGTTCGACGTCATCCTCTCGGAGCCGTCGAATCCCTGGGTGAGCGGCGTCTCCGGCCTGTTCACGACCGAGTTCTACGGCCGCGTCCGGCAATACCTGACGGACGACGGCGTGCTGGGCCAGTGGATCCACACCTACGAGCTGAGCGACGGGCTGGTGCTGAGCGTGATGGCGGCACTGCACGAGAACTTCCGCTCCTACGAGATCTACATCACCTCCGGTGGCGACCTGCTGGTAGTCGCCTCCAACCGGGCGCAGCTGCCCCGGCCGGACTGGTCGGTATTTGAGCAGGCGGACGTGCAGTCGGATCTCTGCCGGTTCCTGCCGGTGACCCCGCAGCTCATGGAGGCGTCGCGGCTGGTGGGACGCCAGGAGCTGGAGCCGGTGGTGGCGACGTTCGGGCAGGCGAACTCGGACTACTACCCGATCCTCGACCTCGGCGCGGAGCGTCGCCGCTTCCGCCGTGACGCGGCCCGCGGCTTCACCTCGCTTTCGGCCGACTGGCACAACCTGCTGGCCTCGGTGTCGGGCCGCCGGAGCGGGCCGGGCATCGATACGCTTGCCACCCTGCCGGAAACCCCGCGGATCCGCGCGAGCGCCCTGTCGGCCCGCCTCCGCAAGTGGCAGGCGGTACCCCGCGATTCGACCGTGGCCGACCCCGAGCTTCAGAACGCCGCATTCACGACCGAGCAGTGGCGCGCCTGGCTCGCGGGCGACAAGGCCCCGAGCAGCTGGGGGCTCTGGCTGGACCAGATGCACTGGGTGAGCCGGTTCCTGAACGGTGGCCAGGCGGGTATCGCCGACGAGGAGTTCTACCGGTCCGCACTCCGGTACGCCGAGCGGCTCCAGGCGCCGCAGCCGGTCCGCGACGTGGTCGCCTTCCGCCACGCGGTGGCGGCGTGGGACTTCAACACCGCGTCGGGCGCCTCCGATCGCATCCTGCCCTCGCTCCTCACCGGCGGGCGGTGGCTGCCGGCCGACGAGTTCCGGGACGGCAGCGTGATGGCCAAGCTGCACGTGGGTGACGCGCGCGGCGCGCGGATGACGCTCGACACGCTGCGAAGGTTCTCGCTGCGCTCGCCGGACGACCTGCGGTCGCGGATGCTGGATGCGTACGTGGAGATGGCGGAAGGACGGGGAGCGACGGCGTCGAAGTAGGGGGCGATGTCGCCCTACTCACATGCGCTCATCCCCTCCTGGCAACCCATCGCCCGCGCACTGTCACCGAGTTGCCGCACCCGCTCCATCCCGGGCCGAAGCGCCCGCACCCGCTCCAGCGCCTCCAGCAGTGCCCCGCAGTCCCGTGCCGGCACCGCGGCCTCCGCGGTCAGATGCCAGTATCGCCAGTCCGTCGCCAGCTCTTTCGCTGCCCGCCACCGGAGCACGAGCGACCGCCGGGCATCGCCCCGGGCCATCGCCAGGTGCGACTCCGAGATCGCCAGGTCCCGCGACGCAGGCTGGATCCGTTGCGCCGCGTCGAGCAGTACCTGGGCGGAGTCGAGGTGGCCGGCCTGCACGTGATTCGCCACCGCCCGAGCCGCATCCGACGCCCTTCCCGAGTCGGCCACGAACGACGCCCAGAAGTACTTCGCCGCCTCGCCCCACCGGTGCTGTCTTTCCATCACCACCGCGAAGTCACTGAGCATGGCGCCGTTGCCGGCGTAGACCCGGAAACCCTCCCGCATGTGGCCCTCGCCGGCAACCGAGTCCCCCGCCATATACGCGAGCATTCCCGAGACCCAGTCCGCCCGATACGAGCCCGGCGCATCGGCGATGAGCCGGGGAAAGAACGTCGGGTCGTCGCGCCAGATCGGCGATCGGGTCATGGTCCGAACCGTCGCGGCAAGCAGGACCACGGCCAGCAAGGCGATCGCCGGCTCCCGCCGCCGGCGGTAGAGCTGCTCCCAGATCCACCCGGCCGCGACGCAGGCTCCGATCGATGCGACGTACAGCGTCCGCTCGGCGAGGAGTACGCCGGAGGGAACCAGCACGTTCCCGATCACGAAGATCGCGGCCGCGGTCCAGGCGATGCCCGCGGTGACGAGCGGCGCCCGTCGCTGGAGCACCACCGCGAGCCCCATACAACCCGCGAGGAGCACGAGCCCGACCAGCGCGCGAGCGCCGAACATCGGAGACGCCGGCAGGAAATCGGGGGAGTACTCCGCCGAGAGATGCAGCGGGAAGAGCAGCAGGCGGAGATATTCGGCGACGACCGGAAGCATGATCGCGACCCGCTCGCCAACCGTGGTGTTGGCCAGCCCCGGCGCCGGGATGTCGCCGGCCAGGTCGCCGACGATCGTGGATCGGAGCCAGAGCCACCCGACCGACACGAGCAGGGCGGCGCACCAGAGTGGCCACGTCCGGCGGACCCGTGTCCTGACGGACTCACCGGTGGCGCGAGCCCGGGCCCAATCGACGACGGCCAACAGCCCCGGCAGCGCGAATGCGGACTCCTTCGACGCCAGCGCGAGAACGGCGGCCACCAGTGTTCCCGCCGCCGCCGCGCGACCACCGCCTCCCCCGCCCTCTCCGGGCGCATCGCCGTACCGCAGATAGCAGATCGCCGACGCCACCACGAACAGCCCGGCCAGTACCTCCGCCCGCCCGACCACGTTCGCCACCGCCTCGACGTGAACCGGATGCACCGCGAACAGAAGCCCCGCCGCGAGCGCACCGGCCGGCGCCATCAGGCGCGAGGCCAGCAGGTACACCAGCGTCGCGGCCGCGGCGTGCGCCAGCAGGTTGACGAGATGGAAGCCGAACGGCGCGTTCGGCGCGGCGGTCCAGTTGGCGGCGATGGTGAGACTGGTGAGTGGACGGTACAGCCCGCGCGGCCACCAGGGGCTGGCGACGATCTGCCGCCAGTTGCCGATGTCGTGGACCAGCGGGTTCTCCACGATGACCGAGTGGTCGTCGTAGACGAACTGGTGGGAGAGCGTATTGGCGAAGACGGCGAAGGCGACGAGCGCGACGAGCGCGGACCCGAATCGGATGCGGCTCAAGATCCCAGCACCATCCGTTCCAGCCGCTCTCGCCCACTCCGGCTGAGCCGGCACCGGGCACCGCTCTGCAACACCGCGGACTGCTCCCGGCCCGCCACGATGCACAGCTCCTTCACCCGGGCCAGGTTCACGATCGCCGAACGATGGACCCGCACGAAACGGTCGGGCGGGAGCCGGTGCTCGAAGCCGCTGATCGTATCGCGCACGAGGTCGGCGCGGCCGGTCGAATGGATCCTCACATAGTCGCCGCGGGCCTCGATCCATTCGATGTCGTCGAGCGCAAGCAGATATATCCCCTGCGCCGTCGGTATCGGGATTCGCTGGGGCGCCGCAGGAACGGCGTGCACCAGGGCCAGCAAGCGCCCCACGTCGGATGGGGCGCGCCGGCGGATCCGCTCCTTGGCATGGGCCGCCGCGGCGCGGAACCGCTGATCGCTGAACGGCTTCAACAGGTAGTCCGCCGCGTGAACATCGAACGCGCGAAGCGTGTAGTCATCGAAGGCCGTGACGAACACGACCAGCGGGATCGCCTCCGCCGGCAGGCGGGCGAGCACTTCGAAGCCGTCCCACCGCTGGCATCTGGACATCGAGGAAGACCAGATCGGGACGGAGCCGCACGATGGCGTCCACCGTCTGCGCTCCGTCGGCACTCTCGCCCACCACCTGGAACTCGGGATCGGGGACCAGCAGGAGCTGAATCCCCCGGCGGGCTGCCGGCTCGTCATCCGCGATGAGTACCCGAACCGGCGCGGTCACGCGCCGTCCCCTCGCGCGGCGCGCAGGGGCACCTCCAGTACTGCGATAGTTCCCTCGGGCTGGTCGGCCACGACCTCGAGCAGATAGTCCGATCCGTACATCCGGCTCAATCGGGCGCGGGTGTTGGCGAGTCCCAGTCCGTTGCCGGCGGGCGCTCCGCCGTCGCTCAAGAAGGCGGGACCATCGTTTCGCACTTCGATCCGGAGGCACCCGTTGCGCGGCAGGGTCCGCACCTCGATGCGGGTCGCGCGGGGATCGAGGGCGATGCCGTGGCGAATGGCGTTCTCCACCAGCGGCTGCAGGGCCATGGTCGGCACGCTCGCTTCCAGCGTTCGGGGATCCACCTCGAAGCGCACCGACAGCCGGTCGGAGAACCGGGTCTGCTCGATCTCCAGATACGCGGCGATGAAACTGAGCTCGTCCCGCAGGGGCACTTCGTTGCGCTGACCGTTGCCCAGGGTACGGCGGAAGAGCTCACCCAGCCGCGCGATGGTGGACGTCGCCGCTTCCCCTCTGCCGTCGCGCACCAGCGACGCGATGGTGTGGAGCGTGTTGAAGAGGAAGTGGGGCTGGAGCTGCATCCGAAGCGCGGCCAGCTGCGCCTCGGTCAGCTCGGCTCGCAGTCGCATCGCCTCGAGCTCCCGGTCGTGGGAGGACCGATAGTACTCGATGGCATGCGCCGCCACCACGATCACCCAGTAGATGATGAACGCGAAGTGGAAGTAGCGGAGCACGATCCTGGGATAGACCTCGCGGAACGTCCCGATGAAGCTGACCGTGGGTCCGAAAGTCTGGTTGATCGCCGTGACCGCGGCGAGGTCGATCAGGGCGATCAGCGAGCCACAGACCAGGTGGATCGCCGCCGCGCGAACCCAGCCCGTCCGCTCCAAACGGAAACGCCGGCCCAGGAAGAAGATCAGCGGAGTGAGAAGCGCCCAGGGATACCAGTCCTGCAGGCCGGCCACCAGTGCGTGGGAGAAGCTGAGGGGCCGCCCCATCGCCAGCATCCCGAAGTACACGAATGCAACGCTGGACCATCCCAGCGGCGTGGCAACCGCCAGCGCCCACCAGAGAATCGTGATCCACTCGGGGGATCGGCCTGGAGCGGCATCGTCGTGAGCCATGGCGAAGAATCTACCCGTGGAACGGCGCGGTGAAGGTGGCGGCTGCGACCAACGGGTGGTCTCGAGCGACGAACGCCGCCATGGATGCCCGCAGCAGGCCGAGGAGAGCGCCCGAGCCTGCAAGGTCACCGTCGCTCGCCGACGCGGTCTGGGCGCATTCGTCTGGTCCGCCTATCTCGCCCCGCCTAGTGTGAGTTCCCCAACTCACTAACCAGGAGGTGTTCATGCGAATCCTGCGACGTCTCGGCGGGCTCGCGCTGGTGTTGGCAGTAGCAGGATGCGGCGAGGATCGAGAGCCGACCCTGGCCCCCAGCGAGCCGGAGCCGACGGAGTTCAACTTCGGCGGGCATCGCGTCGTAGCGCTGATCGCCGGCAGCGGTCACCACACGCGCACCGTCGGCACGGTCACGGCCCCGACGCTCTTCGTCTTCAGCGGCTGGCGTCAGGCCAATGGCAACACCCACGGGTTCTACCACTACAACTTCCAGGCGGCGGGATTCTCGGTGCAGGGGCCGATCACCTGCATCTCGATCGCGGGAAACCAGGCGTGGGTCGGCGGCACGGTGGCCCGGATAGACAGTCCGGACCCGGAGGACCAGTCCCTGGTGGGCGCGGACATGTGGTGGCGTTCGATTGACCTGGGATTCGGAGCCCGGGACTCTACCACCGGCCTTGGCTTCGCGTTCCCTGGGGGCACCATCACCGCGGAGAGCTGGTGCCGGGATCAGCCGGTAGCGCTGGTGATACGTGAGGTGGAGAAGGCAGCGTTCATCGTCAAAGGGCACTGAACGAAACGTCGCGAGCGGAGCCGCTTACGCTTTTACTTCCACCTGTTCTTCGTAGCGGCTCAGCTTTCGGTACAGCGTCGACGGATCGATCCCGAGCACTTCCGCCGCCCGGGTCTTGTTGCCGCCCTCCGCCTGGAGCACCCACATGATGTAGGCCCGCTCGATCACTTCGAGCGTCGGGTTGCGGTAGGAGCGCTCCGCCACCAGAGGCTCCTTGCGCCGCTTGGTGATCCGTTCCGGCAGCGAGGCAGCCTCGATCAGGTTTCCCCGGCTCAGAACCACAGCGTGCTCGAGTGCGTTCTCCAGCTCGCGCACGTTGCCGGGCCACTCGTACACCATCACCGCATCCATCGCCTCCGCGGCGAGCGCCTTCGGGTCGCCGCCGCCCTCCTGGCTCAGGTTCTGGAGGAACGCCTCGAGCAGGAGCAGCAGGTCGTCGCGCCGGTCGCGGAGCGGCGGCAGGTTGAGCGCGATGACGTTGAGCCGGTAGAACAGATCGGAGCGGAAGTTGCCGCGGCGGATCTCCTCTTCCAGATCGCGGTTGGTCGCGGCGATGATCCGGACGTCCACCGGAATCGCTTCCGTGGCGCCGACCGGGATCGCCTCCCGCTCCTGGAGCACGCGCAACAGCTTCACCTGGAGCGATGGCGGCATCTCGCCCACTTCGTCGAGGAAGAAGCTGCCGCCGCGCGCGGCGGCGAAGAGCCCCTGCTTGTCCCGGACCGCTCCCGTAAACGAGCCCTTCACATGCCCGAACAGCTCGCTCTCGAGCAGGTTCTCGGGCAGCGCGCCGCAGTTGATGGACAGGAACGGCCCGTCGGCCCGAAGGGAGAGGTTGTGGATGTACCGGGCGATGACCTCCTTGCCGGTGCCGCTCTCGCCCTGGATCAAGACGGTGGACTCGGTCGGCGATACGTGCTCCGCCAGCTTCAGCACCTCGAGGAACCGCTTCGATTTGCCGATCGGCCGAGTGACGGCGGTCTTGTCGCGGCGGCGGATCTCCTGCTTGAGCTGCTTGTTCTCCACCCGGACCGCGCGGAATTCGCAGGCGCGGCGGAGAATCGCGACCAGCTCGTCGTTCGAGAACGGTTTCTGGATGTAGTAGAAGGCGCCCGAGTTGACCGCGCTGATCGCGCTCTGGAGCGAGGCCTGCGCCGTCATCAGAATCACCGGCGTCATCGGATCCTGCTCCCGGGCGGCCGTCAGGATGTCCAGGCCGGACACCTGCGGCATCCGCACGTCGGAGAGGATCAGGTCGTGGACGCCGGCGCGGATCTGCTCCAGCCCCGCCTTCCCGCCCTGGGCCGTGGTGACCTCGAATCCTTCGTTCCGAAGCAGGATCCTGAGCGTGTCCAGGATGCCCGACTCGTCGTCGACCACCAGGACCGAAGGCTTCTGACTCATGCCGCGTCCTCCGCCAGCATCTTGGCGGGTAAGAAGATGGTAAAGATGGTGCCGATCCCCGGTCCGGATTCTACCAGGACGAGGCCCCGATGGGCCTCGACCGCGCGCTGCACGATCGCGAGCCCGAGCCCGCTGCCGCCGGGACGGCCGGACACGAACGGCTCGAAGAGACGGTCCCGGATGTCGCTCGGGATCCCGGGACCGTTGTCCCGCACCTGAAGCCGGACGGCATGCTCCAGGTTGGTCCCGTGGGGGATATCCGCGGCGGAGACTTCGGCCACTCCCACGGTGATGGTGATCGGCCCGCCCGCCGCCTGCACCGCGTTGAGCACCAGGTTGGCGATGACCCGGTGCAGCAGGTCCTCGTCCCCTTCCATCGTGGTGCGATCGCCCTCGATCACGATCTCCGCGTCGGGCCGGCAGTCCGGATGGGCCCGGATCAGACGTACCACGGCGGTCACCACCGAGTGGATGTCGATCGGGATGAACTGCGTCGCGCGAACCCGGGCGAAATCGAGGAACTCGCTCAGCAAGCGGCTCAGGCGATCGCTCTCCCGGACGATCAGGCCGGCGAGGAACCGCTCGTCCTCGTCGGCGTGGCGCGAGCGGGCGAGCTGCTCCACCGAGCTCCGGATGGAGGCGAGCGGATTCCTGATCTCGTGCGCCAGCGAGGCACTGAGGGCGGCCACCGCCTCCAGGCGCTCCGCGCGGGCGTGCAGCTCCTGCACTTCCTTCAGGTCCGAGATGTCGGTGAAGATGGCGGTCACCGACGGTGCTTCCTGGGTCTCCTGCCGAAATGTCGTCGTACTGAGGCCGATGGGGAAAGTCCGGCCGCCCTGGTGGGCCACCATCCCCTCGCCGCGGCTGATCTTGCGGCCGTTCCGGATACCCGAGACGACCGCCGCCCAGAGCTCGACCGACCGGACCTTGAGCTGGTCCAGCACCGGAAGCGCCATCAGGGCTTCTCCCTCGAGGTCCAGCAGCCGCTCCGCCGTGGGGTTGATGAACGCCAGCCGGCCGAGGCCGTCCACCGTGAGCACGCCGGAGCGGATGTTCCTGAGGATGTCGTCCGCCTCGAGCCGCACCCGCTGCAGCTCGGTGGCGAGCGTCTCCTGCTCCATCCCGGCCTCGCGAAGGCGGTGGCCGAGCACCGCCACGATCGCGAAGACCAGGTTGAAGACGATCATCTGCGCCCAGAACGCGGCGTCCGGCGCGTCGGCCCGGGTATAGAGCGTGTCGCCCAGGAACAGGGCGCTGGCGAAGACGGCGGTGGCGGCCCCGGTCGCCGGCGGCATGAGGAGCGCGTAGGCCGCCACCACCAGCACGTAGAGGGCCGGAAAGGCCGACTGCGGCTGCCCCGCGAAATGCACGACCGTCGTCACCACGCACAGATCCACCAGCGCCTGGATCAGCAAAAACGTCTGCCCCGGTCGGCGCCGGCGCAGGTGGACGATGTAAAAACCGTAGGCGGTGAACGTCAGCGCGATGACCACCGCGATGGTCACCAGGTACGCTTCCTGGGGCCGCTCGGTCCAGACCAGACCGGCGCCCATCAGGATGCCCACGGCCAGGATCAGGCGGCCGATGAACAGCCAGGACAACAGTGTGCGTTGATCAGGGAGCGAGCTGCGGCCGGCTCGCTGGTCGGATGGCATCGCGCCTCGGGCGGACGGGCCTGGCTCAGGGAGGTTCAGGCGAAGAATATGAAGAGGGGCGTATCATTACAATCCACCCACGCCAAGTCTCACCGATCCCCCCGGCTGCAGGCGACCGGTGAGACTCGAGACGCCGATGGCGCGACCCGCAATCCGCTAGGGCGTGTACGCCTCCACCTTCGTGCTGTTACCGCCCGCGCCGTTGCCGGAGATCACCCACAGCTTCCCACCTGCGTTCACGCCTGCCGCGTAGAACCTCGGCGTCGGCACGGGCGCCATGTTGGACCAGAAATTCCCCCCGGAGGTCCAGCGCCGGAGGTTCGCGATGGGCGGGACCCCGGGTGCCGTGAAGTCGATCCCGCCCGCCACCCAGAGGAACCCGTTCAGCGCCGCGCCGGTGGCGTTCTGCTGCTTGGAGGGCAGCCACGCCTTGGCGCCCCAGCTGTTGCTGCCCGGGTCGTAGACGTGTTGCTGGAGATTCGGGCTCAGGGTGCTGTTCGCGGAGCCGCCCACCAGGTGGAACTTGCCCGCGATCACGCCTCCGACCGGCGACGAGGTGCACGCTGGGCGGCGTCGGCAGCGAGGTCCAGGTGTCGGTGTTCGGGTTATAGCGATAGAAGCCGTGGGTGCTGCCGCAGGCGCCGATGCCCGGCGTATAGACGTACAGCCGGTTCGCGATGACGCCCTGCGCGCCGCAGGCGGAAGCGACCGGCATGTTCTTATGCTTCGTCCAGGTATTGGTGTTCGGATTGTAGGAGTAGAGCGTCTTCATGGCGCCGCCGGTGTTGCTCTGCCCGCCGGACACGTAGAGACGGCCGTTCAGGAAGTTGGCGCCGTTGAGCCGAGCTCCGGTTCACCGGCATGTCCGCCTTGAACGCCCAGGAGTTGGTGGCGATCGTATAGACCTGCAGGGTCTTGGTCGCATCGCCCGAGGCGTCCCGGCCGCCGACGACATAGATGATGTTGTTCTGCGCGCCCGCCACCGCGAATCGGCGATAAGTGAGGACCGAAGCCTTGGTCGCCCAGATATTGACGATCGAGGCCGTGGGCTCGACGCCCTCGAGGGTAACGTCCGGAGTGGTGCTTTCGGTCGGCGTTTCGCAGGCGGCGACCGCCGCGCAGAAGGCGAGCAGCCATGCGTGCTTGCGGATCATGAGGTACTCCTTACGGCCAGGCCTCGACGGAGGCGTCCGTGGATGTCCGGGGTGAGAAGGGGGAGCCACAGCCTGTGCGACGGACCCAGTATGCCGAGCCGCCGTCTCCTCACTGCCCCCTGCGCGTCACCTGCCAAATGACGCCCCGCCGAGTGCCCGGATGAGCTGGTTCGTCTACCTCACGCGCTGCGCCGACGGAAGTCTCTATACCGGCGTGACGACCGATCCGGTGGCCCGGGAGCGTGTTCACAACGCCGGCCGGGGCGCGGCCTACACGCGGTCCCGCCTGCCGGTGAAGCTGGTCCACGTGGAATCGGCGGCGGACCGCGGCGCCGCGCTCCGGCGTGAGATCGCGATCAAGCGGCTGGCACGACGTGACAAGGAGGCGATGGTGGCGGGTGCGGTGAAGACGGCGCGGTTCGCCGGGTTCAGGCCGGAGGCACTCCGGTTCCTGCGACAACTGAAGCGAAACAACCGCCGCGAGTGGTTCGAGCAGCGTCGCGCGGTCTACGAGACGGAGGTGCGGGACCCGATGCGGCTCCTGGTCGAGGAGATGGATGTCCGGCTGGCGCGTCTGGCGCCCGAGATCACCGGCGATCCGAAGCACTCCATCTTCCGCATCCACCGCGACGTACGCTTCTCAGCGGACAAGTCACCCTACAAGACCAACGTCGCCTGCCAGTTCTACCATCAGGACGCGGGGCGCGGCGCGGGACAGGATGCGGAGGGTGCTGGCGCGGGCCTCTACTTCCAGCTCGAGGACCGGCTCTGCTTCGTCGCGGGAGGGATGTGGATGCCGGCGCGGCCCGCGCTGGGGCGGATCCGCGACCGGCTGGCCGATGATCCGGAGGCATTGGATCGGCTGGTGCGGGCCGCCACGTTCAGGCGGCTCTTTCGGCGGTTGGACGAGGAGGACATGCTGAAGCGGATGCCGCGAGGCTACCGCGAGGACCATCCCGCGGCGCACTGGTTACGCTACCGCTCGTTCACGGCGACCCGCATGCTGACCCAGCGGGAAGTGGAGAGTGCGCGTCTGCCCTCGATCCTGGCGCGTAACTTCGCGGCGCTGGTGCCGCTGGTGCGGTGGCTCAACGGGGCGATCGGGTACCGGCCGTGGGAGCGTCGGTTCTAGGCCGGCAAGATCCCTCGCTTCGCTCGGAGAAGAAGTTCTGTCGCCTACGAAGGCTCCGGCCACTCGTACAGCGACCGATACAGCTCCTGGTTGCGATAGATCACCCGCACGTATCCCACGCGTCTCCACGAACGGAATCCGCTCGGCGAACACCTCGGGATCATCCACGCCCGTCCGCTTGGCCCACCGCTCGACCCGGCTCGCCCCCGCGTTGTACGCCGCCAGGATGTGGCTGGGCTCGGCGTAGCGCACCGCCAGCTCCTGAAGGTGGAACGAGCCGAGCTGGAGGCTCACGTCGGGCTGGTAGAGCAGGACCGGATCCCAGACCGGATATCCCAGCGACCCCGCGAGGCGTCCGCCGAGGTCCGGCATCACCTGCATCAGCCCGCGGGCGCCCGCCGCCGACGTCGCGGCCGGGTTGAACATCGACTCCTGCCGGATGAGCGCGGCGACGAAGCTGGGATCGAGCCTCTGCTCCTCCGCCTCCGCCAGCAGCGCGTCCTGGTGAACGACCGGATAGACCAGGCGATACGTCCTGGCGTCGGCGGGCGCGCCCTTGGCGAGCGCCTTCCGGCCGAGCTGTATCGCCTGGGAGGCCATGCCCTGCGCGCGGAGCGCGTTGGCCACGGCGAGCATCCGCTCCGGGCTCGACTCCGCGTTCCGCACCAGGCGGTCGTACTCCCGCCGCGATTCGTCCGCCATGCCCAACCGGCCGAGCAGCGAGGCCCGCTGCACCACCGAGTCGGCCTCCGGCACGGACATGAACGTGTCCACCGCGGCCGCCGGCGTCCACGCGGGCTGGCCCAGCCGCCGGGCGGCGAGACTGGCGTAGTAGGAGGTCGGCTCGCGCTCGGTGGCTTTGCGCCAGCGGGCCGTGGCCTTCACGCTGTCGCCGGCGATGGACCAGGCTCGACCCGCCCAGTAGGTCGCGGCGGGGGCCTCGTCGCTCTTGGGATACCGTCGGGCCAGCTCGTCGAACTCGCGGCCGGCCATGCCGGCGTCACCGGTGAGCAGCTCCACCATCGCGGCGCGGAAGCGGGCGGCGGCGGCGAAGCGGCTGCTGGGAAAGCGGAGCGCGGAGCGCCGGTAGTACGTGCGCGCCAGGCGGTCGGCGCGGTCATCCGAGGCGAGGTCGCCCAGAGAAAGAGGGCCGACGACGCGGCGGTGGTGTCCTTGGGATACTTGGTGCCGATCTCGACCAGTACGGCGCGGCCCTCGACCACCTGGCCGTCGCGGACCAGGGATCGGGCCCGGAGATACGCCGCCGAAGCCGCCATCCACGCCGGCGACTTCACCAGCTTGGCCTGCGCCGCCGCGTCCGCGTGCCGGCCGATCTTCGCGAGGGCCTCGGCGTAGCCGTAGCGCTCGACCTGCCCGCCGATCCCGGCCTTGAGCGCGACCTCGTAGCCGGCGGCGGCTCGCGCGGCCAGCCCCGCATCGCCGGCCGACTGCGCCACGAGCAGCTCTTCCTCGTTGCTCAACGGCGCGTAGACGCTGTCGAGCAGCACGATCGCGCCCTTCACTTCGGCCGTGGAGCCACCACCCGTCACCAGCTTGAGAAGCTGCAGCCGGATCGCCTGGCGGGGCGCGCTGTCGGCGGTCATCTGGAGGCGAAGGCGAAGCGCGGCGAGGCGGTTGCCCATCGCCTGGTAGCGGCGGGCAGCGCCGTCGAGATCGCCGGTCCGCTGGTGCGCCTGGGCCTCCACCATGCCGAACCGCTCGCGTGGGAGGTCCCCGTTGATGCGCTGGTAGATGAGGGCGCGGGCCGCGCTGTCGTCGGTGACCGAGGCGGCGCGGAGCAGAACCCAATCCGAGACCAGCGGCAGGACCGCCGCGGCGCGCTTGTAGCTGGCCGCGGCGCTGTCCCGCGCGTTCACCCGGTCGAGCGCGCTGGCCAGGAGAAGCAGCCGCTCGCCCTCGGACTCCGCATCGGTGCCCTTCGGGGCCGCGAGCGCGTACTCGAGCGCGAGTGAGTCGGCCCCGCGCTCCAGCGCCGACCGGGCCAGCAGAATCCGGCCCCGGCCCTCGAACAGCGAGTCGAGCCACGCCTCGCCCTGCAGCAGCCGGCCCACCTCGGGCCACCCGCCCCACCGGCTCGCCGCCGTCGCCGCCAGAAACACCGCCGGCGGCGTCCGCTGGGCCGAATCCTCGACCACGGGCGTGATCAGCAGGCTGGCCTGCCAGGGACGCCCGCGCCCGAGGGCGAGCCGGGCGGTCTGGAGCAGCTGAATCGGCGTTCGAGAGGTCCGGAACCGAGTCCACGGGGGCGACCGGGGCATACGCCACGACCGTCGCGGGAATCTGGGCCTGGACCTGGAACGAAGCGGTGGCGACCGCGAGGAGGAGCGGGAGCTGAGTCAGAAGCATCAGGTCGGTTGGTTCGGGTGGAGTGAGCTACCGATGAACCGCAAATGTCGCGCCTCCCCCGAATGCCTCCCGATTGGCCCTGTACGGCGCTGCAGGGCTTCCGGTCGTCTCTGATTGTGCGCCAGGCGTTGCACTTTGGGGGACATTCCGGGGTCCGGCTGAGCCGCAGATGAATCGCGTTTTTGGCCGCAGATGAACGCAGATAAACGCAGAAGGGCGCTTCAACCTGGCACCCATCACACTCTATCAAGTTTCTATTTCTGCGTTCATCTGCGGCCCACTCATCCCGAGCGACGAGATTATGGCGGCAGAGTAGTATTTAGGTATGGACGACCACGACGACGGACGGGTCCGGCTCGACAAGTGGCTCTGGGCCGCGCGCTTCTTCAAGACCCGCGCGCTGGCCGCGGCGGCGGTGGAGGGCGGGAAGGTCGAGGTCAACGGCGACCGCCCCAAGCGGGCCCGTCCGGTCCAGGTCGGCGATGAGATCCGGATCCGCCTGGGGTCCTACGAGCATGTGGTCGTGGTGCGCGAGCTCTCCGGCCGGCGGGGACCCGCCTCGGTCGCGGCGACGCTCTATCAGGAAACCGAGGCGAGCAAGGTGAAGCGGGAGGAGCTGGCGATCCAGCTCAAGTCGCTCCACGCGGTCTTCGGACCGGACAAGGGCCGGCCGACGAAGAAGGATCGGCGGGAGATACAGCGATTGAAGGGAACGGCGATGAACCCGCAAAGGGTCACCCCATATTCTCGACCATCGCCTCCCCGAACTCCGACGTCTTGAGCAGCGTGGATCCCGGCATCAGCCGCTCGAAATCGTAGGTCACGCGCTTCTGGCCGATGGTGCGCTCCAGCGAGGCGATGATCAGGTCGGCGGCCTCGTTCCAGCCGAGATAGCGGAACATCATTTCGCCGGAGAGAATCACCGAGCCCGGATTCACCTTGTCCTGGCCGGCGTACTTGGGTGCGGTGCCGTGGGTGGCCTCGAACACCGCGTGTCCGGTGTGGTAGTTGATGTTGGCGCCGGGCGCGATGCCGATGCCGCCCACCTGCGCCGCCAGCGCGTCGGAGATGTAGTCGCCGTTCAGGTTCATGGTGGCGATGACCGCGTACTCTTTCGGCCGGGTCAGGATCTGCTGGAGGAACGCGTCGGCGATGACGTCCTTGATGACGATGCCCTGCGGCAGCCGGCACCACGGTCCGCCGTCGATCTCCACCGCGCCGAACTCCTCCATGGCGAGCTGGTAGCCCCAGTCACGAAAGCCGCCCTCGGTGAACTTCATGATGTTGCCCTTGTGCACCAGCGTCAGGCTGGGCTCTTTCTGGGCGATGGCGTACTCGATGGCGGAGCGGATGAGCCGCTTGGATCCCTCCTCCGAGACCGGCTTGATGCCGATGGCGCTGGTGGCAGGAAAGCGAATCGTCTGCACGCCCATCTGGCCCTGGAGGAACTCGATGACCTTCCGCGCCTCGTCGGATTTGGCCTTGTACTCGATCCCCGCGTAGATGTCCTCCGTGTTCTCGCGGAAGATCACCATCTTCACGTCCTGCGGGGCCTTCACCGGGGAGGGCACGCCCTCGAACCAGCGCACGGGCCGCACGCAGGCATACAGGTCCAGCTTCTGCCGCAGGGCCACGTTGAGTGAGCGGAACCCACCGCCGACCGGCGTGGTGAGCGGGCCCTTGATCGCGACGCGATTGCGCTCGATGGCGGCGAGCGTCTCGTCGGGCAGCCAGCTGTTCAGGCGGTCCTTCGCCTTCTCCCCCGCCAGCACCTCCATCCACGCGATCCGGCGGGTGCCGCCGTACGCGCGCTCTACCGCCGCGTCGAAGACGCGCTGGGACGCCCGCCAGATGTCGGGGCCGGTGCCGTCGCCCTCGATGAACGGGATGATGGGGTGGGCCGGCACGCGGAGCTTGCCGTCCTGCATCGTGATCGGCTCGCCGTCGGCGGGAGCCTGTGGGGGTCGGGAGGTCGGAGCGGTTGCGGGCATGGCCTGGGATCCTGAGAGAGGAGCGGACGCCGCGGCCGGTGACGCCGCTCAATCTCACCCGGTCCGCCCCGCCGAGCAACCGAATCACCCGGGCCGCCGCGGCGATCCACGCCGCCCACGAGCACTGGATCCGCGGCTTCGAGGAGATCACCCGCCGAGCCCGCGACCGCTTCGAGCGCCGCGACTGGCGCGGCGCCCAGGCCGACGCGACCGCGCGCCTGGCGCTCTATCGGATCCATCTCGACGGCGCGGTCGCCGACGTGCGCGACATCCTGGAAGACTCGGTGCTCGAGCGCACGCTCTGGGCGGCGGTGAAGACCCGTCACTTCGAGGGCCTGGCCGGCCGGCCCGACGCCGAAGTCGCGCAGACGTTCTTCAACTCGGTCACCCGCCGGATCTTCAGTACCGTCGGCGCCGATCCCGCCATCGAGTATCTCGACCCGTCACCCCCCGCCGCGGGCACCTGGGACCCGGAGCTGATCGAGCGCCAGACCGCGGCCGAAGTCGGCGGCGACCTGATCCGCGGCGTGCTCCAGTCGTACGAGTGGTCCGTTCCCTACGCCCAGCTCGAGCGCGACGCCGAGCGGGCGGCCGGGATCATTCGCGAGCGGCTGGCGGACAGCGGCGGCTCGGGGACCGTGACGGTGGAGATGCTCCGGTCGGTCTTCTACCGGAACAAGGGTGCCTACCTGGTCGGCCGGGTGCGCCAGGGCGACCTCTCGCTCCCGATCGTGCTGCCGCTGATCCACGCGGAGCGCGGGATCGTGGTGGACGCGGTGCTGATGACGGAGAACGAAGCCAGCGTGGTGTTCGGCTTCAGCTGGTCCTACTTCCGGGTGGAGGCGCCGCGCCCACGTGCCATGGTGGAGTTCCTCAGCTCGATCATGCCGCTCAAGCGGGTGGACGAGCTGTACACCGCCATCGGCTTCAGCAAGCACGGCAAGACCGAGCTGTACCGGAGCCTGATGCAGGACCTGGAGCGGCCCGACGCTCGCTTCGCCTTCGCGGAGGGCGACGAGGGGATGGTCATGGCGGTGTTCACGCTGCCCTCCCTGAGCGCGGTCTTCAAAATCATCAAGGACAACTTCGGCGCGCCGAAGAACACGACCCGCCAGGCGGTGATGGACAGGTACCATTTCGTCTTCGTGCGCGACCGGGTCGGCCGCCTGGCGGACGCGCAGGAGTTCGAGCATCTCGAGTTCCCCCGCCGCTGCTTCCCGGACGACCTGCTGGACTACCTGCTCTCGGTCGCGGGCGCGACGGTGCGGGTCGAGGGCGATCGGGTGATCATCCGCCAGCTCTATACCGAGCGCCGGGTGACCCCGCTCAACCTCTTCCTCCGCGACGCCGACGAGACGGCCGCGGGCGAAGCGGTGCTGGACTACGGCAACGCGATCAAGGACCTCGCCGCGGCCGATATTTTTACCGGGGACATGCTGCTCAAGAACTTCGGCGTGACCCGGCACGGCCGGGTGATCTGCTACGACTACGACGAGCTGTGCCTGCTTTCCGAGTGCCACTTCCGCCGGCTGCCGCAGCCCACGTCCATCGAGGAGGAGTTCGCCGCGGAGCCGTGGTTCCACGTGGGCGAGATGGACGTGTTCCCCGAGGAGTTCCGCGCCTTCCTGGTGCCCCCCGGTCCGGTCCGGGAGAGCTTCCTCACGGCGCACGGCGACCTGCTCGATGTGGCCTTCTGGCAGGGCGTGCAGCGCCGCCTCGGCGGCGGGCGAGGTGTTCGACGTGTTCCCCTACCGCCGCTCCGCCCGGCTCAAGCGCGACCGCGACCGCTGATCCGCCGCAGGAACCGCTCCGCCAGCTGCTCCAGCCGCTCGTTCCCCGATTCGCGCGCCTCGCCCAGGATCTGCCGCACCTCGCTCGCCAGCGCCGGATCGCCGAAGTAATAGCCGGTGGCGGCTTCGGCCCCCGGCGTGTCGCCCTGATCCGCGCCGCGGAGCAGTGCGCGGGCGGCGGCGAGGGGATATCCGGGATCGTCGCGGGGCGGGAGAGGATAGCGCTCGGGGGCGGCGCCGGCGTCTTCGTTGACGAAGGCTCGGGACATATCGGGAGTATAGTGACGTGTAGCGAGGAGCAGAGGAGTGTCACCCTGAACGGGTGACACTCCTTCAACTATATCGCGGGCCTCCGCTCGTCCATGGGAAGCGCTGCATCCGGCGGAGCCCTTTGCAGATCGCGGCTCAAGCTGTCGGCCACGATACGGTCCGCGGCGCTGGCTCGAGCACGCTGCCAAAAGTGTCACCGCGAAGAGAGACATTCGCTTAGGAGTCATTGCGCCTCCGGGACCGAGGGTGCTGCGAGAAATGGCGATGGGGTTCCGGAGTGAGAGGGGCAAGAGCGGGGCCAGCAGTCCTCAGCGCAGCACCCGCATCGCCGCCTCGGCGAGCGCCGCCATCTCGCGGTCCCCCGCCCCGCCATCGTTGGTGGTGTTGAAGACGAGAATGACCGCGGCCGACGTCGAGGGATCGAGGTAGACGTAGCTTCGGTATCCCGCCTGGTCGCCGGTGTGCCCGACGACCCTCCGCCCCTCGTCGCCGAGCGAGAAGAACCCGAGTCCGACCGCCGCGAACTCGGGGAGCGCGTTCCCCGTCTCCACGATCGGCCGCCACATCTCCTCGAGCTGTCGCGCGGCGGAGCGTGCCGTCGTAGCGCGCACGCGTGGCGGCATCGGGCGCGGCGCCGGTCAGAAACGCGACGTACCGCACCACGTCGTCCACCGGGGCGTTCCAGCCGCTGTTCGGGATGGTCACGCCGGGATCGAAGTCCGCGCCGATGTCCGTCAGGCTGTCACCATCCACGCGATACCCGTGCGAGCGGTCGGCCGCGAGGTGATGCGGCGTCGCGCCCACGTAGCTCCGGTCCATCCGGAGCGGCGACCAGATGTTCTTCTGGACGTATACCGCCCACGGATCGCCGGTCAGCTTCTCCACGATGCGGGCGAGGTAGAGGTAGCCGGGATTGGAGTAGTGGTAGCGCGCGCCCGGACGGAACTGGAGCCGCTGGTAGGGCATCATCGCCACCAGCTGGTCCCATCGCGTCGGCTCGAACGGCTCCCACGGCTCGCCGCGCGACCACGGCCAGGTGGGCGACTGCAGCCCCGGACGTATGCGACAGCAGCATCCGCACGGTGATGCTGTCGGCCCAGCCCTCGGGGTCGTGGATCTCCCGCAGCTCGGGCACCCAGCGCGTCACCCGGTCATCGAGCGAGAGCATTCCCCGGTCGCGGAGCTGGAGCACCGCGATCGCCGTGAGCGTCTTGGTCACCGAGGCCCAGTGGTAGATCGTACGGTCGGTGATCCGGCGGCCGGCGGCGCGATCGGCCAGGCCGACGTCGAGCCGCGCCGCGACCTGTCCCTTCCGGACCAGCACGGCCGTGCCGCCCACGATATGGGCCGCCTGCGCGAAGGCGTCGAACCGGCGAGTGAGATCGTCCCAGGCGCGCTGCGCCTCCACGGGCGACGTGACCGCGGCGGCGAGACCTGCGACTGTGAGGAGGGTGGCGCGAAGCGAGGGACGCGTCACGAACGGCGGTGGCCCTCGGCGCGATGGCGACCGAGGGCGCATCGGATCAGCGGGAGTAGTACTCGACGACGAGAGAGATCTCGCAGATGACGGGGATCTGCTCGCGCTCCGGCACCTCGTTCACCCGGACGCTCCGCTTCTCGCGGTCGAGGTGCAGGTGCGCGGCGGGACGGGCGTTCTCGAGCGGGCCCAGGAAGGCGGCGAGCTCGCGGCTCTTCTCCGTCAGGGCGACCACGTCGCCCGGCTGCAGCCGGCGCGAAGGGATCGTGGTCCGCTTGCCGTTCACCGTGAAGTGGCCGTGGGAACAGGCCTGCCGGGCGGCGAAGATGGTGCGGGAAAAGCCGGCCCGGAGCACCACCGCGTCGAGCCGCATTTCCAGAAGCTGGAGCAGGGCGACGCCGGTGTGACCTTCCTTCCGGGTGGCCTCGGCGAACGTGTTCTGGAGCTGGCGCTCGCTGACGTTATACTGTGCGCGGAGCCGCTGCTTCTCGACCAGCTGCTTCTTGTACTCGCTGACCTTGCGCCGGGGCGTGGCGCCGTGCTGGCCGGGCGGCTCCGGACGGCGCTCCATGATCCGGGTGGCCTTGGGGGTCAGCGGAATGCCGAGCTGGCGAGCGATTCTTACTTTTGGTCCACGCAGATTCACTGGTCTGATCTCAGGTCGAACGGTGAAAGTCGTTCTCAAACACGAAATTAGAGAGACCTGAAATTTGCCGCCGAAGAGGCCCCGGGTCAAGTCCGGCCGCCTCCCCGGCCACCACTAGCGCCATCGAAAGGCCTCGTATGCCTGCCCTGACCCACCGCCCCCTCCTCACCGCCGCCCTGACGGGCATTCTGGCGTGTGGTGGAGGCGAACGCGCACCCGAAACCGCCGGCTCCGCCGATTCCGCCGCCGCCCCGGCCGCCGGCGCCGCCATCACCCTGCCCGCCGGCTTCCGGTCCACGGTCTTCGCCGACAGCCTGGGGCAGGCTCGGCAGATGTCGGTCCGGGCCAACGGCGACGTGTACGTCAACACCCACCGCTCCCCCTACGACACCGCGCGGAAGGTCCCGGCCGGCGGGTTCATCGTGGCGCTCCGGGATACCAACCAGGATGGCAAGGCCGACCTGATCCAGCGCTTTGGCGACGGGCGGGAACGGCGGCACCGGGATCGGCATCTTCAAGGACGCCCTTTACGCGGAGAACGGCGGCGCCATCGTCCGGTATCCGCTCGCCGCGAGCGAGCTGGCGCCGACTGGGAAGCCGGACACCATCGTCACCGGGCTGCCGACCGACAAGGGCATACCTCGCACCCCTTCACCATCGATGCCGATGGCAACCTCTACGTGAACAGCGGGTCCGCCACCAACGCCTGCCAGGAGAAGGACCGGCAGGCCGGCTCCGTCGGGCCAGCGACCCTGCCGGGAGCTGGCCACGCGCGCCGGCGTCTGGCGGTACAGCGCCACCAAGCGGGGGCAGAAGCACAACGCCGCGGCCCGGTTCGCCACCGGAATCCGCAACACCGGCGCGCTGGCGATCAACCCGGCCGACGGCGCCCTGTACGCCGCCCAGCACGGGCGCGACCAGCTGGCGGAGAACTGGCCCAAGCTGTTCGACTGGAAGCAGAGTGCGGAGCTGCCGTCGGAGGAGCTGATTCAGCTGGTCCGGGGCGGTGATTACGGCTGGCCATACTGCTATCACGACCCCCAGGCCAAGAAGCTGGTGCTCGCGCCGGAGTACGGCGGCGACGGCAAGAAGGTCGGGGAGTGCGCCGACAAGCTCGGCCCGGCCGCGGCTTACCCCGCTCACTGGGCGCCCATGGCCATCGCCTTCTACACCGGGGACCAGTTCCCCGAGGCGTACCGCGGCGGCGCGTTCATCGCCTTCCACGGGTCGTGGAACCGCTCGCCCGAGCCGCAACAGGGCTACAACGTCGTCTTCCAGCCCTTCGCGAACGGCAAGCCGTCGGGTGACTACCAGGTCTTCGCCGACGGGTTCGCCGGGGCGAGCAAGCAGCCCGGCACCGCCGCCCACCGCCCTTCGGGGGCCGCCGTCGGACCCGACGGTGCGCTCTACGTCAGTGACGACAACGGCGGGCGGGTGTGGAGGATCGTGCACGGCGGGAGCTGACTCGCGAGAAGTTGTCACCCTGAGCGCGAGCGAAGGGGACCATGGCGGCCATGGTCCCCTTCACTGCGTTCAGGGTGACAAGCGCCGGTGGCTCAACCACCTACGAGCTTACACTGGCGTAACATGAATCGTGTATCTGCAGCATCCCTGCAAGGCGTCTCCAGCTAATCTTCACTGGACTCATGCGACCAACTGTAGCCGGATTCGTGCATTTTCTGCAGATTTCTGGTGACACTCAGTATTGCGCAACCCGGGACAACGCGGTACAATCTCGTAGGGACGCAACCGTGCGCTCCCGCAACCCTCAGTCTCGGGATCCGACAGGTGATGACCAGACCCTCCCTCCTGCTCGCGCTCCAGGACGCCGCGCCGGCCATCGTGCCGGCCGACACCGCCTGGATGCTGGTGGCCACCGCGCTGGTGCTGCTGATGACACCGGCCCTCGCCTTCTTCTACGGTGGGTTGGTCCGGTCGAAGAACTCGCTGAATACCATGATGATGAGCTTCGCCGCGCTGGGTGCGGTGGGCATCGTCTGGGCGCTCGGCGCGTACAGCCTGGCCTTCGCCGAAGGCACGCCGCTCATCGGCGGCACGGCCAACTTCTTCCTGAACGGGATCGGCCTCGGGGCCCAGGGGACCATCCCCCAGCTCCTGTTCCTGATCTATCAGGGCACGTTCGCCATCATCACCGCCGCGCTCATCTCCGGCGCCGTGGTCGAGCGGATGCGGTTCGGCCCCTATCTCGCCTTCATCGTGCTGTGGACCCTGCTGGTCTATGCGCCGATGGCGCACTGGGTGTGGGGCGGCGGCTGGCTCATGACCCGCGGCGTGCTCGACTTCGCCGGCGGCACCGTGGTGCACATCAACGCGGGCATCTCCGCGCTGGTGGCGGCGATGGTCCTCGGCCAGCGCAAGGATTACGGGCGCCAGGCCATCCTGCCCCACAACGTGCCCTTCGTGCTCCTCGGGGCCGGCCTGCTGTGGTTCGGCTGGTTCGGGTTCAACGGCGGCAGCGCCCTCGCGGCGAACGAGCTCGCGGCGCTCGCCTTCAGCAACACGGCGCTCGCGCCGATGGCCACCCTGGTCGTGTGGGTGTTTCTCGACTACTTCCGGACCGGCCGCGCCACCGCCGTCGGCGGCGCCACGGCGATCGTCGTCGGCCTGGTGGCCATCACCCCGGCCGCGGGCTTCGTGAGCCCGGCCTCCGCGCTCATCCTCGGCGGCATCGCCGCGGTGCCGAGCTATTTCGTGATCGTCGCCCGTTCGCGCACCCGGCTGGATGACTCGCTCGACGTGTTCGCGGGACACGGCGTCGGGGGGATCACCGGCGCGCTGCTCACCGGCGTCTTCGCGGAGAAGGCCTGGAACGCCGCCGGCAACGACGGCCTGCTGGCGGGCAACGGCGCGCAGGTGCTGACCCAGGCGCTCGGCGTCGGCGCCGCCATGCTCTACTCGGCGCTCGCGACGTTCGTGCTGCTCAAGGCGCTCGGCTTCGTCATGGCGCTCCGCGCAGCGCCGAAAGCGGAAGGCACCGGACTGGACGTCACCCAGCACGGCGAGGAGGCCTACAGCAACGGCGAGGGCTCCATCCTGGTGATCTCCGAGCCCACGCCGGCCTCCGTCTCGGCCGCCATCCTCAATCCGCAGACCGCGGCGCGCTGACGCCGGGAGACGACCATGAAGCTCATCGTAGCGATCATCCGCCCCGACCGCCTGAACGAGGTGCTCGAGGCACTCTACCGGGCCGAGGTCACGGGACTGACGGTGTCCCGCGTCCTCGGACACGGCGGCGAAACCGATCGGGTCGAGACCTATCGCGGCACCACCGTGAAGGTGGACCTGACGGAGAAGGTACGGCTCGAGATCGGCGTCTCGGACTCGTTCGTGGACGTGACGGTTCGCGCCATTGTCGGCGCGGCGCACACGGGCGAGGTCGGCGACGGGAAGGTGTTCGTGCTCGAAGTCGAGCAGGTGCATCGGATCCGGACCGGCGAGCGGGACGAGCGGGCGGTGACGCCGGCGGTGGTAGGGGCTGTAGACGACTCCTTGTCACCCTGAACGGAGTGAAGGGGACCATGCCCGCATGGTCCCCTTCGCTGCGCTCAGGGTGACATCATCCTCAACTCCAGACCCTGAGAGAGACGCTTGACAGATCGTACGCCATTTCTTACGATATATCGTACATCATGTCGTACGTATACATCGTACGGAATAACGTGGGCAGAGGAGAAGCTATGTGTAAGGATGACTGGGGTTTCGGACCAGGATTCGCGTTTCGGGGCTTCGGATTCGGCCCGGGGAAGCAGGGCCCCTGGAGCCAGCATGGGGGCGGCCGGCGCCGGACCCAGATGTTCGAGTCGGGGGAGATGAAGTTCGTGATCCTCCGGCTGCTCAAGGAGAAGCCGCGCCACGGCTACGAGGTCATCAAGGCGCTCGAGGAGAAGCTGGCGGGGTACTACACCCCGTCCGCCGGGACGGTCTACCCCACGCTTCAGCTCCTGGAGGACGAGGGCTACGTCCGGGTGATCGAGACCGACGGCAAGAAGGTCTACCACGTGACCCCGGAGGGCGAGCGCTATCTGGAGGAGCATCGCGACCTCCTCGATGAGATCATCGATCGGGTGCGCGAGACCGTGCGCGACTTCGCGGGCGGTGGGATCGGCGAGGTGCAGGGTGCGTTCGCGAAGCTCGCCGCGACCACGTTCAAGCGGGCATGGCGGCGGGGCCCTGACGATCCGGCGCTCAAGCGCGTGGCGGAGATCCTGAAGAAAGCGGCAGACGACGTAGAACAGGCCTGGCAGACCGGCGCGGTCTGACGACGGGAGGAGAGACGACCAATGTGGGGCTTCGCGTGGATGTTCTGGTTCGTGCCGTTCCTGCTGTTCATGATGATGACGCGTCACCGGCGTCGGGAGCGGTGGGCGATGGCGGGGACGGGGACGATGTCGCCCAGGTTCGAGCGGGAGCTGGATGAGCAGCGGACCTACGTGGATTCGCTGGAGCGTCGGGTGGCGGACCTGGAAGAGCGGCTCGACTTCACCGAGCGGCTGCTGGCAGAGCGGTCTTCGGTGGCGGGGTAGCAAGGGCAGCAGAGAGAGTGTCACCCTGAACGCAGTGAAGGGGACCATGGCCATCATGGTCCCCTTCGCTACGCTCTGGGTGACAAGAGCCTTCTAGACGTGGCCCTTCCCCCCCAAACGTGGCGCGGCGATGGGGATCTCCCCCGTGTGCGGCTCCAGGGCCGGAATCCGACCCACCGGGGAGCGCGGAACCACGCTCACCACCCGGGGATGGAGCAACGCGAATAACGGTGCGAACATACGGTACTCCTGCTTGGGTTGCCCGGCAGGCGCCGGGCCGGCACAGCTGACCTGACAGCAGACTCTCCCACTACTTTGTTCCCGGACGCCCCTACGGGGCCGACCCCGATCGGGTTCCCGGGGTGCAACTCCTCCTCCCTTGTATGCGTAATGCCGGCACCTTGCCGGTCTTCCATCGAGCCGATCCCGCCGGAGTCCGACCATGCGATTCATCCTCCTTCCGCTCGCACTCATCGCCGCGATCGCGTCGTCGGCATCGGCCCAGGCAGAGGCGTGGTTGGGCCATGTCACCGCCCTCGCCGATGATTCCATGCGCGGGCGCCAGACGGGCAGTCCGGAACACCGCAAGGCCGCGGAGTACGTCGCCGGCGCCTTCGGGAAAGCCGGACTCCGGCCCGCGGGCACGGACGGATGGTTCCAGCCGGTCCGCTTCAAGGTCCGCCGGACGAACGAGGCGCGCTCGAGTGTGGCGCTGGTGCAAGGCGGCAAGGTCGAGCCGCTCAAGCTGGGCCGGGACGCGACCATCAATCTCCGGACGTCCTCCGCAGGGAAGCTGGATGGCGCGCTGGTCTTCATCGGCTACGGGGTGCGGGCGCCGGAGCAGGGGCACGACGACTTCGCAGGGCTCGACCTCAAGGGCAAGGTCGCCGTGGTCCTGAGCGGGGGCGCGCCGAAAGACATTCCCGGCCCGGCACTCGCGGCCGGTCGAGCCGCGGGCGGAGACGCGCTGCGCGAGGGCGGAGCCGCCGGCGTGCTCACGATCTATCCCGCCCATGCCGACCTCCCGTGGGATCGCCACACGCTCGCGCGGCTCCATCCGCAGATGCGCCTCGTGTCCGATTCCGCCGGGCACGGCGCCCCCTCGTCCATCACCGTGGTCCTGAGCCCGGCGATCGCCGAGCGGCTCTTCGCGGGCAGTGGACAGCGCTTCGCCGCCATTCAAGCCCTGGCGGATAGCGGCGCCGCCCTGCCCCGGGTCGATCTGAAGGGCCGGCTCCGCGCCACCGTGGCGGTGGACGAGGGCGAGGCCGTGTCGGACAATGTCGTCGGCCTGTTGCCGGGCTCCGATTCGTCGCTCTCCAGGGAGTTCGTCGCCCTCACCGCCCATCTCGATCACCTCGGCGTGGGGGAGCCCGTGGACGGCGACAGCATCTACAACGGCGCGATGGACAACGCGTCGGGCATCGCCACCCTGATCGAGACGGCCCGGACGCTCGGCGCGCGAACGGCCCGGCTCCGGCGTCCGGTGCTCTTCGTGGCGGTGACGGCCGAGGAGAAGGGCCTGCTCGGATCCGACTACTTCGCCGAGCACCCGACCGTGCCCGCGGGCGCGGAGGTCGTGGCCGACCTCAACACCGACATGTTCCTCCCGATCAATCCCTTCGACCGCCTCCTGGTGAACGGCCTGGAGGAGTCGGATCTCGCCGACGATGTCCGGCGGGCCGCCTCGCGCGCTGGGGTCGAGGTCATCACGGATCCGGAGCCCGAGCGCAACGCCTTCGTGCGAAGCGACCAGTTCAGCTTCATCCGCCGAGGGATTCCCGCGCTGTCGCTCAAGGTGGGCTTCGCGCTGCACTCACCGGAGCACGAGCGCGTGCTGCAGTGGCGGCAGGAGCGGTATCACGGCCTCGAGGACGAGGCCAGCCAGGCGATCGACCGGCAGGCCGCGGAAGCATTCAACCGCCTCTACCCGGAAGTCGTCGCCGAGGTGGCGAACCGGGCGGTGCGGCCGGCCTGGTACCCCACCAGCGTGTACCGGCCGGAGAACACCGGCGGGCGGTGAGGAAGAATGTCGCTGAACAAGGCGCCCGGCTCTGACGGCGCTCCACAATAGGTGTATATACTCCTATTATGCACGCTCGATCCCCGGGCCCTGGCCCACGCGACCCGCTGCACCTGCTTCAGCCTCAGGAAGGCCGCGCGGGCGGTCACCCAGCTCTACGACGAGGCCCTGCGCCCTACCGGCCTCCGGGCCACCCAGTTCTCGATGCTGACGCTGCTCCAGACGGCGGGCACGGTGCCCATGAGCCACCTCGCCGAGGAGGCCGTGATGGACCGGACCACCCTTTCGCGCAACCTCGACGTGCTCGAGCGAGACGGGCTGGTGCGGATCCGTCCCGGCGCCGACGCGCGGGTCCGGGAGGTGGAGCTCACGCCGGCCGGGATGGCGAAGCTGGAAGCGGCGTACCCGCACTGGCAGCGGGCGCAACGGGCCGTGGCCAGGAGTCTCGGTCCCCGCCGGGTGGAGCGGATGCTGACCGACCTTTCGACGGCGGTATCCGCCGCGGAGAGCTGAGCGTTCTTTGCTGGACGAATAGGTGTATCTACACTGATGGAGGCACGCCATGCTCGAGTTCCTCGCCATCCTGCTCGGTTCCCTCGCCGCCGTCGTCGGCGTGTCGTACCTGATCGAGAGTCTCAGGCGATCTCCGCCGACGCCGGCGGGGCTGGCCTGGGCCCCGGACGTCCCGGTTCGCTGGGCGGAGGTGGACGGCGTGCGGCTCCGCTATGCCGTGGCGGGGCAGGGACCGCCGCTGGTGCTGCTCCACACGCTCCGGACCCAGCTCGACCTGTTCCAGGATGTCTTCCCCGCGCTGGCGCGCCGGTACACGGTGTACGCGCTCGACTATCCCGGCCACGGCCATTCGGACATTCCCGCGGCCAGCTACACCGCCGACTACTTCATCGGTAAGATTGCGGGGTTCCTCGACCGGCTGAACATCACCGGCGCCGTGCTGGTGGGGGAATCCATCGGCGGCGCGGCCGCTCTCGCGCTGGCGGCGCGGCACCACCCGCGCGTGCGGGCGGTCGTCGCGATCAACCCGTACGATTACGATCGGGGTCGCGGCCTGATGCGGTCGTCGGCGCTCGCGCGGCTGCTCTTCAGCGTCGCCGAGGTGCCGATCCTGGGCGGTACGGTGACGCGGCTCCGCCAGTATCCGGTGATCACCGCCGTCTTCAACGGCGGACTGCGCCGGCGCAAGGCGATGCCGGCGCCGCTGGCCCGCGAGATGTACCAGGTCGGCAACCGCCGCGGCCACGCCGAGGCGTTCGGCTCGCTGGTGCATCACTGGCCGACGTGGGAGGCGCTGCGGCGCGAATACGCCGCCATCGATCGTCCGGTGCTGCTACTCTACGGGCAGCAGGACTGGTCGCGTCCGGACGAGCGCGCCGCGAACGCGGCGGTGATCCCCGCCGCCGAGCTGCAGACAGTGCCGAACGCGGGACATTTCCTGTCGCTCGATGCGCCGCAGGACATGCTGGCGCAGGTGACCGCATTCGTGGACCGGCTCCCCGCCGAGAGGATGGCACATGACGCCTGACGCCGTGGTGATCGGGTCGGGGCCGAACGGGCTCGCGGCCGCGATCACCCTCGCGCGGGCGGGCGTCAGGACCCTGCTCCGCGAGGCCCAGCCGACGATCGGGGGCGGGCTCCGATCCTCCGAGCTCACCCTGCCCGGCTTCGTGCACGACGTCTGCTCGGCGGTTCACCCGCTCGCTCTCACCTCTCCGTTCTTCCGCGACTTGCCGCTGGCCGAGCACGGCCTCACGTGGGTGCAACCACCCGCCGCGCTGGCGCACCCGCTCGACGATGGGCCGGCCGCGCTGCTGGAGCGCCCACTGGATCAGACGGCGGCGGCGCTCGGACCCGGCGGGGACGATTGGCGGCGGCTCTTCGCGCCGTTCGTCCCGGTCTGGCACGAGCTCGCGCACGATGTCCTGGCCCCGCCGCTGCGCCCGCCGCGACACCCGTTCATGATGGCGAGGTTCGCCCTCAAGGGCCTTCGCTCGGCGGTCGGGCTCGCGCGGTCGCTGCGCGGGGAGCGGGCGCGGGCGCTCTTCGCGGGCAATGCGGCGCACTCGTTCCTCGCGCTGGAAGATGCCGGGCACGGCGGCGTTCGGGCTGCTGCTGTCCGTGTCGGGCCACGCGGTCGGCTGGCCGATCGCGCGCGGCGGGTCGCAGAGCCTGGCCGATGCGCTGGCGTCGTATTTCCGATCGCTCGGCGGGGAGATCGCGACCTCCGCGCCGGTCGAGCACCTCGACGAGCTCCGCCCCGCCCGCGCGGTCCTGCTCGATGTTTCGCCTCGGCAGGTACTCCGTCTCGCCGGGGATGCGGTGCCGCCGGGCTATCGCCGCGTGCTCGAGCGCTACCGGTTCGGCTCCGCCGCGTTCAAGCTGGACTGGGCGCTCGACGGGCCGGTGCCGTGGAAGGCGCCGGAGTGCGCTCGGGCCGCGACCGTCCATCTCGGTGGGACGCTGGAGGAGGTCGCGGCCTCCGAGACGACGCACGCCAAGGGCCACGGGGTTCACGAGCGGCCGTTCATGCTGTTCGTGCAGCCGACGCTGTTCGACCCCTCGCGCGCGCCGGCGGGCAAGCACACGGCGTGGGCGTACTGCCACGTGCCCAACGGCTTCACCGGCGACCTGACCGACCGGCTGGAGCGGCAGGTCGAGCGGTTCGCGCCAGGGTTCCGGGAGCGGATCATCGCGCGGAGCGTCACCACGCCGGCGGATCTCGAGCGGCGCAACGCGAACCTGATCGGCGGGGACATCAACGGCGGGATGATGGATCTGCGGCAGGTGTTCGCGCGGCCGGTCGCGCGGCCGACGCCGTACCGGACGCCGATGAAGGGCGTGTATCTCTGCTCGGCGTCTACGCCGCCGGGCGGTGGGGTGCACGGGATGTGCGGCTATCACGCGGCTCGGGCGGCGCTCTCGGATCTTGGGCTCTAGCCAGGTTCTTTGCGTATCTGGGCGCTGTCATGGATTCACCACGAAGGAACGAAGGGGATGAGGGACTCCGAGTCGCATCCGACTAGACGTCTCATTCCGCTTCAGGGAAGATCCGAGATGTTTTTTGTGGGTGTCCATGAAATCTGCCCTAGAAGACCACCACGTAAATGAAGATCGAAACTCGCCGAACACGGAATGAGACGTCGGCCCGGATACGATCGGAGTCCCTCGTGCCCTTCGTGCCTTCGTGGTGAACCGTGACGATCTCAAACAACACCCCATGCTCGCCCCGGTATTCCTGAACCGCGAACAAGCCGGCCGAGCGCTCGCCGTGGAGCTGAGCGCCTACGCGGATCGCCACGACACGATCGTGCTGGCGCTCCCGCGGGGCGGCGTACCGATCGGCTACGAGGTGGCCCGCGCGCTGCGCGCTCCCCTCGACGTGTTCCTCGTGAGGAAGCTCGGCGTGCCGGGACACGAGGAGCTGGCGATGGGGGCGGTGGCGACGGGCGGCGTGCTGGTGCTCAACCACGAGATCGTACGGAAACTGCGGATTCCGGAATCGGTCATCGGCACGGCCGCGGAGCGGGAATCGGAAGAGCTGGGTCGCCGAGACCGGAGCTACCGCGGAGCCCGCCCGCCGCCCGACATGACCGGTCGAACCGTGATCCTGGTGGACGACGGCGTCGCCACCGGATCCAGCATGCTTGCGGCGGTGCGCGCCCTGCGGCCGCAGGGGCCCGGCCGGATCGTGGTAGGAGCGCCGGTCGCCGCGCCGGATACCTGCGAGCTGCTCCGGGCCGACGCGGACGAAGTGGTCTGCCTGGTCACCCCCGACCCGTTCCAGGCCGTGGGCCGGTGGTACGAGGACTTCTCCCAGACGACCGACCAGGAAGTCCGCGAGCTCCTGTCCGAATCCGAGCCCTTTCCGCGCTTCCCCAGGTGACCCCGACCAGCGGCTAGACCACGATCAGATCGCGCTGGTAGTCGGCAGGCGTGACGTCGAGGCCATCGGCCCGGGCGTGCGCGTTTACCTCCGTGCGCAGGCCGAGCTCGCCGGGGAAGTAGATCCCGGGCTCCACCGAGAAGCCGACGCCGGGGATGATCCGCCGCGTGTCGAAGGTTTCGGTGTCGTCGATCGTGGGGCCGTAGCCGTGGAGGCCGACGCGATCGATCGAGTGACCGGTGCGGCAGACGATCCGGTCGCCGTAGCCCGCGGCCTCGATCACGGTGCGCGAGGCCCGATCCGCCTCCGCGCCTGCCACCGGTTGGCCCGCCTCCAGCCGCGACCGCAGCAGGTCGAGCGCCGCGTCGCGCGCATCACGCACCACGGTCCACAGCTCGGCGGCGCGGGGCGACGGCGTCCCGATCGCGGCCATCCAGGTCTGGTCGGCGTAGATGCCGCCAGGCTCGCGAGCCCACAGGTCGAGCAGCAGCAGCTTGCCGGGCTCCAGACGATACGAGCCCTCCGCCTGGGCCTCGTAGTGCACGCGGGCGGCATGGTCGCCGTAGGAGACGCTCGGCGGCGTCTCCGTCACCAGCCCCGCCCGGTCGAATGCTTCCATGATCCAGCGGGTGACCTCGTGCTCGTCCACCGCATTGCCGGCGCGGGCGCGCTCGCCGATACGCCGGATGGACGCCCGGGCGATATCGGCCACGATCTCCGCCGCGCGGAGGTGACCCGCCAGGTCCGCCTCGGTCCAGACCGAGCAGTAGCGGGAGACCAGCTCCGCCGACGACACCGGCGTGGCCCCGGCGGCGCGCACCAGCTCGAGCATGCCGGCGGGGACGTAATCACCGTAGGGGACGGCGCCGCCGGGCGAATACTCCATGGCCACAGTGCGGCCCCCCACCAGCGCCTTCAACTCGCGCGACAGCTCATCGCGTCGCACCCACACGATCCGGCGCCACACCGACGGCCACCCCCGCCACAGCTCCGCGTCCACGGCGTGGACCAGCGCCACCGGCGGTCCCCCGCGCGGGATGAACACGTAGGCCCGGCGCGACCCGACGACCTCCCGGCCGAAGATCGCCGCCATGATGGGGTTGATGCCCCGGAAATCGAACAGCAGCCAGCCGTCCACCGGATCGGCGAGCGCGGCGATGGCGGCGTGGAGTGACGGAAGCGCGTCAGGCTGCAGCATGAAACCTCGATCGGCCGGGGAAGTGCGGAAACGATAGACGGCGCGTGCACCGGAGGGAAGATGCTTGCCCAACCCGTTGGGGCGCTCTAGCCTAGAGGCTGACCATGACGCTCATCTCCGCCGCGGTGCTGCTGTTCTTCGTGATGGATCCGCTGGGCAACGTGCCGCTCTTCCTCTCGGCGCTGCGCCACGTGGAGCCGTCCCGGTACCGCACCGTGATCCTGCGGGAGCTCCTGATCGCGCTGGTGATCCTGGTCGCCTTCCTGTTTGCCGGCCGGTACCTGCTGGGACTGCTGCACGTATCGCCGGCCGCGCTCACCGCGGGCGGCGGGGTCATCCTCCTCCTCATCGCCCTCCGCATGATCTTTCCCACCAGCGAGCGGTCGCTGCGGGAGGAGGTGCAGGAGGAGCCGTTCATCGTGCCGCTCGCCGTGCCCTACACGGCCGGCCCCTCCATGCTGGCGACGGAGCTGCTCTTCATGAGCAGCGAGCCGGAGCGCTGGCCGGTGTGGCTCGGGGCGGTGGTGCTGGCCTGGCTCGCGTCGGCGGCGATTCTGTATTTCGCGAGCAATCTGCGGAAGCTGCTGGGCGATCGGGGACTCACGGCGGTGGAACGGCTGATGGGGATGCTGCTGGTGATCGTGGCGGTGGAGATGCTCATGCGCGGGGCGTCGGAGTACCTGCGCAGCACGACGCAGGGTTAGTGTTCGGAAGACCGATTCCCCGAGGAGAACGCGGTATGTGCCGGAACATCAAGACGTTGGCCAACTTCGAGCCACCCGCCACGGACGACGAGATCCGAGCCTCGGCGCTGCAGTTCGTGCGGAAGCTGAGCGGGACGACTCATCCGTCCCACGCCAACTCGGCGGCCTTCGACCAGGCGGTCGAGGAGATCACCGAGTCCGCACGGCGCCTGATCGCTTCGCTGGAGAGCCGGGCGGCGCCCCGGAACCGCGAGGAGGAGGCGCGCAAGGCGCGGGAACGGTCGCGGAAGCGGTTCGGACAGGTACAGGCCTGATCGTCAGGAGGAGTCTGGACGATGGGGACGGAAAATGATGTCGAATACCATCGTCCAGGTCTTCCCTCCGTCGGTCGAGCGCTCCGCCTTGCTCCGGACGTCCTTCCCCTCCGGCCACCAGATCCCTCGGAGCAGTGCGCTGCGTCCCATCGGCGAGCTTCTCCGGCGCGGTCATGACCATGCGGCCGTTCTCCATCTTGCCGTCGAGCAGCAGCAGCGCGCCGCGGTTGGTGACCCAGCTCTGGTGCCACACGCCGCGCGCCGCGTCCCAGATGCTGTAGCTCTCGCCGACGAGCCCGTCGTTCTGCCGGTAGTCCTCCCGCAGCGCGCAGCCGTCCAGCATCAGCGTAACCTTGTTCCGCGCCACCACCTTGGTGGTGTCGCTCATGTCGTACGTATCCCAGTCACCGACCCAGAAGTCGAACTGGCGGAACTCGGGCGCGGTGCACGGCGCCGCGAGCAGCAGGGCAAACAGGATGGTTGGACTCATCGCGGGATGATAAGCCGTTCGGCCTGGATCAACTCGCCGGAAACGGACCTCCAATGAACCGTTCGCTCGACATCGCCATTCTCGGCTCGGGAAACATGGGCAGCGCGCTGGGCCGGCGCTTCGCGGAAGCGGGGCACCGGGTGACGTACAGCTTTTCGCGGGACCCGGCCAAACTCGAACGCCTTGCCCGCCGGAGCGGTCCGCGGGCCCGGGCTGCCTCGCCGCGGGAGGCGGCGCGAGACGCCGACCTGGTGCTGCTCGCGGTGCACTGGACCCAGATGCCCAAAGTATTGCGTGCCGCCGGCAGTCTCCGCGGCAAGATCGTCCTCGACCTCACCAACCCGATGACCGCGGCGGACGACCGCCTCGCCGTCGGCCATCGGCAATCCGGCGGCGAGCTGGTGGCGCGCCGCGCCCGCGGAGCCTCCGTCGTGAAGGCGTTCAACACGGTACCGGCCGAGCTCCTGCGCGCGGGGCCTGACGTCCTGGCGGAGCAGCCGTCGGTCTGCTACTGCGGGGATGACAAGAAGTCCAAGCTCGCCGTCGCGCGCCTGATCCGGCAGATCGGCTATGAGCCGGTGGACTGCGGGCCGCTCGAGACGGCGCGCTACCTGGAGCCGCTGGCGATGGTGATCGTCGAGCTGGCGTACAACCAGGGGCATCGACCGGAGGTCGGGTTGCGCGTCCTTCGGCCGGGCCGGAAACGTGGCAGAGCGCGGCGAGCGTGAGGTGGTAAATGGCAAGCTCCCGCTTCTGCTCACCGTCCTCGCCGCGTATGTCTCGCCACCCCCGATGAGCGATTGGCGCTCGCTGTCCGACGATCGGGCCTTCGACGCATGGCGCGGCTTTCGACGGCCCGACGTGCCAGGCGGCTGGCAGATGGTGGACGGCGCGCTCACCCGCGTGGCGGACGCCGGTGACCTCATCACCCGCGAGCAGTTCGCCGACTTCGAGCTGACGCTCGACTGGAAGGTGGCCGAAGGCGGCAACAGCGGGATCATGTATCGCGTCACCGAAGACGCCGACGCGACGTATCAGACCGGGCCCGAAATGCAGGTGCTCGACGACGCGCGCCACGCGGACGGACGCTCGCCGCTCACGTCGGCCGGCGCGGTGTACGGCCTCTATCCCGCGCAGCCGGGCATCGTGCATCCGGCCGGTGAGTGGAACTCGGTCCGCATCGTGGCGCGAGGCGCGCACGTCGAGCATTGGCTCAACGGCACGCAGATCGCGGCCTATGAGCTCGGCAGCCCCGAGTGGCGGGCCCGGGTCGCGGCCAGCAAGTTCCATGCATGGCCCGGATATGGCCGAGCGACCTCGGGACACATCGCGCTGCAGGATCACGGTGATCGCATCGCCTTTCGTCGGATCCGCATTCGTCCCCTTCCCTAGAACCCCCCGAACGTGACCTGGCCACCGCGTCCATGGCCCACCTGACTGGCTTCACGTAACAGGTGGTTGTCAATGTGGGCTTTGCAATCGTGGCGCCGCATGTGAGCGCGGCGTGATCGAGGTGGTGGACTGGATCAAGCAGAACGGCTACCGGAACATCATTCTGGACTTGGTCAACGAAAACGGCCATCGCGGCTTCAAGCACGGCGTGCTTCGCTCAGATGCCGGGGTTGCAGGCCTGATCCGACTGGCGCGGCAGCGTTATCCGTCGCTGCCGGTAAACTACCCCTTCGAGTTCAACGGGCGCCGGGACGACCCGGCGGCGTATCAGCGGTATTCCGAGCTGACCGAGTAACTCCGCACCGACCTGCAAAGCCGACGGGCCCGAGGTTTCCCTCGGGCCCGTGGCGCCTGCGTCCCGGTACTGCGACCCGCCCTACTGTACCGCGTTCATCATGTCGAAGATAGGCAGGTACATCGCGATCACCATACCGCCCACGATCACGCCCAGGATCACGATCATCGCCGGCTCCATGAGGGAGAGGAGCGCGCTGACGGCCACGTCCACCTCTTCGTCGTAGAAATCCGCGATCTTGGTCAGCATCTCGTCCAGACCACCCGTCTGCTCACCGACGGCGATCATGCTGATCACCATGGGCGGGAAGACCTTCGACTTCTCCAGCGGGGCCGCGATCGTCTCACCGCCCGCGATGGATTGGCGCGACTCCATGACTGCGTCGTGAATGACCCGGTTGCCGGCGGTCTTGGCGGTGATCTCCAGGCCGTCGAGAATCGACACGCCGGAGCTTACCAGGGTGCCCAGCGTCCGGGTGAAGCGCGACACGGCCGACTTCCGGAGCATGTCGCCCAGGACCGGCGCCTTGAGCAGCAGGCCGTCGATCTGTTTCCGGCCGTCCGGCGTGTTGTAGTACTGGCGGATGGCGAAGATCACGGCGCCGATGCCGAGGAGGCCCGCCCACCAGTAGCTGGTCAGCGCGTTCGACATCCCGATCACGATCCGGGTGGGGAGCGGCAGCTCCATCCCGGCCGAAGCGAACATGCTCTCGAACGTCGGGATCACGAAGATGAGCAGGACCGCGATGGCGACCATCGCGACCGTGATGATGACGCCCGGGTACACCATGGCGCCCTTTACCTTGCGGATGAGGGCGTCGTTCTTTTCCAGGAACGTGGCCAGACGCAGCAGGATGGTATCGAGAATACCGCCCGCTTCACCGGCGGCCACCATGTTGACGTACAGGTCGGTGAACGCCTTCGGGTGCTTGGAGAACGCGTCGGCCAGGGTGTGACCCGACTCGACGTCGTAGACCACCGCCTTGGTGACGTCCCGCAGCGCCTTGTTCTCGGTCTGCTGGGCCAGGATGTTCAGCGACTGCACGAGCGGCAGGCCCGCGTTGATCATCGTCGCGAACTGCCGCGTGAAGATGACGATGTCGCGCGTCTTGATGCGCTGCGCGCCGAAGCTGATGTTGATCTGCTTCGGGGCCTCGCGGACGCTCACCAGGATCAGGCGGTTCTTGCGCAGGTACGCGCTGACCTCGTCCTTGGTCGGGACCTCGAGCTGGCCCTTCTGGATCTGGCCGCTCGGCGCGCGTGCGGTGTACTCGAACAGCGGCATGCTTGACTCTCCCTAGGTTGGTTCTAGCACGGACAGGCGGACCGGCCCTGCCGCACCGCTCCTACCGCCGTGAAGATCCCGACGGCTTCCCCTTTCTCCGGCTCCATTGGTCGCGAACTCCTGCTCCTCCATCGGCACCACGCCGATCATCCGGAGGAACTCCTTGGGATCGTGCGACACCCGCTCGCACTCCTCCTGGTTGACCTCGCGGTTGGTGTAGAGCTGGTACAGCGAGTCGTTCATCGTCTGCATGCCGTGCTTCTTACCGGACTGCATCGAGGAGTAGATCTGGTGGATCTTGTCGTCACGAATCAGCGCCCGGATGGCGGGCGTGGCGACCATGATCTCGGAAGCCATGACCCGGCCGCGGCCGCGCGCCTTGGGCAACAGCGTCTGGGTGATGACGCCTTCGAGCACGAAGGCCAGCTGGGCCCGCACCTGCGACTGCTGGTTCGACGGGAACACGTCGATGATACGGTTGATCGACTCCGCCGCCGAGTTGGTATGCAGGGTGGCGAGGGCGAGGTGGCCGGTCTCCGCGATCGTGAGCGCCGCGGCGATGGTCTCCAGGTCTCGCATCTCACCGACCAGGATCACGTCGGGATCTTCACGCAGCGCGTACTTGAGCGCGGTGGCAGAAGCTCTTGGTGTCGGTCCCGATCTCGCGCTGGTTGACGATGCAGGACTGGTGGCGGTGAATGAACTCGATCGGGTCTTCCACCGTGATGATGTGACCCTTCCGCTCCTTGTTGATCTTGTCGATGATCGCCGCGAGCGTGGTGCTCTTGCCCGAGCCCGTCGGTCCGGTCACCAGGATCAGACCCCGGGGGCGCTCGGCCAGCTTGGCGATGATCGGAGGCAGCCCAAGTTCCTGGAAAGTCCGCACATTGAAGGGAATCATGCGGATTGCCATGGATACACAGCCCCGCTGCTTGTACACGTTGCCGCGGAACCGGGCCAAGTTCTGAATTCCGAAGGAGAAGTCGAGCTCGTCCTCGGTCTCGAACCGCTTCTTCTGGTTCTCGGTCAGGACCGAGTAGGCCAGGTGGAGCGTGTCCTTGGGGGTGAGGACTTCGGTCACCGCGCTGTCGGTGATGTCGCCGTCCACCCGCAGCTTGGGACGCTCGCCCGTGGTGATGTGGAGGTCCGAGGCCTCCTTCTGGATCATTTCCTCGAGCAGCGCACGCAGATTGAAGCTCATCCGGCCGTCTCCTTCACCACTTCTTCGAGGGTAGTGACACCGCGCTCGATCTTCTTCATGCCATCCATGCGCAGGGTGAGCATTCCATCCAAGATCGCCTGCTCCTGCATCTCGGCGACGGACCCGCCGCGCAGGATCAGCCGGCGCAGCTCCGGGGTCAAAGCCATGACCTCGTAGAGGCCCGCCCGGCCCTTATAGCCGGTGCCGCTACAGGTCTCGCAACCCGAGCCCTTCATGAACTGTAGAGCCCGCAACTCGTCAAGATTTGTGCCCAGGGACTGCAATTCTACGTCGGTGTACTTGTGCACACCTTTGCAGTCCTTGCAGATACGCCGGACCAGCCGCTGGGCCACGACCAGGTTGACCGCGCTGGCCACGTTGAAGGCCTCGATGCCCATGTCGATCATACGGGTGATCGTGCTGGCGGCGTCGTTGGTGTGCAGCGTGGAGAGCACCAGGTGGCCCGTCAGCGCCGCCTTGATGGCGATGCCGCCGGTTTCCAGGTCTCGAATTTCGCCGATCATGATGATGTTCGGGTCCTGCCGCAGGAACGCCTTCAGCGCCGCCGCGAAGGTGAGCCCGATTTCGTTCCGGACCAGCACCTGATTGATGCCCATCAGGTTGTACTCGACCGGATCCTCGGCCGTCATGATGTTGACTTCGGTGGTGTTCACCCGGGACAGCGCCGAGTACAGCGTGGTGGTCTTGCCCGAGCCCGTCGGCCCGGTGACCAGCACCATGCCGTAGGGGTTCAGGATCGCCTTCATCAGGTCCTTCTCGGCCTTGGTCTCGAACCCGAACTTGGTCAGGTCGAGGGTCAGGTTGCCCTTGTCGAGGATTCGGAGCACGATCTTCTCGCCGTACAGCACCGGCAGGGTGCTGACGCGGAAGTCGATGACCCGGTTCCCCATCTTGAGCTTGAGCCGGCCGTCCTGAGGCACGCGCCGCTCGGCGATGTTGAGCTGAGAGAGAATCTTGATTCGGGACGTGAGCGCCGCCTTCATCTTGAGCGGCGGGCGCATGATCTCGAGCAGCGCACCGTCCACCCGGTAGCGCACCCGGATCTCGTGCTCGAACGGCTCGATGTGGATGTCGCTGGCGCCCCGCTTGACCGCGTCGATCAGGAGACCGTTGATCAGCTTGACGACCGGCGCGTCTTCGATCTGCGCCTGGGTGACCGTCTCCTCTTCCTGCTCCTCGACGACCTCGACGTCTTCGCCGGTGGCCTCCATGTCCTTGAGGAGCGTCTGCAGCTCCTCCTGGCCATTGGTGTAGTGCTTCTCGATCAGCGTGCGAAGGGTGTATTCGCCCGCGAGCACCGGGAACAGGTCGAACCGGGTGATGAACTTGAGGTCTTCCAGCAGGCCGAGATCGGTGGGATCGGCCATGGCGACGGTGAGGGTGCGTCCCTCGCGCTTGAGCGGCAGGACGACGCCCTTCGAGGCCATGTCGGACGGCACCAGCTTGAGGATCCGCGGATCTACCTCGAAGCGGGTGAGATCCACGGCGGGCATCCGGTACTGCCGGGCCAGCACCTTGGTGATCTCCAGCTCGGGGACCATGCCGAGCTTCGCCAGGACGTAGCCCAGGCGATGCTTGGTGGTCTTTTGCTCGGCTTTCGCCGCGACGAGCTGTTCGCGCGTGACGAGTCCTTCGCGCAGCAACACCTCACCGAGCTGTTCGCCGTTATTGCTGGCTGCTGCGGTCGCCATGGTCTCGTGGCCAGAGGATGAATCTCGAATGATCAGGGGGCAGTATCGGTAGCCTGATACGGCGGCTGTAGCATCCGCCATTACCGCGCCACCACCCGCTCACGCAATCGGGCGATGGCCGAAGGACCCAATCCCGGCACTCGGGATAGCTCTTCGACCGAGGAAAACGGCCCCCGCGCCTCGCGCTCCTGCAAAATCGCCGCCGCGCGGGCCGGACCGATTCCCGGCAGCCCGTCGAGCTCGGAAACCGACGCAGAATTGAGATTTACGCGATCGGGCCCGGCCGGCACCGGGGCGGCGAGGAGGCCCCCTCCGGCGCCGGTTACCCATCGGGCAGACTGCCCGGATGCTGGCACTCCCGGCCCCCCGGAGAAGGCCAGGTGGGGACCGATGGCGGCCAGCATTCCGGGCCCGATTCCGGGCACCCGGTCCAGCCCCTCGGCACTGCCAAAAGGCCCTCGGCTCTCGCGATCCGCGACGATAGTCTTGGCAAGCGCAAGACCGACCCGAGGGAGCCGGGACAGCTCCCCGGCCGTCGCCTTGTCGGCATCGACCCGCTCGTCCGGGCCCAGCGGACGCGTCAGGGCGAGCACGCTGTCCCGGTGGGCTGCAGGCGACTTGGGTGGCATGGCGGCCAGCAACTCGATCTGACCCGGGGCCTCGCCCGGCCGCGTGACCCACCAGCGGAGACCCTGCCCCGCGAGGCCGAGGGAGAGGAGCAGGAGGAGCGCGCGGCGTTCGGTGGGTGACATGGGGAGCAGGGTAACGCTGAGAAGGGGCGGGACTGGCGTCGGAATCGCGCGGACAGGCTCCTGTCATCCCGAGCGAATGCGAGGGATGACAACTGATTTCCAAGTCCGAATCCGGCGAGTCCCACCCCCCGTACGGCACCTAGATTCCATCATGCTCCAGGCCGACATCTGCCAGCGGGCGGTCCACGCCCGAGACATCCGGTTCGACGGGATCTTCTTCGTCGGGATCACGACCACGCGGGTATACTGCCGGCCGGTCTGCCCCGCCCGCGTGTCCTACCCCGAGCGCCGGAGGTTCTTCGAGACCGCCGCGTCCGCCGAGCGGGCGGGCTACCGGCCGTGTCTCCGATGCCGGCCCGAGCTGGCGCCGGGCCGGGCGTTGATGGACGCGGTCCCGAGGCTGGCGCGCCTCGCCGCCCAGCGGATCGCCGCGGGCGCGCTCAACGGACGGAGCGTCACCGATCTGGCCGGGGAGCTGGGCGTCAGCGAGCGGCATCTCCGGCGGGCACTCGAGCGCCAGCTCGGCGTGTCGCCGGCGGAGCTGGCGCAGACGCACCGGCTCCTCCTCGCCAAGCGACTCCTCGCCGAGACGTCGCTGCCCGTCACGCGGATCGCCTTTGCCAGCGGATTCCAGAGCCTGCGCCGATTCAACTCCGTCTTCCGGGAGCGATACCGGCTGAGCCCGAGCGCGCTGCGACGGGCCGCGCCCACCAGCGCCGCCGACCGGCCGGCGGGCGACTTCGTCACCCTCACGCTCGCCTACCGTCCGCCGCTCGACTGGCAGCTGCTCACGGGCCTGCTCCGGCGCGACGCGATGCCCGGTGTCACCGTGGTGGAGAACGGCCGCTACGGCCGCACCGTCAACCTGGACGGCCGACGCGGCGTCGTGCTCGCGGAGCAGGCCAAGGGCAAGACGCATCTCGACGTCGCCGTCTCGCTCTCGCTGCTGCCGGTGCTCATGCCGCTGCTCGCCCGTCTGCGCCAGCTCTTCGACCTGGACGCGGAGCCGGCGGTCGTGGATGCGCACCTGGCGCAGAACGGCCTCGCGTCGCTGGTGCAGGAGCGTCCCGGGATTCGGATCCCCGGCGTACTGGACGGCTTCGAGGTGGCGCTGCGCACGCTGCTGTCGGGTCCCGAACGGCGCGATGAGTCAGGAGCTGCTGGGACGGGTGGTCGAGGCGCTGGGCGAGCAGATCGACACCGGCATCCCGTCGCTCACCCGATTGGCACCCACGCCCGACCGGGTGGCGGAGGCCGGCGCGGGGGCGCTGGAGGCGCTGGGCGTGTGCCGGGACGACGCCGAGGCGATCGTGGCGGTGGCGAGCGCACTCTCGGCTGGAGGGATCAGCCTCGAGCCCGGCCGGGACGTCGCGGCCACGCATCGGGCGCTGGTGGAGGCGAACGGTGTGGGTGAGCGGCTGGCGACGATGATCGTGATGCGGGCGCTCTACTGGCCCGATGCCTTCCCCGCGTCGGACCCGCGCGCTGCAGCGCGCGGCCGGCGCGAGCGACCGGCGCGCGCTCCGCGTCCTCGCGGAGCGCTGGCGGCCCTGGCGGGCCTACGCCGCGCAGCACCTCTGGCTGCGCGACGCGGGCTGAGCTAGCGGGCCCCGCCCTCGCGGCGCACGAGACCCATCGCGACGTCGCCCACGATCTGCAGGCTCTCGCTGCTCACTTTGTCGATGGTGTCGAACGGAGTGTGGTGCGCGGGGTAATTGAAGTCCACCACGTCGATCGCCCGAAATCCGGCCCGCTGCAGCGCGACGTGGTCGTCCACGAGTATATGCTTGGGCGTATCCACGAAGACCCGGCCGTAACCCATGTCGCGCGCCAGATCCCAGACCAGACTCACCACTTCGGGCGCGCCGGTGACCGAATTGCCTTCCTGATAGATCTGCAGGTCCTTGTCACCTACCAGGTCGAAGAGCACGGCGTACAGCGGTTTGGGGCCGGGCGGCTGGTGCTCGGCGTAGTACTTGGCCCCGATCAGGACGTCGGTCTCCTTGTCGAAATCCCCATAGTCCTCGCCGTCCGTGAACAGCAGGTCCACGCCGAGATCCGGCGGGGGCGGCGCACGCTTCAGCACGTCGGCGACGCCGAGCAGCAGCGCGACGCCGGACGCGCCATCGTTCGCCCCCATCACCTTCTTGCTCGAGTCGGGTGACTGCTTGCCGTCGGTGACCGGCCTGGTATCCCAGTGGGCGAGGAAGAGGATCCGCTTTTCCGCCGCCGGATTGAAGCGGGCGATGACGTTCGTGAGCGCGAGCGAGTCGCCCTTGGCCGTGACGTGGGTCCAGCGCTGGGTGATCACCGAGTCGGCCCGCGCCCGCGCCAGGCTGTCGAGCCACGCGGCCATCTTCCGATGCTCCTCGGTGCCGGGGATCCGGTAGCCGAAGGCGAGCTGCTGCTCGAGATACTTGAAGGCGGAGGCGCCGTCGAACTCGCGCGGCAAGGGCTTCTCGCCGCAGGCGGCGAGGACGAGCAGACAGCAGGCTAGGAGGCGGCGCATGAAGGGGGGATGAAAGCGGGGGCGGGGCCCGCTGTCAACGATGTCATCCCGAGCGGAGCGAGGGATCTCGTCCGCCGTCATCGAACAGGGCGGAGAAGATCCCTCGCTGCGCTCGGGATGACACGTCCATCACCGATAATCCCCCGCGAACAGCGACAGCTGGAACGACGCCAGGATCGACACCTGGCTGGTCCGCCGGCTCAGGTGGCGGGCATCGTTGAGGGAGTAGCCGACCTGGAGCCCGGCGGAGACGGTCTGCAGCAGGTCGGTGTCGAGCCCGCCGCGAACCTCGTAGCGGGAGACGTCCGAGATGACGAGGCAGTCTTGCCTGACCCAGCTGCTCCAGGCAGGTGAGCGCGTCGGTCGAGACGAAGTTGACCGACGTGCGCACCTGCTTCCGCAGGCGGCTGATCGAGCGTGGCAGCCGGAAGGCATAGTTCACGGATCCGCTCAGATCGTTCTGATCGAGCTGAGTGTTGTTGCCGTTGGAGAGCGTGCTCTGGTCCAGCTCGCTGTATCCCAGCGTGAGGGATACGCCGTTGCGGAACCCGATCTGCGCGTCGGGCGTGATGGTGGAGGATTCGATCGCGCTCCGGGCGCCCACGATGCCCGCGCGGCCGCCCTGCACCGAGTTGCCCTCCCGCCGGCGGAAGCCGGTGCCGAGCGCCAGCAGCGTCAGCGGGCCGCCGCGGAAGGTGCGGCTCCAGCGGACGTTCCCGACCGGCCACTCGCGCTGCTGCGTCTCGGTGGGGATGAACGATCCGCCGACGCGCTGGAACCGCGTGGTCCGGGTGAGCGCGTGCGACAGGGTGAACGAGAAGCCGAGCGGCAGGTCGGCGCCGCTGGCGAGGTTCGCCACCCGCGCCTCGGATACGCCTAGCGCCGCGGCGCCCTCCTGCACCAGAAACTCGTTCAGCGCGCCCAGGCCCAGCATGTAGCGCACGCTCGGCTCGAAGGCGGTGAGATCGTAGGTCGAGGTGCGGGTCAGCCGGGTGCTCACGTCCACCGGCCGGATGCGGCCGAGCAGCTTGGCCAGCGAGCTGCTGTCTCCCGCGACGGATCGGAAGGCCTGACCCAGGTCCACCGCCACGCCGACCTCGTTGCCACGCGAGTTGTTCAGCGTCTTCGGCAGCACGAAGGCGCCGCTTTCACCGTCGGCCCGGACCGGCTCGCGGCTGGTGAGCGTGCGCGAGAGAATGAAGCTGCTGTTGCTGAGGAGGCGCGGGCGGAGCCAGGTCGTCAGCATCGGCGTCAGGGACAGCGTCGTGACCAGCGAGCGGTCGCGCTCCACTCCCACCGGCACGCCGAAGAGGAACCGCCGCTCGTTGTAGGCGAGCCGTCCCAGCGGCGTCGAGTCCGGATAGACCCGCAGATCCCGCGTGCTGGCCAGGTCGCTGCTCAGGTTCAGCATGCCGATCGGCTGCCAGTTGAGCCCGGCCGCATTGCGCCAGAGATGGGAGAGCGCCAGCGTCGGCCGCAGGAAGCGGTCGTCGCGCTGGGCCACCGGCGTTCGGAACGCGGTCGAGTTGGCCTCGTCGCGGGTGAGCCCGCTGGTGATCCGCACGCGCTGCGGCACCAGGCTGAAGTCCGCCCGTTGGAGGGCCTTGCCGGTTTCGCTCCTGCGAATGAATCCCGGCAAGGCGCCGGCGATCCCGCCCAGCGGCAATCGGAACCCGCGCCGCCGCATCACCAGCTGGTAGTTGAGCTGGACCGAGTAGTTGGACGAGCGCGCTTCCGACAGCTCGGTCTGGGCCCGCCCGCGGGTGTACGATCCGGCGAGGGACAGCGGATCGAGGAAGCCCTTGGTCACCCAGGTGGCGCCCGGTTTGTTCCGGCGGATGGTGAGCGCGTAGTTGGTGCTCCACGACTCCGGCTTCCGCAAGCCGGGCAGCGCCTCGCCCCGCAGGTCGGTGCCGGTGAGCAGCTCCGGGTTCACGCCCAGCCGCGCGTAGGTGATCTGCAGCGGCATCGCGAGCCCGAAGGAGACGGGCAGGAACCGGTCGAGCCGCAGGTTGCCCGCCATCTGGAGGGCGTTGCTCGCCCGGTAGGTCGGGTCCTCGTTGATCTGGCGGAACTGCCCGCTCTGCCGGGTGTACGACACGTTGAAGTTGGCCACGTCCGACGCGGCGAGCCGGGCATCGATGGAGGCGGCGGTCCCCGTCTCGGCGACCGGGTCGCTCAGCCGGATATCGTCCACCCACAGCTCGAAATTCGGAGTCGTGACCTTGGACTCCACCCGATAGATGCCGGCCGAGACCTCCTGGATGGCGGCGAGGTTGGGCGGATTGATGCCCGGGTCCGCGAGGTGCACCAGGTAGGGACCGTCGCAGACCACGTACGCGTTGGGATCGAGCGTGCGGCACTCGGTCGAGCCCGACGGCTCCTCTCCGCGCAGCCACTTGTTCTCCGCCACCGCGCGAAGCCGTCGCCACGTCTCCAGGTCGATGACCGCTTCAGGCTCCCAGGTGGTCGAGCGTGCCGGCACCCGGTACAGATAGAAGTTGTCGTCGTCGCTTCCGACCTTGATGAAGGCCTGGAGGTCGTTCTCCTCCCATCCCGCCCCGCGGCCCCGGAACCACACCCGCATCGTTCGATAGGTCAGCACGTTCTGCGGCCCGGCCGGAAACCGCAGGTAGGCCTCGGCGCGCTCGCTCTGGCGCAGGTCCTCCGCGAGGATCCGGAGCGACCGCTCGTTGATCTGGGTGCCGCCGGTCTCGCGGTCGCCGCCGCGCCGGGCAACCTGGTCGCCGATGCCGGGCGGCGAGGTGTATCCGAGGTCCACCCGGTTCTCGGTGCTCACGATGCTGACCGACACTTCGCCGTGCGGCTCGCCCGCGGAGCCGGCGAGGCCGAGGATCGGCGTATCCGAGCGCCGGGTCCAGGGCGATCCCAGGAACCGCATGCGCGCCAGCGCCAGCCGCGCGATCACGTCCGGCTGGCCCGGGATTGCCGGCGCGACGTACGTGATCCGCAGGTGCTTGACCAGCCGCAGCGTCGGCGACCGGACCGTCTCGGTAGCTTCGCGCAGCGGGATGCGGTAGAGCTTCCAGGTAGCGGTGCGGCCCTGCGCATCGCGCGAGGTGACGCCGTCCCGCACGTAGAAGTCGTTGCGCGCGAGGTCCACCACGTAGCGGAAGGCGTTCTCTTCCGTGCCCGCCGGGTTGAGGAGCTGGTCGCCGTCGAGGTCTTCGGTATCGAGGACACCGTTGCCCCGGGTGCAGCGGGCGCTCAGGTCGCCCCACGGGAAGATCGGGACGGTGCTGCTGAGCTCGCGGTTGCAGATCGGGATCTCGCCGATGAACCCGTCGGGAATCTCGGTGATGGGCGGCCGGTCGCCGAGGATGCCGATGTCGTCCACCTGCGCATTGAAGATGCCGACGTCGCTCCGCTCGGTGTCGAGCTCGCCCGCGCCGACGTATTGCCGGCCGGTGAAGATCGAATCCGCACCGCTCACTTCCAGCGTGCTGGGCGCCAGCGCCAGCGCGTCCTCGCTCACCGTGCCGAGATCGATCACCAGCCGCAGACCCGCGGAGTCGGCCGGCTCGCCGGAGGGCTGGAAGACCCAGAACTCCAGGAACTCGTTGCGGGTGAGATCGAGGCCGGTGGTGCTGAGCCCGGTCACCATGGAGCGCCAGCGGGGCGCCAGGTCGCGGCTCGGCTGGGTCCAGCGGGAGGAATTGTCCACCTGGACGATGCCGCCCGCCGTGTCGGCGTGGAACGTGGTGTACAGCACCGGCTCGGGTTCCTCGCCGCGGCCGGCGAGACGGATCAGCGTGTCGATGTCCTGCGGGCGCAGCTCCACCGGCTGGTTGGTGCCCGGCTGCGGAACGAGGTTCTGCCAGATGAGCTGCACCGCGTCCGCGGAATCGAACGCGGTGATGCCGATGTCCGCGAGACCGATGGCGTCGTCCGGCATGCTGCCGTATTCCCATTGCGACTCACGCATCGGCACCAGCAGCCCTGACTCCGACTCGAACTCCTCGAGGTACGCCTCGCCCGACCGGTTCGGGTCCGGCTTGCTGAAGGCGAACTCGGCGTTCACGTCGAACAGCGACGGCGCGGTGCTCGGACTCGAGGTCAGGCTGTTGAGGAACCGGGTGATCCCCTGCGGGCGGAAGCGCAGCTCGGTATTGACGCCGCCGATCAGGTTGGCCGTCGCTTCGAACCCGAGCGCGGGGCGGTTGAAGGCGCTCTGCTCCCGCTGGTAGAGCCCGATGAGGTTGATGGCCCCGCGCTCCCCCAGCGAGTACCGGGTGGACATGCCGAGGATGGTGGTCGGCGCGACCGCGAAGATGCCGCGTTCCTCGAAGCGCGCGGTGACCTGGGAGGTCCCCTGCCCGAAGAGCAGATCAGGATCGATGAAGGTGACCTGGCCGACCTCGTAGGCGATGCGGTAGTCCACATCGCGCTCGAGCTTCCGCCCGCCGATATAGAGCTGCTCGCTTCCCTCGCGGATCTGCAGGGCGTTCAGGTTGAGGCTCGAGCGGTCGCCACCGCCGGAGGCATCGTAGCGGAGCCGGACCGCGAACTTGGCGGTCGGACCCTCGGTGAGCAGCAGGTACACCGGCGTCCGGTAGAGCGAGTCGGAGATCTCCGCCGGCGTCAGCCGGGTCTGATCCGCGAACGGCTCGAGGTGGGGAAAGACGATGTACCGGTCGCCCAGCACGGCCAGCGCTTCGGGGTCGCGGGCCCGGGGAAAGAGCCGGTTCTCCCGGTCGAAGAGGGTCTGGTCGCTCGGCACCGCGAGGCCGAGCTGCTGGAGATACGTCTCCGCGGCGCCCGACACCGGACGCTCGGAGCGGTTGAGCAGGATGCTGACCTGGAGCGATGCGGGATCGAGGTCTTCGCCGGCGACCCGGTAGACGTTCCGCATCTCGTGGCGAAAGGGGCGGCCGGCTCTGGGTCTGCTGCGGCTCGGCGATCAGCTCGAGCACGTCGCCGGCCCCGGCGCCGCCGTCGACCTCGGGAAAGGTCCCGACGGTCGTGCCAGCCGCGGTCCGGAAGCTCACGGCGAGGTAGTCGTTCTGGTCCAGCTTGGTGCCGAGCACCACCCAGAGCCCGGAGGCGATCGAGGTAGTAGTCGCTGCCCTGGATCAGCAGCTCCCAGCGGACGGCCGGCAGCGGCTCCTGCCCCTCGCCCCGGTTCGCGCCCGCCGTGATGCCGCCGAGATTCGGATTGACCCCGCTGTTGCCCCTCGCGGCGCGGTAGCGGTAGAGCCGGACTTCGGTCGGCCGGTACGTCGCCGGAACGACGGCCGGATCCAGGTCGAGGATGTCCACCGCCGGCGTGCCCGGCACGCTGTCGGGATCCACCACCCAGAAGAAGCGGCCGCTCTCGAAATCGAGGTCCCGGGCCTGACGGTCCTGGGACTGGCTCGTCGTCTGTCCGATGGTGTAGGTCCGCTCCGCCATGACGCTGCCCTTCTGGGTGGCGGCGAGGGTCTGGAGCTGGATCGGACCGAGGTCGAAGATGGCGTTGACGCCGAAGTTGTTCGCCGGCACCGCCGCCGTGATGAACCGGGAGGTGGGAGGGGTAAAGGTGACCGTCCCGACATCCACCCGCCGGACGATCTCGTCCTCCAGACCTTCGTAGAAGATCTGGATGTCGTTGTTGCTGGCGTACTCCCGCTCGGTGTCGAAGTCCACGTTGACGTGGATCCGCCGGCCAAGGATGCCGGTGGAGCGGATGTTCACCTGGTTATCCAGGCTGGGGGCGCGGAACGACCCCCGGCATCCGGAGTTGGGGTCCACCGACAGGGCGGGACTGCACCGCTCCTCCCGGACCCGGTCGGTCCGAATCTCCAGGCGGGCCTGCCCGTCCAGCGTCAGGTCAGCGTATTTCGAGGGGAGTCCCGAGCGGATTCCGGCGGCGGACGGCCTCACCCTCGGCGAGCTGCTCGGCCGACTGGAAGGGCGTGCCGTACAGCGTGAGCAGCCGCATGCCGACCGCGCGGTCGGCGCGGTCCGCCGCGAGCGTGGCGGAGAGGGTGCTGTCGAACGCGGCCGACCGGAGACCCGGCGTGCTCGTCGGCGCGCCCATCCAGGGCGCCCTCAGGACGGCGGGTTGTTGCAGGGTCAGCGCCGGCTGCCCGAAGCCCGGCCGGAACCCGGGCGTCGTGGTGTCCGACTGGGCGGCCAGGGCCTGGGGCAGCCAGCACAGGCAGCCCAGGGCGACCAGTAATCGTGTCACGCCATGTGAGTCGATGCGGGACCTGGGGAATAAGTCATTAAGTTTAGCATCTGTGCGTCTGCTAAGCACCTATCTCCTGCGCCAGCTGGCGGCCCCCTTCCTCTTCGCGCTGACCGCGCTCACCAGCCTCATGCTGCTGAGCCAGATCGCGAAGAAGTTCGGGTCCCTGGTGGGCAAGGGCCTCCCGTGGACGGTCATCGCGGAGGTCTTCGCCCTCAGCATCCCGTTCATCGTCGCCATGACGCTTCCGATGGCGGTGCTCCTCGCCGTGCTGTACGCCTTCAGCCACCTGGCGGCGGACAACGAGATCACCGCGATGCGGGCCACCGGGATCAGCGTGTACCAGATCCTGGTGCCGGTGCTGGTCTGGGGTGTGTTCATGTCGGCGTTCAACTTTGCCTTCGTGGACCAGATACTCCCGCGGAGCAACGCCCGGCTGCGGAACCTGCTGATCGACATCGGCCGGAAGAAGCCGACCTTCGAGCTCCAGGAGCAGGTGATCAACGAGGTCCCCCCCTCCCAATACTTCCTTCGCGCCAACCGGATCGACGGCGCCACCGGCCGGCTCAGGGAAGTCACCATCTACGACGTGGGGGGCGACGCGAGCCGGCGGATCATCTACGCGGACAGCGGGCTCATGGCCTACGCCGAGGGTCAGACCGACCTGAGCCTGCGGCTGTACGACGGCAGCATCCACCAGTTCCGCCCCGTGGACCCCGCCGGATTCCAGCTCACCTACTTCAAGGTCAACGACATCCGGGTGAAGAACGTGTTCGACGAGCTGGAGCGGAATACCAGTGAATCGGTCCGGGGCGATCGGGAGATGAGCACCTGCGAGATGCTCGACGTCATGCGGGACGCCGACCGGGAAGAGCGCGAGGCGCAGCGGGACCGCCGTGCCCTGCTGGTGGACGACCTCCGCATCCTGCTCGGCCTTCCCCCCTTCGCCTACGCCGACACCGCGCTGCCGATGCCGGCCCGCGCCGCCCTACTGCGGCTGGCTCCAGTCGATCCAGGGACTCGTTCTTCCCAAGACGGCGCAGGCCCAGGGGACAGCACAGCCCCAGCGCCCCGCCAGCCAGGCCCCGGCGAAGACGCAGGGTCAGGAGGCCAAGCCCCGACCCCGGGCCTACCCGCCGACACCTGCCCCCCGGCATGGACTCCGGGAACCGTCGCTTTCTAACTGGTCCCTGACCGCCACCGCGGTGGACCGCGGCCGGGACGCGGAGCGGCGGGCGGCGCGGTACGGGGTCGAGGTCCACAAGAAGTGGGCGATCAGCCTGGCCTGCATCTCCTTCGTGATCATCGGGATCGTCATGGCGCTCCGGTTCCCCCGGGGCGGGATCGGCCTGGTGATCGGGGGCGGGCTGCTGGTCTTCTCCGTTCATTATGTGGGGCTCACGGCCGGGGAGAGTCTGGCCGACCGCGGCCTGGTGACCCCCTGGGCCGCCATGTGGTCGCCCAACATCATCCTGACGATCGTGGGCGTGCTCGGGCTGGTGCACGTAGCTCGGGAGTCGGGCTCGACCCGGGGCGGTGACTTCCAGGAGGTGCTCGACGGGATCCGGCACCTCTGGCGCCGGTTCCGAACCCGCAACGAGCGGCTGAAGCTCTTCGGCGAATGAGACGCTTCGAGATGAAGACGCTCAACACCCTCGACCGGTACGTGCTGTCGAGCTGGGTCCGGATTTTCATCCTGACGGCGCTCGGCTTCCCGATCGTGTCCATCCTCATCAACCTGACGGACACGCTCAACCGGCTGCTGGACCGGGGGCTCACCATGCGGGAGATCGCGTGGAGCTACGTCTATTCGGTCCCCGAGAACATGTTCCTCGTCATGCCGGCGGCCGTCCTCTTCGCCACCGTGTTCACCGTCGGCGCGATGGGACGCCATTCGGAGCTGACCGCGGCGAAGGCCGGCGGCCAGAGCTTCCACCGGCTGATGCTTCCGATTTTCGTGGCCGCCGCCTTCGCGTCGGTCCTGGCGTTCGTGGTGGGGGAGCTGGCGCCGGGTGCCACCGCCAAGCAGCTCGAGCTGCAGAAGGCCAAGGCGGCGCGCCCCACCCGCGCGCGCTACAACTTCGTCTACCGCGGCGACGTGGGCTGGGTCTACACCATCCGTTCGCTCGACGTCGCCAACCGGCAGCTCAAGCAGCTCATGTTCGAGCGGCAGGGCACCGGGAAGGACTACCCCAACCTGGTCATCACCGCCGACAGCGCCAGCTGGGACGACTCGATCCGCGGCTGGCGGGTGCGCAACGGCGCCAGCCGGGTGATCAGCAGCCCCGACCAGCAGGCGATGTTCTCCTTCAAGAGCATGCGGCTCAAGGCGCTGACCCAGTCACCGGCGGATCTCCTGGCTGAGGCCAAGGCCCCGGACGAGATGCGATACGCCGAGCTGGGGCAGTACGTCGAAGCACTGCGCCGCTCGGGCAACGACGCCAACAAGCTCATCGTGGAGCGGGCGCTCAAGGTGGCGATACCGGTCACCTGCTTCATCATCGCGCTGTTCGGCGCGCCGCTGGCCGTCACGAACCCGCGCGCCGGCGCCGCAGTCGGCATCGCGATCAGCCTCGGCACGACGGTGATCTTCCTCCTGCTGACGCAGATCATGAAGGCGGTCGGGGCCGGAGGCGTGGTCAATCCGAACGTGGCGGCGTGGATCCCGAACATCGTGTTCCTGATCGCGGCGGTGGGGTTGCTGGTGAGGGTGAGGACGTAGGGCGGAGGCGGAAGGCGGAAAGGCGGTAAGGCGGTCAGGCGGTAAGGCGGTCAGGCGTGCGAGAGTAGCTGTCATCCCGAGCGAAGCGAGGGATCTTGCCCGACGGTACCGGGACCCGCGGACCAGATCCCTCGCTTCGTTCGGGATGACAGCGAAGCTGGGATGAATCGGATACCTATCACCTTACCGCCCTACCGCCCTCTCCATCGTATATTCCAATCATGACCCCTCCCCGCCCCGTCATCGTCGGCACGGGCATCGCCGGCCTGTGGACCGCGTGGAGGCTCGCTTCCGAAGGCAAGCAGGCCGTCGTCCTCACCAAGGAAACCCTCGCCGACAGCGCCAGTGCCTGGGCCCAGGGCGGCATCGCCGTGGCCCTCGGGCCGGACGACAGCCCCAGCCAGCACGCCGCGGACACCATGGCGGCGAGCGACGGGCTGGCCGATCCAGAGGCCGTACGCATCCTCACAAGTGAAGGCCCCGGCAGGATTTACGAGCTTCTGGCCCTGGGCGCCCGGTTCGACCGTGGCACCGACGGCCGGCTCCGGTTCGGGCTCGAGGCGGCGCACACGCGGCCCCGGATCATCCACGCCGGGGGCGACCGCACCGGGGCCGCGCTGATCCACACCCTCGCGCAGGTGGTTCGCGCGCACCCGCTGATCGAGCTGCTGGAGCACACCGAGGTCACTGCGATCCTCACCGGCGAGGGACGCGCGGTGGGAGTCGCGGTGCTCTCCGGCGGAGAGGCCCGGACGGTGCCGGCGAGCGCGGTGGTGCTCGCGACCGGCGGCGTGGGACAGCTCTACGCGATCACGACCAATCCTCGCGTCGCCACGGCGGACGGATGGGCGCTGGCCCATCGCGCCGGCGCGCAGCTCCGCGACATCGAGTTCCTCCAGTTCCACCCGACCGCGCTCAAGCTCACGGGCGTCAATCCGGCGCCGCTCATCTCCGAGGCGGTTCGTGGCGCGGGTGCCGTCCTGATCGATCGCGACGGCGCCCGATTCGCGCTGGACGCCGATCCCCGGGGCGAGCTGGCGCCGCGAGACGTGGTAGCCCGCGCGGTAGCGGTGGCCGACGCGACCGGCGGCGCCTGGCTCGACGCCCGCGAGATCGACGACTTCCCCACCCGCTTCCCCGGAATCACCGCGATCCTGGCTCGCTACTCCCTCGACGCCACCCGCGACATCCTGCCGGTCGCGCCCGCGCTGCACTACGCGATGGGCGGCGTGCGGACCGACCTGGAGGGCCGCTCCACGCTGGCCGGCCTCTGGGCGGTGGGCGAGGTCGCCTCGACCGGCGTGCACGGCGCCAACCGGCTCGCGTCCAACTCGCTGCTCGAGGGGCTGGTCTTCGCCGACCGCGCGGGGCACGCGCTCTCCGATGAGACGGTGGACTCGGCCGCGCCGATCGCCCTGCCCGACGGACCGATCCAGCAGGAGACCGGCGCCGACACCGCGTGCGAGGAGATCCGGGAGACGATGCGCCGTCTGATGACCGACGACGTCGGCGTGCAACGGACCGAGGAGTCGCTGCTACGCGCGGAGCGGGAGCTGGGAAGACTGACGCGGGAGACGCCGGACGACGCCTGGCGGACCCGGAATCAGCTGCTCGTCGCCACGCTCATCACCCAGGCCGCGCGCCGGCGGCGGGAGAGCCGCGGGGGCCACCGGCGGCTCGACTATCCTCCCAAGGCCTACCGGCGGGAGACGGCGTGATCCTGCGCACTCCGCCCCCCGGCGAAGGTCCGCTCCCGCCGCCCCGGAAGCTCGAGCTTCCGGTCATCGAGCCGACGAACGAGACCCCGGAACAGATCGCGGCGCTCCAGCGGGAGATTCGCCGGCTCGCCCGGCAGCGCGACGCGGTCGTGCTGGCCCACAACTACCAGCGCCCGGAAGTCCAGGATGTCGCCGACTACGTCGGCGATTCGCTCGGCTTCTCGCGGCAGGCGGCGAAGACGCCGGCGAGCGTGATCATCTTCGCCGGCGTGCACTTCATGGCGGAGACCGCGGCGATCCTCTCGCCGAAGAAGCGGGTGCTGCTCCCCGACCTTCGCGCCGGCTGCTCGCTCGCGGCGACCATCACGGCGGAGGAGGTCCGCCGCTGGAAAGCGGAGTTCCCCGGCTACATCGCGGTCGGCTACGTCAACACGACCGCGGACGTGAAGGCGGAGCTCGACTACTGCTGCACCAGCGGCAACGTGCTCGACGTGATCGACGCCATTCCGGCCGACAAGGGCATTCTCTTCCTGCCGGATTTCTTTCTCGGCGCGCACGCGCGCCGGAATCGTCCCGACCGGCGGATCGAGGTCTGGATGGGCGAGTGCCACGTCCACCGCGGCATCCGGGCGGAGACGCTCAACGCGACGCGGGCCGAGCACCCCGAGGCCGACGTGCTGGTGCATCCCGAGTGCGGGTGCGCCGGACAGCTCATCTACGAGATGGGCCAGGGCGACGTGGATCCGAAGGGGCTCCACATCACCTCGACGGAGGGGATGATCCGGGCGGCCACCGAAGGATCGGCGCCCGAGTTCATCGTGGCGACCGAGACCGGGATCATGCACCGGATGCGGCAGATGGCGCCGTCGAAGAAATTCATCGCGGCCGACCCCGAGGCCGTCTGCGCCTACATGAAGGCGATCACCATCGCCGGCGTGCGGGACTCGCTGCTCCACGACCAGTTCCACGTGACGGTTCCGCCCGACATCGCCGCGCGGGCACGCGGCGCGATCGACCGGATGGTGGCGCTGGGCAAGTGAAGTCCGACGCCGATCGGATCGCGGACCTCGCCATCGCCGAAGACGGCGACCGCGACATCACCTCGAACATCACCGTGCCCACCGGCCTGGAGGCGGAGGGCCGGCTGGAATACCGGACCGGCGGCGTGGTGGCCGGCGCCGCCTTCGCCGACGCGGTCGCGCGCGCGTGCGAGTGCCGGATCGACTGGCGCGCGCCGGACGGTCGAGTGGTGCCTCCCGGCACGGTCATCGGCATCGTTCGCGGCCAGCTCAGCCGCATTCTGCGGGCGGAGCGGCCGATGCTGAACCTGCTCCAGCGCGCCTGCGGCATCGCCTCGACGACCCGTGCGTACGTGCAGGCGGTCGCCGGCACGCCGTGCCGGATCCTCCACACCCGCAAGACCGCGCCGGGACTCCGCGCGCTCGACGTGGCCGCCGTGCTCTCGGGCGGCGGCGCCCGCCACCGTCTCGACCTCAGCCACGAAGTGATGGTGAAGGACAATCACTGGCAGGCGCTGCGTCTGGCGGGCGGCGAGCTGGCCGAGGCGCTGGCCGAAGCGCGGGCCAAGGGGATCGCGTCGCTGCAGGTGGAGGTGGAGTCGGTCGAGCAGCTGGAGCAGGCGTGCGCGGCGGGCGCGACGCGGCTGCTGGTGGACAATCAGTCACCCGAGACCGTCCGGACGTGGGGGATGCGCGCGCGGGAGCTGCGGCAGGGAATCGAGATCGAGGCGACGGGGGGGATCACGCTCGCGAACGTGCGGGCGTACGCGGAGGCGGGGGCGGACTACATCTCGATCGGGGCGCTCACGCACAGCGTGGTGGCGGCGGATGTCGGGCTCGAGATCGGTGTCAGGCCGGGTGTGTGATCCGGCGGGGTGGCGGAGCGGTGGCTGGGTGTCGGAGAGAGATTCACCACGAAGGCACAGAGGGCACGAAGGACTCCGGAGACGCCCGGAATGACGTCTCATTCCGCGTCAGGGGAGTTCGATCGATTGTTTTTGTTGTTTTTAGTCGAGGATATTCGAGATCGATACAACACAAAAAAAACTGAATCGGAATCTTCTTTCCACGCGGAATGAGATGTCGTTTCCCGTCCAGTGAGTCCTTCGTGCCCTCCGCGCCTTCGTTGGTGAACCTTCTCACCATGCCAGCCAACGCTACGCCGCCTCTTCGCCGACCGCCCGGTTCCCGGTAAACGCCCGCCACACGTAATACACCGGCACACCCGCCAGAATGATCCCGAACGTGACCATGGTGTTGTTCCGATCGGTGATGAGCGCGTTCACGACCATCCCCACCGACGCCAGCAGGAACAGCACCGGCACCACCGGATACCCCCACGTGCGATACGGCCGCTCCAGGTCCGGCCGCGTCCGCCGCAGCACGAACACCGCCGCCACCGCCAGCGCGTAGAAGGGCCAGATCCCCAGGATGAACTTGTCGGCCAGTTGCTGGAAGTCGTTGAGCAGCACGTAGATAACGCCGAGCGCCGTGGCCAGCCAGATGGCCGTGGACGGGCTCTGGTAGCGGGGCGACACCCGCGCGATCGCCTTGAAGAAGAGGCCCCGGTCCGCCATCGCGAAGAAGATCCGGGGACCGGTCATCATCGAGCCGGTGAGCGCGCCGAGACACGAGACCATCACCACGCCGGAGACCACCGCGGCCCCCGCACTGCCGAACACGGTTATCCGCTCCGCGGCGGTCGCCGCGATGAGCGGCGAGCGCGCCATCTCTGCCAGCGGGACCAGATACATGTAGGCCAGGTTGAGCAGGAGGTACACCACCACGATCGCCGACGTGCCGAGGATGAGCGCCAGCGGCAGGGTGCGGCCGGGATCCTTGACCTCGCCGCCCATGAAGGAGAGGTCGGCCCAGCCGTCGTAGGTCCACATGATCGAGATCAGCGCCGTCGCGATGAGCGAGAGCTGCAGGCCGCCGGACACCGCCGGCGAGAAGTGATCCCAGCTCCCCTGGCCGGCGGTGAGGCCCAGCAGCGCCAGGCCGGCGAGCGAGCCGAACTTGAGCGCCGTGATCAGGTTCATGAACCGGGCGGCGCTCTTCACCCCGACGTAGTTCAGGGTCCCCATCACCACGATGGCCACGGCGGCGACGTAGCGGACCTGCTCCGGCGTGAACGCGAGGAAGTAGCCGAGGTACTCGGCGAAGATCGTGGCGATGGCCCCCAGGGCGGAGGCGCGGATGACCGTCAGCTCGGACCAGCCGAAGAGGAAGGCGGGGAGCGGGCCGAAGCCCTCGAGCAGGTAGGCGAACACCCCGCCGGACCGGGGCATGGACGCCGCCAGCTCGGCGACCGTCAGCGCGCCGAAGAGGGCGATGATGCCCCCGACCACCCAGGCGACCATGACGGGACCGGGATCCTGCAGCCGCTCCGCCACGCTGGCGGGGACCCGGAAGATCCCGCTGCCGATGGTGGAACCGACCAGAACCGCGATGGCGCTCCAGAGTCCAAGGTGTCGGGGAAGCCGTTCACCCCAGGCATCCGTGGAGGGTGCTGCCGCTGGTGTAGGCATGGCTAAATCTAACCTTGACAAGGGCCTGCCGCGCCCTGTTCTTTCCCGGCTGAACCTGCGGGAGCCGTGTTTCCTTTGAATACAACGAACGATCGGGACCGGACCGGACTGCTCCGGCGTCTGGCCTGGGCCGGGAGTGGTTTTGCCCTCGGCCTCATCGTCCTTGGCGGAATCGTCCGGATCACCGGATCAGGAATGGGCTGCGGCGACCACTGGCCCCGATGCGACGGGGAGTGGTTCCCGCCGCTCGACCTGCCGACCCTGATCGAGAGCAGCCACCGGTGGGCCGCCGTGGTCGTGAGCCTGCTGGTGGCCGCCATCGCCGTGGTGGCGCTCCGGCGCCACCGGCACGAGCCCGAGCTCCGGAACCCCGCGCTCCTCGCGGCCGGTCTCCTGGTGGCGCAGGTGCTCCTCGGTGCCGTCACCGTCAAGCTGGTCCTCCCGCCGTCCGTCGTCATCACCCACTTCGCCAACGCGATGGTCCTGTTTGCGGTGCTCCTGGTCGTGGCGCTCCGCGCGTCGGGCGGGAGCCCGGCCCTCCCTCGGGGGCAGCGCCACCGGGGTCACGGCCTGGTGGTCGCCACGGCGGCGCTCGGCCTCGTGGTGGTCCTGTTCGGGGCCCAGGTGGCGAACTTCGACGCCGGACTCCTCTGCCTCGGATTCCCGCTCTGCAACGGCAGCGCCTTGCCGCCGGAAGGCTCGCTGGCGGTCCTCGCACTGGACCCATCGGGCGATGGCGTTCGTCTTCCTGCTTCTGACGGGCGTGCTGGTCGACGCGGGTGCAGCGGGATCCCGATACCCGGAACGGTCCGCTCAGGCTCTGGAGCGTGACGGTACTGGGAGCGACGCTGGCGCAGGTCGCGGTCGCGGCGGCGATGATCCTGCACCTGCTGCCGACGGGTCTCCGGGCGCTCCACCTGCTGGTCGGCACCGCCATCTGGGCGGCGCTGGTGATCCTTACCTTCCACTCCGCCCGGACGCGCCGCGGCGCCGTCGAGGCAGTCGAGGCCGAGCCTTCGGTCCTGGCCGACCTGGTCACCCTCACCAAGCCGCGGATCATCTCGCTGCTGCTGGTGACGACCGTCGCGCCGATGTTCATCACGCCGGCCGGGCTGCCGTCACCGGCGCTCGTCGTCTGGGTGATCGTCGGCGGCTACCTGATGGCGGGCGGGGCGAACGCGATCAACATGTGGTTCGACCGGGACATCGACACCCGGATGGCGCGGACCAGACGGCGCCCGATTCCGTCCGGCCGGATCTCTCCGGCGTTCGGGCTCGGCTTCGGCGTGGGGCTGGCGGTGCTCGCCTTTGCCGTCTTCTGGTATCAGGTCAATCCGCTGAGCGCGTGGCTCGCCCTGGGCGGGCTCCTGTTCTACGTCTTCATCTATACCATCTGGCTCAAGCGGACCAGTCCGCAGAACATCGTGATCGGCGGCGCGGCGGGGGCGTTTCCCCCGCTGGTGGGCTGGGCGGCGATGACGGGCGGGCTGGACCTCGCGGCGATCTACCTGTTCGCGATCATATTCTACTGGACCCCGCCGCACTTCTGGGCGCTGGCGCTCATCAAGCAGGCGGACTACGCGCGCGCCGGCATCCCGATGATGCCGGTCGTGTGGGGCGAGGCGCGGACCAAGTACGAGATGCTGGTCTACACCCTGATCCTGCTACCGCTCACGATCATGCCGTCGTTCTTTGGAGCGCTGGGCCCGTTCTACGGCGTGGCGGCCGCGCTGCTCGGCGCCAGGCTGCTCTGGTACTGCATCCGGCTCCGCCGGGAGAAGGGCGTGACATCGTCGGCGTGGGGCATGTACCGCTATTCCCTGCTCTACCTGGCGCTGCTCTTCGTCGCCATGGGTGTGGACCGGGCGCTGCCGTTCAGCCGCCCGCCCGCGCCGCAGCAGGTCATCACGCTGGACAGACATCTCCACCACTAAGCACACGCTTCGTGGGTGAATTCTTCCGAGGCGTTGGTGTATGACTGACTCGATCACCGAATCGGCCACCCGCCGCCTCCCGCCGCCTGGCCGCCTGACGCGCCTGTGGCCCCGGGTCAAGCCGCACCGGTGGCACCTGGCCGTCGCCACGGTCGCCCTCGTCATCAGCGGCCTGCTCGCGCTGGCCTTCCCGATGGCGGTCCGGTACCTCCTCGACGCGGCGTTCGTAGACCGGGACCGCGCGATGCTGGACCGCATCGCCGTCGGCCTCATCGGCCTCTTCACCATCCAGGCGGCGCTCAACTACGTGCAGGCGTACGTGCTGAGCGCCGTGGGCGAGCGGTCGGTGGCGGGACTTCGGAAGGAGCTGTTCGCCCGGCTGCTGGAGATGCCGCCCGGCTTCTTCGCCGACCGCCGCACCGGCGAGCTGACCAGCCGCCTCACCTCCGACGTCGGACTGCTGCAAGGCGTGCTCAGCCACCAGGTCTCCGAGTTTGCCCGGCAGATCCTCTCGCTGGTCGGCGGCGTCATCCTGCTCACCTGGCTGCAGCCGAAGCTGACGCTGACGGCGCTGGCGGTCTCGCCGCTGGTAGTGGGCTCGGCGATCTTCTTCGGCCGGCGCCTGCGCGTCATCACCACCGGAGTGCAGGACCGGCTGGCGGAGGCCACGGGCGTGGCGGAGGAGGCGTTCTCCCAGATCCGCATCGTCCAGAGCTTCGTGCAGGAGCCCACCGAGCGGGCCCGCTACGGCGACCGTGTGGCGGCGAGCGTGCGGACGGCACTCAAGCGGGCCCGGGTTCGCGGCGTCTTCTTCGGCATGCTGACGCTCTCGACCTTCGCGGGCATCACGGTCGTGCTGTGGCAGGGCGGCCTCCTGGTGCTCGACGGCCGGCTCACCGCCGGGTCGCTGGTCTCGTTCCTTCTCTATACCATCACCATCGCGGCCTCGATCGGGGCCCTGGCCTCCAGCTTCAGCGCCTACCAGGAAGCGGTCGGCGCGGCGGAGCGGGTGTTCGAGATCCTGGAGATGGATCCGGCGATCGCGGACCCGCCGGTGCCGGCGGTGCTGGTAACGCCGGTCGCGGGGCGGGTGGCGTTCGAGGACGTCTGTTTCCGCTATCACGAGGATCCCACCCAGCCGTGGACCCTCGACCGGGTGGACCTGTCCGTCGCGCCGGGCGAGATCGTCGCGCTGGTGGGGCCGTCCGGCGCCGGGAAGACCACCCTGGTGTCGCTGCTGCCGCGGTTCTGGGACGTGGCCCGCGGCCACGTGCGGGTGGATGGCCACGACGTGCGCTCGCTGCGCCTGGCCGACCTCCGGCGGGCGATCGGCGTGGTGCCGCAGGAGCCGGCGCTGTTCAGCGGAACGGTGCGGGAGAACATCGCCTACGCCCGGCCCGGGGCATCGGAGGAGGACGTCGAGAAGGCGGCCCGCGCGGCGCACGCCCACGAGTTCGTCGAGCGGCTGCCGCAGGGGTACGACACGCTGGTCGGCGAGCGGGGGGTCAAGCTCTCCGGCGGGCAGCGCCAGCGGGTGGCGATCGCCCGGGCGATCCTCAAGGATCCGGCGGTGCTGGTGCTGGACGAGGCCACCAGCAATCTCGACACCGAGAGCGAACGGCTGATCGAGGACGCACTCAGCAAGCTGCTGGTCGGCCGGACGACGCTGATCATCGCCCATAGACTCAGCACCGTGCGGCGGGCGGACCGGCTTATCGTGCTCGACCGAGGGCGGATCGTGGAGGAGGGGAGCCACGCGGATCTGCTGGCGCAGGGCGGGCTCTACGCCAGGCTCTACCAGCGGCAGTTTCGGGATGATCTGGCTACGGTCAACGAGTCGTCGTAGGGGTATGCGAGCAACGGAGCGCAAGCGACGGCCCCCGGAGATACCGGGGGCCGTTTCCTTCTGTCACTCAGAGAGTCGACCTATGGGATCAAGTCAATGCCGATCGTTTGAAGGAGAGTGGTCTGTGAGCCGTTGGTGTAGATCTTGAGCTGCCCACCTATTCCAGAGCATCGATACACCTTGAACATGTGTCCAGCGCCAGCCTCCTCCTGATTGAAGTCGGTGCACTGCGCGCCCACACCGAACTCGAGGCGGCCATCAGTCGGCGTGATGAAGCCCCAGGCTCCGTCACAATCAGAAGCATTGATCGGAAGAAAAATCCGAGTGGTTCCGACCGGAATGCTCGCCTCGGTCGAGGCTGGTGCGCTACCGGTGGTACTGTACCGGCAGCTTGCATTTGCAGTCGGGAGCGGAGCGAGCGGGACCGGGGCCAACTCGTCCGACGGGCCAGATTGCGGAGCCGAGGGAGGCTGACTCTCGCAAGCTGCAATAGCTAGAACGAGTGAGCACGTCAGTGCGATGAGCGACTTCCCCATACATGCCTCCTCACCCATCGTGGGTAAGAACCGCGAGTCCTCAGGGGAGGAGCACAGTAGTAAGGAGGAGGGCGTTCGCCTAGGTCTCAGACGCGACATCGTGGGTCTGCTTTGCGACATCGGGCCAGCAACAATTGCCGGTTACCAACTGAAAGGCCCCCGCCGATTTTCGGCGGGGGCCTTTCTCTCTTGCCTACGTTGGTCAGACTCCAATCACGGGTTGTGGTTCACAGTAATCACCAGCGTGGTACCGGCTGCATCCCCACCGAAGTCATCGGCGATGATCCAGTAGTTGCCCGGTGCGAGTACGTATGAGCCAAACTCAGGGTGATTGCCGGTAGCTGCCTGGAAGTCGCAAGTGTTCACGTCAATGTTGCCAGGAGCGGGGCAGAGGTACACGTCGATATCGCCGCCTACGTTCCAGTCCAAGTTAATGTCGTACGTCCCCGCCTGGGTCACGGTCAACTGGTAATAGCGACAGACCGTTCCAAAGTCACAGGCGGCGCCGTTCTCGTAGTCCGGCACATCAAACAGCACCGAAGCCTCGCCGAGCGCGGGGGTGGTGAGTGATGGGGCCGTCCCAGGAGCATCCGATCCCGCGAGCGTCGGGACTGTGGCGGGGACTGTGACGACGTCCTCACCGGCCGGCATCGTTAGGATGTTCGATGGCGCAGCCGTCGGGACGACCCCGTCGACCTGCGGAACGCCCGCCGAGCCCGGCAGCGGAACGATACCGAGCGAAGCGCCGTTGTTGGCCACCACGATCGCCGCACTGGCGCCGACCTGCACCGCTGCCGCGGGATCAAATGTGAAGCCGGCGGGTGCGGTGATCGTCACGGTCTCCGAAACGTCCGGATTGAGATCGCTGATCGTCGCCGCGAGGAAGAGCCCGATGTTCTGCCCCGTGACGGTGGGGCGAGTCGGCAGCGGGATCAGGTAGTCGCCGGGGAAGTGGAAGTTCACCACCGTGCCCGAGCCGTCGATATTGGGCGGCGCGTCGAACGTCAGGCTCTGGCTGTCCACCGCGACCACGATGTTCTGCGCATCGCCCTCGCGGCCGGGAAGCTGGCCGGGGAAGATGAGCGAGTCCACGACCAGTTGGATCAGCGGGTTCGGACTGGTCAGGGTGACCGACTGCCCCAGCGTCGGCGCGGTGGTCGAGTAGGTCACATCCACCGTGTCGATCAGCGGGGTCACGAGCGGCGTATCGGTCGCCGGCGAGAAGACCACGTCGGGCGCGGCGGCGGAGACGACGCCGTTCACCGTCACCGGCGAGTTCACGCTCGGCGGGGGAATGAACGCGATGTTGCTGGCGTCCTGGCTCACGATCGTCACCGGGTTTCCGCCGATGTCGAGCGTCGCGTCGAGGTTGAACGTGATCCCGCCCGGAGCGGTCAGCGTGACGACCTCGCCGAGGGCCGGAGCGGCGTTGCTGAACGTTGCCGCCAGGCCGCTCTGCGGCACGACCTGCACCGGGACCACGACGTCGAGCCCGCCGGCGCTGACCGTGAAGCTGGTCTGGGTGTAGGCGTCACCCTCGACGATGAACTGGAACGTCGGCGCCGTCGCCGGCGCCTGGAGCGTGCTGTCGTCCACGAAGATCGGCAGGTAGCTCGAGTCGCGGCGCACCGAGATGCCGCTCCCCGCCGAGCGTCACTTCGTAGTTGAAGTCGAGCGGATTCCCCTGGGCGTCCACCGCGCCCACCTTGACGAGCTTGGTCTGGCCGAGCTCGATGAACAACTGGGACGGGGTCGCGACCAATCAACACGGATCTCCCCGAAGATCCCCGGTGGGCTCGCTGCTACAGCTCAGGAGCGCCGCCACGCCGAACAGTGGAACCAGACCAGATCTAAAGCGATTCATACCGCGCACCTCGGTCAAAGGGCCTGTAGATAAAAGCGCTGCTCACCGGAAGCTGGAGCCTGCGTCGAAGAAGTCGATCCCCAGGAACCGCCCGATGTCGGCGACCGCTTCCTCGCGCACGACCTCGCGCCAGTTCGGCACGCCGGTCTCCCGGACGTCATTCGAATTCACCAACTGGTAGTTGCCGATACCGTTCGAACGATCGGCGAAGATGTAGTACCGGTCGCGACCCCGACGATACCGCCACACCTGATAGGGCACCGACCGGCCCGCCTGGACGCGGTCGAGCGTCTCGTCCGGCGACCCGTTCTTCACGTAGATCCTGCCGCGGTCGGTCTTCCAGCCGGGCCGCGCGGCCCGCCCGGATCCCTCGCCGTAGGTCTTGTCGGCGTAGGCCACCGCGTCATAGAACAGCTGCCGGGTCTCGTTCACCGGGGTCTCCGGCGTCGGATCGCGGCGCTTCCAGAAGTCCACCATGAACCGCCGCTTGGCGCGAAGGCTCAGGTCCTTGTTCCACTTGCTCATCTCGCCCGCTTCCGCCACCAGCGAGATCGGCTCCCTGGCGTTCGCGATCTCCTCTTCGTTCATCGCCTCGAAGTAGCCCTCGTCGGTGGACCTGGCGGCTTCCCGCACGAACACGTCCTTCTGCCAGCGTCTCGTCGAGGTTCGCCATGGTGAAGGTGGCGGAACGCTCCACCGTCTTGCCGCCCAGATCGAGCTCGGCCACCATGGCGTACTGGCCCGGCGGAAGGCCGGCGAGGTCCAGCTGCCCCTTGAGCACGCCGCCACCGGCCGGAACCTGCACCGGCGTCTCGGCCGTCGTCACCAGGGGCTTGCCCGCGGAGTCGGCCACCCGGATCTGCAGGGTGCCGGTCGCCTCCTTCGGCGAGTACGCCTCCAGGAGGTAGTAGGCGTCGGCGCGGAGCGGTGTCAGGCTCAGCCGGGCCGCGGCCGTCACCAGCATCTGCCCCCACCGAAGCTCCGCGGGCCGCGGAACGGTGTCACCGACCTCCGTCGTCCGGATATTGGGCGACAGCATCAGGTCCGATGCCTGCGGCGCCGTGGCGAACCCCTCGAGCTCCACCGACGTATCGGACCGGCGGCCGGAGACCGAGTCCACCACCGCCACGTCCAGCTTGTAGCGGCCGGGCGCGAGCGAGAACCGCACCATATCCACGCCGAACGCCTCCGGCCGGCGAAGGCCGGCGGACGCGTGATTCTGCCAGGACTGCTCCAGCAGCTTGAGTCCGGTCGAGTCCGTCACCTTCACTTCGACCCGGTAGCTCAGCATCCCCTCGCGATCGGCCGAGGTCGGCTGCATGAGCAGGTACGGCACCTGCACGAACGCGTTCACCTCCGTACGTCCCTGCTCCGCGCGGTACGAGCGCACCGCGCGGAGGATGAGATCGGCATCGGGCTGTCTCGGCAGCTGCCCGGGACTGGCCATCGCCGTCAGGAACGCCAGAGTCGTAAGTCGAACTACTAGCATAGGCCCTGCTCTAGAAAAGCGTGAACCGTGAAACGTGAAGGGTGAAAAGTGAAAAGGTGAATCTACCACCTCTTCACTTTTCACTTTTCACTTTTTTACGCCCTTACCATCCGAGCGTGAAGCTGAAGAAGTTCGTCGGGCCGAGGACGCCCAGGTACTTGTAGGCGTAGTCGAGCCCGAGGCTGAACCCGCCGTTCCCGGTCCCGTACAGCAGCCCGCCGCCGAACGCGAGGCCGTGCAGCTTCTCCTCGTCGTTCAGCCCGGTGTCGATCGTCACCGGATCCAGGTCGTTCGCCCCGGTGTAGCTGTAGCTCCCCCGCAGCGCGAAGCCGAAGTTGGAGCCCCCGATCCGGTTCGACATCCACTCGCTCCCGAACGCGAAGCCCGGCGTGTTGTTGTTCGGCTGGTTGAAGTCGCCCAGCACCGTCAGCCGGTTGTTGTCCCCCGCGATCACGTCGTACGCCAGGCCCACCCGGAAGGTGGTCGGCAGCGGGAAGTCCTTCGTCAGCAGGTTCGACGTCTGCGGCAGCGTCGGCACCGGATCTTCCCCCGGCAGCGGCGTCCGCGGCACGTTCCCCTGCAGCCCGGTGCCCTCGTAGGTCAGGTTCGACCCCAGGTTCGCCAGCACGAAGCTGAACTTCACCGGGTGGTTGTTGAGCGTCGCGTGGAAGTTGGTCCCGAAGTCCACCGCGAACGCGCTCCCGTTCACCGTCCCCAGCCGGTCGTCCACGTACTTCGCGGTCAACCCGGCCGAGAACCGGTCGGAGAAGTTCTGGGCGAAGGTGATGCCCACGAACGTCTGGTTCACCGAGTAGGTCGCCCCGGTGCCGTCGGGCTGGTCCTCGGTGAACACCGGCTGGTCCCGGAACCCGAAGGTGCCGAGCTGGAACCCGATGGTGCGGCTCCCGCCGGAGAACGGGAAGGCGACGCCGCCCCACGAGTAGCGGGTGTCGGCGACGTAGTCATAGGTCCCGAGGGTCAGGCCCGCCTTCTCGATCAGGGCCGCGCCGGCGGGATTGTAGTACAGCGAGCTGATATCGGTGGCGATGGCGGCGAACGACCCGCCCAGCGCCGTACCCCGGGCCCCCGCGCCGAGCAACAGGAACTCGGCGGACGTGGTGCCATACGAGGTGTTGTCTTCCTGACCGATGGGCTGCCCGGTGTCATTCTGTGCCACCGCGGCCGCCGGTGAGGCGGCGAGGAGGCCGAGCGCGAACAGCCATCCAGGTGCAGCGAGGTTCCTCATGATATCGATCTCCCGGAGGTTGGGGCGGGCATGGGGCCCGCCCCGTCGTAAGCCTATTGCGCGAAGTTGACGACCGTGAAGCGGCCGACCCTTCGTGCATCGCCGGCTTCGATGTGATAGAAGTAGACCCCGCTGGCGACCACCTGGTTGTTGCGATTCCGGAGGTCCCAGTCGAACTCACTCCCCTGCGACCGGCTGGTCGAGCTGTAGCGGGTCCCATCGTGCTCCAGCATCCGGACCAGCACGCCGCTCACCGAGTAGATCCGGATGATGGCGCGGGCCGGCAGGCCTACGAACTTCAAGACCTTCTGTTCGGTGCTGGCCTCGTACGCGCTCTTCACGTAGTACGGGTCAGGCACCGTGTGAACGCGGGTCAGATCGTTCTTGGTGGCCGCCGCGACCGTGCTCGACACGCCGAACTCCAGCGCCGACGTGGCGCCGATGGCGGTGAACGACCTGACCGTGGGCGGCGTGTAGGTGTACGCCCCTGGTGCACCGACGATCGTTCCCTGGTACGCCCGGAGCGCCCAAACCGTGCCCTCGGCGGGCAGCGCGGGCATCGACATCACGAACACGTCGCCCGCGAGGTAGAGCAAGAAGCCGCCGTCCGTCGCGACCGGCACCGTGCCGGCCTCGACCACGTTCCGGAAGAACGCCACCGGTCCCAGCTGCGCGGTGTTGCTGAGCGCCGCCGGGCCGCTGGTGCACGGAATCCGGAGGGACGCCTCGGGTGCGAGGCGGCCCGTTGCGAACGGCTCGACGCAGCCCAGGTCCGCGGCCGTCAGGACCGCCGCCCGGTTATCCGCGCCGGCCGTGACGCCGGCCGAGGTATTGAGGATACCCCATGTACCGCCCATCGAGGCCGAGAAAGGCACCTCGACGTTATGGGTGACGTCGAACACCGAGGCGACCGTGCCGCCCGGGCCCCACGTCACGTTGAAGTCGGCCGCGCGCCGCACGGTCGGGAAGATCCAGTCGAAGTTCCGCCACTCGCCGTTGACGCCGAAGTAGGCGGAGATCTGCTGGATCGTCGTGACCCCGGTCAGGGCGCCGGCATTGTTGAAGTTCGCGAAAATATCCGCGCTGCCGCAGTCCGCGACGGTCGAGGAGCGCCGTGCTCCCGCCCGGCGTTGGGTGTGCAGTTGTTGAGCTGCGGGTTGGCCACGGTCTCGTTGTTCGCCGGCGACGGCCCGTCGAACCAGCGCGAGCCGTTGTACTTCCCGGTAGCCGCAGTGCCGAAGTCGGCGAACCGGGCACCCACGCCCCAGCCGCCGGCTTCCCAGCCGGTCGCCGTGACGATGGAGGCCTGGCCCTGGAGCCGGAAATCACCGCTGCCCTCGAACCGCCGCGCGGTGGCGGGATCCACCACCAAGGCCTCGAAGAAGGCATCGGTCTGGTCGGTGCCGGTGGCTGCCGGCGCCCGCGTTCAATGTCTGCTGATGCGGAATGGTGAGCTGGAACTCTTCCACGCCGTTGCCGACGGTGACGTGATAGAGAGTGGGAATCGCCTGGCCGCTCACCACGCCGAACGTGGCGCTGAGATCGCCGTAGTTGCCCATCTCCAGGTCGTCGAGCCGCATCGTGAGCGCGCCTGACTGGCTGGGCTGAATGATGGAAGCGGCGAACTCACCCGACGAACCCGATCACGCCGCCGTCCGCCGGCGGGAACGGCCCACTGAACTGGCCGGTCGCGGCATTGAAGTTCGGCACGCCGGTGAAGATGGTGTCCGTGGCCACGCCGTCCTGACCGATGACGTGGGTCACCAGGTTCGCGGCGACCTGCTGGTTGCTCGGCGCCGCCGCCGGAATCACCGCCTTGGTGACCCGGGCGGACTCGAGGCTCGAGGGACCCGAGACCAGCGAGTTCACGTCGAACGCCGTGACCGAGTAGAAGTACCGCAGGCTGTTGCGCACGTTCCGGTCGATGAAGAGGAACGGCACGCCCGTGTTCGCCAGGGTGAAGCTCGCGCCCTTGGGCCACCCGGCCCGCGGCGACGTCGGCAAACGCGGTGTCCAGCACGCCGGGAAGGAGTCTGCGCCTCGCCATTGGCAAGGAGCACCCGGTTGCCGGGGGTGAGCTGGGTAATGGTCCCGGTCAAGTCGATGGCCTGCGAGCCCGTGAACGGCGTGCCCGGAGGGGGCGGCGGCAGCAGGGCCGGATCGCAGGCGATAAAGACGCCCAGCTCGGGCGCGCACTGCGGAGTCGGATTCAACAGTCCGCGGAAGTCGTTGAAGATGCCGCGCCCGGTCGTCGGGTCCGGCGCGTAGTCGAACTGCGCGACCAGCTGGAGCTCGGCCGGATTGTCCACCCGGCCGCGATAGATCCGGTACCCCTCGACGTCCAGACCGCGGAAGTTGGGGTCGTAGAGCGGCTGCGAGACGTCGCTGGCCACCACGAAGAACGGATCGGGGTTGGTCTCGGTCGGGGAACGGGCCCAGAGCACGGTGACCTGGTTGTTGCCAGGCACCAGGAAGAACTCCGGCCGGTCCGGCGCGAACGGGAGCAGGAACTTGTTGTCGAACACCGACTGCGCCGTCTGCGCCTTGCGGAGCAGCGAGCCCGGGATCGTGAGGAACTCGTCCTGGGTCACGACGGACGGATCCGGATCCGGCACCGCCGGGGTGCCACGGGGCTGGCCGTTGATGTTGCCCACGTAGCCCATCATGGTGTCGATCTTGTTCACGCCATTCGCCATACGGGCCGGATCGCCGAGGATGGTGAGGTCGGCGTTGGTGTTGGCCGGCTTGACGTCGCAGCCGGCGCCGGGGCAGCCACCCGAGGCCACCGGGGCGGCGAAGATGTAGGCCACGACGATGGTGCCGAACCCGCCCGGGGCCAGGTTGATCGGGCCGGAGGACTGGAAGAAGCGCATGTCCGCCGGGCTCGAGATGTTCACGAAGCAGATCTTGCTGTCCAGCGGGTTCGCCAGCGAGCAGGCGCCGTCCGTCGGGAGCAGACCGCCGGTGATGTAGCGGTAGAGCTGCTTCTCGTCACCCGGGTCCTGCAGCGAGCCGGACGACCGGGAGAAGGTGCCGAACAGCGAGAGGCCCACCGGCTCGCCGGTATCCGGATCGTCCGGGCTGCCGAGGTACTTGACGCCGATGAAGCCGATGCCGGGGAAGAACGGCGCCGAGCCGAAGATCGCGGGCGGGAAGGTCCAGCCCAGGCTCGCTCCGTCCTGGAAGGTGTTCTCGTAGGTCACGCCGAGCGCGAACGGCACGTTCACCGTCGCGTAGTTGGCGTCGGCCTGGGCGACGTCCATGTCCGCCACGAAGGAGGCGAACAGGTCGTTGATCGCGTAGCCGCCGGCCGGCAGGTTGATGCCGAACCGGGCGGCGTTGGTCGCCTGGAACGTCGCCGCCTGCTCCAGCAGGATCGGCTGCATCGACGGGCGCACCGCCGCGTAGTCGGCCGGGTTGGTGCTGGTGATGTTGTAGAACGTGTACAGGAAGTAGATGACGTCTTCGTTGCCCTGGGGGAAGTTCCAGCCCAGCGCACGGGTCTCGACCAGCACGCCCATCGGGTGGGAGCGGGACTCGAGGCGGGTCGGGTTGCCTTCCCAGTTCAGGAACCAGAGGTCGCCCTGGGACGCGGCGATCGAGCCCTGGAGCGCGGCGTCGAAGAGATCGCCCTGGGCGTCGCCGCCCAGCGAGTTCTCCACGCAGGCCGGCGTGGTCGAGCCGACGGCGCAGGGCACGCGGGCCTCGTCCGGCCACACGGCCGCGTCCGCGGCGTCGTTGGAATCGAAGATCGGACGAACCTCTTCCGAGTTGTCGCCGCCGGCCGTGTTGTTGAAGAAGGCGCCGGCGGTGTCACCCGCGTAGCCGTTCACCGAGCGGTCGCCCGCCTCGATGATGCCCGCGATGTTGACGCCCGAACCGAACACGTATTGGTCCGCGGTACCGCGGGGCCAGATGCCGCCGCCGACCGTGGAGGAACCGGTGGCGCAGATCTGCCCGGTCGAGAAGACCCGGCACTGCACCCGGTTCACGGTGAAAATGTTCTCCGCACTGGCGAAAAGCCGGAACCCGTTTCTTCCGGGCTTCGGCTTCGCCGCCTCAGCGGTCGAGGCGGTGGCGCAAAGCGCCAAAGCCGCCAAGGCCGCTCCCGTCAGAAGGCCCTGACAACGCGAGAAAAGCATCCCGTCCTCCTTGGAGTAAAACAGTTATCAGCTATCAGCCATCAGCCATCAGCTATCGCTCCGACCGATAGCTGACAGCTGATAACTGATAACGGTCCACTAGAAGTTGACTTCGAAGCCGAGCCGTGCGCGCCGGCCGATGCCGAGCATCTGCTGCTCGCCGCGGGCCACGTCGTACAGCGCGTTGATCGCGTTGGTCTGCTCGTCGATCGTGAAGACGTGATCGCCGTTGCCGAACCGCTGCTCCGCCCGGATCAGGTAGAGGCAGTTGGCGGCCGCCGGGCGGTTCTTGCTGCTGACCCAGCCACGCGCAGTCCTCGTGGGCCGTCGGCAGCACCAGTGCGCCGTCCGGACCCAGCGCACCCAGCGCGTTGTTGGCGGTGCGCTCCGTGCCGAGATCTGCCAGGTCCGCCGCGAGGTTGTCGGCCCGCTCGTCGTCGTTCCGCACGTCGCCGTTCACCGCGAACACCTGAATGACGTTGCGGAAGTTGAGCAGATTGCGGACGTCGAGATAGCCCGTCATGTCGATGCCACCCAGCCCGAAGCTCTTGGTGAACCGCGTGTTCAGCTCCTTGAACGCCGGGAGCCGCTGGGTGTTGATGCCCTCGGGGAAGAGCCGGACGCAGTTCTCGATCGAGAGAATGCTCTGCTCTTCATTGCTGACGCCGCACTTGGTGTACGCCGTGCCGCTGGTGTAGCGGAACGTCGAGAACACGCTGACGTTCTTCAGGATGCTGCCCATCACCGTGCCCTGGCGGAAATCACCCGGGATGGTGACCGAGAACGCGCCGGTCAAGGCGTGCGGCCGGCTGTCGTCCGTCGGCAGAATGCCCTGCGGCGGCGGCTGGGCGCCGTTGTTGCCGCCCACCTGGTTCACGATACGGGAGCCGTAGTTCACGTAGGTGAACGGATCCGAGCCGGTGTTCTTGGCCTGCTGGTAGGCGTAGGCGATCGTGCCGTTGAAGAAGTTGCCGAAGCGCCGGTCCAGCCGGACGTCGATACCGCGGACGTTGCCGAAGTCCAGGTTCGTCAGGATCCGGAAGTCGTTGTCGCGGCCCTGCGCCGGGTCGAACAGCGAGACCAGACGGGCCGCCGGATCGGAGACGATGTCCTTGTTGTACGCCGCCACGTCCAGCACCATGTCGTCGCTGAACGCGTGCCGGATGCCGAACTCGAAGGCGATGGTCTTGCCGAAGTCGAGGTCGGACCCGAACACCTGGTTGGTGTTGGTGTTGCCCAGGTCGATGTTGATGCCGCCCAGGAGCAGGCCGAAGTCCGGCGCCTGCACCTGGTGCGAGTAGCTCAACCGGAAGTTGGTCCGGTCGGTCACCGGGAACGACACCTGCACGTGCGGGCTCAGGTAGCCGTGGCTCTGGTCGCGCACATACAGCGCCGTCGGGTTGGCCATATCGAAGCCAGGCATCGTCGACACCCGGGGGAACGCGTACCGGTTGCCCGCGGTGTCTTCCGCGAACGGCCGGCTGGCCTTGGTGTCGTACCAGTCGTAGCGGAGACCACCCACGACCACCACGTCGCCGAGGTCGAGACGGTCCTCGACGAAGGCGTTCCACCGGACCGGCTTCTCGATGTAGGCATCGGAGAAGAACTTGTCGGTCAGACGGAAGCTGTAGTTGTCGATGTTGTAGCGGGTGAGCTCGCCACCGATCTTGAGCCGGTTGTAGCGGTCGGCCTGCCAGTCGAGCGTGGCCTTACCGATGTACCGGTCTTCCTTATAGAGGCTGACGCGCGCCGGCGTGTCGTTGTCGATCGTGAACCGGCCGGCCTCGCCCATGGCCCAGGTGCTGCCGTCCAGGCTGTTGGCGAAGTTCTGGTAGTTGCCGTACAACCCGTAGGCGTTGTTCCGCAGGTCGTCCGTCATCAGGTAGTTGCTGCCGTTGTTCACGTCGATCGGCGTGATGCGGCCCTGGTTGCGGCGGACGTTGTCGATCAGGCCCTGGGTGACCGGGAAGTTGTCGAAGTTGTAGTCGAACTCCATCCCCTTGAAGATGAAGCCGCCGAACGGATCCCGGGTGTCCAGATCGCTCCCGATCGTGAGCGGAGAATTGGTGGTGCGGTCCTGCTGGTAGGACAGCGCCACGTCGAGCGCCAGCGCCCGCTCCGCGCTCTTGGAGAGGTTCTGGGTCCACTGCAGCGTGGCCAGGCGGTTCCGGTTGCTGAAGCCGCGGAGCGCGCCGGTGGACAGCGTGTTGATGTAGGACAGCGGGAACTGGGCGGAGTGGCCGTGGAACCGGCTCTGCGCCAGGCTGAGCGACACCCGTGAGCCGGTGCCGTAGGTGTAGTTCAGCTTGCCGTTCAGCGAGTAGAGCGACCGCGCGGTGGCCGGCGACCGGACGCCGTTGCAGTCGAACCCGTAGTTGTCGCGGATGGCCTGGATCTCGGCGCCATCGGCGCCACCGAGTCCGTCGGCCCCGGCGTTCGCGAACTCGTCGCAGGTGCCGCGGCTGATGGCGTAGTTGTAGATGTTGACGTCGGCCGTGTCGGCCAGTGGTCCGCTCATCCACCGGCGTCGCGGGATCGTCTTCCAGCACGTTGACCTGCTGGATCGTCGTGTCCACGCCGGCCTGCAGGAAGATCGGGAAGTCCTGGCTGTTCATGCCGTCTTCCAGCGACTTGCGGCCCTCGAGCGTGCCGTTGACCGCGAAGGTGAGCCGGCCGGCCAACGGGCCCGCCACGCCACCCTCGAGCCGGTTGAACCCGGCACCATGGTTCACCCCGAACGGCTCGTCGGTCTCGAAGCCCAGCGACCCGACGTACTCGCTGCCGCCGGTCTTGGTCACGATCGACACGATGCCCGACTTGGCGTTGCCGAACTCGGCCGAGCTGGAGCCGGTGGTGACCGACGCCTCTTCGAAGGCGCTGGTGCTGATGTTGAGCGAGGAGCCGAGCGAGCCGACGAACGCGTCACCGCGGTAGCCGGCCTGGATGGGTACCCCGTCAACGTACGTGGCGGCCTCGTTATTTCGGCCGCCACGGATGGACAGGTTTCCTGCCTGGTCGACGGTGACGCCCGGCTGAAGCGCGAGGACGTCGTTGATCCGGTCTACCGGGAGGTCGTCCGCCACCGAGCCGTCGATGCGCTGCTTCGTGGTCACTTCGTCGCGGGGGACCAGCGGCTGGGTCGAGCTGACGACCGTGATCTCCTGGATCTCGACCGCCGTCTGCTCCAGCTGGATGTCCACCGTGCCGGTCTGACCGGCCAGCACCCTCACCCCGTCCACCTGGGTGGACTTGTAGCCGATGAAGGCGGCGCGCACCGCGATCGTGCTCGACGGGACGTTGTTGATGAAGTAGTACCCCTGGGGGTTCGTCAGGGCGTTGAACGCCGTTCCCACCACGAACACCTGGGCGTTGGCGATGGGCGCGCCCGCTTGGTCGCGCACCCTGCCTTCGATTTTACCAGTCGCCTGGGCCAGGAGCGTGCCGGCTCCGAGCACCAGCGCGACTGCCGCGAGCGCGCAACTCTGCGCCACGCGTCCGAAGGCGCTGACACGGCTTTGCTTCATGAGTTCGTCCTCCGAAGACGTGAGACTACGGTCCTGCGACTTGGAGCGGGGAGTGCACACGCCTCCCCTCAGGGCTCAAAGACCTGCGTTGGGATGCGACTGCTGTGGGAGTTCTGCCAGCATTGAAGGGACTGAGATTGTCCGGCTTCGAGCGACAGCAAAGAAAAGAAATGAGACGACCGCGGCCCGGTCGGCTGCATAATATGGAGCGCGCAAAAACGGGTGTCAAGGAAACGTCACGGCCCTCGACGCCGCCGCACGCCACCACGTAACTCTCTGAAACCGAGACGGTTGCCCGTTGAAACGCCACCCGGGTCCGCACCTGCTGAATTGTCGTCGGGAACAAGCGGGAAAAGACGCCGCGATGTTAATCGCGCTACACCCTGCGAGTCAATAGTGACTTCACCGGATCATTCGTAGATCTCGGCCGCCGCGGTTTGCCAGAGACACGCCTCGTCGCCCCGCGCGCGGCACCGCTGGTGGAGCATCGCCCCCTCGAAGCCGGTCAACCGCCGCAGCAGCTCGCCGTACGCCGCCCCGTAGAAGTCGCAGGCCGAGCCGTCCGGCAGCGCCTTGAACGAGAGCGGATCCGCCATCCGGACCTGCACGCCGTCCGCGGCCGGCCGCAGCTCGCCCCCGAACGCCCGCCGCGCCAGGTGCGTCGCCGACCGCTGCGCCAGCCGCCGGGTCAGACCCCCGGCCGAGACCCGCGAGAGCGTCCAGGTCGGGCGGGCGTGCACCCGGCTGGCGTAGCGCGCCGCACGGCGGCCTGCATCCGCGAACACCAGCGACGCGTCGGGCCGCCGGCCTACCAGCCGCACGACCGAGATCGCCTCGTCGGCGTCCACCGACCCGTCCTTGTCGGCGGTCTGCTTGTAGCGTTGGATCTGGGCGGCGACCGTCGGGCTGAGCCCGAGACGGCGCACCACGATCTCCTCGGCCAGCTCGTCCAGTCCGTCCTCGACCGGCGTGTCGAGATTGCGGATCGCCTCGAGCAGGCTGAGCGGAATGAGCGCGGGAACGGCGGTGGCTGTGGGCACGGGGTCGGCGGGAACATACCGAGGCCCCAAACTGCTAACCAGGGGTCCTTGCGCCGGAATGGGGGTGCCGGAACATTCCCACATGGCCGAGCCTTCCGCCGCTTCCGTACGCTCGTTCGACGACGAAGCGCTGCCCCACCTCGATGCCCTCTATCGGGTGGCGTTGCGCCTCACGGGCGAGCCGGCGCAGGCGGAGGATCTGGTCCAGGATACCATGCTCAAGGCGTACCGCTCCTGGCGGCAGTACCGTCCCGGAACCAACGCCAAGGGCTGGCTCCTCACCATCCTCCGGAACACGTTCATCAACAGCTATCGGCGCCGGAAGCTGGAGCCGGTGGCGATGGACCTCGAGGCGATCGAGCCCCACGCGCTCTACCGGGCGGTGGAGTCGACCGATCCCGAGGGCAATTTCTTCGGCCAGCTGGTGGACGAGAAGGTCCTCGAGGCCGTGGATGCGCTTCCACCCGACTTTCGTGAGGTGCTGGTCCTGAGTGACATCGAAGGCATGCGATACGCCGAGATCGCGGAGACGCTCCAGGTGCCGGTCGGCACGGTGAAGTCGCGGCTGTTCCGGGCTCGCCGCCTCCTCCAGGCGCAGCTCTACGCCTACGCCGTGGAGATGGGCTACATCAAGCCGAAGGAAGGCAAGGATGAGTAAGCCGATGGACTGCCGCGAAGCGGGAGCCCGTCTCCAGGACTACCTGAAGCAGGAGCTGACGCCCGAGCTCGCGGCGGAGGTGCGCGATCACCTGGTCCGCTGCCGCGGCTGCTTCGGCCACGCGCAGTTCGAGGAGCAGCTGGTGCAGCTGATGGAGGCGCGCGCCCGCAAGCAGACCTGTCCCGGCGATCTGCGGGACCGGATCTCCGCGCTCCTGCGCGCCGAGGCCGAAGAGAGCTGACGCCGGTCGCTCCTGCCCTCGCGGCCGCGGTGGCCGGCGGGGTGGCGTGGCTCGCCCACCGGGCGGGCACCCTCACCGGCTCCGGTGCGGTGGCGGCGTGGGTGGTGGGAACGGCGGTCCTGCTGGGCACCGGATGGGAAGGCGGCGGAGTTCTCGCCGCCTTCTTCGTCTTCAGCAACCTGGTGGGACGGGGAGCGCCCGCCCCGGCGAATCTCGATCCGAAGAGCGACCGCCGCGACCACCGGCAGGTCCTGGCTAACGGCGGGGTGGCCGCCCTCGTCGCCTTGTACGGCCTGCGCGATCCGGCGCTGGGACACTGGCTCCTCACCTGCGCGCTCGCGGCCGCCGCCGCCGATACGTGGGCCACCGCGTTCGGCGCGCGAAGCCGCCGTCCGCCGCGGCTGATCCTCGGCGGGGCCGTGGTACCGGCCGGCACCAGTGGCGGGGTGACGGCCCTGGGGTCCTCCGGCGCCGCCGCCGGCGCCATGGTGGTCGCGGCCGTCGGCGCGGCCACGGCCGGCATCTTCACCCTGTTTCCCGTCGCGTCCCTGGTAGGTTTCGGTGGGATGCTCCTGGATTCGGCGCTCGGCGCCGCGGCCCAGGGCCGGTTCCGCTGCGAGCGCTGCGGCGAGTCGAGCGAATGGCGGGTGCATCGGTGCGGCGCCCCGACCGTACACGGAGGAGGTCTCGCTTGGCTGGACAACGACGGCGTCAACCTGACGGCGAGCGCCGCGGCCGCGGCGGCCGGCTGGCTGCTCTGGCGCTGGCTCTCAGCCTGACGCTCCTTCCCGCCTGCGGCGAAGGCGGTCCCGCGGGGAGCCAGCGTCCCGACGACGACGGCGGCGTCTCCGGCGGCAACAGCCCTACGGAGATGCTGGTCGGCTCCTGGCGCACCGTGCTCGTGGTCGAGGTGCCGGGAGACCTCCAGACCTGGACCACCACCTGGAGCTTCGACGCCGATGGGAGCTGCCACCAGAGAGTCGTGACCGAGTCGCTCGCCGAGGGATTCCCGCGGGTGACCGACCGGGACTGCACCTTCATCGCGCAGGACTTCGAGATCGTCATCACCTATGTCGGCGGCGGAACGGTCGAGTTCGAATATTCGTTCGCCGATTTCCTGCCCGATCGGTTGATCTTCGGTGGATTCGAGTACGAACGGGTGGCTTGAACCGCCGGCAGCCGACGTGCTCGTCGTCGGCGCCGGTCCCGGCGGCAGCGCGCTCGCGCGGCTGCTGGCCACGGCGGGCCACTCGGTGGTCGTGGTGGACCGCGCCGCTTTCCCTCGCGACAAGGCCTGTTCCGAGTACATGAGTCCCGAGGCGGTCCGGATCCTCGACCGGCTCGGCGTCGTCGCCGCGCTGGAGTCAGCGGGCGCGGTGCCGCTCGCCGGCACCGCGGTGACCGCCGCGCGCGGGTCGCGCCTGCAGGGACGATTTGCCCTGGCCGGCCACCGTCCCTACCGGCCGACCGGCCTCTCCGTCTCGCGCCGCATCCTCGACCACGAGCTGGTCGCGGCGGCGCGAGCCGCCGGGGCGCTCGTGCTCGAACGGACCTCCGCCGCGTCGCTGCTCCGCGACGAGGCAGGCATCGCCGGGGCGGTGCTGCGGAGCGCGAGCGGCGACCGCACCGCCATCCGCGCCCGGCTCACGGTCGGCGCCGACGGCCTTCGCTCGCTGGTCGGGCGGCAGCTCGGCCGGCGGCGGCACGGCAAGCTGCGCCGGGTCGCCTTCGTGGCCCACGTGGACGGCGTCACCGGGATGAGCGATTGCGCGGAGATGTTCGTGAGCGGGCGCGGGTACCTCGGCCTCAATCCCATCGGGGGCGGACGCACCAACGTGGCGCTGGTCGTGCCGGCCTCGCGCGCACGGGCAGCGCGGGGTCGGGTGCACCAGTTCTGGTTGGAGGCGCTCGACGAGTTTCCCGGCGTGGGCCCGCGCGTGGCCGCGGGTTGCGTGGCTCGCGAGGTCATGACGACCGGACCCTTCGCGGCGTGGTCGGGCCGGGTCGTCGCCGACGGCGCCGCCCTCGTCGGTGACGCCGCCGACTTCTTCGATCCTTTCACCGGCGAGGGGATCTACAGCGCGCTTCGGGGCGCGGAGCTGCTCGCGGACGCGGCCCAGCAGGCGCTCGCCCGGCCCGGCCGGGTGACGGCCGCGGCGCTCGGGCCCTACCGCCGGGCCCGCCGCCGCGCCTTCGCGGGGAAGTGGGCGGTGGAACGCGCGATCGGCTACGGCATGCATTTCCCCGGACTGTTCGACCGCGCTGTCGCCCGCCTCGGCCGCCGGGGGCTGGCCCACACGCTCATCGGCGTCACCGCCGACTTCGTCCCCGCCCGCGCGGTGCTCAACCCGGTGTTCCTCGCCAGGATGCTGTTCTGACCACCACCCACGTGGACCCCGCCCAGTTCCGGGAGCTGATGGGCCGCTTCGCCACCGGCGTGACGGTGCTGACGGTGAACGGCCCGGACGACCGCCCGCTGGGCATGACCGCGAGCAGTCTCGCTTCGGTGTCGCTGGTGCCACCGCTGGTGTCGGTCTGCGTGGACCACGAAGCGGAATTGCACGACGCGATACTGGCCTCGCCGGAATTCGTGGTCAACATTCTGGAGAGTGGGCAGGAGGCGCTGTCGCGTCGGTTCGCCGACCGGCACGAAGACCGGTTCGATGGCGTGGGCTATCACCGGAGTCCGACCGGTCTCGTGGTGCTGGATGGAGTGCTGGCCCACCTCGAGTGCGATAACTTCGCTCGGTACCCCGCCGGAGATCACACGATCGTCATCGGACGGGTGACCGGCGGCACGACCGCCGGCGGCCGGCCACTGCTCTACTATCGGGGGGGATACGGCTCGCTGGAATGACTGACGCCCGCTTGCGGATCACGCCGCTGGGGATCGAGCTGCTCGACGACCCGGCCGCCGATCCCGAGACCGTCGCACGGTCGCTGCGCAACGTCGCCCGCGCCAACCGCTGGTTCGGTGGCGCCGCGGCCGTGCGCCACGGGTTGGAGCGGGTGCTGCGGGGACAACCGGCGGGGCGCACGCTGACGCTGCTCGATCTCGGCACCGGCGCCGGCGACCTGCCGCGGCGGGCCGTGCGCTGGGCGCGACGGCGGGGCTACACGGTGCGGCCGGTCGGGCTGGAGCTGAGCCGCACCGCGGCGGGACTCGCGCAGCAGGCGGGCGTCCCCTGCGCCGTCGGCTGCGCCGGCGAGCCACCGGTGCGCCCGAAGTCCGTGGACATCGTCCTCGTGAGCCAGGTGGCCCACCACTTCACGCCCGATTCCACCATCCGGTTGCTGCGGACCTGCGACCAGCTCGCCCGGGTCGGCGTCGTCGTGGCCGACCTGCGGCGCGCGCGGATCGCGCCGATCGCGTTCTGGTTCGGCGCGCGGGCCCTCCGCTTCGACACGACCACCGTCGCGGACGGCATGACCTCGCTCCGCCGCGGCTTCACCGCCGGCGAGCTGCGGGGGTTGCTCGCCCGGGCGGGCGTGCGCGGGACTGTCTCCCGCCGCCCCGGCTACCGGCTGGTCGCAACCTGGCTGACCCGAGCGGAGGCACCTGCATGAAGACGGTGGACCACACCCGCATCCACGCCCCGCTGTCCCAGGTCTTCGCCGCGGCGACCGAGGTGGAGCGCTGGCCTCAGCTCCTGAGTCACTACCGCTGGGTGCGGATGCTCGATCGCCGGAAGGACGGCGGACTGGTCGAGATGGCTGCCTGGCGGCCGTTCGGCCTCGTGAGCTACCCCACCTGGTGGGTGTCGGAAATGACGGTGGACCGGGACACGCCGGCGATCCACTACAAGCACGTCCGCGGCATCACCACCGGCATGGACGTGCAGTGGCGCTTCGTCCGCATGGAGTCGAGCATCAAGGTCACCATCACTCACGATTGGGACGGGCCCCCCTGGCCGGTGATCGGCGCGGCGGCGGCGGAAGTGATCATCGGCCCCGTGTTCATCTCCGGGATCGCGTCGCGCACGCTGGCGGGGATCAAGCGGTACGTGGAGTCACACAAATGAACCGACGTGTGGTGATCACCGGGATCGGCGCGGTCACGCCGATCGGGCTCGGCGCGGAAGGGCTCTGGGACGGGCTGCGGCGGCGGCGGTCCGCCATCCGCTGCCTCACCCGGTTCGATCCGTCGCACTTCAAGTCCCGCGTGGCCGGCGAGGTGGACGATTTCCATCCCACCGACCACATCGAAGAGCGGCGGGCCCGGCGACTGGACCGCTACTCCCAGTTCACCATCGCGTCGACCCGGATGGCGCTGGCAGACGCCTCGCTCGATCTTCGGCGGGAGAATCTCGACCGGGTCGGCGCGATGATGGGGACGGCGCTGGGCGGCGTGGCCCACGGCGAGCAGCAGTACCACAATTTTCTCACCCAGGGTCCCCGCTCGGTGGACCCGGCGCTGGCGCTCACCGTCTTCGCCGGCGCGGCGAGCTGCAACATCGCGATCGAGTTCGGCTGCACCGGCCCCAACGCCACGAACGGGATGAGCTGCGCCTCGGGGGCGATCGCCATCGGCGAGGGGTTCCGGGCGATCGCACGGGACGAAGCGGACGTGATGGTCGCCGGCGGCGCGGAGGCGCCGCTCGCGCCGCTCTGCTTCGGGGCATTCGCCATCATTCGCGCCATGTCCACCCGCAACGACGACCCGACCACCGCCAGCCGCCCGTTCGACGCGGACCGCGACGGATTCGTCATGGCCGAAGGGTCGGCCGTGCTGATTCTGGAAGAACGAGGCCGGGCGCTGGCGCGGGGCGCGCCGATCTACGCCGAGGTGTGCGGCTACGGGCTCACCAACGACGCCTACCACATGACCGCGCCCCGGCCCGACGGGGTCCAGGCCGCGCGCTGCATCCGGAACGCGCTGGCCGAAGCGCACGTGGCGCCGACGGCGGTCGGCTACATCAACGCGCACGGATCTTCGACGCCGCTCAACGATCCGACCGAGACCTGCTCGGTCAAGCAGGTCTTCGGCGACCACGCGTACCGGCTGGCGTTCAGCGGCACCAAGGGGTATTACGGGCACGCGCTCGGCGCGAGCGGCGCGATCGAGGCCGCGATCTGCGCCCTCGCCAGCCGCCGGCGCTGGTTTCCCCCTACGGTGAACCTTGCAACGCCGGATCCCGCCTGCGACCTCGACCACGTCACCGGCGAGGGGCGTGCCCTCGATCCCGAGTACCTGGTCAGCAACTCCTTCGGCTTCGGCGGGATCAACGCGGCGCTGGTATTTCGCAGGGCGGACGCCTAGATTCGCCGCCGGTTTCACGCCCACACACGGAGATCTGGATGCCTTCGCTCTTTCGCCGCTCGTTCGCCGAGCTGCTGGGGACCTTCGCCCTCGTTTTCATCGGCGCCGGGTCTGTGGCCAGCAAGTATTTCCCCGAGGCCACCTACGGCATCTTCGGCGTGGCGGTGGCGCACGGTCTGGTGCTCGCCGTCATGGTCACCGCCCTCATGGGGATCTCGGGTGGACACCTGAACCCGGCCGTGACGCTGGGGCTGCTCGCCGCGCGGCGCACCGACATCAAGAGCGCCGCCGCCTACATCGTCGCCCAGCTGGCCGGCGCGGTACTCGCGGCGATGCTGATCAAGTTCGTCTACCCGATCGGCGTGGTCCGTCCGATCTCGCTCGGCACGCCCACGATCGCCAACACCATCCAGTTCCACCAGGCGGTGGTCCTGGAAGCCGTGATGGCGTTCTTCCTCGTGTCGGCGGTCTTCGGCACCTGCATCAATCCCGCGGCGCCCCGCCTCGGTGGCCTCGGCATCGGGCTCGCGCTGATGTTCGACATCCTGGTCGGCGGGCCGCTGACCGGCGCCGCCGTGAATCCCGCCCGCGCGTTCGGACCCGCGCTGATCTCGGGCCAGTGGGTGGCGCATTCGGTGTACTGGGTCGGGCCGATCATCGGCGGGGTGGTTGCGGCGCTGGTGTGGGAGCATCTGCTGTTGCCGAAGGAATCAAAGACCTGAGGGAGTGTGTCACCCTGAACGCAGTGAAGGGGACCATGCCGACATGGTCCCCTTCACTGCGTTCAGGGTGACATTGTGTTCCGTGCCTACTCCCGACCCACCGCTCTTCTCACCCGCCCCCACAAGCTGAGCGCATACCCGACCAGAATCACCGCCGTGACCACGTAGGCGGCCACCATGTACCCCGCATTGTCAGGCGGCATCCGCCCTCCCTTCCCATTCGTCCTCCGCCAGCGCGAGTCCGTAGCGCACCGTCACCAGTCCGATGTAGAGCACGGTGAATACCAGCAGCGAGATCAGCAGGGTCTTGAGCATCTCCGGCGGCAGCGACGGCGCGCTCGGCTTGAGCACGATCGGCTGCGGGTGCAGCGTGCGGAAGAGATAGACGCTCAGATGAATGAACGGCACCAGCAGCAGGCCGAGGATGCCGACCACGGCGCTGAAGCGGGCCCGCTCCGAGGGGTCGTGCACCGCGGCACGGAGCGCCAGGTAGCCGATGAAGAGGAAGAACAGGAAGAGCGTCAGGGTGAGGCGGGCGTCCCAGGTCCACCAGGTGCCCCAGATCGGCTTGGCCCAGATCGGTCCCGTCGTCAGCATGATGACCGCGAACGCGACGCCCACCTCCGCCGAGGAAGCGGCGAACCGGTCGAGCCGGCGCGTCCTTGAGCCACAGGTACAGCCCGCCGCAGATGCCGACCAGCGAGAAGGCCATCAGCGCGCACCACGCCGCCGGTACGTGCAGGTAGAAGATCTTCTGTGCCGCACCCTGCCGGGCCTCGATCGGCGTGTAGCCGAGCGCGAGCACGTAGACCCCCGCCAGCGCCACCAGTCCCAGCGCCGTGATCGCGGTGCCCCGCCGGACCATGGCCCGAGCGGCCGGGAGCCCGCTCACTCGTCCACCACCGCCGCGAAGACCATCAGAGAAAGCGTCACGAAGACCACGTCATAGAGGGCGAGTAACCTAAGCCATCCCAGCATCTCGCTCAACGGACGGCCGGCGAGCAGCCGGGCGGTCACCTGCACGGCGCCGATGAGGGGCGGGACCATGAACGGCAGGAGCAGCACCGGCAACATCAGCTCGGCGAACCGGGTCCGGACCGCCATGGCGCTGAAGATGGTCCCGACCGCCACGAACCCCACCGTCGCCAGCGCGGTGACCCCCACGATGCCCGGCAGCGCCTGGGTCAGGTCCACGTTGAAGAAGAGCACGAACAGCGGCAAGGTCACCGCCTCGACCGTCCCGACGAACGCGAGGTTGGCGAGCAGCTTGCCGAGGAAGACCGCGCTGCGCGGAACCGGCGCGAGCAGCAGACCGTCGAGGGCGCCGTTCTCGCCTTCGATCGTGAAGGCGCGGTTGAGCGCCACCATGGATGCCAGGGCGAAGGTCACCCAGAGCACGCTCGGCGCCAGGTCCACCGCGGCGAGGGCGGTCGGATCGCGGGCGAAGTTGAAGACGACCAGCACCAGCGCGGCGAAGACGACCGCTGACAGCAGCGCGGTACGACTCCGCAGCTCCGCCCGGATGTCCTTGCCCGCGATCGCGAAGGCGAGCCTCAGCGTCTCAAGCACCGACGAGTCCGTGGTAGCGCGAGAGAAACGATTCCGGCGTCCCCTGTCGCGGCTCGTCGCAGGCCCACCCGCCATCGGCCAGCACCGCGACCCTGGTCGCCAGATCCCAGACCTCGCCCAGCCGGTGGGTCACCACCACCAGGGCGAGCCCGCCGGCCAGCCGGCTGGCCAGGTCGGCGCGGAGTCGGTCGGCCGCGGCGGCGTCGAGCGCGGTGAACGGCTCGTCGAGCAGGAGCACGGTCGGACCGTGCAGCAGGGCTCGCGCGATCGCCGCCCGCTGGGTGAGCCCCCGGCTCAGCCGCCGGGGCGCATCGGCCGCACGGGAACCCAGACCGGCGTCGTCGAGCGCATTCCGGGCGGCGTCCGCGGGCCGGGGCAAACCGTAGAGCCGGGCGGCGAAGGTGAGGTTCTGGAGGAGGGTGAGGTCGTCGTAGAGCAGGGACTGGTGGGAGACGAAGCCGACCGCTCGCCGCCCGCTGCCGCCGTCGCCTCGCACCGGCCGCCCGTGCACCAGGACCTCACCCGCGTCGGGGCGGCTGAGCCCGGCGAGAATGCGGAGCAGGGTGGTCTTACCGGCCCCGTTGGCCCCGGCCACGAGCACGGCCTCGCCCGGCTGGATGCGGAGGCTCACCCCACGCAGCACCCGCAATCCGCCGAACGACCGCCGGACCCCGCGCGCTTCGAGCAGCGCGGGGCCGCCGGGGCCGTCAGACGACGGCATCGATGCGGGCGCCGAGCTCGTCGAGTCGAAAGGGTTTGACGATGTAGCCGGAATGCGGGAGGTCGAGAACCTTGAGCTGGGGCTCGATGCTCAGATAGGCGGTCGTGATGATGACCGGAAGGTCGGGATAGGAGAGACGGATACGGCGCAACAGCTCGATGCCGTCGGTGTCGGGCAGCCTCATGTCGAGCACCGCCACGTCGGGCCGGTGCTGCTCGAGCTGCTCCAACGCCTCGGCGCCGTTGGTCGCGAACGCCAACTCGTACCTCGGTCGGAACGCCCGATCGTAGCTGAGCCGCAGCGCCGGCTCGTCCTCGACGATGAGCACCCGCCGGCGGCGTACCGCCTGGGTCATGCCTCGCACCCCGCGAACTGATGCCGGTTGGCACCGCAGTGAAGGAGAGAGACGCCAGGGGCGTACACTAATGGATCGTGGCGGACGCGTCCATACCGGCGGGCTCAGACGGCACGGAGCGCTCGCTCAATCATCGCCGAGTTCGATCTGGAAAAGGTCGTAGAGTTTCGTGAGGACGAGGAGGAAACGGATCTCCTCGCTCGGATTGCGGAGCACGACCGCCTGCCGGCGTTCGGCCGCGGTGCGCTGGATCAGCATGAGCGCGCCGAGCCCGGCGGAGTCGATGTGCCGGGTGCGGCCCAGGTCGATGACCAGGCGCCCGGTTCCTTCGGGCATGTCCTCCAGCAGCTGGGTCGCTGCCGTACGTACTTCCACACGGGATTCGAGCCCGAGTGTATCGGGCGCGGACAAGCCGCGCTCCACCTCCTGCGGGGTCCTCATCCATCCTCCTTCGGCACCGAGCTATCTCACCGTCGTCAGGTGAGACCTCTAGTTTTGCGGCCCCGGATCACTCCGGGTGTGCTCTTATCGGGCGGATCGACGCCTCGCCGGACGGTAGTGTCGCGGCTGCGCCAACGAAATGGCGAGTCCAGTGCCAACGGGGGTAATTCAGGATGCAGCCGTCACTTAGAGCGTGACATTTCCCCCCGGGTGCGACCGCTTGCGGTGCACTCCGCGAGATTGTACCGCAAAGGACGGGGAGCGGCTAGATGGGGAGGGAGCGAATGCGGAGCGAAAACCTCATCCCGAGCGAAGCGAGGGACCTTCTCGGCAAGCTTCGGAGCTCGCAGAGTAGGTCCCTCGCTTCGCTCGGGATGAAGTTTTCAGCTAGAACTGTATCTGCGCCCCCAGCTCCACCACCCGGTTGGGCGGCAACCCGAAGAACGCGGTCGCCGAGCGCGCGTTCCGAGTCATGAGGATGAACAGCCGCTTCCGCCACATCGACATCCGCCCGATCGCATCGGGCACCGGCACGTTGATGGGCGTGCTGCGGGTGGCGATCAGGGTCTCCCGGCCGAGGAAGAAGCTCGTTTCCATCGCCTTGATCCTCACCCGCTGCCCGTCTTCCGGGCCGGCGCCCAGGTCGGCGAGCGCCTGGGGAATGTCCGGCGACTCCATGAAGCCGTACCGGGCGATCACCTTGTAGAACCCCTCCCCGAGCACCTTGCACTCGACCCGCTCGTCCTCGTCCACGACGGGGATCTCCTCCGTCACGACCGAGATGAGAATCACCTTTTCGTGGAGCACCTTGTTGTGCTTGAGGTGGTGCAGCAGCACCGGCGGCGCGCCGCCGATATTCGAGGTCAGGAATACCGCCGTGCCCGGCACCCGGGGCGGCTTCCGCCGGGCGACATCCGAGAGGAAACAGATCCATCTCCAGCGTGTTCTCCCGCACGATCGCCTGGAGCCGCGCCCGGCCCCGGTTCCACGTCGTCATCAGGATGTAGACCGCGACCCCGACCACGATCGGGAACCACCCGCCCTCTTCCACCTTGATCACGTTGGCGCAGAAGAACGCCAGTCTACCATCAGCAGCGCGCTGGTGAGCGCCCGCGCCCGCCACTTCGGCCAGTGCCACCGGTCGCAGGCGACGGTATGGAGCAGGAGCGTGGTCGTCAGCATCGTGCCGGTGACCGCGACGCCGTATGCGGCCGCCAGGTTGCTCGAGCTGCGGAACCCGACCACCAGAGCGACGCATCCCAGCCAGAGCGCCCAGTTCACTTCGGGGATGTAGATCTGGCCGATCTGCGAGCTGGAGGTGTGAACGACGGTTACCCGCGGGATGTAGCCGAGCTGGACCGCCTGCCGGGTCAGGGAGAAGGCGCCCGAGATGAGCGCCTGCGAGGCCACGATCGCCGCCGACGTCGCGATGGCCACCAGCGGGTACAACGCCCAGCTCGGCGCCAGCGAGAAGAACGGGTTGACCCGCGCCTCGGGATTCACCAGCAGCAGGGCCGCCTGGCCGAAGTAGTTGAGCAGGAGGCAGGGGAGCACCACTGCGAACCAGGCGAGCCGGATCGGCCGCCGCCCGAAGTGCCCCATGTCGGCGTACAGCGCCTCCGCACCGGTCACCACCAGCACCACCGAGCCGAGGATCAGGAACGCCAGCATCCCGTCGCGGATGAAGAAATCCACCGCGTACCACGGGTTCACCGCCTTCAGGACCTCGGGCTGGAGCATGATCCCGCGGACACCCAGCACGGCGATGGAGGTGAACCAGACCGCCATGACCGGCCCGAACATCCGCCCGATGCGATCGGTGCCGTGCTTCTGCACCATGAACAGCGCGGTGAGCACGACCGCGGCGATCGGCCAGATCCATGGCGTTACGCTGGGGGCCGCGAGCGTGACGCCCTCGATCGCGCCGAGCACGGAGATGGCCGGGGTGATGACGCCGTCCCCGTAGAGCAGCGCGGCACCGAACAGGCCGAGGGCAATGAGCACCTTCCGCCCGCTGTCGATGCGGGTGAGCGGGCGGAGCTGCGCCAGCAGGGCGAAGGTTCCGCCCTCGCCCCGGTTGTCCGCCCGGAGCACCACGGTGACGTACTTGAACGACACGATGAAGTTGATGGACCAGAAGATCAGCGAGAGAACGCCGATGACGTTCTCGGGAGTGGCGGGAATGCTATGGTGGCCGGTGAAACACTCCTTGATGGCGTAGAGCGGACTGGTCCCGATGTCCCCATACACCACGCCGAGAGCGCTGAACGACAAGGCCGCCAGCGCTTTGCCGGTGGGCCGTGGATTGCCCATGAGTTATGGACACTCAGCCGTTCCCGGGCCCTGCCGCATCCCCCTGGTGGGTCATCGTGTGACGGGAGCGAGAGAATCCACCAGCCGCCGGATCGCGTCGGAGTCGATCCGGCCCTGAATGAGACGGCCGCCCACCAGCAGGGTCGGCGTCGAGCCTACCCCCGCCCGCGCGCCCTCTTCCTGGCTGGCCTGAATCCGGCCCGCGAACTTCCCGGACTCCATGCATTGGTCGTAGCGCCCGAGATCCAGCCCGATCGCCCCGGCATAGTCCCGGAAGTGATCGCCGGCGTCGCGCGAAGCCGCCCACTCGGCCTGGCCTTCGTAGATCCGATCGTGCTGCGGCCAGTACTTGTCCTGGTCGTCGGCGCAGGCGGCGGAATGCGCCGCCAATCTGGCGAACTCGTGCTGTTGCAAGGGGAAATCCCGATAGCGCCAGCGCAGCCGGCCGGTCTTGATCAAGCGTTCCTCGATGGTGGGCATCTGGAGCGTGGCGAAGGTCTGGCAGAACGGGCACTGGTAGTCGGCGTATTCCGTGATCTCGACCGGCGCCTGGTCCGATCCCTTGAGATAGCCCCGAAAGCCGGCCGTATCCGCCGGCTGGATGGTCACGTTGGCGGGAATGCTGGAGACCCGGGGCCGTGAGAGCAGGAACCCCAACGCGCCGAGGCCCAGAACGGCGACACCTGCGAGGATGGCGTAAAAGCGCTTCATTCCGACGGGCGTCGCCGCCATGGCTCGTCATCCTCCGGATCTTCGCGGGTGAACGGATCCTGCCGTTGGGCGTCTTCGACAATGCGGCGGTTGTCCGCCACCTCGGGGGAATCGTAGGTGCTGCGCACTTCGTAGTGGAACAGCTCGCTGCGGGCATCGCCCATCAGGCGGATCAGTTCCGGCGCACCGCGCAGCAACTGCCCCGCCTGGTCCAGTTCCTGGATGCGCCGGGCCAGTTCTCGAAGCAGCGCGGCTAACCGGTCGGCCCGGGCATCGTCGTACACTTCATCGTGGTCTGCCATGCTGGGGGAATGATAATAGGTGGGGCGGTGTGGGTCGCGTCACTGTTTGAGCCGGTTTTGGGCCCGAAATTGGCATGGAGATGGCAGAGTCCGGGCCCTGAAAGCCCCCGCTGGGGCCCTTTGCACCAAAAGGTGCAATCAGCTTATATTTCACGCCGACCCCAACTCTCGAACCCGCGGCCTTTTGGCCGTGAGAAGGAAGGTAGATGAAGACCAAGAATCCCCGGCAAACCTCCGAGGCCGTGTCATTTTCCCAGGCCCGTGATGAGATGTTCAGTCACATCCTCCGCTGCGGCGTCATCGACGCGCTGCCGGAGCACCAGAAGGACTGGCTCGACGACACCATGCTGTACCTCGCCGACCGCTACGAAGACCTGAGCAAGGAAGAGCTCGAGCAGCTCCGAGTGCTGGGAGAGCGCTTCAGCCAGCCCGTTCAGCGGAAGCCTGAAACCACGGCAACCGGCGCAGCCTGAGTCTGTTGCAAGGCCGCAGCGCCCCGGGGTGGACCGCCCCCGGGGCGCCTTTTCATGGCAGGAACCGCCACCAGCTCGGGAACCACCGCCATCGGTACCCGGCGGAGAGCCGTGCGCCACCGCCCACCCCTGCCTCGGCGAACCAGCCCGACGCGGCACCCGGCCGGTTCTCGACTCCGGCCGCGACCACGATATAACCCCGGTCCGCCGCGCCCCCGACGACCGCCAGTCCGCCCGCCAGGTAGAACCCTACGCCCCGCTTTCGGGCAGGGGCGAGCAGGAAGTGCCCCAGCAGCTCGCCCCGCCACGCCGTCCGTCCATCCGATCCGCCGACCCCGATATTCGCCGACACCCGTGCACGGGAAGAGGGTCGCCAGGCACCATAGAGCCCGCCGACGCCGAGCGCCGGATCGGAGAGGGTGCCCGTGACCTGGATGCCGAGTTCCTTGACCTGCTGGGCGCCGGCCGGCGTGGCGGCGGCGAGCGCCGCCGCCACGCTAACCCAGCGTAAGCCCATAGGTGATCTTGATATCGGGCGCGAGGGAGGCCACCACGGAGCAGTACTTCTCCAGCGAGAGGTCGATGGCGCGCCGAGCCCGAGTCTCGTCCAGACCCTCGCCGGTCAGGTGGTAGTCGAGATGGATGGCGGTGTATCGCCGCGGCTCCTGTTCCCGCCGGACGCCGCTGGCCTCGATGCGGAACTCGCGTAGGGTGATCCGCATCTTCTGCAGGATGATCACCACGTCCGAGCCGCTGCAGGACGCCGCGGCCAGCAGCAGGGAGAGCATCGGACCGGGCCCGGCGGCGTTGTCGCCGTCGATCACGACCTGCGGCCCACCGTCGGCTCCTCCGCGAAAGATCAGGTCCCGGTCCCACGCCAGCGCGATCCTTTTCGTCTCGGCCGTCATCCCTCTCCCGTCCCCACCCGCCGCTCGGCGGCCGGCGCGACTCGGTAGTAGTCCCAGATCGCGTACACCGCGATGGCGGTCGTGGCCCAGGCCATGGGCCGGAGCAGCGGCGACTCGGCGAGGAACGCCGCGAGGGTCAGAACCTGCGCCACCGTCACCGCCTTGCCGCCGGCCCTGGCTGGAATGGCGCGGGGCCGATGGGAGAACACCGTGGCCAGGAAGGCGACCGTCGCCACGATGTCGCGCAACAGCACGCCGACGATCTCGTACGGCTCCAGCTTGCCGGACACCGCGACCACCCCGAACGCCGCCGCCATGAACAGCTTGTCGGCCACGGGATCGATCACGCTGCCGAGTGCCGAAGAGCCGAATCGGCGGGCCAATGGTCCATCGAGGAGGTCGGTGGCCGCCGCGATCGCGAGAATCACCATGCGCCAGGTGTTCGACACCAGCGGGAACGCCACCGCCAGCGGAATGCGCACCACGCTCAGCAGGTCAGCCGTCGTCCACCGCAGCCGGCCTTGATCCCCCCTCTGGCGAGGACTAGTTTCGGACACCTTGCTCCTTTCCTTGGCAGGAGGCCGGGATACGCGGCGCCTGGCGTACAAAATACTAGTCGCCAAGGACATCCGCTGACATGCTGGACACCGCGGTCATCCCGTGCGGAGGGCTTGGTACCCGCCTCCACCCCATTACCCGCTGGCTGCCGAAGGAAATGCTGCCAGTCGCCCTGCGGCCTGTCCTCCACTGGACCCTGGACGAAGCCGCCGAGGCCGGGTTGCTGCGCGCGATCATCATCACCAATCCCCACAAGCCGATACTCGAGGCGGTCGCCCGGAGCTACCCCGGACCGCTCGATCTCGAGTTCGTTCCCCAGGATCACCCCCGCGGCCTGGGCGATGCGTTCCTCCGCGCGCGCGATCCGCTGGGCGGTGCGCCGTTCGTCGCCCTGCTCCCCGACAATCTCTTCCAGGGTCCCAATCCCACGTCCGACGTGCTCGAGACTCACCGTGCGACCGGGCTGGCCACCGTCCTCCTCGCCGAGATCACGCGAAGCGACGCGGGCTCGAAGGGAGCCACCGGCCGTGCCCGCTACCAGGCGCACGACGACGGCTCGCTCCGGGTCACGGATGTGGCCGACAAGGGGAAGGGGCACTTCGACACCGGCGGTGACTCGGCCGCGGCCACGCCGATCGGGCGAATGGTGTTTCCGGGAGAGATCCTGGAGGAGTTCGAGGAGCTGTCGCGCAGCACGCCCTTCGGCGCGGAGCTGGACGACGTGCCGGTGATGCAGCGGCTCGCGCGGCGGGGCGCGCTCGCGGGCGTGAAGTGCCGGGCGCGGTTCTTCGATGTCGGCGTGCCCGAAGGCTACCGCGACGCCGTCGCCACTTTCCCGTCCCGGCCGTGAACCCCAGCTTCAACCAGTCCATCCTGGAGCTCACCGACCTGGTGGCCACCCGGCTCGCCGACGTGGACGGCCTGTCGTCCGTCGTGGTCGCGGCGGCCGGTGCGGTCGGGCTCACCACGCTCGGTCCGCCGATCGTGCGCCAGGGCGTGCGGGGCATCGCGGTGGCGATGCTCTGCCAGAACGGCCACGTGCTGATTCACACGATTCCGGAGGAGGGGATCTGCCTGGTGGACGTCGTGGCCCGCGACCCGGCCGACGCGTCCCGCGGCAGCGAGGTTATTGCCAGGAGGTTTGGCGCGACGACTTGACCACGCCCTCTGCGCGCCGAGTCGGGTCGAGCGATGCCGCCACCCGCATGACGTCCTGGGCCGTGACCGCGCGATAGGGTGCGGCCGGATCGTCCAGCTCCTCCAGCCCCGCCCCCGCCAGCCATGCTTCCAGGATCTCACCGGCCACCGCCGCGCCGTGCTGCCGGCTCACCTGCGCCTGGCCCGCCAGGTAGTTCACCGCCTGTCGCAGCTCCGTGTCCGACACCGGCTCCTCGCCTGAACCGCTCCAGCTCCGCCAGCATCTCCGTCCGCGCCTCGTCCTCCCGCTCGGGCGACGTCGCGATGTAGGCGAGGAGGGCACCGCCCCGCGCCTTCTGCCACGCCGTGGCGATGACGGTGTACGCCAGCGAACGGCGATCCCGGAGCGCCTCGAACAGCCGTCCGCCGAGTCCGCTCGCGACGGCGCCCCACACCTGCGCGGCGGCATGATCGGGGCTGCGGCGGGACGGCCCGGGGAACACCAGCGCCAGCGCCGCCTGCGCCTTGTCACGGTACACCACGCGGACCGGCGGATCGCCGCCGGCCGGCAGCCACGCCACCTGTTCCGTCAGCGCGGCGGAGGCCACCGCTGCCCGCGCCACGAAGACGCCGGCGAGGTCGTCCGACGCGCGGTCGGGATCCACGTCGCCGACCGCGATGACGACGGGGCGCACCGCGGCCAGCGCGGTGCCGTGCCAGGCGCGGACGTCGGACGCAGTGATGCCGGGAAGCGTCTCGGGCAGGCCGCCGACCGGGAGCCCGTAGTCTCGCTCGCCGAACGCCGCCGCGAACGCGAGCTGGAAGGGGAAGCGGAACATGTCGTCCGCGACCTGCTCCGCCTCGGCGACCATGAGGCTTCGCTCGGCCGCGACGTCGTCATCGGCGAGGTGCGGATGGCTGAAGACGGTGTCGAGCAGCGCCGCCGCTTCGGGCAGATGCTCGGAGAGCACCGAGGCCCCGAACCCGAGCCAGTCGGACGCCGAGCTGGTGGCGAGGGTGCCGCCGAGCCGCTCGAAGGCAAAGGCGAGCGCCGCGGCGTCCAGGTCGCCGGCTCCGCGCACCGCGCTTCGCACCAGCAGCGATCCCAGCCCTGCCTGGGCCGGCGGATCGAATCGGGGCCGCGGCACGTAGACGCCGAGGTTCACGAGCGGCACGCCGGCTTTCCGGAAGACGAGCAGGTCGGCCCCGGGAAGGCGCGTGACCGAGACGCCGTGCTCCCGCTTCGCGCGCGCCGGCACGGCGGGACGCCGCGGCGGCGCGACGGCCGCTCCGTTCCCCGACGCCCGCAGCTCGGTGACGGCGAAGGTGCGGGCGAGCGCGTCCGAGGTCAGGTCCTTGCCGCCGTTCTCGGGCAGATAGACGACGGCCGACACCGCGTCCGGAGCGAGATACTTCGCCGCCGCCTCGCGCACCTGCGCCGGGTCCACCGTCGCGAGCATCTCGTACTCGCGGTCGAGAAAGCCGACATCCTCCAGCGCTTCCGCCGCGGCGAGCGCGCTCGCGCGCCCCTCCATGGACTCCAGCCGGCGGGCCCAGCGCGCGCGGACCAGCGTGCGCGCCCGCTCCAGCTCGTCGGCCGTCGGCCCCACCATCGCCAGCCGCGAGACCGACTCGGCGATGCCCTCGAGCGCGGCGTCCACCCGCTCGGGGCGCAGCTCGCCGCTCACGCTGAAGACGCCCAGCTCGGTCGGGGCGTAGTTGTGAGCGGCGGCCCAGGTCACGATGCCCGGCTCGCGCAGCGTGCGGTAGAGCCAGCTTCCCCGCCCCGAGCCCAGCACCGCGGCGCCCAGATCCAGGGCCGCGCCGTCGGGATGAAGCGGCGGCACCGCGCGCCAGCCCAGGACCAGCTCCGCCTGGCTCACGTCACCCCGGAGCGTGCGGGCGCGCACCTCGCGCCGGTTGGGCTCCTCGGGCGACTGGTCCACCGCGCCCGCCGCGGCGGGCCATTCGCCGTACGCCTTCCTCGCGAGCGCCAGCGCCTGCTCGGGATCCACGTCGCCCACGATCGCCACGATGGTGCGCTCGGGCACGTAGCGCGACCGGTAGTAGCTCCACAGATCGTCGCGGGTGAGCGCCGCGAGCTGTTCCTCGCGCCCGATGCGCCACCGCCGGATGCGGTGGCGGTCGAACATCACCTCGTGCAGCGTCTCATAGGCGACGGAGGAGGGGGTGTCGAGCTTGCGCTTCGCTTCCTGGATGATGACCTGGAGCTCGCGCCCCAGCTCGCCGGCATCCACGACCGAGTTGCGCAGTGCGTCGGACTGGATGTCGAGCGCGGTCTGGAGGCCGGCGGCGGGAAGGACGGTGAAGTAGGCGGTGTGGTCGTACGTCGTGCTGGCGTTGAGATAGCCGCCGGCGCTCTTGGTCTCCCGGGCGATCGCGCCGACACCGCGGCGCGCCGTGCCCTTGAAGAACATGTGCTCGAGGACATGCGAGATGCCGGTCCAGCGATCGGGCTCGTCGAAGAATCCGGCGCGGACGTGGGTGACGACCGCGACGACCGGCGCCGAGCGATCCGGCTGAATCAGGAGAGTCAGGCCGTTGGGAAGAACCTCCTTGCGGACGCCGGAGGTCCAGACGCGTTCACCGTTCACGCCGCGCTCTACTGCACGATCCGCAGCACTCCCGCCTGCGCGCTGCCGCGGATGAATGCCTCGGCGTCCGTCGTGGGAATGACGACGCCGGTCTCCGCGTGTCCCCGCCGCGCCAGGCTGGTCATGAAGTCGCTGAGCGTGCCCTGGGCCCATTCGCGGTCGGCCGCCTTCATCTGGATCAGGATCTCGTCCCAGTCCCCGCGGATCGACTGGCCCGACAGCGTCACGACCAGGTGCGCCTCGCCCTGGCCGGGCTTCTTCTGCATCGCGTGCAGATCGCTCAGCAGCGTGCCGAACAACTCGAGCTGGTGCGGGTCGCGGATACCGCCGTCCGCCTGCGAGGCCTCCACCTCGGCCAGCAACATGTCCGTCGGGTCGGGCTCTCCGGCCACTTCGCCGAGACGGGTCAGCCACGGCTTGAGCTCGGGATCCTCGTCCGGAAGCCGGTAGACCGACTTCTTGAGCTCGATGTGGCGCCAGATGCCCAGCTCGTCGAAGTGATCCTCCGGCTGGGTGCGCTCCAGGTGGTGCAGCGCGGCGTCGGTCTCCCCGCGGTCGTAGAGCAGGTTGGCCAGGTAGATCCGCGCCTCCGCGAAGGTCGGCTCCAGCTCCAGCGCCCGCCGCAGCCAGTAGAGCGCGCCCGCATCGTTGCCCAGCCGGTGGGCGGCGTAGCCGAGACAGGCCGCGGCGTCGGGCGACTCGGGATGGGCCCCGGCGGCCAGCTCGAAGAACCGGTGCGCCGGCGCGATCAGGCCTTCCCGGAACAGCGACCGTCCGACCTGCAGCATCAGCTCGTGGTCTTCCTGGAAGCCGAGCTGGAGGATGCGCTCGAACGACTTCAGCGCGCCTTCGCGGTCTCCCAGCTTGAGCAGCGTCTCGCCCACCCCGGCCAGGCCGTCCTCGTGATCGGGGTCGAGGCCCAGCGCCTGGTCGAAGCTCCGCCGCGACCAGGCGAATTCCTCCCTGGCGAGATGAGCGTAGGCCTTTCCGATATGGAGTTCGACGGCGTGCGGGTAGAGCGCGATGCCTTCCTTCAAAACGTTCAGCGCTTCATCGTAGCGGCCTTCGTTATAGAGTTGATGGGCTTGTTCGTCGAAGTCGTCGGAGCTGAGAAAGGCTTCCGACATCGGCGCGCCTCCCGGGTAGGTTGGTGTAACCTAGGAATTTCCCCGTGGTGAGGCAATATTGACCCGACACTTCTCCCCTACCGAACCGTCGGCATGCACGCGGTGGACCCGGGGATCTTCGAGGCCTGGCTCGCCTCGACCGACGACGGTGTAGTTGCCGTCGACGCCGAGGGCCGAGTCGTGTTGCACAATCCCGCGGCCAGTCGCGTCACCGGCCTCGCGCCCACCGCCGCCCATGCGGCGTCCCTGGCGCGACGTCCTCCGGCTCGACCCTCCGATCAGCGATCTCCTCTGGACCGCCCGCACCACCCGGCGCCCCACGACCGCGCTCGCCAGCGTGCTGTGCGCGCAGGGGAACCTCCGTACCGCCGAGACCTTCGCGCATCCCTGGACCGACACCGCCGGACGCACCGGCATCCTGATCCTGATCCGCGATCTGACGGCACTCTGCCGCGCCCGTACCGGGCCGGAGGGGCGCGCGGGATACGGCGGCATGGTGGGCGCCGATCCCGCCATGACCGCGCTCTACGATCTGGTGGAAGCCGTCGCGCCGAGCGACGTGCCGGTCGTCATCGAAGGCGAGCCCGGCGTGGGGAAAGAGACGGTGGCGCAGGCGATCCACGCCCGCAGCCGCCGGTCGGAGCGGCCCCTCATCGTGGTGGACTGCGGGTCGGTGCCGCCTGGATTGCTCGAGGCCGAGCTGTTCGGCCAGTTCCGCCCCGGCGCCCACGGCACGACGGGCGTCGGGCGCGTCGAGCTGGCGCACACCGGGACGCTGTTGCTCAAGCGGATCGAGGCGATCGCCGGCGGCGTCGCAGCAGCGCCTGCTCCGGCTGATGGAGGTGGGGGTGATCGAGCGCGCGGGCGATGCCACGCCTCGCCGGGTGGACGTGCGCGTGCTCGCCTCCACCAGCCGCTCGCTCGATACCGAAGTCAGGGAAGGCCGGTTTCGGGACGACCTGCTGCGGCGCCTGCGGGTGGTGCGGATCCGCGTCCCGCCGCTCCGGGAGCGCCGGGGCGACGTAGTGCTCCTCACCGAGCACCTGCTCGCGCGGCACGGTGCGGCCCGGGTTCGTCTCACCCCCTCGGCGAACGGCGTGCTGGTGGCGGGCGAGTGGCCGGGCAACGTCCGCCAGCTCGAGCGCGTCGTGCGCCATCTCGCGGCCGGGGTCGCGTCGGGTGCCGATGCGCTGATCGAGCCGCAGCACCTGCCGGAGACGATGCTGGGCGGCGCCGCGCCCGCGGCCGCCGACCCAGCACGCAACCGAAGACCGCCGCACCACGTTGCTGCGCGCGCTGTCTTCGCACGGCGGGAACCGCACGGCCGCGGCGCGGGCGCTCGGTATCGGCCGGGCGACGTTCTACCGCTGGTGGAGAGAAGAGGGATTGGGCGGACCGGACGCGCCGGTCCACTGAGCCGCATCAGGGATCGATGACGAGATCCCGCTCGGGCGTCGCGAGCTGCCGCCCGGTCATCGGAAGGATGCCGCGAAGGGTGTAGCGTCCGGGGGGACCGCGTTCCCGCCCTGGTCAACCAGGGCCCAGCGCGCGGTGAAGTCACGCGACTCCCCCGGTTGGAGCGTCAACAGCATCAGGGCCGCGCCCACCGCCCCGCCTGCAAGCCGCCGCCAGACTTCCTTCCCATCGGGGTTCGTGACGATCACGTCGAACCCCACGGGACGCCCCGACAGCTCCAGCGTCATCGGCGCCGGACCGTCGTTCCTGACCCGCAGGACGATGTCCACCGTGTCCCCGGCGTGGACTCGTGCCGGGGCAACCAGCTCGACCGTCGGGTGGGGTGATCGGGTTGCGCTCAAGAGGAGAACCGCGAGGGCGGCGACGCCTCCGCGCCGGAGACCGGCGCGGAGGGTCGATTCAAACCGCATGATCCGTCAGTTCGTGGTGAGCTGACCCAGCTCCTGCTCGATCTGCTCCATGGCGCTGAAGATGAAGACCGGCGCGCCGTCGAGCGTCCCGCCGCCCCAGAGGATGCCGACCAGCGCAACCTCGTTGGGACCCACCTGCTCGAATACGCCCGCGCCGCTGTCGCCGCCCTGCGAGCCGGCGAGCACCCAGTCCTGGCAGATCTGCACGATGTCGGTTCCGTTCACCCCGGTATCCACGCAGGTGAAGATCACCGGGCCCATGGTCCAGCCGGACGTGCGCCCGACCTTGTGGGCGATCTCGCCGAGGAAGGGGAAGCCGAACTCGGTGACGACGTTGAACCGCGGGTTGTTCCGGTCGATCTGGAGCGCGCCGATCCGCTGCAGTCCGAACTTCGGACGGGCGATGGTGCCGAAGTCCGAGAAGTTGTCGTTGCTGTACTTGGCCAGCAGCGCGTCGCTGAACCGGCAGCGGAACCCCTCGTAGACGCACTGCCCGGCCGCCCGGCCGTAGCGCGGATCCTTGTGCTCGGTGGCGATCCGGTTGTCGTTCGAGGTGAGGTTCTTCGGCAGGTCGTTGAAGAACCGGGTGTGCTGGTTGCCACCCTGGATGTCGGAGCAGTGCGAGGCGGTCACGAAGTATTCGTGGTTCGGATCGCTCGCCGGCCGCGCGTTGAAGCCGACGCTGCACACGAACAGCAGGCCCGGCCCCTCGGAGGGCGCGAAGAAGGTGATCTGGAAGCCGCCCGCGACCGGGCGGGTCTTGTCCTGGAGGGTCTTCACCCGGTCCACCGCCGACACCCGGCTGATGATGACCGCCTCGCGCGGCACGCCCGCCTTGGCCAGCGCCTTCACCACATCGGCTTCCTTCGCGCTGGGCTGGATCGCCACCCGGAGCCGGTTCTGCTCTTCATCGGTGTCGGTAAAGACGACGCCACGCACGGCGAAGATCTTGGCCAGCCGGTTGCGGTAGGCCTGCAGCTCGGTGAAGTCGTACTTCGCCGCCTTGGTGACGACCGTCGCGCTCTTGCTGAGCCGCTGCTGGACCGCCGCGTTCCCGGCCGCGCGCAGGCTGCTCACGACGTCGGTGCTGCGGAGGGCCGCGCCGGCTGCCGGCGGCTTCACGTAGACCGTGAGCTTGCCCGACTTGTCGAAGTACATGCCGCCGAATCCCGGCACCTGCCGAGCCAGCCGCGTGAACTCCCCGTCCACGCCGCGGCCGGTGGCGGCGCGCAGCTCGGCGTCGGTCAAGGTGGTGGACGGATTGGTCGAGGTCATCGAGCTCTGCGGTGCGGTCGGCTGCTCCGATTCGGTACATCCGGAGACGATCGCAGCGAGCATCAGGGCGAACAGGGAAAGTCCATGGCCAGGCCTTACGATCCGGGACCGCATCTGACCTCCGAGCGTGGGTTTTCTTTCGTGGACTTGTAAAAGGGAAAGCGGGGGGTGAGGTCAACAATGCCTCTCCCCGGAGAGAGCGTCAAGTGAGGCGGACGGATATGTTAGAGCCGTGACCTTCCAGCGCAAACTCCTGCTCGGATTCGCCCTCATGGTCCTGCCGGCGCTGCTCGTCGGGATCGAGGCGATTCGCAGCAACCGCTTGGAGCGCCGCGCTTTGGATGCCCTGGGCGAAAGCATGGCCCGGACCCGGACCTACGCGGAGCTGGAGACCGCCATGTTCGACCAGGGCGAGATCGTGTGGCGGTACCTGAGCGGACTGGACCCGGGCGCGCGGCGCGAGTTCCAGCTCGCCGCGGAGGTCGTGGACTACTGGGAAGACCGCTGGCGGGCGGAGCTGGGCCCCACCGAGATCGAGCTGGCCGACGGCGTCTCCCGAATCCAGCAGGACATCCGCACCGTCGCGGACAGCGTCTTCGGACTCGCCGACGGTGGCCAGCGGCCGCAGGCATTCGCGCTCGCGCAGCGCGAGCTCAAGGGTCGCCTGCAGCCCGCGCTGACGCAGATGAATCGCGCCGTGTATCGCCGGGCCCGCGAGTCGAGCGTCCGCGGCGCCTACACGCGGCTGGAAGAGATCCTCGCCGGCGAGGGACGCACGCTGGTGGTGATCATCGCGCTCACGCTCGCCGTGGGGCTGGTCGCCTCGTGGCTCATCTCCCGCGGGCTCTCGCGGCCGATCCGGGAGCTGACCGGGGCGATGGCGATCGTGGGATCCGGCCGGCTCGACCACCCGGTGAACGCGACCTCGCGCGACGAGATCGGCGAGCTGGCGCGGGCGTTCGCCGGGATGACCGAGAGCCTCCGGCAGAACGTCGCCAAGCTGGAGCGGACCCAGGCGCAGCTGGTGCAATCCGAGAAGCTCGCCTCGATCGGCGAGATGGCGGCGGCGGTGGCGCACGGTCTCCGCAATCCCCTCGCGAGTCTCCGCGCCGCCGCGCAGATGGTCCGGCGCCATCCCGACTCGCCGTCGGCCCCCGAGCATCTCGACGCCATCGTCGAAGAGGTGGACCGGCTCGACCGCCGGATCAGCCACCTGCTGAGCTTCAGCCGGCCGGCGCCGTATCGCCCCATGCCCGAGCGGATCGAGCGCATCGTCGAGAGCCTGCTGCCCGCCTTCGCCGAGCCGATGCGCGAGCGCGGCATCGAGCTGCAGGTCGATGTGCCGAAGGATCTGCCCGAGGTCAAGGTGGACCCGATGCAGCTGGAGCAGGCCGTGCTCGAGCTGGTCTCCAACGCGCTCGACGCGATGCCGTCGGGCGGACGCCTGCGTCTCGCCGCCCACGGGAGTAACGGCGGGCCGGACGGCGGCGAGGTGGTGGTGGAGATCGCCGACACCGGCGCGGGCATCCCGGCCCACGTGCTTCCGTCGGTGTGCGAGCCGTTCTTCACCACCCGGCAGGAAGGCACCGGGCTCGGCCTCGCCATCGCCAAGCGCTACGTGGAGCAGAACGGGGGCAGGTTGGAGATCGACAGCACGCCCGGCGCGGGCACGACGGTGCGCGTACGGCTGCCGGTGGAGGCGCCGGCATGAGCGGCAGCGTGCTCATCGTGGACGACGAGCGGACCCTGGCCCGTGCGGTCAAGGCGTTCCTGCTCGAGTCCGGGTACGAGGCGGAGGTCGCGCCCGACGCGGAGCAGGCGCTCGGGCTGCTCGAGACGCTGCGACCCGACGTGGTGTTCTCCGACGTCCGGCTGCCCGGCATGGACGGCATAGCGCTGCTGCGAAAGATCCGGGAGTTCGATCCCTCGATCGCCGTGGTCATCATGACCGCCTACGGCACCATCGAAGGCGCCGTCGAGGCGGTGAAGCTCGGCGCCTTCGACTATCTCAAGAAGCCGGTGGACCTGGAGGAGCTGAAGCTCCTCGCCGACCGGGCCCGGGAGCACTCGCAGCTCCGGCAGGAGCTGTCCTACTACCGGCGGCAGGCCGCGGGCGACGTGCCCTTCGCCGGCGTGGTGGGACGGTCCCCGGTCATGAGCGAGGTGCTGGACCAGGCTCGGCAGATCGCGGCGCTGGACGAGACGCCGCCGGTGCTGATCATCGGGGAGACCGGCACCGGCAAGGGGCTGGTCGCGCGGACCATCCATTCCAGCAGCGCCCGCGCGGCCAAGCCGTTCATCGAGGTGAACTGCACCGCGCTGCCCGCGACGCTGATGGAAGCGGAGCTGTTCGGCCACGAGCGCGGCGCCTTCACCGATGCCAAAGAGTCGCGGATGGGGCTGTTCGAGGCGGCGGAAGGTGGCTTCCTCTTTCTCGACGAGGTGGGCGACGTCGAGCTGGCGCTTCAGGGCAAGCTGCTCAAGGCGGTGGAGGATCGGACCGTGCGCCGGGTCGGCGGGATCCGCGACCGGAAGATCGACGTCCGCATCCTCGCCGCCACCAATCGGGATCTGGAGCGCGAGTCGCAGCGCGAGCGGTTTCGCCGGGATCTCTACTTCCGGCTCGCCGTCATCCTGCTCCGCCTCCCGCCGCTGCGCGAGCGGGGCGACGACATCCTCACGCTCGCCGAACATTTCCTCGAGCGGTTCCGCGCCAAGTACGGGAAGCCGGTCGAGCGGATCAATCCTCGCGCCCGCGATCTTCTCCTGGCGTATCCGTGGCCGGGCAACGTGCGCGAGCTGAGCCATGTGATCGAGCGCGCGGTGCTCTGGAGCCGCGGACCGTCGCTCGACATGGAGCATCTCGCGCTGGAGGCTCCGTTTGGCGGCAGCCCGAAACGGACGAGCCGACGAGCGCGGCCCCTGCCCGGCCGGGCGACATGGATCTGGAGCAGCGGGAGCGATCCCTGATCGAGCAGGCGCTCCGGGAGTCCGACGGCAACCAGACTCGCGCGGCCCAACGGCTGGGAATCTCCCGGGACACGCTGCGTTACCGGCTGAAGAAATACGGCATCCAGGGTGGGTGATATCACCCACTCCTGGGTTATCCCACCCACCCAATCGGCCTCAACCCCCACCGTCGACCCAGTCGTTGTATCGTCAGTAACTCTAAGCTACACCAATATCTTAGACACTCAGATACACCTTCGTCTCACGCGCGGCACACGCCCTGCATAAACGAGGGCGTCGTCGGGCCGACCGGCTCGATCACCAACGTCTTTTTTCTGGAGGGTGCATATGACGTGGACCAAGCCCGAGGCCGAGATCGTGGCCGTCACGATGGAAGTCACCGCCTACGTCGCGACGCTTTAAGGTCGGACATCCATCCGGTAAGGGGCTCGCGAAAGCGAGCCCCTTACTTTTTCAGGGTGCAAGTCATCCTTCTGGGGACCGCCGCCGGCGGAGGATTCCCCCAATGGAATTGCTGGTGTCCCAGCTGCCGGGTCGCACGGCGCGATCCTGAGCGGGCGCGCCCGCGCCGCCAATCATCGGCGGCGGTCAGCGCCGACGGCCGGCGCTGGTTCCTCCTGAACGCGTCGCCCGACGTGCATGCCCAGCTGGCCTGGCTCGCGGCCGAGGAGCCGTCCGGCATGCGGCACGCCCCGGTCGAGGGGGTCGTGCTCACCGACGCGGAGCTGGATCACACGCTCGGTCTGGTACTCCTGCGCGAGGCGGGCTATCTCCAGGTGCACGCCACGCCGGCGGTGCAGCAGATCCTCGAGCGCGATTCGCGCATCCTTCCGGTGACGCGGGCGTTCGCCGAGGTGAAGCTCGCGGCGTTGCCGACCGGCAGCGCGAGCGAGCTTTCCTATCGGGACGGCTGTTCCAGCGGCCTGACCGTCTCGGCGTTTCCGGTGCCGGCCGGTCCTCCGCGGTTCGCGTCGGCGGATCACCCGGGACACACGGTCGGTCTCCTCATTCGAGATCAGGCGACGGGCGGGGTCTGCGCGTTCGTGCCGGGCTGCGGCGGCCTGGATCGCGCGCTGCTCGAGCTGCTGACCCAGGCGGAGCTGATCCTGTTCGACGGGACCTTCTGGACCGACGAGGAGCTGATCACCCTCGGCATCGGCCGGCGGACCGCGCGCGAGATGGATCACCTCCCGATCTCCGGACCGGATGGGAGCCTCGAGCGGCTCGCGGGACTGCCCGCCCGCCACCGAGTCTATACCCACATCAACAACACCAACCCGATGCTGCTCGAGGATTCGCCCGAGCGCCGGGAGGTGGAGCGCCGGGGCCTGGCGGTTGGCGCCGACGGTATGCGATTCACCCTCTGACTGCCGACACGCGACCATGACCGCGACTCTCGCTTCCTCCCAGCTCTCCGCGCCGCCCCGGCCCCCGATTCCGGCCCTGGATCGACCGCTCACGCCCTCGGAGCTGGAAGACGCGCTGCGCTCGTTCAGCGGCTCCTACTACGTGGAGCATCCCTTCCACCGGCTGATGTACGCGGGCCAGCTCTCCCAGCGGCAGTTTCAGGGCTGGGTGGCCAACCGGCTCGCCTATCAGCGCGTGGTGCCCCGGAAGGACGCGGCGATTCTCTCCAACTGTCCCGATCCCGACGTCCGCCGCGAGTGGCTCCAGCGGATCGTGGATCACGACGGCACCGAGCCGGGGACCGGCGGCATCGAGCTCTGGATCCGGCTCGGCGTCGCGCTCGGGGTGCCGCGGGAGGAGATGGAGGACGAGCGCCACGTGCTGCCGGCGGCGCGGCTGATCTGCGAGTCGTACGTCACCTTCTGCCGGACCAAGCCGTGGGTGGAAGCCGTGGCGTCCTCGCTCACGGAGCTGTTCGCGCCCCGGATCCACCAGCAGCGGATCGAGGCGTTCCCCAAGCACTACCCCTGGATTCCCCCTGAGGCGCTGGACTACTTCAAGAGCCGGCTGGTGCAGGCGCCCCGGGACGTTCACCATGGGCTCTCCATCGTGAAGCGGCATTGCACGACGGAGGACACCCAGCGCGGCGCGTTCCAGGCGCTGGCGTTCAAGCTGGAGATGCTGTGGGCGCTGATCGATACGATTCACAACGCGTATCGGGAGGAAGCATCGTGAAGAATGCCGTCACCGTGACATCCAGGTGACCGAGGACTCCGTGCCCTCGCTCTGGAAGCTCGCCCGCCTCGACTTCGACCCGGTGCGCAACCGGCCGGTGCTGCTCTACCCCGAGGGCGCCGTGCTGCTCAACGACACCGGCAAGGCGATCCTCGAGCTGGTGGACGGCCGGCGCACGGTGCGAGAGATCGCCGGCATCCTCGGCGAGCGCTATCAGACCGACGTCACCGCCGACGTCTCGGAGTATCTGTCGCACCTGGCGGAGAGGGAGCTGATCCGTGACGTCTGAGCGACCCACCACCCTGCTGGCGGAGCTGACGCACCGCTGTCCGCTGCATTGCCCCTACTGCTCGAATCCGCTGGACCTGATCCGGGCCGAGCGTGAGCTGAGCACCGACGACTGGAAGCGGGTCTTCACCCAGGCGCGAGCGCTGGGCGTGCTCCAGCTTGGCCTGTCGGGCGGCGAGCCGATGATCCGGAAGGACCTCGAGGAGCTCGCCGCGCACGCCCGGGGCCTCGGCCTCTACAGCACGCTGGTCACGTCGGGCCTCGGTCTCACTCGCGCCCGCGCGGAGCGGCTGCGGGAGTCGGGGCTGGAGCACGTGCAGATCTCGATCCAGGACGCCGATCCCGAGGTCGCCGAGCGGATCGCCGGCGTCAGCTCGGTGAAGCAGAAGATGGCGGCCGCCGCCATCGTCCGAGAGCTGGGATTCGCCTTCTCGGTCAACGTCGTGCTGCACCGCGCCAATCTCGACCGGATCGGCGAGATCATCGAGCTCGCCGCCGAGCTGGGCGCCGACCGCCTGGAGCTGGCGAACACCCAGTACTACGGCTGGGGTCTGGAGAACCGCGCCTCGCTGATGCCGACGCGGGATCAGGTGACCCGGGCGCAGGCGATCACCGAGGAGGCGATCCGGCGCTACAAGGGCCGGATGCAGATCCTCTTCGTGCTCCCCGACTACTTCGAGCAGTACCCCAAGCCGTGCTACGGCGGGTGGGGCAAGCTGTACATCGTGGTCGGGCCCGACGGCAAGGCGCTTCCCTGCCATGGCGCCACCCAGATCACCACCCTCGCCTTCGACAACGTGCGGGACCGCTCGCTCGAGTGGATCTGGCAGGAGTCGGCGGCGTTCCAGGCGTTCCGGGGCGACAGCTGGATGCGGGAGCCGTGCCGGAGCTGCCCCCGCAAGGCCGTGGACTTCGGCGGCTGCCGCTGCCAGGCGTTTGCGCTCACCGGCGCCGCGGAGAACACCGATCCGGTGTGCGTCCTCTCGCCCGACCGGGGCATGATCGACGCCGCGATCGCGGAGCCGTCCGAGTCGCCGGAGTACCGCTACCGCGTGATCGCCGAGCCGCAGCGGGCGTGAGTTTCGCCATCGAGACCGAGGGACTCGGGCGCGACTACGGCGACGTACGCGCGCTCGACGGCCTCGATCTCGCGGTCGCCCGTGGTACGGTCGTCGGCGTGCTGGGTCCCAACGGCGCGGGCAAGACGACCGCGATGCTGCTCCTGGCCACACTCCTCTCCCCCACTCGCGGGGCCGCGCGCGTGTTCGGTCACGACACGGTGCGCGAGCGCACCGCCGTCCGCCGGCGGCTCGGCCTGCTCTTCCAGGAAACCAGCGTGGACGGGCTGCTGACCCCGGAGGAGAACCTCCGCTTCGCGGCCCGCCTCGCCGGCCTGGGCGGACGGCTCGCCCATGCGGCCGCGGCGGACACCATCCAGCGCATCGGCCTCGGCGCTCGGGCACACCGGCCCGCCCGGGAGCTATCCGGCGGCTGGCGCCGGCTGCTCGACATCGCCCGAGCGACCCTGCACCAGCCCGATCTGCTCATCCTCGACGAGCCCACCGTCGGCCTCGACCCGGAACACCGCGACGCCGTCTGGTCGCTGCTCGACACCCAGCGCCGCGATCACGGCACCACGGTGCTCTTCTCGACGCATTACCTGGCGGAAGCGGAGCCGGCCGACCGCGTGGTCCTGCTCGCGTCGGGGCGGGTCGTGGCGGACGACAAGCCGGACGCGCTCCGCGCGGAGCTGGGGGCGGAGATCGCGGAGATCGACGGCGAAGGCGCCGAGCGGCTGGCCCGCGCGATTCGCGGGCTCGGCGCCGCGCGGGCGGTGCTCCGCACCGGGCGCGGCTACCGCGTCGGCATCGCCGGCGAGCGGCAGGCCGTGGTCGAGCTGGCGGCGCGCGCCCCCGGCATCGACCGCTTCACGCTCAGAGCCACGTCGCTGGAAGACGTCTACTTCGCCCGCACCCTCGACGCGGAAGCGGCGGTGGCCTGGTGAGCGAGTGGAGCGCGGTGCACGGGATCATCGCCCGGGATCTCACCCGGTCCACCCGGCAGACCAGCCGGCTGCTCGGCGGCGTGGCGCGCCCGATCATGTGGCTGGTGCTGCTGGGGACGGGCTACAACACGATCGCCAGCCTGGAAAGCGGCCTGCCCTACCGGGAGTTCGTCCTTCCCGGAATCGTGGTCATGGCGGCGCTGTTCGGGGGGACGCTGACCGCGATCGGCACCGTCTACGACCGGGAGTTCGGCATGCTGCGCCTGATGCTGGCGAGTCCGGCGGGCGTACCCGCGGTCCTGGCGGGCCGGTCGGTGGCGGCCACGCTGGTGGGCACGTTTCAGGGCGCGATCGTGCTGGCGTTCGCGCCCTTCCTGCTCGACCTCGCGCCGAGCCGGTGGCTCCCGGCGCTGGCGGCTCTGGTCGCGGTCTCGGCGATGAGCGCCATGCTGGGCCTGCTGGTGGCCTCGCGCATCCGCTCGGTCGAAAATTTCGCCGGGATCATCAACGTGGTGCTCTTCCCGCTGCTCTTCCTGAGCGGAGCGCTCTACCCGACCTCGGGGATGCCGGCGGTGCTCCGAGCCATCGCGCGGGTCAATCCGGTGACGCACGCGGTGGACCTGATGCGTCACGCGCTGGGACAGCCGGCGGAGATTTCGCTGGCGGCGGCCGCCGCCGTCGTGCTCGGCGTGACGGCGGCGGCGTTTCTGCTGGCGGCGCTGCTGTTCGATCCCGAGCAGCGCTTCTTCCCGAAGCGCCCACCCGGCAACGGGTCGGCTACTGTACCGTGATCTGGTGCACCATGCCGTGGGCCACGTGGGGTCGCCCGTCGCCCGCGTCGGGAACGAAGCAGAGCAGTGCGTAATCTCCGCGGGTGAAATTGGCCTGCATGTAGTTCACCCGGCCGGTCTGCAGCGCCATCGTACCGCCGAAGGTTTCACCGGGCGGCGGCCCTTCCTTACTCTTGAGCCAGGCGAGCACGTCGGCCGCGCTCTTTCCCGGAGCCAGGCGCACGAACGTGACTTCGTGCGGCTGGGGACCGCGGTTTTCGACCCGGATGGCCGGCGCCCTGCTTCCAGCGCAGATGACAGCTCGAAGGTGAAGTCGTCCAGTGTGATCTGCACGTCGGCCGGTGGGATCGGTTGCTCGGACGCCGGGCCCGGCAGCACCGTCAGCATCCGCAGCATGCCCTTCGCCAGATGCGGCAAGCCATCGGGCGAGCGGACGAAGCAGATCAACGCGCATGAGCCCGCCTCCAGATCCACGACGATATCGCTCGGTCCGCCCGGAACCGGGGTGCTCGGCCCTCCCACGAAGGTGACCAACGAAGGCAAGTCGCGACCATGAGTCAGGCTGTCGCCCAGCTCGGCCAGGGTGTGACCCTGATCCAACCGAGCCAGTTGGGCGTGGTGACGCTCGGTTCCGACGCTCGACAGACGAATCCGGGTGAGACCCGCCGGAATCGTGTCGGGCGCACGGAAGGCGAAGTCGGTGGAAGCGATTTCGATCTCATGGACGGGCAGAGTTCGAGTACGAGCAGGAAGGTCCGAGCAGGCACCCATGGGCAGGAGCAGCAGCGCCGAAAGCGCAGGTTTGAAGTTTCGTATGCATGGGGATGCGCACCGGGAGGCCGGTGCCGGACACCGGCACGGAAGCGCCGATGCGTCCGTTACTTACAGGAGGGCTGGGCGGGAAGGCGCGTGAGCTCGACCCGCTGCGTCACCCGGGAGCGCACCGCCTGGCGGATGGGCCCGCCGGAAGGGATCGTCGCTTCGACCGTGATGTCGCGCGTGCGCCGAACGAATCCGGTGACCGTCGACCAGTAGACCCGGCCGGATTCCTCGGTCGTCTGCCGCAGGGGGATGGGCATCGTGTCGCCCTGCAGGATGGTCTGGCCCGTATCCGACCGGCTTTGCAGGCGGAGGTGGACGAGCCGCGAGCCGGCCACGGTGGTATCGGGCAACCGCTCGAGCATGACACCGCGTTCCGTCCACTGCTCGCCCGGCGCCAAGGGCCGCGGTGGCAGCGGCGGGAGCAGGTCGCGCACCGCGCCCGAGAGATCGGCGACCTCGGCCACTTCGTCCGGGAAGAAGGGGCGCGCGATCTCGGTGTATCCGCCCGAGGCCGTCAGCACGCCGCGATAGCGTCCCCCGATGAGGCCATCGGTGTCGGCGGCGACCTCGCTCTCCCCCGTGCGCCGGCGGATCGCCAGCGAGTCGTACCAGGACTCGACCGCGATGCCGCCGGTCGTGTCGCGGGCCCGGAAGCTCCACAGCCCGACCCGGTCCACGGTCGCCTTCACCTCGCCGCGGGCGGTCTGGGTGGTGATGTCGCTGTGGGAGGTCTCGGCGAAGCGGGCGCAGTCGAGGTGGGCGGCGGTGTAGGCCAGGAGGGGATTGCGCGAACGAGGTGTTCGCGCTCAGTAGACTCAGGCCGGCAAGCAGCAATGTCATCCTGAGCGCAGCGAAGGAGCCATGCCTCAGCGTTCGGCTCCTTCGCTTCGCTCAGGATGACAAAGACATGCGCTCCCGATCCGCACCTCACGACTCCAGCATGAACGGATACCGATAGTCCTTCGGCGGCGCGAACGTCTCCTTGATCGACCGGGGCGACACCCAGCGCATCAGGTTGAGCACCGATCCCGCCTTGTCATTGGTTCCGCTGGCCCGCGCGCCGCCGAACGGCTGCTGGCCTACGACAGCGCCCGTCGGCTTGTCGTTCACGTAATAGTTGCCCGCCGCGTACCGCAGCGCCCGATCGGCCTCAACCACCGCCGCACGATCCTGCGCGAAGATCGCGCCGGTAAGCGCGTACGGCCCGGTCCGGTCCACCAGGCCGAGCGTCTCCGACCACTTCTTCGCCGGATAGACGTGCACCGTCAACACCGGGCCGAACAGCTCCTCGCACATCGTGCGATACATCGGATCGTCCACCTGCATCAGCGTGGGCTGCACGAACCAGCCGACGCTGTCGTCGGTGCCGCCGCCGGCGAGGATCTTGACGCCGGGGTCCTTCTTCGCCTGCTCCAGGTGCCCGCGCAGACGTTCGAAGGCCCGCTTGTCGATCACCGCGCCCATGAAGTTGCGGAAGTCGGCGACGTCGCCCATCCGGATGTCGCCGATCAACGCGGTCACCCGCTCGCGCACCGCCGGCCACAGGGTATCCGGGATGTAGGCGCGGGAGGCGGCGCTGCACTTCTGTCCCTGGTACTCGTACGCGCCCCGCACCATCGCGACCGCGAGCGCGTCGACATCGGCGCTGGCGTGGGCCACGATGAAATCCTTGCCGCCGGTCTCGCCGACGATCCGCGGGTAGCCGGCATACTTCGGCAGGTTCTCCGCCATCGTGCGCCAGAGCGATTGGAACACGGCCGTCGAGCCGGTAAAGTGGATCCCGGCCAGGTGGCGGTCCGACAGCAGCGCGCGACTCACCGCGATCGAATCGCCCGGCAGGAAGTTGATCACGCCGGGAGGCAGTCCCGCCTCTTGCAGCAGGCGGTAGAAGTGCCAGTTGCTGAGCGTCGCGGTGGCCGACGGCTTCCAGATCGCCGAGTTGCCCATGAGCGCGGGCGCCGTGGGGAGGTTGCCGCCGATCGCCGTGAAGTTGAACGGCGTGATGGCGTAGACGAATCCCTCGAGCGGCCGGTGGTCCATCCGGTTCCAGATGCCGGTGGAGGATTCCGGCTGCTCCCGGTAGATCCGCTCGGCGAAGTGGACGTTGAAGCGGAGGAAGTCGATCAGCTCGCAGGCGCTGTCGATCTCGGCTTGGAAGGCGGTCTTGCTCTGGCCCAGCATGGTCGAGGCGTTCAGCAGCTGGCGGTGCACCGTGGCCAGGAGATCCGCGGCCTTGAGGAAGACCGCCGCGCGGTCCTCGAAGCGCCAATGGCCCCAGTCCCGCTGAGCCTCGACCGCGGTCTTGATGGCCGCGTCGATCGTGGCCGCGTCGGCCTGGTGCACCTTCGCCAGCACCCGCTGGTGGCAGTGCGGCGACACCACGTCGTGGGTATCGCCGGTCCGCACCTCGCGCCCGCCGACGACGGCCGGGATGTCGGCGACCTGTCCGCCCACCGCGCCCAGGGCCGCCTTGAGCGCGGCGCGCTCCGGCGTCCCGGGCGCATAGGAGAGTACCGGCTCGTTGTGGGGTTGGGGGATGTTCCAGGAACCGCTCATATAGTGCCCCGGTGATGGAAATGGGTAAGCTAACACTACCCGTGCGGTGGGTTAGCCGCAGATGGATCCGCCGCGGATGAACGCGGTTTGAATGTGGCCGCAGAGGACGCAGAGGGCTCCGTGTTCGGGAGGATCGCGTCATGCCGCGTCGGGCCAGATGTCGATCACTTTTTTTGTGGGTGAGAGGAGCGTCGCTCCAGTTCACCCACAAAAAACTCCACGGACTCTAGCCTGACGCGGAATGAGACGTCACCCAGGTTGCCCACGGAGCCATCTGCGTCCTCTGCGGCCCTATCCACCTGCCGTGTCCCGCTCCTTCGCTTCGCTCAGGATGACAACCGCGGCCAAGCCCGTCGCCGACGGAGCCGCCCGGCATTACTTTCGGACGAGCACCACACCTTTTCTCTGAGGCCCTCGATGCTCCGTGGCGTTGCCGTCCTGCTTCTGCTCGCGCTCCCGGCCTGCCGGACCTATGACTATCACTCGCGGATTTCCCGGGCCGACGGCCTGATCCCGGGCGAGCAATTGGCCAAGTACGGGAAGGAACAGTCCCAGGCCGTGGCGATCTCTCGGCGATTCGCCGAGCTCGATCAGGGCGGCACGGCGGACGAGCGGGCGGCGCAGGCAGACAGCACCGTGGCCTTCGCCCGGACGCAGCCCGACGTCGTCAATGCCCTGGCCGACCCGCAGACCCACCGGGTGACCGTGGACTTCAAGAGCGGATGGCGGGTGGGAGTCGTACCCCTGTCCGACTGATCTTCGCTGGATCGAGGAGCCGGTGACCCCATGACCAGCCGCGCGCGCCTCATCACGGTGACGGTGATCGTCGCCTTCCTCGCCTTCCTGCTCTACGCGACGCTCGAGGTCCAGAACGTCGAGTGCAGCGTGACCGTCGAGTTCAAGGGCGAACACCGCACGGCCACCGCCTCCGGAGCGAGCGAGGAGTCGGCCACCGAGCAGGCGCAGACGGCGGCCTGCGGCCCCCTGGTTCAGGGGATGGACGAAAGCATCGCCTGCTCCCGCCGCCCTCCCGCCGCCCGCCAGTGCCGTCGGCTTTGACCGACTGGTGACCTCCGCCCGTTTCCCCCATCCGCTGGCCCTGCTCGTCGCCTGTATCCTGATCGCCGCGGCGTTGAGCTGGGTCGTGCCCGCCGGCCAGTACCAGCGCGTCGAGGACAAGGAAACCGGGCGGAACGTCGTGGTCGCCGGGACCTATGCGCCGGTGGAGGCGACGCCGGTCGGCCCGTTCCAGGCCCTGGTCGCGATCGCCCGCGGGATGATCGAAGCCTCCTCCGTCATCTTCTACGTCTTTCTGGTGGGCGGCGCGTTCGCCGTCGTCGAGCGGACCGGCGCCCTCACCCGGCTGGTCAACTCGCTGGTCACCATGCTGTCCGGCCGAGACCTGCTGGTCATCCCGGTGGCCGGCCTGGCGTTCGCCACGGGCGGCGTGCTCATTCAGATGCAGGAAGAGCTGATCGCCTTCGTCCCGGTGCTGCTCCTGCTGACCTCACGGCTCGGCTTTTCGCCGCTCACCGCGGTCGCGATGAGTCTAGGGGCCTCCGCGGTCGGGGCCTCGTTCAGCTTCATCAATCCGTTCCAGGTCGGCATCGCGCAGAAGGTGGCCGAGGTGGAGCTGCTCTCCGGCTGGCAGTTCCGGGTCGCGTTCCTGATCCCGGCGCTCGCGATCTGGATCGGCGCGACCATGCTCTACGCCAGGCGCACCCGGGGGCCGGTGGCCAGCAGGGGGACGGTCGAGGAGGTCGGACCCGTGGCTGGATGGCGCCACGGTGCCATCCTCATGACCGTGCTCGCCAGCTTCGTCGTGTTCGTCGTCGGGGTGATGCGGTATCACTGGGATTTCGACCAGCTCTCCGCCGTGTTCTTCATCATGGGCGTGGTTGCCGGTCTGCTCGGCGGGCTCCGCGTCAACGGGACGGCCGACGCCTTCGCCGAGGGGCTTCGCAGCATGGCGTTGGCGGCGCTGCTGATCGGTTTCGCGCGGGGGATCTACGTGGTGATGGAGGAAGGCCGCATCGTGGACACCATCGTCCACGGCCTCTTCACCCCGATCGCCGAGCTGCCCGTGACCGTGTCGGCCATCGCCATGATGGCGTCCCACACCCTCATCCACGTTCCGGTCCCGAGCACCAGTGGTCATGCCGTGCTCACGCTGCCGCTCCTGGTGCCGCTCTCGGACCTGATCGGACTCTCGCGTCAGGTGACGGTGCTGGCCTATCAGTACGGCGCCGGCATCTGCGAGCTGATCACCCCGACCAATGGGGCCCTGATGGCGATGCTCGCGGCCACCGGCGTCCAGTTCGACCAGTGGATCCGGTTCGCGGCTCCGGCCCTGGCCCTGCTCTTCGCGCTGGCGATCGCGGCGATCGGCACCGCCGTCGCCGTGGGGCTGTAGCCGCTAGGACTCGACGCCCGCGAGCTGCTCGAGCTCCGCCATCTGGGCGAGCCCCACGTGCCGTCGGACCTCCTGGCCCTGCTCGAACACGATGCTGGTCGGGATGCCGCGGATGCCGAAACGAGCCGGTGTCGCCCGATTGGCCTCGGTGTCCATTTTCAGCACCAGGACGACTCCCATATGTTTCTTGGCGAGCTCATCCAGCGTGGGTGCCATCGCCTTGCAGGGGCCGCACCAGTCGGCGTAGAAGTCCACCAACACCGGCACGCTCGACCCCTGGATGACCTTGTCGAAGTTGGCGTCGGACACCGGCAGCGGACGGTCGAGCCGGATCGGTCGCTCGCACTGGCCACACTTGGGAAGATCAGCCAAGCGGCCAAGATCGATCCGGTTGGGTGTGCCACAGAACACACACTGCACCACCGCCGGACGACCGGATTGCACCTGGGCTGTCATGGCTTCCCCCTCTCTTGCAACGGGTGATTCGCTGCACAGCGGAACCGGCCAGATGGCACCACTGTTGCGTACAAGGAAATAGTCCTCCTTTCAGGTTAGGCACCATGGGCGAGCTCACCATCCGGGAAATGGAACAGGACGGCGATTTTGCGGCCTGGTACTCCGAGCTCATCGAGCAGGAGGAGGAGGCGGCTGGCCGGAGTGGCGGGTCCGAGGAGCGTTACCTCATTCTGAGCAACGAGATCGGCGACTGGATCGGGGGCCTGCGCTATTGGCTGCGCGGCGGGGTGGCCCATCTGGTGGATGTCGTAGTCCTGCCGCAGGAGCGGCATCGCGGCCACGCCCACCGGCTCCTGGCCGCCTTCGAGGGGCGGGCGGTGGAAGGCGGCGCCCACCTGGCCGAATTCTGGACCGACGACGACCGTTCCAAGGGGCTCCTGGGGGCCCTGGGCTGGGATGCGGTGTTTCATCGGGAGGAGTACATCGGCCGGCAGCCGTGGTCCCTCATGGAGAAGCGGCTCGCGGTTTCAGACTGAGCAGACCCCCTTCGGCCCGTTGGCGCCAACCGGACCAGCCGCACTATCTTTATGGGCTGGTCCGGTCTGCATTTGGTAGCTAACCCGCCGTTATGGGAGATCCATGGGCATCCTCACCGATCCCGCCCGCGAGCTCGAGTCCAAAGTCGAAGTCCTGAGAGACCTTGAGGGTCGCGTCGGCGAGCTCATGGAGTTGCATGAGCGGAAGCGCGAGCTCTGGTATCCCTCCGAGCTTCTGGGGCCCGAGCCGGACGGTGACTTCGACGAGTGGCAGCTCAAGCTCCGCCAACAGGCAAAGGGGATTCCCGACCACGCCCGGGCGGCACTGGCGCTCAACCTCCTCACCGAGGAGGGCCTGCCGCATTTCCACCGCCTGCTTGCCGTCTATCTCGGCGACGAGAGCTACTGGCGCCTGTGGAACAATCTCTGGACCGCCGAGGAAGACCGGCACGGCCAGGTGCTCCACGATTACGCCCGCGACACGCGCCTGTTCGACCAGCGCAAGATCGAGGAGATGCAGTTCGAATATCTCCGGCGCGGTTTCCATCCCGACTGGGACCGCGATCCCTATCGCGTGTTCGCCTACACGACCGTGCAGGAGCGGGCCACCCAGTTCTCGCACGCCGAGACCGGCAAGATCATCGGCGAGTACGAGCCCAAGCTGGGCGAAGTCCTGAGCCACGTGGCCAAGGACGAGGCCCGGCACTATGCCTTCTACCGCACCGTCTTCGAAGAGATCCTCAAGCGCGATCCGGACCAGGCGCTCCATTCCGCCTCGTTCATCCTCCCCGCGATCGACATGCCGGGCATCACCATCCCCGGGTTCAAGGACCTGGCGGAAGTGATCCGTCGCTCGGGCATCTATGGCCCCCGCGACTACCTGCGTATCGTGCAGGAGCAGATCCGCTATTGGAGGATCGACAGCCTCGACGGTCTCGGAGAGCTGGGCCGGAAGGCGCAGGAGAAGATCATGGGGATTCCCGCTCGGCTGCGGCGCATCGCCGAGCTGATGGAGACCCGGGCTCGCGCGAAGACCTTCAGCTTCGAGGTCGTGTTCAACCGCGAATTCGCGATGGAATGACGCCGTTCCGATCGTGGGCGATCCTGGCGCTCGTCTGGCTGGTCGCGGCGTGCGGGAGCCAGGATGTCAAGAAGGATGCTCCTCCGCCTCCGTCCGACCTGCCACCCGACCAGCAGGACGCCGAGATCCTCGGCCGCGAGGTCCTGGATCTGGTGGACCGGGCCGTGGACTACCGGGGATCCCACCGCGGCCGCCCGGCGAATTCCCTCCGGCAGCTCGGCGTGGACAGCCTGACACCGACGACGGCCCGCCATCTGCTCAACGTCAATCGTGAGCCGGTGATCACCGTCGAGTTCCGCCGGGCGGACGGGCGCCAGATCACCTCCTGCCGCGGTGACAGCAACATTCTGGAAGAGGCCTCGATCAATGCCGGCCGGTTTACCCTGATGTGCGCCTCTCGCTCCGGAGCCAAGCGCCCGGTCCAGGTCGGCGGCCCTGGCCGCTAGTCTCTCGCGGAATCCTTCGCCGTGACTCCCTCCGCACTCGCCCTGCTCGACCTGCTGACCCGTGGGCTCGTCGTCACCGCGCTGGTCTACGCCGCGATCGTCGCGCTGACCCACTGGGCGGTGCGGCGCCGGAAGATCGGCCCGTTCGGCGCCTGGCCCAGGCTCGTTCGCCGGGCCAGCGATCCGGTCGTCCTGCCGCTCGAGCGCCGGGTCGTGCGCTTCGGTGGCAACCCGCAGGACGCATCGCTCTGGCTGCTCGGCATCGTGATCGTGGGCGGTCTCCTTTTGCTCAGCCTCACTGGCTGGCTGCTGAGCATGATCGGCTCGTTCGGCTTGCTGGCCCAGGCGGGGCCACGCGGCTGGATCCGCCTCGCGGTGAGCGGAGCGTTCACGCTGGTGATGACGTCCATCTTCATCCGCGTCATCGCGTCGTGGTTCGGCATCGGTCCCTACCGACCCTGGATGCGACCCTTCGTGCTCCTGACCGACTGGATCATCGAGCCGATCCGCCGGCTGATGCCCGCGACCGGCATGATCGATTTCAGCCCGATGGTAGCGTGGCTGGTGCTCTGGGTTGCCCGGGGACTGGTGCTGGGGATGGTATGACCGATCAGCCGACGATTGCCGCAACCGCGGGCGGGGTGGTCCTGCGGCTGAGAGTCCAGCCGAGATCGTCGCGGGACGAAGTGGCCGGCGTGGCGGGCGAGGTGATCCGGATCAGATTGCGGGCGCCGCCGGTAGATGGCGCCGCGAACGAGGCACTGGTGCGCTTCCTGGCCTCGCGCTTGCAGGTTTCCCGTTCCGCGTTGGAGCTGGTGTCGGGGCACACCGGGCGGCTCAAGCTGGTGGCGGTCAGCGGCATGACCGTCCAGCTGGCGACGGAACGCCTGCTCTCTTGTCCAGGGGAGCAATCCGGCTAGCTTTATACGCAACAATCGAATCCGTGGCGATTTGCGCTGATTGCGGCCACGTTAAACAATCCGCTAAAACGCTTGCCCTGTGGCGTTTTAGCCCCAGGGATTTTTTCGTTTTGGAGGACCCGCCGTTGCCGGTCACCACCTCGCCAATTCCAGCCAGTGCCGGAGCCGTCAGGACCCGGGCCGAGCGCGTCGCGCTGCTCGAGCCCCTCCTGGCGCGCCGCATCCTGCTGCTGGATGGCGCGATGGGCACCATGATCCAGACCTACCGCCTCGGCGAGCAGGATTACCGGGGCAAGCGGTTCGCCGACTGGCCGCGCGAGCTGAAGGGGAACAGCGACCTGCTGTCGCTCACCCAGCCCGACATCATCCGGGCGATCCACGCCGCCTATCTCGAGGCCGGCGCGGACATCCTCGAGACCAACTCGTTCACCAGCACGCGGAGCTCCCAGGCCGACTACGGCATGGAAGACCTGATCTACGAGCTGAACCACGCCTCCGCCGCGCTCGCGCGCGGCGTCGCGGACGAGTTCGAGCGCAAGGATCCGGACACCCCGCGATTCGTCGCCGGCGTGCTCGGCCCGACCAACCGCACCGCTTCGCTCTCCCCCGACGTCAACGATCCGGGGTTCCGCAACATCGGGTTCGACGACCTGGTCGCGACGTACAGCGAGGCCACGCGCGGCCTGCTCGACGGCGGCGCCGACGTGCTGCTGATCGAGACCATCTTCGACACGCTCAACGCCAAGGCCGCGATCTTCGCCGTCGAGTCGGTGTTCGACGAGACCCGGAACCGGGTGCCGGTGATGATCTCCGGCACCATCACCGACGCCTCCGGCCGCACCCTGTCGGGACAGACGGCGGAGGCGTTCTGGAACTCGGTCGCGCACGCCCGGCCGGTCAGCGTCGGCTTCAACTGCGCGCTCGGTCCCGCCGCGCTCCGTCCCTGGGTCCAGGATCTCGCCCGGGTAGCGCCGGTGCCGGTGAGCACCCATCCCAACGCGGGCCTGCCGAACGAATTCGGCCAGTACGACGAGACGCCGGAGAAGATGGCGGAGGTGTTGCGCGAGTTCGCGGAGCACGGGCTGGTGAACCTGGTGGGCGGATGCTGCGGCACCACGCCGGCGCACATCCGCGCGTTCGCCGAGGCCGTGCAGGGACTTCCGCCCCGACGGCCCCCGGCGATCCCCGCCCAGCTGAGGCTGAGCGGACTCGAGCCGCTCACCATCCGGCCCGACAGCAACTTCGTGAACGTCGGCGAGCGGACCAACGTCACCGGCTCCCGCAAGTTCGCCAAGCTGGTCCTCTCGGGCGCCTACGACCAGGCGCTCGACGTCGCGCGCCAGCAGGTGGACAGCGGCGCCCAGATGCTCGACGTCAACATGGACGAGGGCATGCTCGACTCGCAGGCCGCGATGACGACGTTCCTGAAGCTGCTCGCCTCCGAGCCCGATATCAGCCGGGTGCCGGTGGTGGTGGACTCCTCCAAGTGGTCGGTCCTGGAGGCGGGACTCAAGTGCATCCAGGGCAAGGGTGTGGTCAACTCGATCAGCCTCAAGGAGGGCGAGGAGGAGTTCGTCCGCCAGGCGACCCTGGTCCGCCGCTACGGTGCGGCCGTCATCGTGATGGCGTTCGACGAGCAGGGGCAGGCCGACACCGTCGAGCGGAAAGTGGAGATCTGCCGCCGGTCCTACCGCATCCTGACCGAGCGGGTGGGCTTCGGGCCCGAGGACATCATCTTCGATCCCAACATCTTCGCGATCGCGACCGGGATCGAGGAGCACTCGGGCTACGCCCTGGCCTACATCGAGGCGGTGCGTCGGATCAAGGCGGAGCTCCCCCACGCACTGGTGAGCGGCGGGGTGAGCAACGTGTCGTTCGCCTTCCGTGGCAACGACCCCGTGCGCGAGGCGATCCACGCGGTGTTCCTCTACCATGCCATCGCCGCGGGGATGGACATGGGGATCGTGAACGCCGGTCTGCTGCCGATCTACGCCGATATCCCGGCCGATCTGCTGGAGCGGGTGGAAGATGTCGTCCTCAACCGCCGGCCCGACGCGACCGACCGCCTGCTGGAGGTGGCCGACTCGGTGAAGGGGCAGGCGGCGGGCCGCACGGCCGATCTCTCCTGGCGGGAGAAGCCGGTGGGCGAGCGGCTCGCCCACGCGCTGGTCGAGGGCATCGCGGACTACGTGGTGGAAGACACCGAGGAGGCCCGCCTGCAGGCCGCGCGGCCGATCGAGGTGATCGAGGGGCCGCTGATGGACGGCATGAACATCGTCGGCGACCTCTTCGGCGCCGGGAAGATGTTCCTGCCTCAGGTGGTCAAGAGCGCCCGGGTGATGAAGAAGGCGGTGGCGCACCTGATCCCGTTCATCGAAGCGGAGCGGGACGACACCTCGGTGTCCCGCTCGAACGGAAAGGTGCTGCTCGCCACGGTGAAGGGTGACGTGCACGACATCGGCAAGAACATCGTGGGCGTCGTGCTGCAGTGCAATAACTACGAGGTCATCGACCTCGGCGTGATGGTGCCGTCCGCCAGGATCCTGGAGACGGCGCGCCGCGAGCAGGTGGATCTGATCGGCCTCAGCGGACTGATCACGCCGTCGCTGGAGGAGATGAGCTTCGTCGCCAGCGAGATGGAGCGGGAAGGATTCGAGACGCCGCTGCTGATCGGCGGCGCCACGACCTCCCGGGTCCACACGGCGGTGAAGATCGAGCCGCAGTATCACGGCGCCACGGTGCACGTGCTGGATGCGTCCCGCGCGGTCGGCGTGGCGGGCAACCTGCTGAGCGCCGGAATGCAGCGCGAGTTCGTCGAGGGCGTGCGCGCCCAGTACCGCGACATCCGCGAGCAGCGCGCGGGGCGGACGGCGTCCGAGCGGGGGATCTCGATCGCGGATGCGCGCGCGAACCGGCTGGCGATCGACTGGGCTGAGACCGCACCGCCCCAACCGTGCGCGCTCGGCATCACGGTGCTGGAGGACTATCCGCTGGCCGAGCTGGTGGAACGGATCGACTGGACGCCGTTCTTCCAGACCTGGGAGCTGGCGGGACACTACCCGGCGATCCTGGACGACCCCAAGGTCGGGCCGGCCGCGCGCAGCCTCTTCGACGACGCGCGCAAGCTGCTCGACCGCATCGTGCGCGAGCGCCTGCTGACCGCGCGCGGGGTGTTCGGGCTTTTCCGGGCCGCGTCGGTGGGTGACGACATCGAGCTGTACGCTCCCGGCGCGCGCGGCGAGCGCATCGGGATCATCCACACGCTCCGCCAGCAGATGGCGAAGCCGCCCGGCCGGCCCAACCTGGCGCTGGCCGACTACGTGGCGCCCAAGGAGCGTGGCATCGCCGACCACGTCGGCGCGTTCGCCGTCACCGCCGGCATCGGAGTCGATGCCCTGGTGAAGGAGTTCGAGTCCGCCCAGGACGACTACAACGCGATCCTCGCCAAGGCCCTGGCCGACCGGCTGGCCGAAGCGTTCGCCGAGCGGCTGCACGAGCGCGTCCGGCAGGAGTTCTGGGGCTACGCCCGGGACGAGGCGCTGGAGAACACCGATCTCATCCGGGAAGCGTACCAGGGCATCCGCCCGGCACCGGGCTATCCCGCCTGTCCCGACCACACCGAGAAGCGCGCGCTCTTCGACCTGCTGGAGGCGGAGCGCCACACCGGCATCTCGCTGACCGAGAGCTTCGCGATGACCCCGGCCGCCGCGGTGAGCGGCTACTACTTCTGGCACCCGCAGGCCCGCTACTTCGGCGTCGGGAAGATCGCCCGCGACCAGGTGGAGGACTACGCCGAGCGGAAGGGAATGACGGTGGCGGAGGCGGAGCGGTGGCTGGCGCCGAATCTGGGGTACGAGAGGTGAGCGGACAGGCGGTGCCCACTCTCAACGATCTCCTCACCGACGGCCGCGTCCACCTCCTCGACGGCGCGATGGGCACCATGCTCTACAGCCGGGGCGTGTTCGTGAACGTCTGCTACGACGAGCTCACGATCACCCAACCGGCCCTGGTGCAGGAGGTGCACGAGGCGTACGTCCGGGCCGGGGCCGAGATCCTGGAGACCAACACCTTCGGGGCCAACCCGGTGAAGCTCTCCGCGTTCGGGTTGGAGGAGCGCACCGAGGAGATCAACCGCGCCGCGGCGGCGCTGGCCCATCGCGCGGCACGCGGCCGCGCCCGGGTCGCCGGGGCGATCGGCCCGCTCGGCATCCGGATCGAGCCGTGGGGATCGACCGGCCGGGACGAGGCGGTCGCCTACTTCGCCCGCCAGGCACGCGGTCTCGCCGAAGGCGGCGTGGACGGCTTCATCCTCGAGACCTTCAGCGACCTGGAGGAGGTGCACGCCGCGCTCGAGGCCACCCGGAGCGTGGCGCCCGACCTTCCGGTCATCGCCCAGATGACGGTGGGCGAGGACGGCGTCACCTCGTACGGCACGCCGGTCGAGACCATCGCCGCGCGGCTGGTGGAATGGGGAGCGAACGTCGTCGGGCTCAACTGCTCGGTCGGGCCCGCACCGATGCTCGAGGCCATCGAGCGGATGGCCGACACCATCGCCGCGCCGCTGTCGGCCCAGCCGAACGCGGGGCTGCCTCGCGCGGTCGGCGACCGCCGGATCTATCTCGCCAGCCCCGACTACATGGCGCAGTACGCTCGCCGGCTCATCGCGGCCGGCGCGCGGCTCGTCGGCGGATGCTGCGGCACCACCCCGGAGCACATCCGCCGGATCCGGGAATGCGTGGCGGACGCCACGCCTCGCGTGTCGGTGGCCGTCAGTGCAACCCCGACCGATGGGGCCGCGGAAGTCGAACCGGTTCCCCTCGCCTCCCGCTCGCAGTGGGGACGCAAGCTCGCCGCGGGCGAGTTCGTGCGCAGCGTCGAGGTGGTGCCTCCGCGCGGCTGGAACCCGGAGACGATGCTGCACCAGGCCCGGATGCTCCGCGATGCCGGGGTGGACGCGGTGAACCTCGCCGATGGTCCTCGCGCGCAGAGCCGCATGGGCGTCGTGCCGGCCGCGCTCATCATCGAGCGCGAGGTCGGCCTCGAGACGGTCTTCCACTACACCTGCCGCGACCGGAACATGCTCGGCATGCTGAGCGATCTGCTCGGCGCCGCCGCCGGCGGGCTCAGGAACGTGCTCATCGTCACCGGCGATCCGCCGACCGCCGGCCCCTACCCCGATGCGACCGCGGTGTTCGACATCGACAGCATCGGTCTCACCAACGTGGTGCGCCGGCTCAACCAGGGCCGCGACCCCGGCGGCGCCTCCATCGGCGAGCCGACCCGGTACGTCGTCGGCGTGGCCGCCAACCAGGGCGCCCCCGATCTGGAGCTGGAGCTGGAGCGGTTCCATTGGAAGGTCGAAGCGGGCGCCGAATTCGCCGTCACCCAACCGGTCTTCGACCCCGAGGAGCTGGAGCGGTTCCTCGAGCGGATCGCGGCGTGGCGGATTCCGGTGATCGCGGGGCTGTGGCCGCTGACGTCAGCTGCGGAGCGCGGAGTTCCTCGCCAACGAGGTGCCGGGTGTCCGCGTCCCCGAATGCGGTGCTCGGCCGGATGCGGCAGGCGGAGGCGCGCGGAGACGCTCACGCCGAGGGCATCAGGATCGCTCAGGAAATCGTGGAGGCGGTGCGTGGGTCCGTGCAGGGCATTGAGGTGAGCGCGCCGGGCAGGCCGGAGGTGGCCATCGAGGCACTCGGTGCCACTCAGAGGAGCTCGACGATCCTGCGGTAGCGTGCATCCGGCCGGTCGAAGCCGAGATTGCTGACGTACACCTTGTCCACCCCGATCTCGCGCAGCGCGCGGATGGTGCGGGCGCAGATCTCCTCCGGCGACAACCCCTCTGCGAAATCGCGAGTGATCCCCTCGGCTGGGACGGGGAAGTAGTTCGCCGAGCTGCTCGAGCGTCCGCGGATTGGCGCTCCGGTAGAGGAACACGCCGAAGACACCGGGGTACGTCACGCCCCGCCGGCTCGCCTCCGCCAGAAACGCCTGGACCCGATCGATGGTGTGGTGCGAGACGATCTGGGTGAGGTAAAACTCCGCCTCGAACTCCGGGCTCACCAGAAAATCCACCTGCTCGGACGGATCCCGCAGCGGGTTCACCCAGCCGCCGAGGTCCATGGCAGGCACGCGCTCTCGAATCCACTTCCGGAGCAGGTAGGCGTGCGGCAGGCATCGGGGCGGCCCGGCGAACCGATCGCCACCCACGACCGTCAGCGCCTCGAACCCGTGCGAGGCCGCCCGCGCCGCGTAGAGCCGCACGTAGTCCAGCGAATGCTTCGCGGTGAGAAACGGGACGATCCGCTCGGGCGACAGCTCGCCGGCCAGGTTGGTCGTGAGGTGCGAGAGGTTCTCCTCTTCGGCCTGGGCGATGGCGTTGTCGGTGAGGAAGATGAGGGTGTCCTCCCTGGCCAGGCGCCGGATCGAGTGATACATGTCGATCCAGGCGTCCACGCTGGAGCCGTAGGACATCCCGCTTCGCGGCGGTCGCAGCTCGACGGCGACAAGGGGGCGGGCCTCACGGAGGCGGCGAACGACGGAGGTCCGGCCGGGAGTCGAACTGGTAGCCATGGGGTGGCGAAACGTAAGCCCTTTGTCGCTTTCCCGCCCCACCGGTATTTTCGAGGTCTACTTCCTCCCCAGCCGAGCCGCCGATGACCGACACCGTGTCCGCGCCCACTCCCGCCCTGACCAGTTTGTCCGAGGAAGAGGGCCTCTTCCGCGACGCGGTGCGCGAGTTCGCCGAGACCGAGGTGCGGCCGCTGGTCCAGTCCATGGACGAGGCGGCCAAGTTCGAGCCCTCCCTCATCCCCAAGTTCTTCGAGCTCGGCCTGATGGGCATCGAAGTGCCGGAGCGTCTGGGCGGCGCCGGCGGCTCCATCTTCATGGCGGTCCTCGCCATCGAGGAGCTGGCCCGGGTGGATGCCTCCGCCGCGATCTACGTGGACGTCCACAACACGCTGGTCAACAACGCCCTGCTCCGCTGGGGCAACGCCGAGCAGCACGAGCGCCTGTTTCCCCGCATGACGGCCGATCTGCTCGGCGCCTTCGCGCTCTCCGAGCCGGGCAGCGGCAGCGACGCGTTCGCCCTCGCCACCAAGGCCGAGCGCAAGGGCGACCATTGGGAGCTGACCGGCCGGAAGTTCTGGATCACCAACGGCGCCGAGGCCGGGGTCTACATCGTCTTCGCCAACACGGACTTCTCCAAGGGCTACAAAGGCATCACCGGGTTCATCGTGGAGCGCAATTTCCCGGGCTTCGCGGTGGGCAAGAAGGAGGACAAGCTGGGCATCCGCGCCTCCAGCACGACCGAGCTGATCCTGGAGCAGTGCGAGGTCCCCGACGAGAACGTGCTCGGCCCGGTGGGCCAGGGGTACAAGATCGCCATCGAGACGCTGAACGAGGGGCGGATCGGCATCGGGGCGCAGATGATCGGCGTGGGGCGGGGCGCGCTCGAGGCGGCGACCGCCTACGTGAAGGAGCGCAAGCAGTTCGGGAAGGCGATCGCCGAATTCCAGGGGGTGCAGTTCCAGCTGGCGCAGATGGCCACCGACCTGGAGGCGGCCCGACTGATGGTCTACAACGCCGCCCGGCTCAAGGACGCCGGACAGCCGTTCCAGCAGCAGGCCGCCATGGCCAAGCTCTTCAGCTCCCAGGTCGCCGACCGCACCACGTCCAACTGTCTCGAGCTGTTCGGCGGATACGGCTACTCCAAGGAGTACCCCGCCGAGAAGTACTACCGGGACGCGAAGATCGGGACGATCTACGAGGGCACCAGCAACATGCAGCTCCAGACCATCGCGAAGGGGCTGCTGGGGCTGCTGCGCTAGGGCGAGGTAGTGTCCACTCCTGTCGCACCGGTCGTGTCGCTCATACCCATCCCGCTGGTGTCCTGACTCATCCCGCTGGTGTCCTGACTCATCCCGCTGGTGTCCTGACTCATTCCGCTGGTATCGGGATGCTCGATCCCAGAATACCCGGCCGTATCGGCCGGCGTGCCAGTCCCTTGCTGCTGCAGGAAGGTATCGGTCGGGGTGGGCTGGCTATCGGTGGGCACCTGGGTGGTGTCCTGCTCCATCCCACGGTAGCCCGAGGGATTCTGGGCTTCGGTAGTGTCCCGGGCGGCGGCCGTGTCCTCTTCGCGGGCCATGCCGCCGGCGCACGCCAACGTACCGAACAGCAACGCCGCCGCGGCCAAGCCTGTGGTCGAACGCTTCGTCATTAGGGGCCTCCTCAGATCGTCATCGGCTCACTTGGACCAGGAACTGCTGCTCCCAGCGTAGGCGACAGGCCATTGTGTAACCGTGACTTGGCTCACCCGAGCCTGGGTAACAATTCGGCCTGTTCCTTGCTCTATTGCGGCCTTGTTCGTAACCTCCTCCGCCGAGGTGAAACGAACCCAGCCGGACCCCGCGTATAACCCCCTACGGGATCTGGTCTTAAGCTTGACATCAAAACCTGGGCGAAGAAATTCCTGACGCCCGACGTGTTCCGAGCGCTGCCAAAAATCGCAATCCCGGGATCGTAATTGCCGCGTTTGTCTTTCAGATCTGTTGCTTGCTCGCTCGGCCTGGTTGCCGTGCTCTTCCCATCGGCCAACCAGGCCGTGGCGCAGAGTGCGGTCGAGGTCGCCACCGCGCCCCTCCGCACCGCGGACGCGCTCACCAGCCGCCTGTCGACCTGGTACGAGGCGACCTCCCGCCGGGCTCCGGGCCAGTGGGGCATCGCCGTGGCCGACGAGTCCGGCCGGATGCTCTGGAGCGTCAATCCCGACCAGCCGATGGTCCCCGCCTCCACCGTCAAGCTCTTCACCACCGGGTTCGCCCGCAGCGTCCTCGGGGGCGCCGCGCGGCGGTCCACGCGGGTCGTCGGGTATCGGCGGCGTTGAGCTCGAGACCGGCACCTGGAAGGGGAGCTGGGCGCTCGAGCTGAACGGCGATCCGACCCTCGAGCGGGCGCAGGGAACCGGACCGTCGCTGTACGACCTCGCGCTTCAGCTGGCCAGCGCCGGCGTGCGCCGGCTCGACGGCCCGCTGCAGGTGCAGAGTGCCGACGGCCCCGCGTCGGCGGTGTACCCGGCCGCCTGGGACAACCGGCACCGGGGCCGCCTCTTCGCGCCGCCCGTCGGACCGCTCACGCTGCACGAGAACATCGTCTGGATCACCGTGAAGCCGGGGGCCAAGGTCGGCCACAAGGTGCGGCTGGTCGAGACCGCGCCGTCGGGGATCACCTCGCTGGTCACCGTCAATGCCACGACCCGGTCCGGCCGGCGGTCGCGGCTGGGACTGACCCGGCGGAAGGATGGCGGCTGGATCGTGACCGGCTCGATCGGCGTGCGCGCCTCGACCCGGCGGCTCACCGCGGTCGCCTCCGACCCCAAGGTGGTCCTCAACGCCGTGTGGGGCGCCGCGCTCGCGAAGGCGGGCATCATCTGGAACCGCGCGCCCACGCCGGATCTGCCTCCCGAAGGTGAGCCTCAGGTTCTCGCCGAAGTGGCGTCGGCGCCGCTCGACTCGCTCGCGAGCGAGATCAACCGCCGCAGCCTCAACCTCGGCGCCGAGCTGCTGCTCCAGTGGGCGGGCGGCCAGGATCGGCCCAACGAGGCGCTCACCCAGCACGTGCGCGAGGTCATCGGCTCGACCGAGGGCGTCTACCTCGCCGACGGCAGCGGGCTATCCTACAACGACCGGGTGGCGCCTTCGGCGTTCATCGCCTATCTCGCCAAGTTCCCGTCCACCGCGGCGGGACAGAACTTCCCGCAGCTCCTCCCGGCCAACGGGACCGGGACGCTCCGCCGGCTCAACACCGGGTTCCCGGGCGAGGGCGTGGTTCGCGCCAAGACCGGAACCCTGGGACAGGTCACGACCGTCGTCGGCTACCTTGGGACGGAGAACGGCGTGCTGCTGGTCTCGCTGATGTACAACGGGCGCCGCCCGTGGGCGGCGCGGCAGGCACAGTGGAAGCTGTTCCGGGATCTGGGCGCGAACGGTGTCGTCATCCCGACCGACAGCGTCCCGCCACCCCCGGTGCAGCTGGGCGGGGATGATGCAGGAGCCACTCCGAACACGGCCGCGCCTACCCCATAAGGATCGCGGCGGACTCGGAGTGACCTACTGGCCGCGGGCAATGCCCGCGGCCTTTTTCGTTCAGCTCCGGCGTGCGCTCGCGGCTACCAGGACGACCCCACCTACCAGCGCGAGGCCGGCAACCAGCGGCGGGATCGGGACCGTCTTCTTGTCGTCGGCGGTCGCTTCGATCGGACCGACGTCGAGGACCTTCTCCTTCTTCGTGAAGGAGAAGCCGCCCAGGGCGAAGCCCGTGACGCCGAGCACGATCAGGATGATCCCGATGATCGTCCCTGGCTTCATACGGGTCTACGCCCCTGGATGACGCGGATGAGCACGATCGCCAACGCGATGATCAGCAGAATGTGAATGAACCCGCCGAGCGTGTACGACGAGACCATCCCGAGCAGCCAGAGCACCAGCAGGATCACGAAGATCGTCCACAGCATACCGGCCTCCCCAGAGAGGTTTTGGCTTGAGTGAAGAACGCGCATATCCTAGCAGGAAAGGCAGTTGCGCGCGGTGATGACCCTCACGCGGCGGACGAGACGGCGCCCGGTTGCAGGCGGTGACGGCGGTGCGGGCCGTCTTCCGGCCGGCGGACGACGGGCGTAGTATCCTCACACCTTCCACCCAACGGATCGCATGGCCACCGCACTCAAGCCCGACACGACTCCGGGGTTCCAGCCGTTCGTCCCAGCGACCCAGGCGCCCGCGGAGCTGACGGTCCGCGCCATCGTCCTCGGGGCGGTGCTCGGTATCGTCTTCGCCGCCTCGAGCGTCTACCTGGCGCTCAAGATCGGGCTCACGGTGTCGGCGTCCATCCCGATCGCGGTCCTCGCGGTCGCGTTCTTCCGAACGCTGGGGAAGTCCACGATCCTGGAGAACAACATGGTGCAGACGACGGGCTCCGCCGGCGAGTCCATCGCCGCGGGCATCGTCTTCACCATTCCGGCCATCCTGTTGCTGGGCTACGACCTGACGATCGGCAAGGTGGCAGTAGTGGCCGTCGTCGGCGGCATCCTGGGCGTGCTGCTCATGATCCCGCTCCGGCGCGCGCTCATCGTCAAGGAGCACGGGCGGCTCCCCTATCCGGAAGGCACCGCCTGCGCCGAAGTGCTGATCGCGGGCGAGCGGGGCGGGCTCCAGGCGCAGCGGCTGTTCCAGGCGTTCGGGATCGCCTTCGTCTACAAGTTCCTGATGGTCGGTCTCCGGGGATGGAAGGAATATCCGTCGTGGACCTCGAAGACCTACCAGGGGGCCTCGATCTCGGCGGAGATCTCGCCCGAGCTGATGGGCGTCGGCTACATCATCGGACCGCGGATCTCGGGTTACCTGTTCGCCGGCGGATTCCTCGCCTACATGGTGCTGATCCCCGCCATCAAGCTGTTCGGCTCCGGGCTGACCGAGCCCATCTTCGCCGAGCCCAAGCTCATCGGCGCCATGAGTCCGAGCGAGGTGCGGTCGTACTTCGTGTTCTACATCGGTGCGGGGGCCGTGGCCGCGGCGGGCATCATCGCCCTGGTTCGGTCCCTCCCGACTATCGTCGGGGCGTTCCGCTCCGGCTTCGAGGATCTCCGGGGGAGCGTCGGCGCCGCGGCCACGCGAATCCGGACCGACATCGATCTCCCGATCTGGCTCACCCCGGTGGGCGCGGTGGTGCTGGCGCTGATCCTGACGATGCTGCCGCAGCTCGCGGTGAACCTGCTGGGCGCGGTGCTGATCGTGGTCTTCGGCTTCTTCTTCGTCGTGGTCTCCTCCCGGATCACGGGCGAGATCGGGGTGAGCGCCAACCCGATCTCCGGGATGACGATCGCGGCGCTGATCGGCACCGCGACGATCTTTCTCCTCATCGGATGGACCGGCGTGGACCACCGGGTCGGCGCCCTGACCATCGCCGCCGTCATCGCGGTGGCCGCCGGGAACGCGGGGGCCACCAGCCAGGACCTCAAGACCGGGTTCTACGTGGGCGCCACGCCGCGGCGACAGCAGATCGGCATCCTCATCGGCGCGGTCACCTCGGCACTCGCCATCGGCTGGACCCTGACCCTCCTCAACAACACCTACACCACCATCGTCCCCGAGCGGCATCCCGGCGTCGAGCTGGAAGCGTCAGCCCCCGGTGAGGGGAATCGCACCGTGACCACCCTCGGTGAGACGATGCGGCACGACGGCCAGGAGTGGCAGGTCGTCCGGGTGAATCTGCCGGTCGAAGGCATCCAGCCGGGCAAGTACCTCCTCGATCCGGCGACGAAAGAGGTCGCCTATCTGGTGGATCCGGGTATCGGCGGGCGAATCCGCGAAATCGATGGCCGGCCGATCACCAAACTGGACTCGCCCAAGGCGACCATCATGGCCCTGGTGACCGATGGCATCCTCACGCAGAAGCTGCCGTGGGGTCTCGTCCTCATCGGCGTGTGCCTGACGATCGCGATCGAGATCATGGGCCTTCAGTCGCTGCCGATCGCGGTGGGCGTCTATCTGCCGATCTCCACGTCCGCCTCGATGTTCATCGGCGGCGTGATCCGATGGCTGGTGGAGCGCAAGCGCTCGAGCAGCGGCGAGTCCATCGCCGACGTGGAGTCGGGTCCGGGCGTGCTGTTCTCCAGCGGGCTCATCGCGGGTGGCGCGATCGCGGGCATCACCATCGCGGGCATCGCGGCGATGATGGTGACCCGTGCCGACGCGGCCGGCGTGCCGGCAGCCGAGTACCTGGCGCATGTGGCGGGTCTCCAGGAGAAGCTGGGCGCGTTCACCCAGAGCGACGTGATCGCGGTGGTCATCTACGCGGCGCTGGGCTACGTCCTGTATCGCATCGCGAGCCGCTGAGGTGGCGCTCCAGCTCTTCGGTCTCGCCGGCCATCAACGCCCGGATCATCCACGCGGCGCTGGTGAGCGGGATCCTGTTGTTCGGGGCGGTCGCCTGGCTCCGGGGAATGGAGTCGCCGGTGCCGGCGGACGCCCTGCCGGACCGCAAGGTGCTCTATGTCGCGCTGGTCGTCGTGAGCGCAATCCTGTTCGGTGGCGCGATGTTCACGGCCAACCGCCTGGGACCGGTGTCCCAGGCCGTCTCGCAGGACCAGTGGTGGCAGGCCAATCTCGGCAAGGCGATCACGATCTGGGCACTGGTGGAGGCGCCGAGTCTGCTGGGGCTGGTCGCCTACATGCTCACCCACGATTTCCGGACGTTGATCGCCACGCTGACCGGCCTGCTCCTCTTCGGGAACTTCCGGCCGAGTCGTTTGATCGAGCGTTGAATGCGGGTCGTCACATTGTTGCCGGCCGCCACGGAGATCGTGGCGGCACTGGGCGGCGCGGGCAGTCTGGTCGGGATCTCGCACGAGTGCGATTACCCCGCCTCGGTTCAAGGGCTCCCCAGGGTCACCGCCACGCCGATCGATCCCTCGACACCCGGCGCCGTCATCGACGCCGAGGTCCGGCGCCTCCACAGCGAGGGAAAGCCGGTCATCGGCGTCGATGCAGCGGCGCTCCGGCAGCTCGCTCCCGATCTCATCATCACCCAGGATCTCTGCGAGGTCTGCGCGGTCGCCGAAGGCGAGGTGCATCGCCTCGCGTCCGTCATGCCGGTGTCCCCCGCCGTGCTCGCGCTTATCCGGGCGCACCGTGGAGGGCATCTGGGCGGACATCCGTGCCGTGGCGGCGGCCATCGATCTCGCCGCCGACGGAGATGAGCTGGTGGCGGGGCTCGGGAGCCGTCTCGCACGGCTCCGGGCCCGCCCACGGCCCCAGCGCACGCGCACGCTCGTCGTCGAATGGCTGGAGCCGCTCTATCTGGCCGGACATTGGGTTCCGGAGATGGTGGCTGCCGCGGGTGGGGAGGACATCGGTGCCGCACCCGGCAGTCACTCCGCGCGGCGAGATTGGGCCGAGCTGGCGGAGCTTCGCCCTGGAGATGATCGTCGTCGCGCTCTGCGGATTCGGGGTGGAGCGCTCGCTGGCCGAGCTGGCGTCACTCCAGTCCCAGGCCGCGCGGGCGTTGTCTGGGCTCGGCCCCCGTCTGGGTGCTCGACGGCAACTCGTACACTTCGCGGTCGGGGCCTCGGATCGTAGACGGCGCCGAGCTGCTCCGCGGCGCGCTCGACGGCCGCGAGAACGCCGGCATGGTGCGGTGGCGGGGCCGACATGCCTGAGATCATCGAGGCATCGGGACCCGAGGGTCTCGCCATCGCGCGGCGGCTGTTCCAGGAGTACGCCGCCTCACTCGACGTGGACCTCGGCTTCCAGGGGTTCGCCGAGGAGCTGGAAGGTCTGCCCGGTGCGTACGCCCGCCCCACGGGCGGCCTGCTGCTCGGCTTCGATGGCAGCGAGCCGGCCGGATGCGTGGCGTTTCGGCTCGCTGGAACCCGGCATCGCCGAGATGAAGCGTCTCTTCGTGCGGGCATCGGCCCGCGGCGGTGGATGGGGACGCCGGCTGGCGGAGCGCGTGGTCGCCGATGCGGCGGCGGCCGGGTACGAGCGCATGCGCCTCGACACCCTGCCGAGCATGCAGGCGGCGATCGGGCTCTACCTGGCGATCGGGTTCCGGGAGATCGCCCCGTACCGGCACAATCCAGTGGCGGGCACCCGGTTTCTGGAGCTGGATATCCGCGGCCGGCAGGGGTAGACAACCGCCAACCCGCAGGCCACTTTAGGCGTCCTTCACCACACGACCATGACTCCCGAATCCCTCGCCTTCCTCAAGACGCTCCTCGACACGCCGGGACCCTCATCCTTCGAAGCCGCCCCGGCACGGGTATGGCGCAAGGAGGCCGAGTCGCTCGCCGACGAGGTGCGGGCGGACGTGGCCGGCAACTCGTACGCGACGCTCAATCCATCCGGGCGCCCCCGGGTCATGCTGGCGGGCCACATCGACGAGATCGGCGTCATGGTCACGCACATCGACGATGACGGCTTCCTCAGCTTCGACACCATCGGCGGCTGGGACCACCAGGTCTTCGTCGGCCAGCGGGTCCGCCTGCTCGGCAAGGGTGGTCCGGTGGTGGGCGTGGTCGGCAAGAAGGCGATCCACATCATGGACAAGGACGACCGGGAAAGAGTCTCCAAGGTCGAAGCGCTCTGGATCGACGTCGGCGCGGCCAACCGCAAGGAAGCCGAGGCGCGGGTTCGCATCGGCGATCCCGGCGTCCTGTCGGCGGGAGTGTTGGAGTTCCCCAACGGGCGTCTGGTCAGCCGCAGCATCGACAACCGCATCGGCGCGTACATCGTGCTGGAGACGGTGCGGCTGCTCGCGGCCGGACCGCGGCCCGCCGCGGCGGTCACCGCCGTGGCGACGACGCGGGAAGAGATCGCCGGCACCGGCGGCGGCGCGCGCAGCTCCGCGGTGGCCCTGGAGCCCGACGTCGCCATCGTGGTGGATGTCACCCACGCCACCGATTACCCGGGCGTCGACAAGCGCCGTCACGGCGACTACCGGCTGGGCGGCGGGCCGGTGCTGTCGCGCGGCGCCTCCATCAGCGAGGTAGTGTTCGACTTCCTGGCCCAGGCGGCGGAGGCCGAGAAGATCCCGTACACGATCGAGGCGGCGTCCCGGGACACCCGGACCGACGCCGAGGCGATCTTCAACGCCCACCGCGGCGTGGCCACCGCGCTGGTCTCGGTGCCCAACCGCTACATGCACAGCCCCAACGAGATGGTGACCCTGGACGACCTCGACCAGACGGCCCGGCTGCTCGCCGCGTTCGTCCGGCGACTGAAACCCGACACTGACTTCGTACCCCGCTGAGCGGGGTATTTTCCAGTATGATCCGAACCAGACTGCTCTCCCTCCTTGCCGGCCTCGCGCTGGCGCTGGTCCCGGCCGGGGTGCAGGCCCAATTCGGCACCCAGCAGCAGCACCCGGTGGAGAAGCCGGTGCCCCCGCCGATCACGCCCCTGGACGACATCCGCATTCTCAGCGACGACGGGCTGGCCGGACGGATGACCGGATCCGCCGGCGCCGACACGGCGGCCGCGTACCTCGCCCGGCGGTTCGAGCAGGTCGGCCTGCAGCCGGGCGCCGGCGGATGGTTCCAGTCCTTCACGGTGGCCAAGGAGGCGCCGGTCGCGCAGTCGGCCAGGGTCGGCGGACTGGTGGGGAAGAACGTCATCGGGCTGCTCCCCGGCCACGACCCGGTACTCCGCAACGAGACGGTGATCGTCGGCGCCCACTACGACCACCTGGGCCTCGGCGGGTTCGGCAGTCTCGACCCCGACAGCGCCGGCAAAGTCCACAACGGCGCCGATGACAACGCGTCAGGCGCGGCGATGCTGATTCACATCGCCGCGCGCCTGGCACAGGCGCCGCCCGCCCGGACCGTGATCTTCATCGCCTTCAGCGGCGAGGAGATCGGCCTGCTGGGGTCCGCCCACTACGTGAAGCAGCCGGTGTACCCCCTCAGCAGCACGCTGGCGATGATCAACCTCGACATGGTCGGGCGCCTCCGGAACGGACGCCTGATCGTGTACGGCGCGCGCACGGCCAAGGAATTCCCCGCCTTGCTCGACTCGCTCAACTGGCACGCGGGGTTCGATCTCAAGGCGCAGGGTGACGGGTACGGCCCCAGCGATCAGTCGTCGTTCTATGCCGCGGGCCGGCCGGTGCTCCACGTGTTTACCGACCTGCACGACGACTATCACCGCACGACCGACGATTGGCAGAAGATCGACCCCGAGGGATTCCGCCGCGTGTCGAACTTCACGACCGGGCTGGTGACGGCGCTGGCCAACCGGCCGACGAAACTCACCCCGGTGGACGCGACGCCACCCGCGCATGCGTCGGCCGCGGCGATGCCCGCGTACGGCACCTACCTGGGGACCATTCCGGACATGACGGACAATCCCGGCGGCGTCCGCCTGCTCGGCGTGCGGGCCGGCAGCCCGGCCGAGAAGGCGGGTCTGCGGGGGGACGACATCATCACCCGGATCGGCGAGCTCGACGTTCCCGACCTTCAGGCCATGACCAACGCCCTCCGCAGCCACGAGCCCGGCGACACCGTCAACATCGTGATCCGGCGGGGCAATCAGGTGACCACGGTGCGGGCCACGCTGGGAACCCGGGGAGGCTGACGATGGCCGTGCTGAACGCCGACAAGGTGATCGCCGCGCTGCGAGGCGCGTTCGCGCGCGAGGTCGGGCGGGTGGAGCTGCTCACCACCGCCGCCGAGAAGATCCAGGCCGCGGGAGCACCGTACACGTCGGTGTATCTCTACATGTTGCATGGCGACGAGCTGGTGCTGGAGGCGTTCGCGGGCCGCGAAACCGATCACACCCGGATCCCGGTGGGCAAGGGAGTCTGCGGCACGGCGGTCGCTACCGGGCAGGACCAGAACGTGCCCGACGTGCGTGCGGTCCAGAACTACATCGCATGCAACACCTGGACCCGGTCGGAGCTGGTGGTGCTGATCCGGCGCGGGGACAAGATCCTCGGCCAGATCGACGTGGACAGCGACGAGCCCGATCCGTTCACGCCGGAGGAGGAGGCGGAGGTGCGGCGGGTGGCGGACGCGATCGCGGTGTTGTTGTGAGGGCGGTGACTCCTCACGAAAGCATGGTCCCGATTCGCGGCGTCGACCTGTTCGTCCGCCGGGTCGGCAACGGCTCTCCCGTCGTCATCCTGCACGGCGGGCCGGGCGCCCACCACGACTATCTCCTGCCCGGCTTCGACGGACTGGCCGACGGTCATGAGCTGATCTACTACGATCAGCGGGGCGGCGGCCGCTCTCCGGTGAGCCGGGATACGCCCGTCGGTTGGACGGAACACGTCGAGGACCTCGAGGCGCTGCGCGACGCCTGGGCCCTCGAGCGCATTGGCGCTCGTCGGCTACTCGTGGGGCGGCCTGCTCGCGCTGCTGTACGCGCTGGAGCATCCCGACCGGCTCGAGCGCCTGGCGCTGGTCTCGCCCGCGCCGTCGTGGCGCGCCGCGCGTGAGCAATTCGAGGCCCGTTTCGGCGAGCGCAACCTCGACCCACGATTTCAGGAAGCCCGCCGCGAGCTGCGAGAGAGCGGACTGCGTGAGCGCGACCCCGACGCGTTCCAGCTCCGCATCTTCGAGCTGTCGGTCGCGCCCTATTTCTACGATCCCGCCCGCGCCCGTGAACTCACGCCCTTCCGGGTCACCGGCAGAACCCAGCAGGAAGTCTGGTCCAGCCTGGGCGAGTTCGACCTCCGAGACCGACTCCCGTCACTCCGCGGCATCCCCTCCGTGCTACTTCACGGCGAAGACGATCCCATCCCGGTCGAGGCGGCGCGCGAGACCGCGCGGCTCATCGGCGCGGACTTCCATCCGGTTCCTCACTGCGGCCACGTACCGCATGTCGAGGCATACGAAGAGTTTACGCGAGTGGTCGGGGGCTTTCTGGCGGCCTGAGGCTCCGGGCACGCATTATTGTTCCAGCATGTCCCGCCCCACCCCCTTCGATCTGGTCTTCCACCGTGTGGCGGAATCGAGCTTTCCTCGCATCGCCGCCAGCCTGGCGGCCTCCGGCGCGGACCCGGCCGACCGTGACGCGTTTCTCATGGATCGCGAAGTGATCACGCTCCTTCGGGACCTTCGCCCGGAGGAAGGGTTGGGCGAAGCCATGGACCAGATGGTAGCCCTGGTGCACCACGCCTATCTGTCGTGGGCCGCCGGGGCGGTCACCATCTCGGTCACCCGGGCGGACGCCGAGGAGCTGTTGTCCGCCGGACCGGGCGGCGAGGAGACCCCGCAGGACGTGCCCTCCTACTACGCCCAGTTTCCGGAGCGGATGATCTGGGCGAGCGTCATCGAGGACGAAGTGCCCGAGCCGCTCGACGGCGTGTTCGTTTCGCCCGGCCCGGGAGGCGACCTCCGCGTCCTCGGCATCTTCGGGATGCGGCCGGAGCGGGGCGGGTTCAGCGCGGTCGAGGCCAGCGGGTCACGGGCGGAGAATCTCGCTCGTGAGGATGGGTCCGCCCTCTTCGATCCGACCTTGGAAGGCGGCGCGGCCGCGGGTCTGCGTTCCATCATCGGCGAAGCGGAGCTGCTCGAGCTCGGCTGGCGGACGCGATGGAAACCCTGAAAGACTTCATGGACAAGAAGGCCGTGGCGGATGTGCTGGAGCAGATCGCCGCGTTCCTGGAGCTGCGAGGCGAGAATCCGTTCCGCATCCGCGCCTTCCGCACGGCCGCGCGTGCCATCGGCAGCTTCCCGGGAGATCTGCGCCTCGGCCTCGAGGACGGCTCGCTCGCCGCGGCCAAGGGCGTGGGCCCGGCAACGCTGCAGATCGCGGCGGAGCTGGTCAACACGGGCAAGGCCGGCATCCTGGAGGAGCTGCGGGAGCAGATTCCCCCCGGCCTGGTCGAGATGCTGTCGATCTCCGGGCTCGGCGTGGCCAAGATCCGCCAGATCCACGAGGTCCTCGGCATCGACTCCCTCCCGGACCTGGAGGCGGCCGCGATGGACGGCCGCCTCGCGAAGCTGCCTCGGTTCGGGCAGAAGACCTCCGAGAACATCCTCAAGAGCATCGCCTTCCTGCGGCAGGCCAACACCTACCGGCTGTCCCACCACGCCGCCGAGGAAGCCGAAGGGCTCCGCTCGGCGCTGGAGCGCCTGCCCGGCGTGACCGCGGTATTCGTCGCGGGTGACGTGCGGCGAAAATCGGAGGTCGTGCGCGATCTGGTGCTGGTGCTCGTGGCGGATGTGGCGCCCGCCGATCTGTTCAAGCGGCTGAGCCAGCTTCCCGGCGTACACGAGTTCGCGGGGCAGGACGAGCGCCGGCTCACGCTCCGCTTCGCCGGCGGATCCAGCGCGCAGATCGTAGTGACGACGTCGGTGAACGTGGGCGCGGTGCTGGTGCAGGCCACCGGAAGCGAGGCGCACCTGGCCGAGCTCGCGGCCCATGCGTCGGCACGCGGCTACACCATCACCGGGGCGGCGCTCTGGCACGGCAGCGAGTTCGTCGCCACGACGGATGAAGCGAGCCTCTATCGAGCGCTGGAGCTGCCGTTCATCGTGCCGGAGCTGCGTGAAGGCACCGGCGAGATCGCCGCCGCCGCCCGGGGCAAGCTGCCGCGGCTGCTCGAAGCCGGCGACCTCCGCGGGTTCCTGCACTGCCACACGAATTACTCCGACGGCTCGACCTCGGTCGAAGAGCTGGCCCTCGCCTGCCGCGACGCCGGATACCGCTACGTAGGGATCACCGACCACAGCCAGGCGGCGGCCTACGCCGGCGGCCTCAAGGCGGACGACCTGCGGCGTCAGGCGGAGGAGATCGACGAGGTCAACAGCCGGCTCAAGGGCATCCGGGTCCTGAAGGGCGTCGAGGCCGACATCCTGGCCGACGGCCGCATCGACTTCGAGGACTCGGCGCTCGCCGGGCTCGACTTCGTGATCGCGTCCATCCATAGCCGCTTCAACATGGGCCCCGCGGAGATGACCGCGCGCATGCTGGCCGCGCTGGACAGCCCGTACCTCACGATCATCGGCCATCCCACCGGCCGGCTCCTGCTCTCGCGCGATCCCTACGGACTGGACCTCGACGCGATCATCGAGAAGGCCGCGGCCAATGGAGTGGCGCTCGAGATCAATGCCGACCCCCACCGGCTCGACCTCGACTGGCGGGTGCTCCGCCGGGTGCGCGCCGGCGGCGCGATGCTGTCGATCGGCGCCGATGCGCACAGCATCCCCGGGCTGGGCTACGTGGAGTACGGCGTCGCGATGGCGCGCAAAGGCTGGCTGGGCCCCGGCGACGTCCTGAACGCACACTCGGTCGAAGAGTTCACCGCGTTCGCGAGCCGGCGGCGGTGAAGACCCGGAAACGGCGCGCGACGGGCCGCGAATCGAAGGCGGCCCGCGCCGAACGCGCGGGCCTCATCCTCGAGCGGCTCAAGCGGCAATACCCCGACGCCCGCTGCGCGCTGGACTACGAGAACGCCTACCAGCTTCTGGTCGCGACCATCCTGTCGGCCCAGTGCACCGATGTGCGCGTGAACATGGTCACCCCCGCGTTCTTTGCGCGGTATCCCACGCCGGACCTGCTCGCGCGCGCCAAACCGGCGGACGTCGAGGAGATGATCCGGTCCACCGGATTCTTCCGCAACAAGACCCGCAGCCTGATCGGCATGGCGCAGGCCCTCGTGGCCGATCACCAGGGTGAAGTCCCGCGGACGATGGACCAGCTTCGCGAGATCCCCGGGGTCGGACGCAAGACCGCCAACGTCGTGCTCGGCAATGCGTTCGAAATCAACGAAGGGGTGACCGTGGATACCCACGTCACCCGCCTGTCGCGGCTCCTGGCGCTCACCCGGCATGACGACCCGGTGAAGATCGAGCAGGACCTGATGATCCTCTTTCCCCAGGCCGAGTGGGCGCTGCTGTCGCATCTGCTGATTTTTCACGGCCGCCAGGTGTGCATCGCCCGCCGTCCCCGCTGCCCCCAGTGCGTGCTCGCCGACCTCTGCCCCTCCGCCGCGATCTGACTCGCCCCGCCTCGCTGTTGCTGACCGGCTTCGGCCTCGTCGCCGCCCTCGCGATCGCGGGCGGCCTCTCGCCGCTGGTTGGCACCCAGTCGCCCTGGGAGATGAGACGTGCCTCGAGCGTCCGTCGCACCGGGACGTTCGCGCATCCGTTGCTCGACGAAAGCTCCGGCGTCGCCGTGAGCCGTCGCCAGCCCGGTGTGCTCTGGACCATGAACGACTCGGGCAACGACTCCTGGATCTTTGCCACCGATACGATGGGCCGGGATCATGGCGCCCTGGCGGTCGCGGACGCGAGGAACCGGGATTGGGAGGCGATCGCGCTCGGCCCGTGCGGCACCAAGGAATGCCTGTACCTCGCCGACACCGGTGACAACGGACTGGACCGCCGCACGGCCAGCCTCTATCGGCTCCCGGAGCCCACGGTCCACGCGCGGGGAGGCCGAACGGCACGGGCGGAGGTGCTCGAGTTCCGGTACCCGAAGGGCTCTCCCGACGTGGAAGCCGCGTTCGTAGCGCCGGACGGCGCCGTGTATCTGATCTCCAAGGGTCGTAGCTCCCCACCGCGGCTGTACCGTCTTCCCGCGAAGGCCTGGGAGGACCACGAGGTCGCGACGGCGGAGTCGCTGGGGAAGGTTCCGATCGAGGCCGGGAGCCTGGCGAACCGGGTGACCGACGCGGCGCTCTCGCCGTCCGGCGACCGGGTGGCCGTCCGCACCTACGTCGCGGTGTACCTGTTCGAGCTCACGCCGCAATGGCGACCTGGTTCCCTCCGGCGTGGCCTGCGAGGCGGCCGGTCTTCAGCTCCAGGGAGAGGGAATCTCCTGGCTGGACGACCGCGTACTGGTCCTCACCAGCGAAGGTGGATTCGGCTCACCCGGCAGCATCATCCTTCTCGAGTGCGGCGATAGCCGCTAACCCCAGGAAGCTCATGCGCTCGACTCTCGCCCTGCTCGTTTCCCTCGCGATCGCCCCGCTCGCTTCGGTGCCGGCGCAACAGGCTCCTTCCGGGGGAGCCCGTGTCGCCGCCGCCGTCAACGGCAATGTCCTGCGGGGCCACCTCGAGTATCTCGCCGACGACGCGCTGGAGGGTCGCGCACCGGGGACCCGGGGCGGCGATCTCGCGGCCAAGTACATCGCCGCGCAGTTCCGGCGCCTGGGACTCGAGCCCGCGGGCGACAGCGGCAGCTACTACCAGCGGGTGCCGATCATCTCCCTCACGCCGACGCCGACGCTCGCGGTGACCGCGCCGGCGGCGCGCCCGCTGACCTGGAAGGACGACTACGTCCTCTGGTCCATGCGCAACGATTCGTCGGTGAGCGTCAACGGCGAGGCGGTTTTCGTGGGCTACGGCATCGTCGCGCCCGAGGTGGGCTGGAACGACTACGCCGGAGAGGACGTGAAGGGGAAGATCGTGGTCGCCCTCGTCAACGATCCCGGCCTGCAGGACTCGACCATCTTTCGCGGGAAGATTCTCACCTACTACGGCCGCTGGACGTACAAGATCGAAGAGGCGCAGCGGCAGGGCGCCGCCGGGCTGCTGCTGGTCCATACGACCGAGAGCGCGACGTATCCCTGGACCACGGTGCTCTCGGGCTGGACCGGCCCGCAGGTGCGGCTGGAGACTCCGCCGGGATCGCTCGCGGCCGCCGGGTGGTTGCAGGAGGCCACCGCCGCCCAGCTCTTCAAGCAGGGCGGGCAGGATCTCGCGGCGCTCACCGCTGCCGCTCGGCCGGAAGGGCTTCAAGCCGGTGCCGCTGGGCGTGACACTCGAGGGCTCGGTGCGGAGCGCGATCCGGCGGACCGAGACGGCGAACGTGCTGGGGCGGTGGCCCGGCACCGGCGCCCTCGCGAAGGAGGCGGTGCTCATCGGCGGCCACTACGACCATCTCGGCATCGGTGCGCCGGTCCAGGGCGATTCGATCTACAACGGCGCGGAGGACAACGCGTCGGGCACCGCGGCCGTGCTCGCCGCGGCGGAGGCGTTCGTTCGGAGCGGCGTGCGCACCAACCGGTCGCTCATCTTCGTCGGGTTCGCCGCGGAGGAATCCGGGCTCATCGGTTCTCAGGCGCTGGCTGACCACCCACCCGTCCCGCTCCGCGACCTGGCCGCGATCCTCAACCTCGACGTCATGAACCTCTATGGCCGGACGACCGACGTCGCGGCGCTGGGCCTCGACCAGTCGAGCCTGGGGAAGGTCTTCGCGGCGGCCGCGGCGGCAGAGCGGATGACGGTCACGATCAACGAGGAGGCCCTGATTCGGGGAGCCTACTTCCGGTCGGACCACTTCCCGCTGGCCCGCGCCGGCGTCCCCGGCACGTCGATCGAGAACGGGACCAGGTATGCGGGCAAGCCGGCGACCTACGGGCAGGAGCAGAAGGACAAGTACGTGGCAGAGCGGTATCACCAGGCCAGCGACCAGATCCTGCCGTGGTTCACCTATGATGGCGCAGTCCAGCAGCTTCGCGTCACCGTCAGGACAGCGGTGTCGGTGGCCAATGCGCCGTCCCAACCCCTGTGGGCCGCCGCCTCGGAGTTCCGGGAGGCCGGCGAGGCGAGGCGGAAAGGCGCGGGCTCCTAGTCCTTCCCGACGAGTTGGCGGACTACCGCCAACTCCCCTTCCCGCCTATCTTTGCCGCCGTTTCCGCCACGTTCCCCAGGAGCGCTCCTGGAACTTCCCAACCAGCACCGGATCCCCGTCACCTGGCTGCTCGAGAATGCCGGGCCGTCGATCCGTTTCCGGACCATGACCGAACTCGCCCCGCCGGGGTTCGTCACGCCGGAGGCGCGAGAGGCCGCTCACCTGGCCGTATGTGACTCCAAGGCGGCCTTGGCGGTGGTCAAGAAGCAGAAGGACACCGGGAACCTGGGGTGGCAACTTGCTGGGGCTGGCCCCGTCGGTGGCCCATGGCGTGAAGGACGTCGGCACGATTCCCAACTACCGCCGGCTGCTTCAGCTCGAGTGGCCTCGGTCGGGGCGCCCTTTCAAGCTGGCGGATCGGGTGTTGTTCCGCCTGCTGTCCCGGGACGAAGACCCCGGCCTGCTGTTCGAGATGCAGAGGCTGGTGAAAACCGATCCGGAGGCGATCCTGTGGGCGCGGGAGAACATCCGCGAGGCGGCCTCCGCCGCCTTGGCGGAGGCGGGGTTCGCGGAGGATCCGCGGCTTCGGGGCGCCGGGCACAAGATCGCCAACTCCATCTCGCAGTTCCTGCGGAGCCCGACGGCGGAGAAGCCGTTCGTGAAGTCGGGCAAGGTGCTGGCGCTGCATCCCGAGGCGCATCCGCCGAGCTGGTATTCGGTGGCCATGATCGCGGCGATGCCCAATCTCCGCCGAGAGCGGGCGGGATTTACCGAGCGGCTGGGACACTATCTGGCTCAGCCGGCGCCGAAGAAGGCCTTCGTGATCCAGGTGGGTAAGCGGTCCATCAAGCCGCAGCACCTGCTCCTGGGTGATCCGATCGAGGCCGATTCGAAGGGCTACCCGAAAGACCTTCCGCTTGCTCTGCACTACATCGAGCTGCTGGCGCGGATGGGCGCCCTGGAGTGGGCGCCGGTGGCCACCAAGGTGCTCGCCCGCATGCTCAAGGATTGCGAGGATACTGGCGTGTGGCGACCCAAGAACCTGCGGTCGCTACCGAAAGCGCTCAACAAGATCACCTACCACTACTACCCGCTGCATCTCGAGCCCAAGACGGCCGAAGGGCGGGAGGCGGACATCACCTTCCGGCTCGCGGTCATCGCGAAGCTGCTGGGCTGGTCACTGGACTACGCCTGACGCTTGTGGCGCCGAGAGTAGTATGACATACTACCACTCGTGCCTTCCATCGATCTCACCCGTTTCGGCTTCACTCCCACCGAAGGCCTGGTCTACCAAGTCCTGTTGACCGGCGGGCCAGGCACCGGATACGCCATCGCCCGGGCTGCCGGTCTGGCCCGGGCCAACGCCTATAGCGCGCTGGAGGGCTTGGTCTCCAAGGGCGCCGCCCGGATGGACGCCGGCCGGCCTCGACGGTATCGCCCCGAGGCGCCGGCCGGACTCATCGCGCGGATCTCCAACGACCACGGCCAGGCGCTCGAGCGGCTCAGCCGGGAGCTGGACGCGGCTTCGGTTCCCGAGACGGAGACCCTGGTCGAAATCCTCTCGGCGCGCGGGCTGCTCCAGCTCATTACCCATGATGTGGCCCGGGCAACCGCGTCGGTCGGACTGCTGGCGCCACCCGACGCGTTCCCCCTGCTGGCGCCGGCGCTGCGCCGGCCCTTCTCCGCCGGTGTCCCGCTGACGCTCGTCGCGAGCGCGCCCGTCGAGCTCGAGTTCGCCACCGTGGACGTCGTAGCGAACGAGGACCGTTGGCCGGGGATGCCCATCGTCATGGTGGTGGACGACCGGAGCGCCATCCTCGCGGCGCGGAATGGGAGCGAGGTGCGGGGCCACTGGAGTACCGCAGCAGCGTTCGTGGCCGCCGCGCGGCTCGTCCTCGAGCATTTCAGGATCGCATGAGCGACGCCCACGACGAAGCGTACCGCGAGCTGCAGCGGGAATATCTCGACGAGCTGCCGAGGATGTTCGCCGACCTGCGGGCCGACATCGAGTCGTTCCGCCAGGGAGCGAAGGTGCTGCCAGCGCTCCGAACAGGGTTCCACCGGCTCGCGGGCTCGGGCGGATCGTATGGCTTCCCCGATATCAGCGAGATCGCGCGGGGGGCTGAGCGACTCGTCATGACGGATCCGCCGCCGGAGCAGGCCGCAAAGCTGGACGAGGCGGTGAAGCGCCTCGAGGCGGTCCTCACGGTGGCGCGGGCGCGGTTCGTGGCCGGGCCAACCGTGCCCGAGACCGGCATGCGCGCGATCCTGGTGCTGCCACCCGGACCTGACCGGGACCAGCTCACCGAGGGGCTGGTCGCCGTCGGCTACACCGTGGAGCTCAAGAGTCGCAAGGACGACCCGCTCACCGCGTCGGGAGGTCAGCGTCCCGACATGCTGGTGATCGGCACCGGCCCCGGCGAGGGCGATCCCTCCGCCGTCGCCTCGTCGTGGACCAGCCGCCGCTCCACTCGGCCCCGCGCGGTCGTGCTGATCGAGACGCTCCGCGCCGTGGACCGGCTCCGCGCCGTGGCGGCCGGTGTGGACGCCGTGTTCCCCGCCGATCGCATGGTCGAGGGGCTCCCGCGCTACGCCCGCACGCTCGCGCGGACCGGCGCGCCGCCCTCCACGGTGCTGCTGCTCGACGCCGATCCGGAGCGCGGCGCCCGCGTCGCGAGCACGCTGGAGGACGCGAACATCCGCGTCGTCCGCAGCCCGCTGGCCAAGCCGGTTCAGGAGCTGCTCGACCGCGAGGTGCCTGACCTGCTGGCCGTGGCGACGAAGCTGGCCGACGCGGATGGTGTCTCGGTCGTCCGCATGGTCCGCCAGGACCCGCGGTTCCATCTGCTGCCCTCGATCGTCATCGGCGCGGCCGATCCGTCGGAGCAGATCGAGGCGTTGCGCGCGGGGGCCGACGACTACCTGCCCGACTCCGCGACCCCGGAGCTGATGCTCCAGACGGTCATCACCCGCGCCGAGCGGGGCCGGCGGCTCCGGGAAATGCTGCACCGCGACGAGCTGACCGGGCTGCTGAACCACGGCGCGCTGATGGCCGAGCTGGAGTACGCGGTGGAGTACGGCCGGCGGCACGGCGGCCCGCTGGCGTTCGTGGTCTTCGATCTCGACCGGTTCGGCGAGGTGCACGAGCGGTTCGGCCAGGTGGTCGGCGACCAGATCCTGCTCCACGTCGCCAACATCTTCCGCTCCAGCGTCCGCGCGAGCGACGTGATCGGCCGCTACGGCGGTGAAGAGTTCGCGATGATTCTGCGCGGCGCGGGCGCCTCGGGTGCCGCGGTGCTGGCCTCGAAGCTCAGGAAGGTGCTGGGCGAGCAGGCGGCCACGACGGCGGAAGGCGTCATCATCCCGCTCAACGTGAGCATCGGCTGGGCCGCTCAACCAACTGACGGAACCACGGCGGGCGAGCTGGCCCACGCGGCGATGCGGGCGCTCAGGCGGGAGAAGGCGGAGAAGCGGTAAGGCGGTAAGCGGTCAAGCGGTAAGGCGGGAGAAAACGAAAAGGCGGTAGGGGTCTCTGTCAACGACCCTACCGCCTTACCGCCTTACCGCCTTACCGCCTTACCGCCCTACCGCCCTAATGCGTAAACCCAGTCGACAGCGGCATCACATCCCGCGGATTCTTCTCATCCCCGAACAGCAGGCGTCCTTCGCGGAAGCTCGCGCCGCGCAGGGTCAGCGCCAACACCTCGCCGAGCTCCTGCACCAGGTAGATCTCCACCTTGTCGCGCACTTCCTTGGGGAGATCCTCGAGATCCGGCTCGTTGTCCTTGGGGAGAACGATCCGGTTGATGCCGGCCCGGACGGCGCCGAGCACCTTCTCCTTCACCCCGCCGATCGGCAGAACCCGTCCGCGCAGAGTGATCTCTCCCGTCATCGAGATGTCGTGCCGCACCGCGCGGCCCGACAGGGTGGACACCACCGCCGAGGCCATGGTGACGCCGGCAGAGGGCCCGTCTTTCGGAATGGCGCCGGCCGGCACGTGGATGTGGATGTCCCGGTCGAACATCTCGTCCGCAATCTGGAGGCCTGCCGCGTGCGAGCGGGCATACGTCCACGCCGCGCGGGCCGACTCCTTCATCACGTCACCCAGCTGGCCGGTGAGCACCAGCTCGCCCTTGCCGCGCATGGTGGACGCTTCGACGAACATGATGTCGCCGCCGGTCGGCGTGTAGTACATCCCGGTAGCCACGCCGATTTCGTCCATGCGTGCCGCCTTCTCCGGATGCACCTTCGGCCGGCCGAGGAGGTCGTCCACCAGGTCGCGATCCACGGTGAGCTGCTCGATCTCCTTGACGGCGATCTTCCGGGCCACCTTCCGCGCGAGACGGCCGATCTCCCGTTCCAGCTGCCGCACGCCGGACTCCCGGGTGTAGCTGGTGATCACCTCCGACAGCGCCTCGTCGGTCACGGTCAGCTGCTCCGGCGACACGCCGTTTTCGGTGAACTGCCTCGGGATGAGGTACTTCCGCGCGATCTCCCGCTTCTCCCGCTCGGTGTAGCCCGCGAAGTCCACCACTTCCATCCGGTCGAGCAACGGCCCCGGAATGTTCTGGATGAAGTTTGCCGTGGCGATGAAGAGCACTTCGCTCAGGTCGAACGGCACACCCATGTAGTGGTCCACGAAGGTGTCGTTCTGCGCCGGGTCGAGCACCTCGAGCAGCGCGCTCGCGGGATCGCCCTGGAACGACACGCCGAGCTTGTCCACCTCGTCCAGCAGGAACACGGGGTTCCGGGTGCCGGCCTGCTTCATTCCCTGGATGATCCTGCCGGGCATGGCCCCGACGTAGGTGCGGCGGTGGCCCCGGATGTCCGCCTCGTCGCGGGCGCCGCCCAGCGAGATCCGGACGTAGCGCCGCCCCATCGCGCGGGCGATGGACTTGGCGACGGAGGTCTTGCCGACGCCGGGAGGTCCGACGAACAGCAGGATGGGTCCGCGAGCCCTGTCATCGTCGTTGCCGGGAACCGCCGCCGTATTGGGTGCCGGTACGGTGGCCGTGGCGGTCGCCGCGTCGGGCTTGGGCCCTTCGACTTCCCCATCGGCTGCAGCGGCGGCACCGTCCACCGGCTCGTCGTCCTGCCGTCCGGCCTCCTCTCGATCCGCCTGCGCGCGCAGCTGACGCACCGCGAGGAACTCCAGGACGCGGTCCTTCACGTCGCCGAGCGCGTAGTGGTCCTCGTCCAGCACCCGCTGTGCCTCGACCAGGTCGAGGTGCTCCGCGCTGCGCGTATTCCACGGCAGCTCGACGATGTTCTCCAGGAACGTGCGGATGACCTGGGACTCCATCGACTCCCGGCCGATCCGGGTGAGCCGCGCCAGCTCCCGGTCCACTTCCTTCCGAACCTCGGGAGAAAGCTGAAGGGCGGCGAGCTTTTCCTTCAGCTCGCGCAGGTCGTCGCGCTCGTCGTCCTCACCCAGCTCGCGCTGGATGGTCTTGAGCTGCTCGCGCAGGAACATCTCCCGCTGCCGCTCGCCCAGCTCCTCCTGGACCTGCGACTTGATGTCCTCCTGGGCGTCGAGCACGCCGATCTGCCGCTGGACATGCACCAACACCCGGCGGAGCCGCTCCTCGACGCTCAGCGTTTCCAACAGGATCTGGCGCTCGGAGGGCGTGATGTCGATGTAGCCGGCCACCAGGTCGGCGAACTTTCCCGGATCGTTCACGCCGGCCAGCACCTGCTGGACGACCTCGTCCGGCAGGCCCGACTTCTGGCCCAGCTCGGCGGCGCGGGTCCGCGCCTCGCGGTGCAAGGCGACGAAGGCCGGGTCTTCCGGGTTGAGCGCGGCCATCTCTTCGGCCTCACGCACGATGGCCTGGAGGAAGCCCTCCCGGTCGGTGTAATGGATGGCGATGCCCCGCCGCTCCCCGTGGAGCAGCAGCTGCATTCCGGACAGGCCGCGCTGCACCTGGCCGATGCGGGCGATGGTGCCGATGGTGTAGAGCACTTCGGGGGTAACGCTCTCGACGTTCTGCCGCTGCGAGACGGCGAACACCAGCCGATCGGGCTGGCCGAGGGCAGACTCGATGGCTCGCAGCGTGGCTGGGCGTCCGGCCCCGATGGGTGCGGTCACCCCGGGGAACAGCACGACCTCGCGCAGCGGCAGCACCGGGAGAGTCAAACGTTCTGACATCGAAGTACTACTCCTTCCGACCCCCTCGAAGGGGGAAAATGACAGACCCAAATCACGATCTGGGGTGCAAGTGCACCCGCCGTGCCATGGGAATGCCCATCTGTGTGGTGTCTCATAACAAGTTACGCACGATCAGGGTTTCCGCGATGGGGGGCCGGAGGGGCAGAGTGGCAGGGGTGGGGCGAGAATGGCAGGGCGAGATGTCATCCCGAGCGGGCCGAGGGACCCGGACCGGTAACTCCCTTTCAGGGTGGCGGCTGGCCCATCGTGAGTACAGATTGTCTGCCATGTCCGGTTGCTCCTTAGCGGGCCACCTCGCCGACCGCTGTCCTGACTTCCCCGATTCGGGCCGCCCGTGACCGCACCCTCCGACCAGCCGCTCGCGACCCGGCTCGCGGCCGCGCTGGGCGACGCGTATACGATCGAGGGAGAGATCGGTCGGGGTGGCATGGGCGTGGTCTACCGGGCTCGCGATGAGCGACTCCAGCGCCGGGTCGCCATCAAGGTTCTCCCCCCCGAGCTCGCCTTCCAGCAGGATATCCGGGAGCGGTTCACTCGCGAGGCCCAGACTGCGGCCAAGCTGAGCCATCCGCATATCGTACCCATCCACACGGTCGGCGAGGGTCACGGCCTGGTCTACTTCGTCATGGGCTACGTGGACGGGGAATCGGTGGCCGGACGGATCCGGCGCCGGGGCAAGCTGCCGGTGGACGAGACCCGCCGCATCATGACCGAGTCGGCCGACGCGCTCAGCGCCGCCCACGGCTTCTCGATCATCCATCGCGACATCAAGCCCGACAACATCCTGCTGGAAGGCTCCCGGGGCCGGGTCATGGTCACCGACTTCGGCATCGCCAAGGCGCTCTCCGGCGGCTCCGGCGCGACGCTCACCGGCGCCGGCGTGGCCATCGGGACGCCGGCGTTCATGAGCCCCGAGCAGGCCGCCGGCGAGCGCGAGATCGACGGCCGCTCGGACCTCTACAGTCTCGGTATCGTCACCTACCAGATGCTCACCGGGGCGCTGCCGTTCAACGCGCCCACGGTCGCGGGCATCCTGATGAAGCAGATCACCGAGCCCGCCCCCGACGTACGCCAGCTCCGGCCGGATGTGCCCGAGGACCTCGCGCTCGCGGTGAGTCGCTGCCTGGAGAAGGATCCGGAGAACCGCTGGCCCACGGCGGACGCGCTGCGGCGCGCGCTGGAGAATCGCGCGGTCGTGGGCTACCAGCCGACCGGACTGGGATGGCGGGCGGGCCGGGGCGGCACTCGGCCCGGCGCCCGCGACCCTACCGGCGCACCTCAGCGCGGCGACGACCTGGGCCCCCCGCCCCGGCGCAGCCGTCAGGGACTGCTCGACCGCGGCGACCGCCTTGCCGCCGACCTGGACCGCGACCAGCGCGGCGCGCTGGCGCGGCAAGGTGGCCGCCAGCCGCGGAAGCGGCGCGAGCCGGACGAGGCGCCGGTACGCGATACCGGAGAGCCGAAAATCGTTCAGCAGGTTCGGGGGCAGTTCGCCAGCTGGGCCGCCGTGTCGCTCGGCTGCTTCGGGATCAACGTGGCCACCGGACTCGACACGCCGTGGTTCCTCTTCCCCACCTTCGGCATGGGGATCGGCATGCTCCGGAGCTACGCCCGGCTCTGGCAGTCGGGCTACAGCTGGCGCGACGTGCTCGCCCGGCCGCCGGCCCCGGACGCGGTGGAAACCATGGTGGTGAAGGGCGCCAAGCTGCCCCGCCGCCTGCCCCAGCCGACCTCGGAAGACTTCGGCGCGCACCTCCCGCAGATTCTGCAGGTGCAGAGCGACCGCTTCGCCATCAGCAAGCTGATGGAGCGCCTGCCGCCGTCGGAGCGCAAGCTGCTCCCGGAAATCCAGCAGACGGTGGACTCGCTGTACGAGCGGGCTTCCGACCTGGCGCGCACGCTCCACGCGATGGATTCCAACCTGGACACCGAAGGACTCGGCTCCATCGACGAGCGCATCGCCGCGCTGGCGAAGGAGCCCGACGATCCCGAGCGCGCCCGGCGGCTCAACCTGCTCCAGCGGCAGCGCCAGACGATTCTGGACCTGAAGGGCCGCCGGTCGCAGGTGGCGAGCCACCTCGAGTCCTGCGTGCTCGCCATGCAGAACGTGCGCTTCGACCTGCTCCGCCTCCGCTCGGCCGGCGTGGCGGCGGTGCTGGGCGACCTGACCCAGGCAACGCAGCAGGCCAAGGCCCTCTCCCGCGACGTGGACAATGCCATTGCCGCCGCGGGCGAGATCCGCGAGGCGATGAAGTAGCTCCTTCTTTCCCAAGTCCTTCGATGCGATTGATCCTCTCCGTGGGGGCGGCGCTGGCCGTCCTCGCCGCGCCGGCCGCCGCTCAGGGCGGCGCGCGCGAGGTGGTCGAGACCGCGGAGCGCGCACTCGCGGACGACAGCTCCGCGACGGTGACCGCGCGCTGGATCGAGGCGATCAAGCGGGACTCGACCGACCGCGCCGCAACGCTGGGCCTCGCCTCGCTGGCCCGCCTCCAGTACGACTTTTCCACCGCCCAGCGACAGTTTGCCGCCATGCTCGCGCGCAGCGGATCCGCCGTGGACCAATGGTCCATCCAGGCGACCATCGGGCTCTACCGCGTGGCGCTGGCGGAAGGGAACTACCGCCTGGCCGATTCGCTGCTGACCCGCGCCATTACCGACGCGCGGCGCATCGGTGACCTCGGCGGGGAGATCGACGCGCTCATCGGGTTCTCCAACACCCGCAGCGCGTCCGGCGGCCTCGACGCCGCGCTCGCCGTCCTGGACTCGCTCGGCCGTATCCTCCCGCCCGGCGACCGCTGGGAGCGGGTCAACTATCTCTGCCGCCTCGGCCTCTACCGCGCCATCCAGAGCGATTCGACCGCCCCGAAGTTGACCGGCCAGGGTATCGCCATGGCCCTGCGCATCGGCGAGCGGCGGATCGCCGGCCACTGCCTCGAAGCCCACGCGATGACCCACAGCCTCCTGGGGCGGCCGGACTCCGTCCTCGGGATCATGGATAGCGCCGAAGTGCTCCTGAAGGCGACCCACGACCATTCGTCGCTCGCACGGCTGGCGTCGCGCCGGAGCGACGAGCTTCAGTCAGTCGGCCGCCTGGGCGAGGCGAAGATCGCGCTGCAACAGGTGCTCGCCGGGGCGAAGATCTCGCGCAACCGCGAGCGGTTCGCGTACGGGTATGGCGGCCTCGGCAGCCTGGCGCTCCGGATGAACGATCTGCCGACGGCCAGGGAGTACTTCGAGCGCGCCGCCGCCCTGTACGATTCACTCGGCCAGGGCGCGGGCGCGCGGATCGCGCGCAACAACGCCGCGCTGGTCGTCGCCGCGTCGGGCGATCTCCCGGCCGCGAAGATCGCGATGGAGACGGTCCTCCAGGAAGCGCTGGAGCTGGACGAGATCGAGGACGAGGTGCAGGGCAGGCAGCAGCTCGCCCGCGTGAACATGCGGATGGGTGACTGGGCGTCGGCCCGCCGGCAGTTCGACATCGCCGAGCGCTCGGCCGCGAAAGTCGGGCGCGGGGCAGAAGCCCGCCGCCACCTCGCCTACGACCGCGGCCGCCTCGCGCTCGCCGAAGGCAACTTCACGGCGGCGGAGCGGCTCTTCACCGGATTTCTGGCCGGCCTGCCGCCGGAGAATCACCTGCACCGGCACCTGGCGCAGGTGCGGCTGGCGGAGGTCGCCGCACGACGCGGTGATGTCGCCACCGCGGAACGGCGGATCACGGCGGCGAGCCGGGAGCTGGAGACGTGGCGCGATTCGCTGGGCGACAACGAGCTCCGCCGCTACGCCTTCGCCGCCACGGCCCTCGGCGAGCACGATCCGCAGGTCCCGGTGGCGCGGGTGCTCGCGACGCTCGCCGGCGCGGGCCGGGTCGAAGCCGCGTTCGCGCTGGCGGAGCAGCGGCGGGCCCGGCTCCTCACGGACCGGCTCAATCAGGCGGAGGCGCTGCGGGAGACCGAGATCGCGGCGGCCCCGGTGCACCGCGCCCGGCCGCTCGCGGCGGAGGAGATCGCCGGCTCGCTCCCCGACAGTGCGACGGCAATCCTGGAGTACGTCGCGGGCGCGGAGGGATCGTCCACCACGGTCTTCATCCTGACGCACGCGGGAATCCAGGCCGCGGTGCTGCCGAGCATCGACACGCTCACCCCCGCGATCCGACGCTTCGTCGGCCTGCTCGAGAGCGGCGGACGGCCGGATGCGCTCGCGAAGAGCCTGGGCCGAGCGGTGCTCCAACCGGCGATCGCGAAGCTGCCCGGCACCATCAAGCATCTGGTCATCGTGCCCGACGGACCGCTGCACCGGGTGCCGTTCGATGCCTTGGAGATCGAGGGCGGCGGCCCGGTCGTGGAGCGATGGGCGATCGGCCTCGCACCGTCGGCCAGCCTCGCCGCCTCACTCTGGCGCAGACGGAGTCCGGCGCCCGAAGTCGCCAGCGGGACTCGGATTCTGGCGCTGGGGGATCCCGCCTTCGCGCTCGAGCTGGCCCCAGCGGAGACGCGCGAGGCCGAAGTGTTCCGCTCGGCGTTCGCGGCGGCGGGCGGACTGCCGCGGCTCGCCGGCAGCGGGGAGGAGGCGCGCTCGGTCGCGCGGTACGCCGGCGGTGGATCGGACGTGCGGGTGCGGGGCGACGCGAGCGAGGCATGGCTCAAGCACGCCGCGCTCGATCGCTATCGCGTCATCCACCTCGCGACGCACGCGCTGGTGGACGAGACGGCGCTCACGCGGACCGCCCTGGCGCTCGCGCCGGGGAAGGACGAGGACGGTTTCCTCTCCCCGGCGGATCTCGCCGCGCTGCACCTCGACGCGGACATGGTCGTGCTCTCGGCCTGCCGTACGGCGGGAGGCGTGGCCGTCGCGGGGGAAGGAGTCCAGGGACTCACCACGCCGCTGGTCTCCGCGGGCGCCAGGTCGGTGGTCGCGACCCAGTGGCGCGTGGGCGACCGCAGCACGGTGCGGCTGGTGGCGGATCTCTACGATGGGTTGGCGAGAGGGCTGCCGGTGGCGGAGGCACTGCGCCAAGCCAAGCTCGCCGCGATCCACCGCGGGGCACCGCCGGGCGAATGGGCCGGGTTCACCGTGGTCGGTGATCCGCTCACGCGAGTGCCACTGGTCGTACCGGCGGAGCGGGGTTGGGAGACCTGGCTCAGGATCGCCGGATTGGCGCTGATCCTGGCGGCGGCGATCTACTGGGGTGTCAGGCGGAGCGGGCGGAAGGCCGACCGGGTGGGCGCGCCGGCGACGGTCGAGCCGACCCACCACTGATAGTCCCCGGGCGCGAGGTCCGCGGTGCCCTGAAGCGTGACGGTGGTGTCGGCGGTCTCCGCCTCCAGCGCCAGCTCGCCCCCGGTGTTCAGTACCTCGAGCCGATAGCGGGTGGCGCCCGGGATCGGATGCCAGGCGAAGGCGAGCGGCGTTCCTGCAGGGACTTCGGGCGGTGGGGCGAGCAGCGTCACCCCACCGTCGTCGCCGCGGAACACGTCATCGTCGGGCGTGGCCGGCAGCATGTAGCGTCCGATGACGACGGCAAAGAGCACCGACGCCGCGAGCGCGACCGGCATCATCCACCGGCGGTGCGCAGAGCGGGCAGCACCAGCCTGGGTGCCGGCCTCCTCGATGCTCCGCAGCAAGTCGAATTCCGAGCGGCACTCTGCGCAGCTCATGACGTGGTCCAGCGTAGCGAGGCGAGCGTCCTCGGTGCCTTCGCGGCGGACCAGGGCCAGAATCGCCTCAGGCGCCGGGCAGGGGGCGGCACTGCGCGTCTTGCCGCGCGACGCCATCACACCGGCGTAGATCTCGCGAATCCGCTGTTCGTTCACCAGTTGCTCTCCCCGGCCGTGTCCCATCCGATCCCCTCCGCGGTCAACCGCTCCCGTAAGTCCGCGAGCCCCCGATAGAGAAGGTTGCGGGTTTTCGCCTCGGTCCATCCCATCAGCTTGGCGATCTCCTCGCGCGGGTACCCGGCCAGGTGCATGCGCACCGGGGGTCGCCTGGAAGCGGGAATCTCCTCGATTGCCCGGGCCACTCGTTGGGCCATCTCCGACCCCTCGAGGGTCGCGTGCGGGTCGGGCTGCGGAGCGGTCAGTACGGTCACGGTGCCTTCGTCCTCGATGGCGTCGTGCCGGTCCGCCTGGCGGGCGCGTCGGCGCCGGATGATATCCAGGGCAGCCGACGAGGCGGTGCGATACACGTAGGACGTATTGGTCTGGTCAACCTGCTCACTGGTGCCCCGGGCCCGCCACAAGCGGATCCGGACCTCCTGCATCACCTCGTCCAGCCCGGACTCGTCCAGCCGATACCGGCGGCCCACCTGCCGGACCATCGAGCCGAACCGCGAGACGGCGGCTTCGAGGGCAAGTGAAAGGTGCTGCTCGGCTTCGGGCAGGGTCATGCCCCGAATGTAGAGCGACTACGGCGCCACCTCCAGCCGCCGAGCCGCCAGCAGCAGGGCCTCGATCGAACGGTAGCCCAGGGGCCCGGCGAGCTCCACGTGGGGCCAGTCCCAGGACTTGTCGGGCGCGCCGATGAGCTGGAAGCGGCCGCCGTCGTACTGAGGCACCCAGCGCCGGAACGCCGTCCACCTGGCGCGGGTGCGCTTGTTCTTGAGGTTGCCATCGCCGACCACCATGTCCACGGCGCGGCCGGAGGAGTGCTTGGAGGTCGCGGTGAAGGTGAGGCCGCCGCCCGACGCCATCAGGTACGCCTGACGCTCGGCCGTGCGGAGCGTCTCGACGACCCGCACCCGGTGGCCGGCCTCCCGGGCGGCCGCGAGCATCTGCTCGTACGCCTGGCGCACCTCGGGCTCGAGTGAGCTCAGCTCGGTGTCGACGACGCGGGCGGAGGCAGGAAAATCGTCGGGGCGCATCGTGGCGAGCCGCCGCTCGAGCTCTTCCCAGGTCTCGCCGAGGAGACGAACGGACGGGGCACCCACACGGTAGGACCGCACCAGGCGGCCGGCGCCGGGATCGCGCTCGGTGTCATAGTTGAGGTACGCCTCTTTGGAGGTGTCGGAGAGGTAGAGCCGGCCGGGCTCCTCGATGCCGAAGTGCTTCCGCAGCAGCCGGCGCTCCTCTTCCGAGAAGGCACGCTCGATGTAGCGGGGCACCCCGGTGTCATCGCGGCCGGCGTAGGCGGCCGCGGGATACGCCGGCTCGGTGACCGCCCGAATGGCGGCCTCGGTGGCCATGGCGAGCGAGGTGGTGAGGCCGCCGGTGGCCTGCGCGAATCCGGGCAGCGGGCTGGCGCCCAAGATCAGGAGCGCCAGCGGCATACGGCTACCAAGGGCTCGGAGCAGGCACGGCATCGGGGGCATCGCATCCTCGTCGTCGGTGAAAGTTCACGCGTACGACGCGGGGTGCTCGCCCCCATTCTCACCTCAGGTGCTCAGAACCACGAATCCAGGGTTTTTTCGGGTTGACGTGACCGGGCTCGGTCCCTATTGATAGAGTGCAATCCCGAAGGAGAGGAGGGACAGCGGCATTCGCCGAGGCCAGGGTACCCCCGAAGCGAGCGCCCGCATATGGACCGACACCTTCAATTGAGCCGCGACAGGTAGGAAAAAATTCCGCGGCCGGAAGAACGAATCAGCACCACCGATTCTTTCGGACACCGAGCGGCACGACCGCCGCGAGCCGATACGGCGCCGGGGACCAGCGATTGCGGGTCCCCGGTTTCGGTTCTGTGCCTCCCATTCGGATCCAGCGACCTAGAACGCGGCCACCTCCGCGATCGCGCGACGCAGATCGGCGACCTGCGGCAGGATCACGTCCTCCAGCTCCGGCGCGTAGGCGACGAACGTATCGGTGGACGCCACCCGCATGACCGGCGCGTCGAGCCAGGCGAACAGCTCCTCCCCGATCCGCGCGGCGATCTCGGAGCCGTACCCCCACGAGAGCGAGTCTTCGTAGGCGACCACCACCCGGTTCGTCTTCCGCACCGACTCGCCGATCGTCTCCCAATCCACCGGGGAGAGGGACCGCAGGTCGATGACCTCCGTGCTCACGCCAAGCTGCTCCTCGGCCTCCTTCGCGGCCCAGAGCGACCGCTGCACCAGCGCGCCGTAGGTGATGATGGTGAGGTCGCTGCCCGGCCGGACCACCTTCGCCTTCCCGAACGGGATCATGAAGTTGGGCCCGGGATTCGGCGCCTTGTTGTAGGTCTGGCGGTAGAGGTGCTTGTGCTCCAGGAAGAGCACCGGGTCGTCGGATCGGATCGCGGTGCGGAGCAGGCCGTTGGCGTCGAGCGCCGTCGCGGGGCAGACGACCCGCAGGCCCGGCACGCCGGTGAACACCGCGGCACCGGTCTGCGAGTGGTAGACCGACCCGCCCTTGAGGTAGCCACCGTAGGTCACCCGCACCACCACAGGCGACGAGAAGGCGTTGTTGCTCCGCCAGCGCATCAGGGCCAGCTCGTTCCGGAGCTGCATGTAGGCGGGCCAGATGTAGTCGAAGAACTGGATCTCGACGACCGGCTTGAGCCCGCGAGTGGCGAGGCCGATGGCCCGGCCGATGATGTTCGCCTCCGCCAGCGGGGAGTTGTAGACCCGGTTGCTGCCGAACGCCCGCTGAAGCCCCCAGGTCACCTTGAAGACCCCGCCCTTCCCCTTCACTTCACCGAGGCTTTCCTCCCGGCTGCAGTCGGCGATGTCTTCCCCGAACACGACGATCCGCGGATCCCGCGTCATCTCGTCGCGGAGGCAGACGTTCAACAGGTCCACCATCGTCGTCGGATCGCCGGCGAAGCGGGGATCGTCCTCGGTATCGAACTGCTCCGAGGTGGGATCCACGTCCGGCGAGTAGACGTAGCGGTAGATCGTATCGGTGCCCGGCTGGGGTGAGGCGAGCGCGACGTCCGACGCGACCTGGACCTCCTCCTCGACCTGCCGCACGATGATGTCGAGCTCGGCCTGGGTCGCGACGCCCTGCTCCAGGAGATACTTGGGGAACCGGGTGAGCGGATCCTTCTCCGCGTCCGCCTGGCGTTCCGCCGGCGAGCGGTAGTGCACCTCGTCATCCGAGAGCGAGTGGCTGTAGGGACGGATGACGTGCGCGTGGACCAGCGCCGGACCCTTCCGCGCGCGGGCGTAGTCCACCGCCTTCACCATGGTGTCGAACGACGCCATCACGTCGCAGCCGTCCACTTCCTGGATGAAGAGGCCGGGGAATCCGGTCAGCAGCTTCGACACCGAGCCGCCGGGGGTGTTGACCTCGACCGGCACCGAGATGGCGTACTTGTTGTCTTCGACCAGGAACACGACCGGCAGCTTCAGGTTGGTGGCGGTGCTCATCGCCTCCCAGAACTCGCCCTCGCTGGTGGTGCCGTCGCCGGTGGTGCAGAGGACGACCTCGTCGCCCTTGATCAGCTCATCGCGGCCCTCGATGCCGTCGATCTCGCTGTAGCGGAGCCACGCCTCCGCGCAGCCCACGGCCTGGAGGAACTGGGTGCCGGTGGGACTGGAGGCGCTGACGATGTTGAGGTCCTTGTGACCCCAGTGGGACGGCATCTGCCGGCCGCCGGAGTTCGGATCGTCGGCCGCGCCGACGGCCGAGAGCAGCTGCTCAGTGGCCGTCATGCCCAGGCCGAGGCAGAGCGCCCGATCGCGGTAGTAGGTATAGAACCAGTCGTAGGCCGGACGGAGCACCTTGGAGGCGGCGGCGAGGATGCCTTCGTGGCCGGCGCCGGAGATCTGGAAGAAAATGCGGTTCTGCCGCTTGAGCTGGATCTCCTTGTCGTCGATCCGGCGGGCCAGCAGCATGAGCCTGTAAATGTCGATCAGATCAGACTTTTCGAGCTTGGATGACGCTCGGGCTCGGCTGGTGCGAGTGGCCATGTCACTCGGGGCTTGGGGTTCTGGGTGTTCGGTCGGTGGTAAGATAGCGACCCGGCGGGGCTGGCGGACGTGGCGGGGAGGGACTGCAGGGGGCTGCGCAGGATCCGGCCCTTCGCTGCGCTCAGGGTGACAATGTCCGAGTGAGCTCAGGTGACAATTGGTGACTGTGGTCACGGTTGGCGCATGATATCGGACGTAGGATTCGTATCCGACATCGTCACAACGCCGCGCAGACGCGAAAGCGCCCACATGCGCGGCCCACACTATTGCAGAGGTTGGGAATCATGGGTTTGCTATCCAAGCCGATCAAGAATCTCGATGACCTGTTCGTCCACACCCTTCAGGACGTCTACTACGCCGAGCAGCGGATCACCAAGGCGCTGCCGAAGATGATCGAGAAGGTCTCCGACACCCAGCTCCAGGAGGCGTTCCGCGGTCATCTCAAGGAGACCCAGAACCAGATCAAGCGGCTGGAACAGGTGTTCGAGATGCACAAGGCCGAAGCGAAGGCGGTCACCTGCCCCGCTATCGACGGCATCATCGAGGAAGCCGAGGAGATCATGAGCGATTCCAAGGACTCCGAGGTGCTGGACGCGGCGGCCCTGGCCGCGGCGCAGGCGGTGGAGCACTACGAAATCGCGCGGTACGGCACGCTGATCGCCTGGGCGAAGCAGCTCGGGCGGCCGGATTGCGCCAGCGTGCTCGAGCCGACGCTCACCGAAGAGAAGGCGGCCGACAAGAAGCTGACCGCGATCGCCGAAGCGAGGGTCAATCGGGTGGCGGTCTGAAGCAGCGACCACTGACAGACACGAGACGGCCGGGCGCGATGCCCGGCCGTTCTCGTATCTTAGGAGGCATGGACATCGCCTCCACTCAGCGCCGGACGCTAGGCCTGCTCTTCATCGCTCAGATCATCAGCGGGATCGCCATCACCGTCGGCGGGTCGGTCGGCGCCCTGCTGGCCGCTGAGATCGCCAGCGTCGCCGTCTCGGGGTTCGCGCAGAGCGCGAGCGTGATCGGCGCCGCGCTGTTCGCCGTCCCGGCCGCGACGATCGTGAATCGCCACGGCCGGCGGCCGAGCCTCGCGGCGGGATACGCGGTCGCGACCGCGGGCGCGCTCCTCATCGTGCTGGCCGCGATGCGAGGCTCGATTCCGCTGCTGTTCGCGGGATTCTTTCTGCTCGGCGGAGCGACGGCCGCGAACTTTCAGGGCCGCTATGCCGCGGTGGACCTCGCGCCGGCGGAGCTGCGAGGCCGGCATCTATCGCTGATCGTATGGGCGACGACGCTGGGGGCGGTCGTCGGACCGAGCTTCGCCGCGGTCGCCGGCGCGACGCTCGATGACTACGGCATCCCCACCCTGGCGGGCCCCTTCGTCTTCTCCGCGGCCTTGTTCCTCGTGGCCACGCTGCTCCTGCTGGCATTCCTTCGTCCCGATCCCGCGGTCGTCGCCCGGAGCGTGCTCGCCCGGGTCGCGCCGGCCGCGGATGCGCGCGGCATCGGCATGCGTGAAGCGCTGCGCGTGGTCTGGTCGCTGCCGGCGGCCCGGCTCGGCGTGACCTCGATGGCCGTCGGCCACACGGTGATGGTCGGCGTCATGGCGATGACGCCGGTCCACATCCGGAGCGCCGGACACGAGGCGGCGCACACGCTCCGCATCGTCGGCCTGGTGCTGAGCTTTCACATCGCGGGGATGTTTGCGTTCTCGCCGGTCTTCGGATGGCTGACCGACCGATTGGGCCGCCGGCCCGTCATCGCGGTGGGGATCGCGCTGCTGCTGGGGGCTTGTGCCTTGGCCGGACTCGCCGGCCACCAGCAGGTGCTGCTGACCACGGCCCTCATGCTGCTCGGGCTCGGCTGGTCGGCCACGGTGGTGGCAGGCTCCACGCTGCTCAGCGAAGCGGTGCCGCCCGAGCTGCGACCCTCCGCTCAGGGCCTGTCGGATCTGGTGATGGGACTGGCGGGCGCGGTGGCGGGGGCGCTCTCCGGGATCATCGTGGAGGGATGGGGCTATCCCACCCTGACGATCGTGGCGGCGCTGGCGACCTTGCCGCTGATGGGGCTGGTGACGTCCGCCCGGCTCACGGCTCCGCGGGAGGACTCAGTTATCTGACGGGCGACGCACCACCACCAGATATCGCCCAGGCCGGTCGGCCTTGGTCACCGCCACCTGCTCGAACCCCGCCTCACCCAGCTCCCGCACGACCGTCGCCGACGTGACACCGTGGTGGTCCCCGGCGTCGCGGCCGCTGGGATCGGCGCTCTCACCCTCGTCCGGGTCGAAGTCGATGATCGCGAGCATGCCGCCTGGCTTGAGGGACTGGAGCAGGCTGGCGTTCATGCGCGTGGGATCGTCGATGTGGTGGTAGACCCGCCGCATGACCAGCGCATCGCAGCAGCGCTCGGGGAGATTGGTGCGGGTCGCATGCGCTTCGAGCACGTCGACGTTCTGCAGTCCTGCCTCTTTCGCCGCCTCCCGAATGTCTCGCAGCCGGTCCGAATCCAGCTCGGTAGCGTACACCCGCCCGGAGGCACCCACCTCGCGCGCAAGCGCAACTACCAGCTCGCCGCGACCGGCGCCGATGTCCGCGATGGTCTGTCCGGGGTGAAGCCCCAGCGCCGTGACCAGGCGCGCTGCATCGGAGGCGAACTCGTCCTGGGCCCGAACGAGGGGTGGAGCAGCCGATGCCAGGAAGGCGATCAGCGAGACCAAGGGGATGAGACGCCTGGGTGTGTGCATGAGGTCCCTACGGCGTGAGCAGCGTCCAGGTGCCAGACCGACACTTTCACGGTCCCGGCCCCGTCGGGAGTCGGTATCGAGCTCGGTACCTACTCCCGACCGAAGGTCTACGATGACACTCCGCGCCGTCCTTCTCCTGCTCGGCGGTCTCACCGCGCCGGGTGGCTCCGGGCCGTCCCGCACCATTCCCCTCACGCCGGACGCCTGGGTCGCCACCGACAGCCTCCGTTTCGAATCGCACCTCGGGCGACCGGCGCTGTACATCAACCGCGGCGTCGCCATGGCGCGTGGGGCCACGATGGAGAACGGGACGCTGGAGCTCGACGTCGCGGCCACCGAAGCCACGAACTTCATGGGCGTCGTGTTCCGGGCGGCATCGCCGAAGTTCTCCAACGTGGTGTTCCTGCGGCCGGGTCAGAGCGGGACGGAGGAAGCGGTCCAGTACGGCCCGGCGTTCAACAGCACCGGCGTCGCCTGGCAGGTCTACCATGGCGAAGGCGCGAACGCGGTCGCGGAGCTTCCCCGCAACCGATGGATGCACGTTCGGCTGGAGCTGGACGGACCGGTCGCCCGATTGTACGTGGACACCGCCACGACGCCGACGCTCGTCGTGCCCCGAGTGGTAGCGTCCGGCGGGTCGGGGGTGGGCGTCTGGGCGGGTGCGTTCGGCCGGGGCGCGTACTTCTCCAACATCCGGTACACCCCGGCGCCGTCGTCATCCGGCAAGCCGCCCGTGACGGCGTTGCCGGCGGGGACGATCCGGAAGTGGGAGATCTCGAACGCGATCGAAGCGGCCGAGTTCACCCCGGAGGTGCTGCCGGATCTCGGCCGATTGACGTGGCAGCCGGTCGAAGGAGAGCCGGAGGGATTCGTGCTCCTCAACCGGTATCGGGAGGCGCCGGTGGGCGGCGTGCCGCGCGACAGCACCGGGGCCGTCCTGGTGGACAGCGTGATGACGGGGAAGCTCGCGGGCGGGCGCATCGTCTATGCCCGGACGACGATCACCGCCGAGCGCGACGAGATCCGGCGGCTGCACTACACCTACAGCAACGGCACCGTCATCTACTTGAACGGCCGGCCGCTCGTCTTCGCCATGAATCCGGGCGGCCTTCGCGGCCTCGGCGTGATGGCCAAGGCCGGTGACGCGGTGTACCTGCCTCTCGCGCGCGGGCCCAACCAGCTGGTCTTTGCCGTCATGCAGAGCACCGGCGGATGGGCGTTCTCGGCGCGGCTCGATCCGTCGCGTGCGCGGAGCGAGACCGCGGCCCAGACGCTCCCAGCGGTCACGGAAGTCGTAAACGGCCGGGCGGAGACCGTCACCTACCGCGGCGTGCGTGCGGTGAAGCTGGTCCCGCCGCCGAAAGCGGGAAACAAGGACGAGGACATGCTCGCCCTGCTCGACGAAGCCGAATTCAGGAACGGCACGATCCAGATCGAGGTCGCGGGCGCGCCACTCCCGGGCGCGCCGGCCGATGTCCGCGGATTCATCGGCATCAGCGTGCGCACGGGACCGCGAGGCGAATGGTCCGAGCTGTTCTATCTGCGGCCGACGAACGGGCGGGCCGAAGATCAGCTCCGACGCAATCATGCCGTGCAGTATCAGTCGTCCCCAGGCTTCCCCTGGTACAAGCTTCGGGAGGAGAGCCCGGGCCTCTACGAGTCGTACGCGGATATGGAGGGCGGTGCCTGGACGACGATGCGGATCGAGGTGGAGGGCACGACGGCGCGGCTCTACGTGAACGATGCTGATCAGCCGGCCTTGATCGTCAACGACCTGAAACAGGGAGACCGCGCGGGCCGCATCGCGCTCTGGGCGCACGTGACGACGGCGGCGTATTTCGGGCCGATCACCGTCACGCGCAGATGAACCGCCGCCTACTCGTCCCCCTCCCTCGGCGAACGGACGAGCTTGAGCAACGACCGGCGGCGATCGCGGTCGAGAATATCCTGGATGAGCCGCCGTTCCAGCAGGGCCTTCGCGCGTTGGTACTCCACCAGCGGATCGTAGCACATGGCCCGCCACAGGCGCCGTAGTCGGGTCATCATGACTCGCTGTTTCACTCAGTTCCACCCTTCCGTCTTCACTTCCGCCAGCACGCCTTCGAGATCGTTGAAGATCACCTTCTTCGGTTCAGCCGGCATGAGCGGCAGATCGATCTCCGAGACCGGCCCCTTCACCTTCACCCGAACCCGCGCCTTCCGATCCTTGCCGAGATCGAGCGTTACCGGTACGAACATCTGGAAGCTGTCGGGCACTCCCTCCTGCCGGACCTTGAGCTTCACCCGGAACTGTCCGTTCTCCGCGGGCTCCGTGCGATGCGCCACCCGGTACGTAGGAGTCGCGGTAGCGTGGACCCACTGGTCGAAGAACCAGCCCATCTCGGCGCCGGCGTGCTTTTCGACGACGCGCTGGAAGTCTTCGGTGGACGCACGGCGGCCTTCATAGCGGCCGTAGAAGTCCTTCATCATCGCCTTGAATCGGTCGTCGCCCATGGTCTTGAGATCGAGCATGAGGATCCGCAGCATGTGCACGACCCAGGCGCCCTTCTTGTAGACGACGGTCTGATAGTCGTCGAGGTCGTCGTCGCGAGTCGCGAACACGCGGTACCCGAGGGAGATCGGTCCCGGCTCACGCTTCCCGAAGCAGGATACTGGAGCGCCACTGCTTCAGTATCTCGAAGTACCGGTCGTTGTTTTTGCTCACCGACTGCAGGTACCAGAGGCCCGAGAAGTTGGAGAATCCCTCGCTGAGCCACTGGTCGTGGTAGGTGGCGAAGTCCACGCCGATGCCCCACCACTGGTGCGCCACCTCGTGGGCGCGGAAGACTTCGTCCTCCCCGCTGTCGCGGGTGTCCTGGAAGGTGGCCCAGGAGAGATGGACCATCCCTGGGAACGCCTCGCCGTGCCAGCCGGGTATCTCGGTCGCGTAGAACCGCGGCACCGGCGGTGGCCCGTACACCGACTGGAAGAACTTGAGGCTGCCCGAGACGTCGGCCCCGACTCGCTCGCGCATGTTGCGCTGCTGCGCGTACTGCCGCGCCAGCTTCTTGTGCGCCTCCTCGGACACCATGACCGTGACCGGTAAGAGCGTCCTTCTCCGCGACCTCGTAGCCCTCGAAGAGGCCGAGGTTGAAGGACGCGTTGCGAATGCGGTTCGGCGTCACCCAGCGCGACCGCGTGCTGCGCCCGGAGACCGAGGAGTCGACCCGCTCACCGACGCTGGCGAGGAGATACTTGGACCCCGTCGTGAACGTCAGGTCGAACTTCGCGAGGCTGCGTCCCTCCAGGGAGCGCGGGTACCACGCGGCCGATGACTTGATGAGGAAGAAATCGCCGAAGCGGTCGATGAGGTCGCCGTGGTAGAAGAGCTCGAGGGTCCGGACGTCGCCGGGCCGGAGCTGGCCGTCGAGCAGCACCCAGAGCAGCGCGCTTTCCTTGCCACGCACGACGGTCGCCTTGCTGCCGCTCTCCCACCGCGCCGAGTCCACCTTCAGCTTCTCGAACAGCTCGAACACGACCCACGGGCCGATCGTCGTGTCCGCGACGATCCGCATCGTCGCCGCGGCGGAGAAGCCGATCTCGCCGATGCCGGTCGGCGGCAAGGCGACGTCGATCTTATAGCTCTCGATATCGGCCTGGCGGAGACGCTCGCGCCGCACGGCGGCGTCGGGGCGGATTCCGCGGAGCGGGAACTGCGAGATGACCTCGGAGCGCCGCTGGTACCCGCGGCGGGTCACCTTGCCATGGAGCCTGGCCCCCTCGAGCTCGTTCGGGTTGACCATGAACATCAGCGGGCCGCCGCTCGAGCGCTTCACGTGGGCGTAGAAGACCGCGCTCTGCTCCCCGTTGAGGAACGCGCTCATGAGATCGGGCTCGAACTCGCGGGTGTCTTCGTCCGCCAGGAACTCGAGGCTCTGCTTGACGATGCCGTTGACCTCACCGGTGGCGGGGGCCGGCGCGAAGGTGGCGGCGGCGCGGAGCTCGGCCGCGGTCGTATCGGCGAAGACCAGCACCAGCTCCGTGAACGACGCCTCGAGCGAATCCACCTTCTCGAACCGGTTCAGCCGGCCGCGTTCGATCGCCGTCGGCGGGGTGAACGAGAAGACCCCCTTGCCTCGGAACGCGGCGGCGACGGTCCGGCCGCCGACCGGCGTGAGCAGGTAGAGCTTGCCGGATTGGAGAGAGAAACGCGCGGCATCGCGCTGGATCGTGAGGTTGGTGACGGTCGCGACCTGCTCCGCCACCGGCAACGCCTGGAGCAGCGAGTCGAACACGCTGTCGTAGGATGACGCATGCAACGCCGCCGCGGGCGCAGCCGCAGTCGCCTGGGTGGTGGCGAGCTGCTGCGCCTCCAGCGGAACGATGCCGGACGGAACGGCGAGGAGCTGGAACGGAAGGACGATGACCGGCGTGCCGATCCATCCGCGAAGCGACACTCCGCCTCCGGGTGACGTGGGTGCTGGCGTGCGGGGGGTTAGGGCGAAGATGGGAAGCGGCAGCCGGGGCGTCAAGCTGTCAGAAACTGCACGGAAGAAACTGCCGTGCTACTTCGCGGTGTAGACCACCTTTCCCCCCACCACCGTGGCCTTTACGGTGGCCTGCTCGATCTCTTCCGGCGGGATCCTGGTCAGATCCCGATCCAGCAGCACCAGATCCGCCAGGTAACCCGGCGCCAGCTTTCCCCGGCGGTCCTCGGCGAATACGGCATACGCATCCCCCATGGTATAGGCACGGAGGGCTTCCTCGACGGTGATCTTCTCTTCCGGCACCCAGCCCTGCGGGTTCTTCCCGTCCAGCGTTCGGCGGGTGACCGCCCCGTAGATGCCGAGGATCGGACTCATCGGCGCGACGGTCCAGTCGGAGCCGAACGCGAGCGTGGCTCCCTGGTCGATCAGCGACCGGAAGGCGTACGTCGTCTTGATCCGCTCGGGCCCGATGCGCTTCTCGGCCCAGCGGCCGTCGTCGATGGCGTGATACGGCTGCATGGAGGCGATCACGCCGAGTCGGCCGAAGCGGCCGATGTCGTCCCGGCGGAGATGCTGCGCGTGCTCCACCCGGAATCGCCGATCCCGCGGGCCGTGGGCCTGCGCGACACTGTCGAAGATCGAGAGCAGGATCCCGTTCGCCTTTTCGCCGATCGCATGGACCACGACCTGGAGCCCCGCCGAGTCGGCCGCACCGACCCAGGCGCGCATCGAATCCTCGGGCGTGGTGAGCACGCCTGGCGTCGTCGAATCGTCGTTGTACGGCGCGTAGAAGAGGGCGGTCGTGGAGCCGAGCGATCCGTCCATGTATCCCTTGACGCCGCCGATCCAGACCCAATCGTCACCCCGGCCCAGCCGGGCGACGGTGTCGGCGACGTCGCGCCAACGGTCGAGGTCGAAGTAGAGGGCGGCTCGCGCCGTGAGCGTCCCCTCCCGCTTGGCCCGGAGATAGGCGCCGAGCTCCGCTAGGGGAACGCTGACGTGGGAGAACCCCGTCACGCCGAACGACGCGGCGTGCTCGAGCGCGCGCCGAAGCGCGGCGTCGCGCTGCTCGTCCGTCGGAGCGGGGATGACCGCCTGCACCGGGCTCATCGCTTCGTCCTTCAGGATGCCGGTCGGCTCGCCGGTTCGGGGATCGCGAACGATCACGCCCCCCGGGATGTCCTCCGTTTCCTTCGTCACCTTCGCCGCGCGCAGCGCCGCGCTGTTCGCCAGCGCCATGTGGCCGTCGAGCCGGGAGACGAACACGGGGTTGTCGGGCGTCACCGAGTCGATCCATTCCCGGCGAGGCAGTGGCGCGCCGGGCCAGCGCTCGTGGTCCCAGTCGCCGCCGATGATCCACTCGCCCGGTTTCCGTTCCGTGGCGTAGGCCGCGAGACGCTCGATGAACTCCGCCGGCGTGTCGGCCGGCCGCAGGTCCACGCTCGCGAGCTGGAACCCACCGTCGAGAAAGTGGAGATGACCATCCATGAATCCGGGAGTCACCAGCGCGGCGCCGTTGGAGAGCACCTTCGTGGCCGGTCCCGCCATCGCGGCGATCTCGGCGCTGTCGCCCACCGCCGAGACCTTGTCGCCCCTGACGGCGACCGCGGCGGCCCACGGCCTGGTCGAGTCGCCGGTCCAGACGCGACCGTACACCACGAGGTCCGCGGGGACCGGTGGATTCGGCCGGACGGCAGGAGAGCAGGCCGGCCAGGGAGAAGACGACGAGCCGGCGGAGCGCGCGGGGGTGCGGCATCGGGTCTCTCAGCGGAGTTTGGTGAGCCTGCGGATGGCCTCGAGCTTCTCCAGCGCCGTGCTGCCGGCCGGCGCGGCCGGCGCGACGGAGAAGAGATCGCGAATGTCGAGCAGGATCTCCAGCATGAGCTGGTCGCGCATGTAGGCGCTCTCCAGATCGATCATCCGACCCTGGTCGCCGAACTGCTTGGCGCGATCGTAGGATTCGCGGTAGATCGCCTCGAGATTGGCGAGGATGCGCTCGCGCGGTCTGATGTCGGCCATGGGATTACCTTACGAGCCATGTCACTCAAGGGCAAGACGATACTCTTCTTCGCCGGTCCGCTCTACGAAGACCTGGAGCTGTGGTACCCCAAGATCCGGCTGGAGGAAGAGGGCGCCCGCACCGTGGTGGCGGGCACCGGCGACAAGACCTACCAGGGCAAGCGCGGATACCCGTTGACCGTGGATGCCAACGTGGACGACCTCTCCGCCGGCGACTTCGACGGCCTGGTCATTCCCGGCGGCTACGCGCCCGACATCATGCGGCGGTCGAAGAAGCTGCTTCAGCTCACCCGCGAGATCTACGACGCCGGCAAGCCGGTGGCGTTCATCTGTCATGCGGGCTGGGTTCCCATCTCCGCGGGCATCGTTCGAGGCAAGCGCGGCACCAGCGTCGGCGCCATCAAGGACGACCTGGTGAACGCCGGGCTCCTCTGGGAGGACAGCGCCGTCGTGGTGGACGGCAACCTGATCTCCTCCCGCACGCCCGCCGACCTGCCCGACTTCATGCGGGCGCTCATCCGCAGCCTGCGCCCGTGAGCCTCGGCGAGGCGCAGCGCCGGGTCCACGAGTGGATCAGCCAGTACGAGGAAGGGTATTTCCATCCCCTCACCAACCTCGCGCGGCTGAGCGAAGAAGTGGGCGAGCTGGCCCGCGAGATCAACCACCGCTACGGGCAGAAGACCAAGAAGAAGGACGAGCCCGACGGCGACGTCGCGATGGAGATGGCGGACATCCTGTTCGTGCTGATCTGCATGGCGAATCGGGAGAACATCGATCTCCAGGCGGCGTTCGATCGGATGATGGAGAAGGTCGAGAGTCCGGGACCGGGAGCGGTGGACCCGGAAAGCGGAGGGAAAAACGATGTCACCCTGAACGCAGTGAAGGGGCCCATGCCGGCATGGCCTCCTTCGCTTCGCTCAGGATGACATGTTCCTATTCCCACGCCTCCGGCTGCCCTTCCAGCTCCGCCAGCAACTTCAGATAGCTCTCGTGCCGGTCCGCGGCGATCGCGCCACCCTTCACCGCCTCGAGCACGCGGCACCCCGGCTCCTTCCGGTGGTGACAGTCCGCAAAGCGGCAGTCGCTCAGGAAGGGCCGGAAGTCCGGGAAGCAATCGGCCAGCTCCCGCGGATCGATCCCCCACATCCCCACCTCGCTGAAGCCCGGCGTGTCCACCAGATATCCGCCGCCCACGAGCGGCAGCATCACCGACGACACCGTGGTGTTTCGTCCCCGGCGGATCCGCCGGCTGACCTCGCCGGTCCGGAGCTGAAGGCCCGGCTGAATGGCGTTCAGCAGGCTCGACTTTCCGACACCGGACGGGCCGGTCACGACCGACGCCTTGCCCGCCATTGCCGCCTTGAGCGACTCCATGCCCTCGCCGGTCTTCACGCTGGTGAGGAAGACGGGATATCCGGCCTTGCGGCTGCGTTCCGCGATGGCCGTGCTCGGATCGAGGTCGGCCTTGTTGAGGACCACGGCAGCGGCGATGCCGTCCGCCTCGGCGAGCACCAGCATGCGGTCGATGAGCTGGGGAATGGGATCGGGCGAGCGGGTGGCGGCGACGACGAAGACCTGGTCCACGTTCGCGGCGATGGGCCGGACGCCGCGGCCTTCCGGGACTCGGCGCTCGAGCACGCTGCGGCGCGGCTCGACCCCGACGATGCCGTGCAGCGCTCCGGCGGGGTCGGGGTCGAGCCGGACCACGTCGCCGACGACCACCTTGGATGTGCCGAGCTTGGTCTTGCCTCGGAGAACCGCCCGGATCTCTGCTCCGCTGGTGACGACCCGGTATGCCGACCCATCCCGCTCCAGCACCGTTCCGAGCAGCGGGGCTACCACTCCGCTGGCGCCCGGGCGATCGCCTCGTCGAGTGCGGTCTTCACGTCGTAGAGCGAGAGCGCGCCGATGCGCTCCTCCGCTTCCTCCGGGGTCCGGCCCCAGGCCAGCACCTCGGTCTCCACGTGGCCCACCGGACGATCGCCCGCCGGCGACCAGCCCACGAACAGCAGTGCGGCGCCGTACATGCCGCGGACGTCGGGTTCCTCCTCGACATAGATGGCGACCGAGTAGGCCCGGCCGTCGCTGCCGCCGAAGGCGGCGGCGCGCTCATGCTTCTGCATGTAGCCGCCCAGCGTGAATTCGCTCACCGTCCCGGGATGGACTCCTTCACCACGTTGCCGAGGATGAAGGCGATGTTGGCGGGCCGCTCCGCCAATCGCCGCATGAGATAAGGATACCATTGCGTCCCGAAGGGGACGTAGACCCGCATGTTGTGCCCCGCCTTCCGCAGCTTGACCTGGAGATCGCGCCGCACGCCGTAGAGCATCTGGAACTCGAACCGCTCGTTGCCGATCCGCTCCCGGCCCACGAACTCCCGCGCCTGCCCGATGATGGTCTCGTCGTGGGTGGCGAGGCCGGGATAGTTCCCCTCCGCCAACAGCCGCTCCATCAGCGTGACGTAGCTGCGGTCCACGTCGCCCTTGTCGGGGAACGCCACCGCCGGCGGCTCGAGGTACGCGCCCTTGCAGAGCCGGACCCGCGCCCGCATGGCGATCAGGTCGTCGATATCCTTGGCCGACCGCCGCAGCATGGACTGGATCACCACGCCGCAGTGCTTGCCGTACGCGTCGAACAGCCGCTGGCGAAAGAAATCCAGCGTCCTCTGCGTGTAGTCCGACCCCTCCATGTCGAGCCGGACGAACCCGCCGAGCGCCTTCGCCTTGTCGAGGATGCGGACCATGTTGGCGTGGCAGAGGTCCTCGTCGATATCGAGGCCCATCTGGGTGAGCTTCACCGAGACGTTGACCTCGACGCCGCTCGCGGCCATGCGGTCGAGCATCTGGAGGTAGAGGTCTCGCGCCGCCGTCGCCTCGGATTCGACCGTGACGCTCTCGCCCAGGAGGTCGAGCGAGGGGGTGATCCCGCGCGCGGCGAGGTCCTTCGCCGCCTGCACGCCGGTCTCGATGGTTTCCCCGGCCACGAACCGCGACGCGAACTTCCGCGCCATGCCGTTCCGGCGGACGAAGTTGAAGATGCCCTGACGCTCCGACAGCCAGAGCAGGCCCTGACGCATGATCACGAGTACGCCTCGAGTGGAAAAACGCTCCCGAAGGTAGCGCAGGAGTGGGGCGGAGAGTAGAGCGGCGGGAGGGTGAAAGTTTATGCATGGCAAGGAGTAAGGGCGGGTACACTCCGAGAGCTAGCCGGCAAGGTCCCTCGCTTCGCTCGGGATGAGGTGCCGACGCCACGCTCCCCCGTCCGCCTTACCGCCCGTACCGCCGCCATGTGACTCCCCTCACCTTCCCCACATCCCCCTTCACGTATCCTCCCATCAGATGCCCAAGCGAGCGCGCAAAACCAGAAGCAAGGCGCCCCTCGACCCGAGCGAGTCCGCCCAGGCCGCCGGGCTGCGCTATGTCAGCGACACCATGCCCGGGATCACCCGGAAACGCGCCGGCACCGGCTTCACCTACGTCGGCACCGACGGCAAGCGCATCACCAACAGGAAGGAGATCGCGCGGATCCGCTCCCTCGCGATTCCGCCCGCGTACACCGACGTCTGGATCTGCCCGTCGCCCACCGGGCACATCCAGGCCACCGGCCGGGACGCACGCGGCCGGAAGCAGTACCGCTACCACCCCAGGTGGAGAGAGATCCGGGACGAGACCAAGTTCGGGCGCATGGTCGAGTTCAGCCGGGTGCTCCCGGCGATCCGCGCCCGGGTCGACCAGGACCTCGCCGGTCCCAGTCTCAGCCGGGAGAAGGTGATCGCCACGGTGGTCCGGCTGCTCGAGTGCACCGGCATCAGAGTCGGCAACGACGAGTACGCCCGCGCCAACCGTTCGTTCGGACTCACCACGCTGCGGGACCATCACGTGGAGATTTCCGGCTCCAAGCTTCGCTTTCAGTTCCGGGGCAAGAGCGGCAAGGTCCACGACGTCGCGCTGACCGACCGGAGGCTGGCCCGGATCGTGGGCCGGTGCCAGGCCGTCCCGGGAGAGATCCTCTTTCAGTACGTGGATGCCGAGGGGACCCGCCAGTCGGTCGACTCTGGCGACGTGAACCAGTATCTGCGGGAGATCACGGGGCAGGATTTCAGCGCGAAGGACTTCCGCACCTGGGCGGGGACGATTCAGGCGGTCGCCGTCCTGAAGGAGCTCGGCGCCGCGGATGGCGAGCGGGACACCAAGGCCTCGATTCTGAAAGCCATCGACCACGTCGCGGAGCGGCTCAACAACACCCGCGCGGTCTGCCGGAAGTACTACATCCACCCCGCCGTCTTCGAGACCTACCAGGCCGGCACCATGCTCGAAGCGCTGGCCAACGGAAACGCGACGGCCGCCGCGAAGGCGGCGGCCGGGCTCTCCGACGAGGAGCGTGCGGTCGTTCGGCTCCTGAACCGGCAGGGTCGAACCCCGCAGTCCTAGTATCCGGGGACCGGGGATCCCCCACCATTGCTATTGCCACCACCACCGACGTCGCCCGCGGCCGCAGTCACCGTCACCGTGCCCCGCATCCCGGCGGTGGCGGAGCCGTGAATGGTGCAGTGGTAGGGATAAGTCCCTGGCTCCGTAAAGGTCCGTTCGAATGTCCCCTCGCCCATGTTGCCGGAGGTGACGTCGTCGTCGAACGTGACGTTGTGCACCGTTCCGCCGGACGACCAGACCCAGAACACCGTGCCGCCGTCCTCGACCCCGAGCGTCGCGGGTGAGAACGAGTTGTTTCGGACCGAAACCTGATCGTCTTCCCCACCCCCGCCACCTGGGCCTTGGCCCCCGTCGTCACCCCCGCAAGCCAGAGCGGCGATAGCACCCACCGCCAGGATCGCACGTCGCATCAGCATGGCATCTCCTCGCAAAACGGTGCAAACTGTAATCCCGACAATCGTCCCATAGATTAGACCGGCTGCCTGACGCCGGTCTTGGATAGCCGGGGCGGTTTTGTACATCTTGAACAGAACGTCTATCAGAGGCATTCGGATGGTTCGGAGACGGTCCCCCGCCGCGGGACACACCAAGCTCAGAAGCGCCCGGGTCGCCGGATTCACCCTCACCGAGGGTATCCACGCCGGAGGCAGCAGCTTGCCCTGGCACCACCACGACGGGCCCACGCTCTGCTTCGTGCTTCAGGGGGCCTTCACCGAGACCTCCGGCGGCGAGCGCCTGACCTGCATGCCCGAGACGCTGAAGGTGATGCCGGCCGGCGAGCGGCACTGCGACGAGTTCGACCGCGGCGACGCGCGCGGGCTGCTGGTGGAGACCGACGCCGAGCGTGCCCGCGAGATCCGGAATCGTGCGCCGGTGCTGGATGAGCGGGTGGCCCTGCACGGCGGCGTGTCGGCCGCGATCGCTCGAAGGATCTACCAGGAGTTCCGGCGGATGGACGACGCCGCGCCCTTGGCGATCGAGGGGCTGGTGCTGGAGCTCCTTGCCGCGATTTCCCGGCAACAGAAGGAGGCGCTGCCTTCGGGTATCGCGCCATGGATCGGCCAGGTCCGCGACCTGCTCCACGCCGACATCAGCTCCCGCCCCACCCTCGCCGAGCTGGCCGACGCGGTCGGGGTACACCCGGTGACGTTGGCGCGCTCGTTCCGGAAAGCCTTCGGGTGTTCGGTGGGAGAGTACCTGCGCCGGCTCCGGATCGAGCGGGCGTCCGACCAGCTGGTGTCGGGCGACGCCAGGCTGGCCGAGATTGCGCTGGCGGCAGGGTTCGCCGATCAGAGTCATTTCTCCAACGTCTTCCGTCGCCGCACCGGCATGTCCCCCTCGGCGTTCCGCCGCGAGGCTCGCGGGCGCTAGGCCAGGCGCATCCGCTCCAGTAGCCGCCCGAACCGGGGATCGCCCCGGATCGGATCCAGCAGCGGCTCCACCTTGAGATAACAGAGCCACCCGCGGCGGTCTTCCACCGCGCGGTCGAGCCACTCGAACGCCTCGTCGGACTGCCCCAGTCCCGCGTGCAGCATCGCGAAGGCCACCGGCGTGATGTAGTGCTCGCGCGCTTCCGCGTACAATCCCTCGAGCACGCCGCGCGCCTCCGTCAGGCGACCCCTCGCCGCCGCCACCAGGCCCAGCCCCGCCGTCGCGAGCACCGGGCTCTCCGAGCTGGCCACCGCCTCACGGAACGCCGCTGCCGATTCGTCGTGCAGCCCCAGCTGCAGATACGAGAGGCCGAGGAGACGGTGATTCTCCTCCGCCGTCGGGTTCATGGCGAGGGCGCGCCGGAGGTGCTCGAGCGACTCCCGCGGCTGCCGCGCGTAGTAGTGCAGCCATCCCATGCTCCGGCGGATGGACACCGATGCCGGATCGAGGTCGGCCGCCATCCGCCCCTCCACCAGCGACGCCTCGGCGCGGCCCATCGCCGTGAGGAACCAGGAGTGCCACTGCCGGGCCACCGAATACGTCGGGTTGAGCTCGATCGCGCGGCGGAACCGGGCGGCGGCCGCGGGCCAGTCCCAGTCGTAGACGAAGGTCACCCACGCGAGCGAGGTGTGCGCCTCGGCGAGCGTCTCGTCCAACTCCAGGGCGCGCTGGGCCAGCTCCCGCGCGCGCTCCATCCCTTCGCGCACCGGCGCACCGCGGTAGTCGAGCTGGAGGGCGTAGGAGTCGGACAGGCCGGTGTAGGCCAGCGCGTAGCCGGCGTCTTCCTCGATCGCCCGCTCGAAGTACTTGATCCCTTCGGCGATCCCGCCTTGGGTACGGCGATTCCACCAGTAGCGGCCCTTGAGGTACAGGTGGTAGGCCGTGGGGTTTGCGGTATAGCGCACGGGCGGCGCGTCGCCGAGATCGCGCAGGAGGGTCGAGCGCAGCGTGGTCACGATGGTCCGCGCGATCTCATCCTGGATCTCGAAGGCGTCCTGGAGCTCGCGGTCGTAGCGCTCCGACCAGAGCATCCGCCCTTCGGCGATGCCGGAGAGCTGGGCGGTGATCCGAAGCCGGTTTCCCGCGCGGCGGACGGTGCCCTCCAGCACCGCGGAGACGCCGAGCCGCGCGCCCAGATGCCGCACATCCTCCCGCAGGCCCTTAAGCGCGAACACCGACGTCCGCGAGGCGACGTTGAGCCCCTCCACCTTGCCGAGCGCGTGGATCAGCTCGTCGGTGATACCGTCGCTCAGGTACTCGTTCTCGGGATCGCCGCTTGCGTTGACGAACGGCAGCACGGCGATGGTGCGCGCCTCGCGCGCGGTGCCCGGCGCCGCGGCCGGCACGATCTCCGGCACCGAAGCCACCAGCGCGTCCACGAAATCGGTGATCGACGGGAAGCGGTCCGCCGGATCCTTGGCCAGTGCGCGGGCCAGCCCCAGCTCGATCGCCGCGGGCACGTTGGGCCGACGGGTACCGATGGGTGCCGGGGCCTCGATCGCATGGCGGGCCATCGTCGCCCGGGCGCCGGTGCCGGCGAAGGGCGGATCGCCGGCCAGCATCTCGTAGAGCACGCACGCGAGGCTGTACTGGTCGCTCCGGCCGTCGAGGCCCGGCTCGGCGGTGGCCTGTTCGGGACTCATGTACGCCGGGGTGCCGACCGCGAACCCATGGTCGGTGATGTACGCGCCGTCGCCGGCGGCGGCGGAGATCGCGGTGGCCACGCCGAAGTCGGCGACGACCGGCTCGCCTTCCTGGAGCAGGATGTTCTCGGGCTTGATGTCGCGGTGAATCACCCCGTGCCGGTGGGCATAGCCCAGGGCCGCGGCGACCGCGCGCGTGATCCGCAGCGCCACGTCCACCGGGAGCGGGCCTTCACGGACCAGGCGGACCCGCAGGCTCTCGCATCCGGCATACGGCATGACGAAGTAGAGCAGCCGAGGTCGGGCGCCCTCGGGCTCGATCTCCCCGGAATCGTGCAGGGGCAGGATCTGGGGATGGGCCAGGCGCGCGGCGATCCGGATCTCGCGCAGGAACCGCTGCGGCTCGTAGTTCCCGCCCGGCGCCGGCCGGAGCACCTTGATGGCCACTTTGCGGCCGTGCTTGAGGTCCTCCGCCAGATACACCGTGGAGGCGCCTCCGCGTCCGATCTCCTCCTCGAGTCGATACCGGTCCGCGAGCGTTCCGCCGAGCAGAGCCGGCTGCGGCGAATGCGTGGTCACTCGGGAAAGGTACACGGGCGTCCGGGCGGAAGCGGATGGGTGAGCGATGTGCTCACCCTGAGCGAAGTGAAGGGAACCATGCTGGCATGGTCCCCTTCGCTCCGCTCAGGGTGACAGAATGTTCAATCGGGATGAAGTTGTGTTCGCTGAACCACTTACCTGTCGGCGATCAGCCGCCCGCTTCTTGTACCGCCCGTCGAACGACGTCGTCCAGGTCTTCCCGCCGTCGGCCGACTGCTCCCACAGCTGCCGGACCGCGCCGGGCGCCGTCTCCTGCCAGGTGATCCGGTTCAGCACCTTGCCGCCGGTACTGTCCCGGCCCTCGCCGACGAGCACCATCTTGCCGCCGGCGAACTCGCCGTCGAGCTGGATGACCGACCCGCTGTTGTCCACCCAGGTCTGGTGCCATTTGCGGTGCGCGCGGTCGTAGGCGTTGTAGCTCCGGCCCACGCCGCCCCTCGAACCCGTCCAGCTCTCGCTCACCGCACATCCGCCGAGGATCCCCTCGATCAGGTTGTGCCCCGCGAGGTTTCCCTCGGGGGTGAGGACTTCCCAATCGCCGATCCAGAAATCGAATTGCCGGTGCTCCGCGGTTGCGCAGGGCTTGGCCGTGCGCGACGTGTTCGCTTCCTGTGCAGCGGCGATGGGCGCCGCGGTCAGGAGCAACGTCATGAGATGAAACACGCGATGGAGTATTGGCATATTCCCCCTACGAGCCTACCCCCTTCCCGAGTTCCGCCAGGAAGCCGCGGATCGCGCCGAAGTACGCCGCGGAGTCGACCTCGAACGCGTCGCCATGGCCGCCTCGCAAGGGAACGAAGACCTTGGGCGACGCCGCGGCCTCGAAGAGCCGCCGGCCGTGCTGGAAGGGAATGACCTCGTCGTCACGGGCGTGGAGGAACAGCTTGGGCAGCGTCAGCGAGCCGACGCGCTCGATGGAGGCGAAGCGGCTCGTGGCGATCCACCGCACCGGGGCATAGGGGAACACCTCCTGCGCCCGTTCCACCACCGACGTCGGTGCCCCGTCGAGAATCAGCCCGGCCGCCGGCACCCGGGTCACCAGCTCGACGGCGACCGCCGAGCCGAGCGAGTGGCCGAACACGACGATCCGCTCCGGCGGCACCTGCAGCCGGTCGCGGAGGTAGCGGTAGGCCGCGTCCGAGTCGCGGTAGAGGCCCGCCTCGGATGGAGCGCCTCCGCTCTCCCCGTACCCGCGGTAATCGAAAGCGAAGAGGCTGAGCCCCAGCGCCCGGAGGCCGGCGTAGTGGAACGGCCGTCCCACGTTGGAGATGTTCCCCGCGTTCCCGTGGCAGATGAGCAGCCAGTAGTCCTGCCCGCCACCGCTCGCCATCTCCCACGCGACCAGCCGCACACTGTCGGCCGTGGTGAGCTCGACCCGCCGCACGCCGAGATCGAGCTCGGCCGGCGGTTTTTCCAACGTGCGGTCGCTGCCGGGGACGTAGAGCAGGCGGGATTCGCTGAGACGCAGAACGACCAGGATGACGAGATAGCAGAGCCGCGGCCAGCACCACCAGCCGCAGGGCGCTGCTCACGTGGCGTAGTAGCGCCCGCCCTGGCGCGCCATCTCGGCGAGCGCGGGCGCGGGGCGGAAGCGCTCGCCGTACCGATCTTCCAGCTCGTGCAGCGTCGCCACGACCCGGGCCGCGCCGAGATCGTCGATGACTCGCAGCGGCCCGCCGCGGAACGCGGGGAACCCGATGCCGTAGATCGCCCCGATATCGCCGTCGCGGGCGTTGCGCACGACATTCTCCGCGCACGCCGCCGCCGCTTCGTTCAGCATCACGTAGACCAACCGCCGCTCGATCAGCTCGGCGTTGCCCCCCTCGACGGGCCGGGTGCCCAGCACGCCGTACACGGCGCCGTCCGCGCCCTTCTTGTGGCGATCGCGATAGCGGTAGAATCCGCGGCCGTTCTTCCGCCCCAGCCGTCCCGCCGCGATCATCCGGTCGAGCGCGTCGCCGCCCTTCATCCGGTCGCCGTAGAACGAGTGCATCGTCTCCGCCGCCTTGTGGGCCACGTCGAGGCCGATCTCGTCCAGCAGCGCGATCGGCCCGACCGGAAATCCCCAGGCGCTGGCCGTGCGGTCCACCAGCTCGATCGGGATGCCTTCCGCCACCATCAGCCCCGCCTCGTTGAGGTAGGGCGACAGAATCCGGTTGACCCAGAAGCCGGGACGATCGCCGACCACGATCACGGTCTTGCCCATCCGCCGGCCGAATCGCACCGCCGTGACGATCGCCTCGGGCGCCGTGAACTCCGTCGGGATCACCTCCAGCAGCGGCATCTTCTCCACCGGTGAGAAGAAGTGCATCCCGAGCACCCGCTCGGGCCGCTGGGCCTCGGCCGCGATCTGGTGAATCGGAATGGTCGACGTATTGCTGGCGAAGATCGTCTCCGGCCGGGTCACCGCCTCCACCTCCGCGAGCACGCTACGCTTGAGCGCCAGCTCCTCGAACACCGCTTCGATCACGAGATCGGCGCGGCTGAATCCGCTGTAGCCGTCGCTGCCGGAGAGCAGCGCGCTCAAGCGGTCGAACTGCGCCTGGGTGATGCCGCCGCCGCTTGAGTCGCTCGGCCAGGATCTCGGTGGCCGAGCCGAGCCCTTTGCCCACGCGGGCGAGGTCGGCGTCCTTGAGCCGGGTGTCCACTTCGACGTTCAGCACCGCCGCGCCGGCGATCCCCGCGCCCATGAAGCCCGATCCCACGATCCCCAGTCGCCGGATCTGCCGCGGATTGGCCGCCCCCGGCTCGATCCCGTCGTCCTTCTTGAGCGCGGTGGTAGCGAAGAAGATCTGCACCAGCTTGCGGGACACGTCGCCCACCGCGAGATGGCCGAACGCATGGTGCTCTTCGGCCAGGCCGGCCGTGATCCCGTGCTCGAGCCCGACCCGCACCGTCTCCAGCGCCGCGAGCGGCGCGGGATAGTGGCCACCCGTCCGCTGCAGCACCTGCTGCTTCGCGCCGCGGTACACCAGCCGGCGTCCGGCCGGCGTGCGGTCGAGGAAGAGACCCTGCAACCCTCCGCGTGGCGTGCGCCGCGGCATGCCGTGGCGCGCCAGCCGGTCGGCGGCAGCCTTCGCGGTGCGCAAGAGGATGCTGCGCGGCACCACTTCGTCCACCAGGCCGAGGCGAAGCGCCTTGGCGGCGCGCTCGCTCTTCCCGCTGAGGATCATGTCGAGCGCCGCGCGCAGGCCGATCAGGCGGGGCAGCCGCTGGCACCCGCCGGCTCCAGGGATGAGTCCGAGCTGCACCTCGGGCAGGCCGAGCTGGGTCTTGGGGTGATCGGTCGCGACCCGGTAGTGGCACGCGAGGGCCAGCTCGAGCCCGCCCCCGAGACAGGCGCCGTGGATCGCCGCGACCACCGGCTTGGGGAGCGTCTCGACCCGGCTCACCATCTCCTGGCCCTCGAAGCTCAGCCGCTCCGCTTCGGCCTGCGTGGTGAGCGCCGTGAACTCCTCGATGTCGGCGCCGGCGATGAAGGTGTCCGACTTTCCGGAGATGAGCACCGCGCCCTTGATCTCGGGATCGTCGCGCAAGCCGATCAGCAGCGCCTCGAACTCCACCTTGACGGCGGCGTTGAGCTTGTTGACCGGCTCGCCGGGCAGGTCGAACGTGACGACGGCGATGGAATCCTGGATCTCGGTCGTGAAGGCGGACATTCGGCTACCGCTCCAGGACCATGGCGTAGCCCATGCCACCCTGCGCGCAGATGGAGATGAGGCCGTATTGCACGTCGCGCCGACGCATCTCGTTGGCGAGCGTGGTGACGAGGCGGGCGCCGGTGGCGGCAAAGGGATGCCCGATCGCGATGGAGCCGCCCATCACGTTGGTGCGCTCCCAGTCCACCTCGCCCACCGGGCCGGACAGGCCGAGGCGGTCAGCCCACGCCTGAGAGCCCCAGGCCTGCACGTTGGAGAGCACCTGCGCCGCGAAGGCCTCGTGGATCTCGAACAGGCCGATGTCGCTCCACGCGAGGTCGGCCCGCTCGAGCGCCTTCGGCACGGCGTACACCGGTCCCATGAGGAGCTGCCAGCCGGGATCCACCGCCGCCACCGCGTAGCTTCGGAGATACGCGAGCGGCGGGTACCCCAGCGCCCGCGCCTTCTCTTCCGCCATGAGCAGGACGGCGGCCGCGCCGTCGGTGAGCGGCGAGGCGTTGCCGGCGGTCACCGAGCCGTACTTCCGGTCGAACACCGGCCGCAGCGCCGCCAACGCTTCCAGCGACGTGTCACCCCGGATGCCGTTGTCGCTGGCGATCGGCTGATCCATCCCGGCGCCGCCGAACCAGGGCGCCATCTCCGCGGGCAATCGGCCGTCGGCCGTCGCGGCGGCGGCGCGCTGGTGACTCCGGAGCGCCAGCTCGTCCTGCGCCTCCCGGCTGATCCCGTTCTCCTTCGCCATCTTCTCGGCCGACTGTCCCATGCTCTCGCCCGTGGAGGGCTCGGCGATCGCGGGCGTCACCGGCACCAGGTCGCGGGGACGGGTGCGCCCGAAGGCCGCCACCCGCGCACCGAGGCTCCTCGCCTTGCTCGCGTCCACCAGCACACGGCTGAAGCGGCGTGAATGCAGGATGGGGATGTCGGACAGCGTCTCGACGCCCCCGGCCAGGATGGTGTCGGCGTGGCCGAGCGCGATCTGATCGGCGGCGTTGCTGATGGCCTGGGCCGAGGAGGCGCAGGCGCGGTTGAGCGTGTAGGCCGGAACGCTGGGCAGGAGCTGGGGGAGGAGACTCACCTCGCGGGCGACGTTGGGCGCGAGGACCGACGGAACCACCTGGCTGAAGATCACCTCGTCCACTTCCCGGCCATCGATCTCGCTGCGGAAGAGCAGCTCGCGCGCGGCGTGCCGGGCCAGGGTCACGGCGGTGAGGTCTCGGAACGCAGTCCCGCTCTTCACGAACGGCGTTCGCACCCCCGCGACAATGGCGACCCGACGGCCGGGCCGGGATGACGGCATGTTGCTCCGGGTGAGAGGGGGGACTTACTTCTTTACGGCCAGGACGCTCGCCACCGCCCGCCAGCGCTCGGCATCGACCGCCTCGATCACCTCGCGGCCGTGCAAGACGGTCAGCGGCGTGACCAGCCGGGCCAGCTCTCCAGGACGGAGCAGGTGATCGTCCGAGGTAGGACCCCAGCCGAGGTCGCGCTGGGTGCTCAGGAACGTCTCCATCATCAGGAAGCCGCCAGGCTCGATCAGCTCGATCATCTGGGTCATCTTGGCCCGGTCAAGATAATTGAACACCAGAATCGCATCAAAAGCGCCGAGCTGCGGCCACGGCTCCTCCAGGTCTGCCTGCGTCCAGTCGATGGACAGACCCTGGGCCTCGGCCCGCTCGCGCCCTGCGGCCAGCCGGGCCTGGTCGCGGTCGACCGCCGTCACCCGCGCGCCGCGCGCGGCCGCGGCGAGACTGTGGCGGCCTTCGCCGCAGGCGAGATCGAGCACCCGCGCGCCGGGACCCACACGATGACCGTGCCACAAAAACCAGGTGCTGGGCCGAGTGGTCCGCGAGACGGGGGGCATGGTCACGGGAGACTGTCCTCACAGCGGGCGACGCTCGATCAGCTCGCGGGCGAACCGGCCGACGTCCTGGTGATCGGTGGCGGGATCACCGGTGCCGGCGTGGCCCGCGACGCCGCGATGCGCGGGCTTCGAACGGTGCTGGTGGACCAGGCCGACCTGGGCTCCGGCACCAGCTCACGGTCCAGCCGCCTGGTCCATGGCGGCCTGCGCTACCTCGAAACCGGCGACCTCCGCCTCGTGCTCGAGGCCAACCGGGAGCGCCGGATCCTGCTGCACATCGCGCCCCACCTGGTCTGGCCCCTGCCCTTCGTCTTCCCCCTGCACAAGGGGGACCGGCTGTCCCTCTGGCGGCTGAACGCCGGGATGTGGCTGTACGACATGCTGGCCTTGTTCCGCAATGTGCGGATGCACCGCATGCTCGGCAAGCGCGGCGTGCTGGAGGCCGAACCCATGCTCCGGGAGCGGGGGCTCCGGGGTGGCGCGCGGTTCTACGATGCCCAGTGCGACGACGCCCGGCTGGTGCTGGCCACGGCGCGGTCGGCGATGCACCACGGAGCCCTCGTGGCCAACTACACCACGGTGCTCGGGTTGGAGCGCACCGCGGGCCGCGTGGTCGGCGCCCAGGTGGAAGACCGGCTCAGCGGTGCCCGGGCCACCATCCGCGCCAGCGTCGTCGTGAACGCCACCGGTCCCTGGGCCGACCGGGTGCGCGTCATGGAAGATGCGGGCGTCCCGCGAATGCTCCAGACCACCAAGGGCGTGCACATCCTGGTGGACCGGAGCCGGCTCGATCATAGGGACGGGATCATCTTCCTGAGTCCGATCGACGGCCGGGTGCTCTTCATCCTCCCCTGGCGCGATCTCTCCTACATCGGCACGACAGACACCGACTCGTCCGAACCGCCGGACCAGCTCCAGGTGACCCAGGAAGAGATGGTCTATCTCCTCCGTTCCGCCAACGCGCTCTTTCCCAACGCGCGCCTCGGCGTGGAGGACGTCCGCGGCGCCTGGGCCGGCCTGCGCCCGCTCCTCGCCGATACCGCCGCTACGACCGAAAGCGGGCGCTCGCGGGAGCACGCGATCGTACAGGGCTCGGGCGGCATGATCACCGTCGTCGGGGGCAAGCTCACCACCTATCGCTCGATGGCCAAGGAGGTCGTGGACCGGGCCGTGCGCGACCTGCGATTCCGGGAGGGCAGGACCCGTGCGACCGAGGCGGGTACCGATGAGGAGCCGCTGCCAGGCGGGGAGACCAGCGACTTCGCGGAGTTTCGGGCGCGGGGGCTGGAGCTGGGCGTGGTGCCGGAGAGCGTCGAGCACCTGATCCGGCACTACGGTACCGAGTCGGCCGGGATCTATAACGTCGGCGCGGTGGACCGCCGGCTGCTGCGCCGGCTGATCCCGCCGCATCCGGCGATCGAGGCCGAGGTCCTGCAGGCGGTGCGGCGGGAGCTGGCTGAGACGGTGGAGGACGTCATGGTCCGGCGGCTTCACCTCTACTTCGAGCACGCCGAGCGCGGCATCCCCGCCGCGCCCCGGGTAGCGGAGCTGATGGGCCAGGAAAAGGGATGGGACGAGCAGCGGATCGGGCTGGAGGCGGCGCGATACGTGGATTTCGCCCGCCGATAGTCCCGCCCCGTCGCTCGATCAGGGCCCCTGAACGATGACCTGACCCGACATGCCGACTCCCCCTTCGTCGCCATGCACCTGGCAATAGTAGAGGAAAGTCCCGACGGTGTTGAAGGTGAACGAGTACGTCTTCGGTGCGTTCGTCGGCGTTCCGCTGGTGGATGGATTGAACCGGTCGTCCGGAACGACGTTATGGCTCACCGCGTTGTCGTCCCAGACCCAGGTCACGGTCTCGCCGGCGGTCACGGTGACGACGCTCGGCTCGAAGCGGTTGCCGCCGGCATCAGGGCCGAAGACGGTGACGGTGACTCCCACCGGCGGCTCGCCTGTGGTTCCCACCGCGGTGTACGTCAGCGGCGATCCGTCGGCGTCATCGATGGTTGCCGTCGTAGCCTGGTTGCCCACGCCCGGACCCAGCGTCCACACCACCGTCGCGATCCCGGCCGCGTCGCTCTGCGTCTCCGAGCTGAGGGTCCCACCCTGCCCAGCCGCCCAATCGACGTCCACGTCTTCCACCGGCTCCCCTTCCCGCGTAATCATCACTCGCAAGGGGTTCCCCAGGGCCACCTCGACCAGCCCGGTCTGCTGGTCTCCGCTCTTGACGGCCGGCTTCTCGATGACCAGGGGTGGCTGACTCGGACCCTGATCTTCACCACCACATCCCAGGCCGAGCACGACCAGAGACGTTCCCAAGGCGAGCACCCCGATTCCCGACCTACGCATCCTGAGCCTCCGACCGCAGTTGGATTGCCGAACCGTGTGGTCCGCCGCTCGTGGCGACGTCCCGGATTGGAGCCTATCACATATAGGACGAGCAGCAAGGCCCGGCGTGGACGTGCGACTGCCGCTGCACGGGCTGACCATTATCTTAACCATGCCGTAGGAGGGCTCCGGGCGTGCCCGGAGCCCCTCGTGCGCGCGCACCTCAGTCACCAATGGTGAGCTTCGTGGATCCCAACGTGTTCGAAACGGCCAACGCGGGTTTCGCGCAGGCCATGTATGAAGAGTTCCTCCGCGACCCCGCGACCGTCGGGCCGGAATGGCGGCGATTGTTCGAGAGCGGAGTCGTGGGCGAGAGCCCCAACGGGGCGGACGGGCGGACCGGCGGACAGGTGGACGGATCGGCTGACGCACACAACTCCGCCGGTTCGGCCGCCACCGCCACCATGCCGGAGCCGGCCGCCCGTCCGCCGGCCGGGAAGGGAGCGGCGGCCGGGGACCGCCCGTCCGCGCTTCCCTCAGGTGCCGCCCCCATCAAGGGCCCAGCCGCCAAGCTCGTCGCCAACATGGAGCAGAGCCTCACTGTACCGACGGCCACCACCTTCCGGGTGGTGGCGGTCGCGACACTGGAAGAGCGGCGGCGGCGGGTCAACGGCGCGCTCCAGGCCGCCGGGCGCAAGGACAAAGTCTCCTTCACCCACCTCATCGCGTTCGCGCTGGTTCAGGCGACCAAGAAATACCCCGTCATGGGACACACCCTCGCCACGCACGAGGGGGTGCCGTACCGGGTGCAGCCCGAGGGCATCGCGCTCGGACTCGCGGTGGACGTACAGCGGAAGGATGGCAGCCGCGGGCTGGTCGTCCCCGTCATCAAGCGCGCGGAGACGATGGATTTCGCCGCGTTCCACGCCGCCTACGAGGCCCTGGTCGAGAAGGCGCGCAGCAACCGCCTCATGCCCGACGACTTCGCGGGCGCCACGATGTCGCTCACCAACCCCGGCGGGCTCGGCACGGTAGCCTCGGTGCCGCGGCTGATGGCCGGTCAGGGCAGCATCATCGCGGTCGGCGCGATCGGCTATCCGGTCGAGTTCTCCGCCGTGCCCGAAGAGCGCCTCAAGGAGCTCGGCGTCAGCAAGGTCATGACCGTCACGAGCACCTACGACCACCGCGTCATCCAGGGCGCCGAGTCGGGGGAGTTCCTGGCCGCCGTCGAGCACCTGCTGCAGGGCGCCGACGGGTTCTACGAGCAGATCGACGAGAGCCTCCAGCTCTCCGCGGTGAGCTATCAGGTCGTCAAGTCCGCGCCCGCCGCCAAACGGGACGAGGCCGCCGGACCGGTCGCGCCCGACATGCTCTACCACGTGGGCGCGGCGATGGCGCTGATCAAGGCCTTCCGCATGCACGGGCACCTGGCCGCCCACCTCGATCCCCTGGGCACGCCACCGATCGGCGACCCGGCGCTCGACCCCGGCCCGCTCGGCCTCACGCCCGAGGTCATGGCGGCGATCCCCTCCAAGGTGCTGCGCATCGCGGTCCCGGGCCGGACGCTGGCCGAGTCGCTCCCGTATCTCCAGGCCACCTACTGCGGCACGATGGCCTACGAGATCGAGCACATCGCTACCCACGAGGAGCGGGTCTGGCTGCGGGAGAAGATCGAGTCGGGCGCGTACCGGAAGCCGCTCCCTGCCGAGGAACAGCGCGCGCTGCTTCGGCGCCTGACCGAGGTGGAGGCGCTGGAGAAATTCCTCCACAAGGGCTACCTCGGCCAGAAGCGGTTCTCGATCGAAGGCGTGGACATGCTGGTGCCCATGCTCGACCTCACCATCGAGCGGGCGGCCGCCTCGGGCGCACGCGACGTGGTGATCGGCATGGCCCACCGCGGCCGGCTCAACGTGCTGGCCCACACCGTGGGGCGGCCGTACGAGACGATCTTCGCGGAGTTCGAGGGCGGGCGTCAGGTGGAGGGCGGGCAGCTCACGCCCGAGGGCGGCACCGGTGACGTGAAGTACCACCACGGCGCCGAAGGGGCGTACGTCACCGAGCCCGGGCAAGGCGATCACCGTCTCGCTCTCGCCCAACCCGAGCCACCTCGAGTTCGTTTCGCCGGTCGTCGACGGCCGCGCGCGGGCCAAGCAGACCCAGCGGCGCGGGCGCGACGCGCATCACGACCCGACCGCCGCGCTGCCGGTCACCATCCATGGCGACGCGGCCTTTGCCGGGCAGGGTGTCGTCGCGGAGACGCTCAACCTCGGCGCGCTCAAGGGATATCGCACCGGCGGCACGCTGCACATCATCACCAACAACCAGGTCGGCTTCACCACCGACATGGAAGACGCGCGGTCCACCCGCTACGCCTCCGACCTGGCCAAGGGCTTCGACATTCCCATCATCCACGTCAACGCGGACGATCCCGAGGCCTCACTCGCCGCCGCGCGCCTGGCGATGGCCTATCGGGAGCGGTTCCACCAGGACGTGGTGATCGACCTAGTGGGCTACCGCCGCCACGGACACAACGAGGGCGACGAGCCGGCGTACACCCAGCCGACGATGTACGAGCGGATCCGCGCCCTGCCCACCGTGCGCGATCGCTACGCCAAGACCCTGGTCGAAGCCGGAGTCCTCTCCCAGCAGGAAAGCGATCAGGAAGCGGAGCAGGCCTATCAGCGGCTGATAGACATCCAGCAGACCTTCAAGGCCAGCACGGGCCGCACCGTCACCAAGGAGCGCGAGGTGCGGCTCACCGGCGCCGGCCAGGAAGTCGAGACTGCGCTGGCACCCGAGTTCATCACCTCGTTGAACGAACAGCTCCTCTCCTGGCCGGAATGGTTCACCGTCCATCCCAAGCTCCGGAAACAGCTGGAGCGACGCCGGCCCGCCCTGACTGAAGGCGCGATCGACTGGGCCCACGCCGAGGCGCTGGCGCTCGCGTCGCTGCTCACCGAAGGCGTGCCGATCCGGCTCACCGGACAGGACACCGAGCGGGGCACCTTCAGCCAGCGCCATCTGGTGCTGCACGACGCCGCCAACGGCCAGTCATTGGCACCGATCCAGAAGCTCCCCGGCGCCCTCGCGCCGATGGAGCTCCACAACAGCCCCCTGTCCGAGCTGGCCACGCTCGGCTTCGAGTACGGCTACAGCGCCGCGGCGCCGGAAGTCCTGGTGCTCTGGGAAGCGCAGTACGGCGACTTCATCAACGGCGCCCAGGTCATCGTGGACCAGTTCCTCTCGGCCGGTCTCTCCAAGTGGGGGCTCACGACTAGGCTGACGCTCCTCCTGCCCCACGGCTACGAGGGCTCGGGCCCGGAACATTCCAGCGCCCGCCTCGAGCGGTTCCTCCAGCTCGCGGCGGAGGGCAACATCCGGGTCGCCAATCCGACGACGCCGGCCCAGTACTTCCACCTGCTGCGGCGGCAGGCGCGGCGAACCCGCCAGCGGCCACTGATCATCATGACGCCGAAGAGTCTCCTGCGGCTGCCGCAATCGAACTCGAAGCTCGAGGAGCTGGCGGGCGGGGCGTGGCGGCCGGTCCTGGACGATCCCTCCCAGCGCGACGGCCCGTCGGGCGCCACCCGGATGGTCGTGTGCAGCGGCAAGCTGTACTACGAGCTGCTCGCCGAGGCCAACAAGCTGGAGAGCGGCCGGCCGGCCCTGATCCGGCTGGAGCAGCTGTACTCGTTCCCCTGGACCGAGATGCGCGCGACGCTGGCGCGCTACCCCAAGCTCGAGGAGCTGGTCTGGGTTCAGGAGGAGCCGAGAAACATGGGGGCGTGGACCTTCGTGGAGCCCAAGCTGCGCGAGCTGGCGGGAGACGGCATCGCGGTGTCTTACGTGGGCCGGCCCGAGCGGGCGAGTCCCGCGGAGGGGTACCCCGCCGCTCATACGGCGGAGCAGAGCCGGATCATCCAGGAAGGGCTGGGGACGCAACGCCGGACGGAGTCGGGGGCGGTGAGGGCAACCGTCGCGGCGGCGGGACCACCCCAGGGCTGAACGTGCAAGAGGGCGGCTCGCTGGCCGCCCTCTTTTTCATCTGCTCCGTCGCCGGCTCACTCTTTCGCGAGCAGCGGTCGTTCCGAAGCTTGCCGGGCCAACTCTCGAAGCGGCTCGGACAGGTGTTCCCCGTAGTGCAGGAGGAACACACCGCGCGAGCGGCGCTGCATGAGAAACGCGACCAGAGGCGTGTCGGCCTTGGCCGCGTTGCAGTCCCTGCAGGCAAGGACCAGATTGTCCGCCCGGTCGTACGCGGTCTGGCCGCGACGGGGACGAACGTGGTCCAGGGTGATTGTTTCCGGCGGGGTCTCGGTGCCGCAATAGGCGCACACGGGGCCATGTTGTGCCAGAAGCCAATCGCGATGCGACTGCATGGATCGACCGGGGGAACGGCGGAAGCTTGGGACGGAGACTGCGGAATGTCTGCGTGATCTGCGTGCCACAAAAATCCAGGTTGAAGGTGGTTGCCAGGTCTCGAGTTCAGACCCCTAAGTGGACGTGTCGAAGTCTAGCAAGATTGACGCCAAAATGACAGCCATCCCTGCACTTCGGACGCTTTTCGCCCTCCTTCCGGCCCTGCTCGCCGGTTGCGGAAGTGGGTCCGTGGACCTCGATTCGGCCTCCCGCGGGGCGGTCGAGGCCACGGTGGACCGGTATGTGGCCGCCAGCAACGACGGCGACGCCGAAGCTCTCACCGAGCTTTACGCCGACGACGCCGTTCTGCTTCCGCCCGACCACGAGCCGATCCACGGCCGGGAGGCCATCGGGGAGTTCTGGCGCGAGGGTACCGACACCGGCCTGGAAGTCAGTACCCTGCGGCTCGAGGTCGACGGCAGCGTGGCATATCTGGTTGGCCGGTACCGCCTTCCGCCAACCGAGGAGGAGGAAGCGGACTCCGGCCAGTACGTCCTCTGCCTCAAGCGGCAGCGCAACGGGGCCTGGAAGCTGACGGCGGATATCTGGAACGGCAGCGGCGAGTCGGACGAGCGCCGGGCAGAGCCGAGCGAGCCCGAACCCGCGATCAGCGAAGCGCCCTCGCCATCCGTTCCACCGAGGTCCTGATCGCCTCGGGCGAGTAGGCGGCCCAGCCGAGCAGGAGGCCGCCCCGGGCAGGCCGAACCAGCGCATAGCGCGAGATCGGTGGGGCTTCCACCCCGGCCGCCGCGAGCTGGGCCGACACCGCCCCGTCATCGGCGCCGCGCTCGAGCCAGGCGGTCAGGTGCATGCCGGCTCCCGTCGGACCGACCTCCATCACCCCACCCAGCAGCGACTTCACCGCCCCGACCAGCGCGTCCTGCCGCTCGGCGTACACGCCGCGCATCCGGCGCACGTGTCGCGCGAAATGCCCCTCCGCGAGAAAGTCCGCCAGCACGGCCTGCTCCAGCACCGGTGAGTGGCGATCGCTCGCCGCCCGGGCCACTCGGAAGACGGGCGCGACCTCCTCGGGCACGATCAGGTACCCCAGCCGAAGCGCCGGCGCGAGGGTCTTGCTGAACGTGCCGATGTACACCACTCGGCCGTCCTGATCCATCCCCTGAAACGAGGCGAGCGGCCGGGTGCGGTAGCGGAACTCGCTGTCGTAGTCGTCCTCCAGAATCCACGCCCCGGACTGGCCGGCCCAGCGGAGCAGCTCCAGCCGGCGGCTCGCGCTCATGGTGACGCCGACCGGGAACTGGTGCGAGGGGCTCACGTATGCCAGGCGCGCGGAGGCCGCGGTCCTCTCACCATCCTCGACCCGCATGCCCTCGCCATCCACGGGGACCGGTACGATCCGGGCTCCCGCCGCGAGCAGCGCCGCTCGGGCACCCGGATATCCCGGATCCTCCATCCACACTTCGTCGCCCGGATCGAGCAGTATGCGGGCGGCCAGATCCAACCCCTGCTGCGATCCGTTGACCACGATGATCTGCTCCGCGCTGCAGCGCGTCCCACGAGCCGCGCCCACGTAATCGGCGATCGCCTCTCGAAGGGGTTGGTACCCGGCGGCGTCGCCGTAGCCCATGGCCGGCGGCTGCCGCAGGCGGCGGTTGGCCAGCCGGGACCAGAGTCGCATGGGAAACAGATCGAGCGCCGGCACGCCCGGCCGGAACGGCCGCGGCGGGCCGGCCGGCGGCGGCCATCCGACCTCGAGGAGAGAGCTGATTGCGGAGCCGCGCGCGGAGACCCGAGGCGTGCGGCGGCCGCGCGCGGGCGAGGGTGGCCGAGCCTTCGTGAATCGGGCGGGTCGGCAACGTGGTAGCCACGCGGACCCCCGACCGCGGCTGCCCCTGGAGGTAGCCCTCCGCGGCGAGCTGGTCATACGCCAGCGTCACCGTGTTCCGCGATACCCCCAGCTCGGCAGCCAGTCCTCTGCTCGGCGGAAGGGCCGCGCCGGCGTGGAGCCGCCCTTCCAGCACCGCTTGGCGAATGCTGTCGTAAAGCTGGCGGAACATCGGGCGCTCGCGGCCGGCATCCAGCTCCACGAAAAGGCCCGGCAGGCGAGCGGAACGGGCGGCCCTCACGTACGCTCCATTCTGGTATGGTGAATACCGACTGATCTGGCTCTTTTCACCGGTCCAACTGGCTCCTAGGATACGTGTCATGGCACCCCTGCGCCAGAGCGCTGAGCCCGATCGGGCCCTCCAGCCCACGACCCTGCGGACCACGATCCGCTCCCATCCCGAGCGGTCGGTGCCCGACGCCGCCCCGGAGATTCTGGCCGCGGGTCTGGTGGCCCACGTCGGATTCGAGGTGGACGGCCAGCCCTACGTCATCCCGATGTCGTACCAGTACGATCCCGCCGAGCCGCGGCGGCTGTACCTCCACGCCGCGCACGTGAGCCGGTTGATCCGCCGGCTCCAGGGCGGCGGTTCCGTCTGCGTGACGGTGACGATCGTGGACGGGTTGGTCTACTCGCGCACGGCGAAGTACCACTCGATGAACTACCGGAGCGTGGTCTGTTTCGGGAGGGCGGCGGCGGACGAGGGGGATCGCGGGGACGTGCTGGCGGCGATGGTGGCGCGCTATTTCCCCGGACGGGAAGCGGGCCGCGACTACGAGGCCGCGCCCAGCACGCACCTGGACGCCACCGGATTCGTGGCACTGGAGATCGAGGAGTGGAGCGCCAAGGCGCGCACCGGTGGCCCGAACGGCCCTCGCGACAGCGATCCGGACGCGCCCGGCTCGGCAGGCGTCGTCCAGATCAGCGCGTTCTAGCGGCTCGCGTCAGGGCGCGGCGGACTTCTTCTCGAGCGGCGGGGCCTTGATGCGGTGCCGCGACTCGAGCATGAGGCCCCAGCCCGCGTTGTAGGGATGCACGTCGGTGGTGGGACTTCCCTGCCTGTAGACCGGATGTCCTTCGTTGGCCCAGCGAAACTCCCCACCGTCCAGGTTGTACACCTGGGTATACCCTTGCCGCTCCAGGAAGTTTGCCACCCGCGCGCCGCGGTACCCCACCGACGAGTACAGCACGATGGCGGTGTCCTTCGAGAACCCGCGAAGCGGCCGGAGGCTGGGGCGATAGGGGTCGATGCGGACGGCGGCCTGGAGATGGCTCACCGCATACTCTTCCGCCGTGCGCGCGTCGAGCACTACGGGCGGTGCCCGGCCCGGATCGGACCGCCAGCGAACCAGATCGGTGGGCGCGACCCACTTGCCGTTCGGGAACTTTCGATCGGTCAGGCGGTGCACCACTTCGAACGCGATGGTCCGCCCCGCGAAGACCGCGACACCGGCGCCGATCAGCAGCGGGAGACCAGCACGATCAGGACGACCCAGATCCAGCGGCGCGCCCCTTCGCCCCGTCCTCGGCTCCAGCGGCCGGTGGACTCCTCTTCCTCCTGATACTCGTACTCATCCGCCTGACGACGTCTCAACCGCACGCCTCCGGTGGTGGGTCTTCTCAAGGTAATGTGACCTCACGGCTGGCGCCCGGGGGCCCGCCCGGGCCAACGTACGCACCGGTTGGCCGCAGTTCGTTCACCACCCGTTGCGAGGAAACACCTTATGCGTCGTATCCTTCCTCAGAATCAGGACGCCGCGCTGCTGATCCTGCGCCTGGTCCTCGGCATCATCATGATCTACCACGGTTGGCCCAAGGTCACCGGCCTGGGCGGCGTCATCGACGGCTTTACCGGGATGGGGATTCCGCTCCCCGCCGTGGCCGCGGTGTTCGCGGCGGCGGCCGAGTTCCTCGGGGGGTTCCTGATTCTCTTGGGGGTCTTCACCGATATCGCCGGACTGGCCTTCGCGATCGACATGCTGGGCGCGATCACCTTCGTGCACGCAAAGAACGGCTTCGGGGCCGACAAGGGCGGGGTGGAGTTGCCGCTCGCGCTGATGGCGATGGCGCTCGCGATCGCGCTGGCGGGGCCGGGACGGTTCTCGGTGGGCGGACGGAACTGAGGCGGTCGAAGAGTGTCACGAGCGCAGTCGAAGGGGACCATGCCGGCATGGTCCCCTTCACTGCGTTCAGGGTGACACCGATCCTACCACCCGCTGCCCACGTGTCCGCCTGCAGGTTACTTTTCCCCGTCCGATTCACCCCGCCGGGCCCGCGCCCGAAAGGAGCCTGGTCTGACCGCAGAGAGCATACGAACCCGGTCCGCGCGCTCCGACGGTGGCCTCTCCCTCCGTGATCCCGACATAGCCGATTCCGAGCTGGCCTGGCGCAGCATCAACGCGATCCGCGCGCTCTCGATGGACGCGGTCGAGGCGGCGCAGTCCGGCCATCCCGGCACTCCGATGGCGCTGGCGCCGGCGGCCTACGTGCTCTGGTCCCGCTTCCTGCGCCACCACCCCGCGCGTCCCGACTGGGCCGACCGCGACCGCTTCGTGCTCTCCTGCGGCCACGCGTCCATGCTGCTGTACTCGCTGCTCCACCTGAGCGGCTACGACCTGCCGATCGAGGAGATCAAGGCGTTCCGCCAGTGGGGCTCGCGTACGCCGGGCCACCCGGAGCGCGGGCACACGCCGGGCGTCGAAACCACCACCGGGCCGCTCGGCCAGGGCGTGGCGAACGCGGTGGGCATGGCGATCGCCGAGCGGGTCCTGGCGGAGCATTTCAACCGGCCGGACCACCGGGTCGTCGACCACCGGGTGTGGGCGTTCGCGAGCGATGGCGATCTGATGGAAGGCGTCGCCAGCGAGGCGGCGTCCCTCGCCGGGCACCTGCGGCTCGGCAAGCTGACGGTGATCTACGACGACAACCACATCACGATCGACGGCGACACGGCGCTCACCTTCTCCGAGGACGTGCAGCGCCGTTTCGAGGGCTACGGCTGGCATGTCGTCCGGGTGGGTGACGGCAACGATCTCCCCGGCATCACCGCCGCGCTCGAGGCCGCTCGGGCCGAGCCCAATCGGCCGACGCTGGTCATCCTTCGCACGTACATCGCCGATCCGGCCCCGACCAAGCGCAACTCCGCCGACGCCCACGGATCCCCGCTCGGCGCGGATGAGGTGCGGCGCACCAAAGAGGTCATGGGCTGGCCGGCCGAGCCGCCGTTCTTCGTGCCGGAGGATGCGCTGGCCCACTGGCGCACCGCGCTCGATCGGGGCGAGGCGCTCGAGTCGGAGTGGCGCGAGCGCTGGGCGCGCTACGCGGCGGAGCACCCGGACCTGGCGGCGGAGTTCGATCGCTGGATGTCGGGCGCGCTGCCGGAGGGATGGGACAAGGGGCTGCCCGCGCTCACCGCCGGTGGCGGCGCGCTCGCCACTCGCCAGGCGTCGGGGCTGGCGCTCCAGGCCATCGCGGCCGCGGTGCCGAACGTGGTCGGCGGATCCGCCGACCTCGGCGGCAGCACCGGCACGACGCTCAAGCAGGGCGGGACGTTCGGTCCCACCTCCTCGGGCCGCCAGTTCCACTGGGGCGTGCGGGAGCACGGGATGGGCGCGATCCTGAACGGCATCGCCGCGCACGGCGGCCTGCGGCCGTTCGGCAGCACCTTCCTCGTCTTCTCCGACTACATGAAGCCGGCGATCCGCTTGTCGGCGATCATGCGGCTGCCGGTGATCTACATCGGCACCCACGACTCGATCGGACTGGGCGAAGACGGCCCGACCCACCAGCCGATCGAGCACCTCGCGATGCTCCGCGCCATCCCCAATCTCGTGGTGCTCCGCCCGGCGGACGCCACGGAGACCGTCGAGGCGTGGCGGGTGGCGATGACCCGGCGTGACGGTCCGACCATGCTCGTGCTCTCCCGCCAGAAGCTCGCGGTGCTGGAACGGCCGCCGCTCGGTTCGGCGGAAGGGGTGAGCCGCGGCGCCTACACGCTGCTCGACCCCGCCGGCGGCGTGCCCCAGGCGATCCTGATCGGCACCGGCTCCGAGGTGCATGTCGCCGTCGCCGCCGCGCGTCTCCTCCAGGCCGATCGGGTGAAGGTGCGGGTGGTGTCCATGCCGTCGTGGGAGCTGTTCGCGGCCCAGCCCGAGGCGTACCGGCACGAGGTGCTGCCGCCGACCGTGCGGACTCGTCTCGCCATCGAGGCCGGGTCGCCGTTCGGCTGGCTCCGCTGGGTCACCGACGATGGGGCGATACTGGCGATGGACGGCTTCGGCGCGTCCGCTCCCGCCGAGCGATTGTTCCAGGAGTTCAAGTTTACGCCGGAGCGGGCGGCCGACATGGTGCGCCAGCTCCTCGCGCAGCGGCACGCACCGGGCAGGAGCGAAGGCGCATGAATCCGTTGGTCCGACTCGGCGAGCTGGGTCAGAGTCCCTGGTACGACTACATCACCCGCGAGCTGATCGCCTCCGGCGAGCTGGCCCGGCTGATCCGGGAAGACGGTCTCCGAGGGATGACCTCGAACCCGACCATCTTCGAGAAGGCGGTCGCCGGCAGCAGCTCGTATGACGACGATATCCGCCGCCTCGGCCGCGAGGGGACGGAGTCCGGCGGAGATCTTCGAAGCGCTGGCGGTCGCGGACGTGCGCGCGGCGTGTGACGCCTTCGCCGACCTGCACCGCAGCACCAGTGGCCTCGACGGGCAGGTCTCGCTCGAGGTGTCGCCCGCGCTGGCGAACGACACCGCGGCCACGATCGCGGAAGCGGAGCGGCTCTGGGCGGCGGTGGACCGTCCCAACGCCATGATCAAGATCCCCGGAACCGAGGCCGGCCTTCCGGCCATCACCCGCTGCATCGCCGACGGGATCAGCGTCAACGTCACGTTGCTCTTCTCGGTGGACCGCTATGCGGCCGTGATCGAGGCGTGGCTCGGCGGGATGGAGCAGCGAGCTCGATCGTGGCCTGCCGCTCGAGCCGGTCGCTTCGGTGGCGAGCTTCTTCGTGAGCCGGGTGGACGGCAAGGTGGACGCGCTGCTCGACCGCGCCGGCGCGAATGAGCCGTCGCCGCTTCGGGGCCAGATCGCGATCGCCAACGCCGCCGCCGCGTACCGCCTGTTCGAGTGGTCGCTAGGCACCCCGCGGTGGGACCGGCTCTCCAAGGCCGGGGCGCGGCCGCAGCGTCCGCTCTGGGCCTCCACCAGCACCAAGGATCCGCGCTATCCCGACACCTACTACGTCGAGGCGCTGGTCGCTCCCCGCACCGTCAACACGCTCCCGCCCGAGACCTTCGTCGCGTATCGCGACCACGGCCGGCCGGCCGTGCGGATCCGCGACGCGATCGGGAAGGCGCCGGCGCAGATGAAGGCCCTGGCCGCCGCCGGGATCGATCTCGCCGCGATCACCCGCGATCTGGAGGAGGACGGCGTGGCGAAGTTCGCCGCGTCCTACCAGTCGCTGCTCTCCGGGATCGAGGTCAAAGCGGGCGAGCTGGTCGGCCGCTGACCATGTGGCGCGCCCTTCGAAAGCTCTCGCTCACCCACTGGATCTTCGTAGGCATGGCGGTCGGAATCGCGGTCGGCTATTACGACAACGTCCACCCTGATCGCAACTTCGAACCAGTCCTCAAGCCGCTCTCCTCGATCTTCCTTCGGATGATCAAGTCGATCGTCGCCCCGCTCATCTTCGGGACGCTGGTGATGGGCATCGCCGGGCACGGCGACGATCTCAGGCGGATCGGCCGGCTGGCGGTCAAGGCGATGGTGTATTTCTGGGTGATGACCACGATCGCACTCGCCATCGGCCTCACCGCGGGAAACCTGGTCCGGCCAGGCGTGGGCGTGAATCTTCCGCCGCCCACCCAGAACGCGCAGCCCGCGACGGAGATGACGTTCGGCAGCTTCCTCGAGCACGTGGTGCCGCAGAGCTTCTTCGAGGCGGCGGCCCGCAACGAGGTGCTCCAGGTGGTGTTCTGGAGCGTGCTCTTCGCCATCGCCCTCATCAAGGTGACGGGTCGGCCCAAGGAGGCGATTCTCGCGTTCGCCGAAGGCGTGATGGAGGTGATGTTCAAGTTCGTCGCCATCATCATGCGGTACGCCCCGATCGGGATCGGTGCCGCCATGGCGGTGACGGTCGGCCACGCGGGCATCGAGGTGATCAAGAACCTGGGACAGCTGATCCTCACCTTGTACGGTGCGCTGATCGTCTTCGTCCTGATCGCCCTGATCCCGGCCGCACTCCTGGCTCGGATACCGATCCTGGCCTTTGCGAGACAGGTCAAGGATCCCGCGGTCGTGGCGTTCACGACGACCAGCTCCGACGCGGCGCTGCCGATCGCCATGCAACGGATGATAGAGTTCGGGGTCCCCCGGCCCATCGTCGCCTTCGTGATCCCTACCGGCTACTCGTTCAACCTGGACGGCTCGACGCTGTATCTCGGCGTCGCCTCGCTCTTCGTGGCGCAGGCCGCGGGGATCGAGATGAGCCTCGGCACCCAGTTGGTGATGATGCTGACGCTCCTCGTCACCAGCAAAGGCGTGGCGGGAGTGCCTCGCGCCTCGCTGGTGGTCCTGGCGGGGACGCTGGGCACCTTCGGCCTGCCCGCGGAGGGGGTCACGTTGATCCTCGGCGTGGACGAGATCATGGACATGGCACGGACCACGGTCAACGTCGTCGGCAATTGTCTCGCGTCGGCGGTCGTCGCCAGGTGGGAGGGCCAGCTCGGCCCCATCGGCGCCATGGCCGCACCGGCGGTCGCCCATTCCCACGCGGCCGATTCCCTGCCGCGCACCGGCACCTGACCATGCATCCACTCAGCAGCATCCGCGCGGCCACGTTCCTCACCGCCGCCTGTCTCCTGCCGTCCGGCGCGTCGGCCCAGCGGCCGGCGGCCCCGGCCGCCACCGTGCGCTCGGCGCCGCTCAGCAACATCCGCTACGAGGTGCAGTTCGATTCGAGCACCGCCGCCCGGCAGACCATCAAGGTCTCGGTGAGCTTCGAGGTGGGCGGGCCGGGCCACGTGCTGCTGTCGTTCCCCGCGTGGACGCCGGGCTCGTACGAGATCTCCAACTTCGCCCGCTACGTGACCGGCTTCGCCGCCGTCGCCAACGGGAAGCCGCTGGATTGGGACAAGCTCGACTACGACACCTGGCGGATCGATCCGGCCGGCGCCAAGGCGATCACGGTCAACTTCGACTATCGGGCCGACACGCTCGACAACGCGATGGCCTGGAGCCGCCCCGATTTCGCCTTCTTCAACGGCACCAACATCCTGCCTTACGCGGAAGGACTCGGCTTCACCTTCCCCGCGACGGTGACGGTGAAGACCCAGCCCGGCTGGCTGATCGCCACCGGGATGCAGGCAGGCAGCGCGCCGGGCTCCTACCGCGAGGCCACCTATCACGACCTGGTGGACAAGCCGTTCTTCGTCGGACACTTCGATCTCGACAGCAACCAGGTGGACGGGAAGTGGAACCGGTTGGCCACGTATCCGGCGGGCGCCATGACGGGGCCGGCGCGGTCGCTTCTGTGGGACCAGATCTCGAAGACGGTCCCGAAGATGGCGGCCGTGTTTCAGGAGACGCCGTGGCAGACCTACACCACGCTCCTGATCTTCACCCCGGAAGTCGGTGGCGGCAGCGCGCTGGAGCACTCCAACTCGCACCTCGGCATCTACAACCCGGGCTTCGTCGGCAATCCGCTGCTGGCCTCGATCACCGACCACGAGATCTTCCACGCGTGGAACGTCAAGCGGCTGCGGCCGGCGGATCTCTGGCCCTACGACTACGGGCGCGCTCAGCCGACCACCTGGCTCTGGGTCAGCGAGGGGATCACCGACTACTACGCCGACCTGGCGCTCGTGCGCGGCGGCGTAGTGGATTCGGCGCAATTCCTCGGGCTCACCGGCGAGAAGATGGCGCAGATCTCCAACCAGCCACCCGCCGCGCTGGAGGATGCGTCGCTCTCCACCTGGATCGGTCCGGTGGACGGCTCGCAGTACCAGTACTATCCCAAAGGCTCGCTCGCCGGCTTCATGCTGGACGTGCTGATCCGCGACGGGAGCGACAACCGGCGCTCGCTCGACGACGTGCTGCGCGAGCTGTACCGCTCCGCCTACAAGAAGGGTCGCGGCTTCACGGCGCAGGATTGGTGGCAGACCGTTAGCCGCGCGGCGGGCGGGCGCTCCTTCACCGACTTCAACACCAGGTATATCGACGGCCGCGAGCCGTTCCCCTGGAGCGAGATCCTGCCGCTGGCGGGGCTCCGCATGGCGACGGACACCATTCGCGAGCCGCGAGTCGGTCTCGCCACCGGACAGGACTCCTCCGGCGCGATCGTGGTGCAGGCGGTGCAACCCGGTGGCGTGGCCCAGGAAGCCGGCGTCAAGATCGGCGACCAGCTCCTCTCGCTGGGTGATGTCGAGATCATGGATCCGAACTTCGGCGAGGCGTTTCGCTCACGCTTCGGCAAGAACGAGAACGACAGCCTCGCGATCCGGGTCCGCCGCGGCGCCGACACCCTCACGCTGCACGGCAAGGTTCGGCTGGTGTCCAGAGTGGAGTCGCGGCTCGAGACCGATCCCGCGGCGACCGCGAAGGCGGCCCGGGTGCGGAATGGGATCTTTACGGGGGCGGTGACGCAGATAGCTAGACAGGTGTCACCCTGAGCGCAGCGAAGGGGACCATGCCGACATGGTCCCCTTCACTGCGTTCAGGGTGACACGGAGAACAGCCCCGCCAACTCCCCCACCCTCACCGCCCTCCGCTCCCCGATCACCCCCGTCCGCCACGCCGCCTCCCCCAGCACCGCCTCGGGCCGCACGCCGGCCTTGCGCAGGTCCGCGATGCCGGTGTCTCCGCTCGATTTGCTGAGCTTCGCGCCGTCGGGCTTCCGGATCAGCGGATGATGCAGGAACACCGGCATGCGCTCCCGGCCGAGCAGGCGCGCCAGGCGTAGCTGCCTGCCGGTCGATGACAGCAGGTCCTCTCCGCGGATCACCAGATCCACCCCGTGCTCCATGTCGTCCACCACCACCGCGTACTGATAGGTCCAGTTGCCGTTCCGGTCGCGGAGCAGCAGGTCGCCGCACTGATCCGCCGGGATCTGGGTCTGGGTGCCGGCGAGCGCGTCGTCGAATCGCTCTTCGCCCGGCTCCATCACCACGCGAATGCCTCGACCGTCGGCGAGGGGCAACTCACGATCCCGGCAGCGACCGGCGTACCGGGTCTCTTCGTTGAACGCATCGCCGCCTTCCAGCGCGATCTCCCGGCGCGAGCAGTCGCAAGCGTATACCTTCGCGCTGGACGCCAGCGCGTTCAGCATCGAGGCGTACCTTTCACCGCGGTCGCTCTGGCGATACGCGGAGACCCCGCGGCGCAGCTCGTCGAAGGTGCCCAGATCGGGCACCAACCCCAGCCATTCGAGATCCTCCAGGATGGCGCGCTCGAACGGCTCTCGGGATCGTCCCCGGTCGTGGTCCTCGATCCGGAGCAGTACCCGGCCACCGAGCGCGCGTGCCACGCCCCACACGTAAACGGCGTTCGCGACGTGGCCCAGATGGAGCAGGCCGGTTGGGCTGGGAGCGAATCGGGTGACGGGGTTCGGTGGGAGACGGCGGCGGAGGGCGGTGAGGTCGAGCGGCGGCATGGAACAAAGATCGCCGGGTCGGCTCGGTCTTGCGCGACATCGGGGGCGAACGTACCCCTACATCAGGCGTCCTCCACGCGGGTGAGCACACCGGTCCAGGTGGCATCGCGCCCCTTGCCGCCGCGGAACTCGAAGTGGTCATCGAGCAGGATCCGGCGTGTGAACTCCCACGCGCCCTGGTTGCGCAGCCGGTGCCGCAGGACGTGGGGAACCAGCTCCGCGGCCACGTGCCAGATGTCCGGCTGTACCCCGGGATAGAGATCGGCCCACTCGGGCCGGAGTCGCGCTTCGCGTGCCGCCATCGCCTCATCCTTCGCGATCGTGAACTGGCACGTTCGGCTGTCTTGGCCAAGCCGGTCTAGGACTTGGGTCACATGTCCATTGCAACCGTTACAATCGACAGCTTGGCGGACCTCATAGCCAGAGTCACGCCGACCGACCCCGACCCGGTGTCCGGCCGTCGCCGGGACAGCGGCGTTTACCGCGGCGCGTGCGGACGCGTCCTGGCCGCTCCTGACCAGTCTCGACACCCTGGGCGGAGTGGCTCCGGCCCACGGAAAGGCGGATCTGGAGGAGCACGTCCTCCGCAACTTCATCCGCTACTCCCGGCCGTTCTTTCAGGCGCCGCCGGTCAACGACTGGGAGGTCCTGATCGCCGCCCAGCACCACGGTCTTCCCACCCGCCTGCTCGACTGGACCTATTCGCCGATGGTCGCGGCGCACTTCGCGACGGTGGAAGGCGCGCCGGATGCGGATCGCGCGGTCTGGCGGCTCGACTGGAAGGCCGTGCACCAGTTCTTCCAGCTGCCGTCGCGGGCGCTGCTGATTCAGGATCTGGAGGGGATCTTCGGGCAGGATCGCGCCTTCACGCCGTGGACGCTCTTCGGCTCACGAGCGCGCGAGCGGCAGTTCGCCTGCATGATCGAGCCGCCCTCGCTCGACGCGCGCATCGCGAGCCAGGCGGCGACCTTCACGCTGTGCTCCGACAACCGGCAGCCCTTCGACGCGTTCCTCGAGGGGCATGGCCTACGGTCGGCCCTGACGCGGTTCGTGATTCCCGCCAAAGAAGTGAGCCGCCTGCGCGACCAGCTCGACTTGGTGAGCGTGGACGAGCGGCGGCTCTTTCCCGATCTGGACGGCCTCGCGGCGTACTTGCGGCGGTATTACTCCTGAGTGTCGGCGCCCTGTGCCGCGGCCGGCCAGACGCACGGCGGCCTTCTGCTCCAGGTCTCCCACCCGCGTCAGCAGATACTCGAAGTCGCCCCGGGGCGCGGCGATCCAGCTCAGGTTCACGAAATCATCGGGCACCCACGAGCCGGAGGTCGCGCGGTCGGAGATCTCCACCTCCCAGCGCGAGCCGTCCTCGAGGATGAGATAGCGCCCGTCGTCTTCGACGGCGCGGATGTAGAGACCGACCGGCCGGGGGACCCGGCCGCACAGCGCATCTGAATCGCAGGCCGCGAGCGCGGCCGGCACCGAAGACTGAGCCGCCAGCGGCGCGGCGCTCAGCGCGAGGACGACGGCGAAGGTAAGCGAGCGGGCGAGCATGACTTTTCTCCTGGGGTCAGGGCCTTCCGATACGATACACCCAAAATTGCGACTCCGCATGTCAGCTTGCCGGTCGCGGCTTCCGCCCGAGCCAGGCCTCCCGGAGCGCCCGCTGGGCCGGCGTGGCGGCGGAGTCGATCTCGAACCGCACCGGGGTCCCATCCGGCCGTTCGATCAGCCTGATCCCCAGCTTCCCATAGTATTCCGCGATCGGAAGTCGTTCTGATTCCACCACATAGCGATTGAAGAAGTCCCGGACCTCGGGCGAGGTCATGGCCACCAGGGTGTCCACGAACGTGGACTCCGGGAAGGCCCGCCGCTTCCCGTACTTCCTGGTCAGGTCAGCGATCAGGTCCTGGAGTCCCCGGCTCCCGCCCGAAAGCTCGAGCAGCCGGATGTCGAGGAGCCCGGCGGTCAGGGCCCCCCGCATGTAGATGTTGCCGTACTGCGCCTGCCCGGAATCGCTGTAGGAGGTGAGCGCGAGCTCGCGGAGGCTGTAGGTCGAGTCGAACTTGGCCCGGTCGATCTGCATCTTCTGGATCACCTTGTCCAGGTACTCCTGGGGCGACTTGAGTCCCGAGCGGAGCTGCATCGCGTGCGCGGCCCACTCCGTCGTGCCTTCGTAGAGCCACAGGTGCTGCGACGGCACCGGGGTCACGAAGTTGAAGTGCTCGATGATCTCGCTGTGGATGTTGAGCGGCGTCACGATGTGAAAAAATTCGTGGGCCGCGATGTCGGTCACGTAGTCTCCAACCGAGTCGGTGAACTCGCTCTCCTGCAGCACGTACTCCGAGCTGACCGAATGTTCCCACGCTCCGGCGGGACGATCCTCGAAGTGGTAGAGAAAGGTGTAGCGGTCCACCGGCAGCTTGCCGAGGAACCGGCCCGCGGCCTGGAGCATGCCGTTCATCGCACCGAGCAGCTGGGACGACTTGATCTTGTCCGTCTTGGAATAGGTGTAGATCTCCACCGGCACGCCGGTGACCCGGGTGCGGGCCTCGGTCAGCCGGCCGAGCAGGATCGGCGAGTCCACCAGGTGATCGAAATCTTGGGCGACGTAGGCGCCGCCGCGGTCGCGCGGAAGCGCGGTGCCGACCTTCCACTTCGCGGGATACTTGATCCGAAGCCGGATGGGCCGCGCCTGCATCCCGGTCGGATAGCCGATGACCGCGTGGGGATTGATCAGCACGTGGTCCTGCTCCATCGAAGTGCCGCACATCAGGTAGACCTGGTGCCGGTCCACCTGGGTGTCCCAGGTCTCCGCGATCGCGTAGCGGATGGTGCGCACGCGCGGCGCGTCGGAGAGCTTCCACTGGTTCACGGAGACCTGCTCCACCGGCACCGGTTTCCCCGCCGCGTCGAACGCCTCGAAGCGGCGGACGAATCGTCCGATGTCCATCACCTGGTACGTCCCCGGCGCCGTCGCCGCGAACTGGTAGATGGCGTTCTCCGCGGTGAGGCCGCCGACCCACGCGGTCACCTTGAACTGATCGTCGGACCGGTCGGTGAGGTCGATCGCGTAGCCGATCGGCGCCTGCTGGGCGGGCGCGGCGGCGAGCGGGGCGAGGAGGATGCTCAGCGCGGCGAGGACCGGTCGGAACGGCATCGGGTGTCTCGGGTTCATAGGGTGTTGTAGGGGACGGGGCGCAGGGGGTTCTGGTTTCAGGAAGTGGTGCTGGGAGCGAGTGTGTCATCCTGAGCGAAGCGAAGGAGCCGAAGGCCCGACCATGGTTCCTTCGCTACGCTCAGGATGACAATTTCCTACGCCGGCAGCCGGCCCTTCAGCTCCTCCGGCCGGAACGGCCCCGGCTCCGCGATCAGGGCCCGCGCCGCATCCACCTGTTCCCACGTGTTCCAGAGCAGCACCCCGCGCACCCGCCCACCCTCGAGGTAGTACACGACGCCTTCCCGGTATTGCTCCTTCCAGTCCGCGTACGTCTCGTGCCGGGCGTCGAGATCGCCGACGGCCTCGTAGCCCAGATCGAACAGGTCGGAATAGAAGAACGGCAGGTGATCGTAGCGCGCGCCGGCGCCCGCCATGTTGCGTCCGGCGAAGGCGCCCATGGTGTTCGCGTTGTCCTCGTGCTCGACCCGGATGCGCTTGCCGAGTGCGGGATTCTGGAAGCTGGCCACGTCGCCGGCGGCATAGATATCCGGGCGGCTGGTGCGGAGCTGCGGATCTACCTCGATGCCATCCTTCACGGTGAGGCCGGCGGCCCGCGCCAGCGACACGTCGGGCTCGATGCCGAGCCCCGCGACGACCGCGTCCACCTCGAGCAGATCGCCGTGGCCGGCGTGCACCCGGTAGCGGCCGCCGCTCGTCTCGATGCGTCCCGCCTCCTCGCCCAGCCGCACCGTGACGCCCTTCTCGCGATAGTAGCTCACCAGATGGCGGGAGAGATCTTCTGGATAGACCTTGGCGCCGATCCCCTGGTCGCGCACGATCATGGTGACGTCGCGGCCCTGCATCCGGAGCGCGGCCGCGATCTCGCTGCCGATGAAGCCCGCGCCGATCACGAGGAAGCTCGATCCACGGTCGGACAGCTCGCGGACTCGGCGGTAGTCGGCGAGCGTGCGGTAGTAGACCACACCGTCCGGCGCGCCGGCGAGCCGCCGCGGCTGCCCGCCGGTCGCGAGGAGCAAGGTGCCGTACTCGTAGACCTCGCCCCGGTCATCGGTGGCGCGCTTCTCCGCGGCGTCCAGCTTCACGATCCGGCGGCCGAGCACGAGCGTCGCTCCGGTCTCGTCGGTCTTGCGCCAGACGCTGTCGGGCGCGTCGCCCTTCCACAGACCCTTCGTCAGCGGCGGCCGGTTGTAGGGCTTGTCGGACTCGGCACCTACGATGGCGATGGAGCCCTTGGCATCCTCCTCCCTGATGCCGTGCGCCGCGGCGTCGGCGGTCATGCCGCCACCGACGATGAGGTAGTCGTATCGGGTCACGTGCCCTCCTGGCGTCCGTCAGCCTGCCTGAGGGCATCGTAAGGGACAACAGCGTCGGGCGCTACAGCGCGGCCTCGAACGAGAGCTGGCGGTGCTCGGCGGCGTGGCGGGCGCCCTCGTGGTCGAGGAGCCAGCGTTTCCGGTCCAGCCCGCCGCCGAATCCGGTCAGCGAGCCGTCCGCGCCGATCACGCGGTGGCAGGGGACGACGATGGCGAGGGGATTCCTCGCGTTGGCGCCGGCGACGGCGCGCACCGCGCGGGGGTCGCCGATGCGGCGGGCCAGCTCGCCGTAGCTGATCGTCTCGCCGAACGCGATCAGGCGCAGCTCGGCCCAGACGCGCCGCTGAAACGGCGTGCCGCGCGGGCCCAGCGGCACGGTGAACTCGACGAGGTCACCGCCGAAGTACGCTTCGAGCTGTTCTCGCGCTTCCGCCAGCTCGGCGGGAGAGCGCTCCCAGTCGGCGGCCTGCGCGCCGGCCGTGGCGGTAGGTCTCGAAGTACACGCCGCTGAGCTCGTCGTGCTCGGCGACGAGCAGCAGCTCGCCGACCGGCGATGGCATCGTGTCGAATCGGATCATGGCCGTCACTCTAATGCCTGGGTGAGGGGACTGCCCGCCGGAATCGGACCTCGGGGCTCCTAGACGAAGGGCCCGCCGAAAGGGCGGGCCCCAGGTCTTGCGCCATCAGAGGCGCCGGTCGGAATCGAACCGACGAATCGAGGTTTTGCAGACCTCTGCCTTACCACTTGGCTACGGCGCCGGGGACCGTTAAGGTAGCGCATCACATATACATGCGGTAGCTCGCTATTCCCTCAACAAGACATTTGTAGATCCTGTGGGGAGATTTGTGGGGAAATGTTGTCCCATTTAGGCTCGCCGCAGGGAATCCCTTGCCAAAGCAGCCTGGGCCTCGGCCTCCCGATCACGCTTCCCGGTCAGGCTCGCCGCCACTCGGGCCGCATCTTCAGCAAAATAGCTCTCAGGAGCGTGCTTCATGTATCGAAGCGTCATGTGTGGCGTAGCGTGCCCGAGAAGCTTCTGCAGCCGGACAATTGGCACGCCGGCTTGAGCGCAGTGCACACCGAAGGTGTGGCGAAGGTCGTGGATCGTCGCATTGGGGCGTGGAATACCTGTCGAGTTTCGACCACCGTCGTGGAGCTGGGCCGTAAGGCAAGCCCTCCGAAAGAACCGTCGGGCAGTCCGGTAGTCACTAAGAGGGAGCGGAAAGACGGCGTCGGCTGGCCCGCCGGGCATTCGAACTCGGTGCGCAGCGAGAAGCTCGCCAAGAGGGTCGGGGATCGGCACGTCTCGGGCGCTCCCCCTCGTCTTGAGTCGTCGGCCTTGGTCGCTTACCGTCAGCCGGCGATCCGAGAGACGCACATCCCCCCGCGGCGGTGGGTCCGAACGCATCGCCACAGCCCTGGCGGGGAAACGGAAAGCCCCGCCTCGACCAAAGTCAAAGCGGGGGAAGATGTTCCGGAGTGTGCCCGACGCGACTCGAACGCGCGACCTCTGGCTCCGGAGGGGCGTCAGCCCGAGGACCAGCGCTGATGGGCATTTGCGATGCTTGGACTTAGACCGCTGAACCCCCTACAGGCGTTGGCTGGCGCTGTTGGGGTTTGTTTACCCGGAGCGTTACCCCCCAATGGGGCCCGCCTCACGGATGGCCTCAAGTGGTATGTCGCAAATTGGCCCTATCTTGTCGCAGTCCATGCCTAGCGCTACGTCGGACGCGCGGTCAAAATGTCAAAGCTCATCCGAAGTCAAAGCTCGTCCGAAGTAGCAATAGCATGCCGAACAGACGCCGAATGTTTTTACGGAGGGGTCTTTGATCAGCTCCAAGAGCGTCGTGGATGGCCACACGAGTGCGGGCCCTTAGCTCAGGTGGTTAGAGCAGCGGACTCATAAGGAGCCGCGCCCCCGTCCGCCTCTGTCCTGCTCCGTCCGCCGACGTTCCCCCCCTCAGAGCGCACCCCCGCTGTCCGGCCCCGTCCGCCAGACTCCCGGCATTCCTGTTGGAACTGCCACCATTTCTGCACACCGCTGGCTCCTACCCAAGTGGGTGCCGGCGGTGCCGACGGCTCGGTTGAGCACGGGCGGCTCGATTGAGAAATCCTCATAGGGGAAGTTGAAGCGGTCCTTTCCCCCATGTCAGATCGTTCGGGGGCCTGAGGTGTTGCTGCTCCGTGTTCCGAGCGCTATGCTCTACCAGTCCCCACCGACGATGCCACCGACGAATGCCTCGACAGCCGCCCCGCGCCCTTCTCGCAGAAGACAGTGTACGCCCCGCCCCTCCATTGGCCGATTCGGCCCTAGTGGAGCGCGTTCGTGCCGGCGACGAGGCCGCGTTTGAGCTGCTGTTCAAGACCTACTACCGGGCGCTCTGCAACTTCCTCTATTCCTACCTACACTCCGCGGAAACCGCTGAGGACGTTGTCCAGTCCGTCTTTCTCCGCGTATGGCAGAAGCGGGGTGACTGGGCGCCCGTGGCCGGAGCTCGAGCCTACTTGTTTGCTGCCTGCCGCAACTCCGCGCTGGATCACCTGCGGCACGACCGGATCGTCGAGCAGAGCGTGGCCCGGAGCAGGTCGCCACGTGATCCCGATCCGGGTAGCGGATCACCCCCTCCGGATCCCGATACCGCACTCCACGCCTCGGAACTGGCCGAGGCCATCGGCCGTGCGGTGGAAGCATTGCCCGAGCGCCGCCGTGCCGTGGTTCTCCTCCGCTGGCAGCACCAGCTCACCAATCTGGAGATCGCGCGCGCACTCGGTATCTCGGAGAAGGGTGTGGAGGCGCACGTGAGCCGCGCGCTGGCGGGGCTCCGCGACCGGCTCGGCGCCTTCCAAGCCTAGCTCCGGTTCCGATTCCGCTCTGACCCCCCCAAAACCACGCATCACGCCCGCTCCCTGTAGGGGAGTTTGCGCCTGCCCCGTTGATCAGTATGGACCTCTCCGATCTCGATTGGCAGCGGCTGGAGCGCTACGTCAGTGCTCGCGGCACCTCCGAGGAGCTGGCGGAGCTCGAGCGCTGGGTGAACGCGAGCGCTGAAAGGCGGGCACTCGCCGGTGCCATGCGGTCGGCGGGCCGGCTACCGGGGGAGCCGGCGCCGGTCTGGAACGAAGATGCCGCGTGGCGCCATCTGTCTCGGCGGATGCGCTGGTTCGACCAGCCACCCGTCAGGATTGGCCTTGGCCAGGGCTTTCGGGGGTGGCTGCCCTGGGCAACCGCGGCCGCCGCAGTGCTGGCGGTGGGCTCGACGTTCCTGGCGCTCGAATCACGAAGCCGGGCGGAGCGGGACCGGGCCGAGGCCGCCCCGCCACGCGAGATCGTCACCCGAAGAGGAGAGCGGGCCTCGCTCCATCTGGCCGATGGTACGGCGGTCATGCTGGGGAGCGAGAGCCGACTCACGATTCCTGCTGCGTACAGTCGCCTGGGTGCTCCGCGCGATCTCTTCCTCGAGGGCGAGGGATACTTCCAAGTAGTGCACGACACACTCCGTCCCTTCCGTGTCCGCACGCCGCTGGGCATCGCCGAAGACATGGGGACCGAGTTCGTCGTCACCACGTATCCCGAAGCCCGCGGCATGCGGGTCGTTGTCGCCTCCGGCAGCGTGGCGCTGCGACGGCAACCGGAACCGGCGCGCACCCGGCCAGGCGAGGAGGCGCCGCTTCTCACCTTGGTACAGGGTGAACTCGGCAGGGTCGACTCCGCCGGCACGGCAACGGTGACCAACACTGATCCTGCGCCGTATCTCGCGTGGACGCGCGGGACGCTCGCCTTCGATGGCACTCCACTCCGAGACGTGGTACCGCAGCTCGCGCGCTGGTACGACCTCGACATTCGATTGGGCGACGGGACACTCGCGGCGCGGCAGCTCACGGCGAGCTTCGACAACCTGTCGGTTTCGCAGGTCCTCGACTTGATGGTCCTCTCGCTCGGCCTCCGCGTCGAGCGAGAGGGCCGGACCGTTACGCTGCATCCCTCAGCTCCACGACGCCGTTCATGACCCTCACTAAGGGTAGAGCCATGCGCCACCTCATGCTGTCGATTGTTCTGGGCTGTGCGGCAGGGATCGGGTTGTCACCCCGCACGGTGCACGGACAGGAGCTCGCCGTTGCGGCGCCCATTCGCGGCCCTCGTTTCCTCCTGGCCTCGGCATCCAAGCTCCTTCCGGTTGATGTGAGCACGACTCCGGCGCTCGTCCGGCGGCTCAGTCTCGAACTGGAAGGGGCCACACTCAAGCAGGCGCTGGCCGCGATCACGGCCCGATCGGGGCTCCGCCTTGCCTACGGTGATGACGTGCTGCCGCTCGAGAAGCGGGTCCATCTCCGGGCCGAGGCGATCACCGTCGCGGCCGCGCTCACGGACGTGCTTCTCGACGCCGGAGTGGACGTGGTCTTCAAGGCCAATGGAACTGCGGCCCTGGTGCGGCGGCCGTCAGGCGTATCGGTGCAGACCGGGGCAATCGTGGGGCGCGTGACCGCGAAGCTCGCCGGCCTCCCGATGGCCGGCGCGACGATCGTGGTGGAGGGGGTGTCTCGGTATGCAACTTCGGACGATGAAGGGCGCTATCGGATCAAGGATGTGCCGCCGGGGAGCTACACGGTACGGGTGCGGTCTATCGGATATCTGCCCGCGTCGGCCTCTGCGATGGTGGGGGCCGATGAGGAAGTGACGGTGGACTTCGCGCTGGAGAAATCCGCTCATCCATTGCAGGAAGTGGTGACGACCGGGACGCTGATGCCGACGGAGGTGAAGGCGCTGCCCAACCCGATCACAGTGATCACGGAAGAGCAGATCCAGGCCAAAGGCTCCTCCAAGTTGGAGGACCTCCTGCGCGGCGAGATCCCTGGGGTGGTGGCGCTGACGTTGGGTAATGCGGACGCCGCCTCCTACATCTTCGGCCGCGGCAACGGGAACGGCTTCAGCTTTGACGTCATGCAGATCTACGTCGACGGGGTGGAGACCGCGGATCCGGTCTACATTCAGACCCTCGACCCGGCGAGCATCGAACGGATTGAAGTGGTGCGGGGACCGGCAGCGGCGGCCATTTACGGATCGGGTGCCGCGAGCGGCGTGATCCAGATCTTCACGAAGAAAGGCACTCTGGGCCTTGGACGCCCCCGCCTCCAGGTCGAGGCCTCCACGGGCTTGATTGAGAGCCAGGACATGGGCACGCCCCTGAGCAAGGGCGGGAGGTTAAGCGTTACCGGCGGCGGCGAGTCCTTCTCCTATAACGCGGGCGCGAGCTACGCAGACGCCGGCCAGTGGGTCCGCAACTACGGCTCGAAGACCGTGGGATTGTCAGGTGGGGCGCGCGCCGTACAGGGCCCGCTCACGGTTGAGCTCACCGCCCGTTGGGCGAATCGAGACTTCACCTATGGCATGAGCCCGGCCTATCAACGCTGGCCCGCGAGTGAAGCATGCCCGCAGTGCGGCAACCCGAACTACGTCGAAAACGCGATTACGGAAACGAGTGATAACCTGATGGCGCTCAGATTGAGCTATCAGGCCACGACCAACTGGGCCCATACGCTGCGGCTGGGCGAGGACGACATCAGCACCGTCCAGTTTCAGCCACGGCCCAGCTTCAACACGCCCGATGACACACTCGTATCCCTCTCTCTGGGCGAGACCTCCCGGCGCCAGCTCCACTATGACATGACCTACGACGCGCCGCTGCGTGGAGCCGTCACCGCACGGCTCACGGCCGGCGCGGACTACTGGGCCTATGCCAATGGGGGAAGCGTCGCCTACGGCCTGCTTCAGGCCAGGAACCCGACGCGCACCACCGAGGCCACCTCGTACTTCAGCTCTTCCGATCGGTGGTGGAACGCGGGCTTCTTCGGACTGGCGACGCTAGGCTTTCACGACCAACTGTTTCTGACGCTTGGTGCTCGCATCGAGGACAACCCGAACCTCGGAGAGGACTACGGCAACGCCTTCGTGCCCCGCCTCGGGATCGCGTATACCCGTCCGCTGGGTGGCATGGAAGTGAAGATCCGCGGGCAGTGGGGCAAGGGCATCCGCCCGCCGCCTAGCATCGCCAGGGTGGGCGAGAACCTCCCCGGCGGGTGCTGTGAGATCACCCTGCCGAACCCCGATATTGGACCGGAGGAAAAGGTCGGCTGGGACGCCGGGGTCGAGCTGCACTGGAGCAATCGGGCCTCGTTTGCGATTACGCGCTTTGATGAGAAGGCGCGGCGCAACATCGACCGGGTGCCGGTGGATCTCACCGCCACGCCGGCGGTCTACCAGTTCCAGAACCTCAGCGGGACCAGGATTAGAGGCTGGGAGCTGGAAGGGCAGCTGACGCTCGGCCGGATCTCGCTCTCGGCGAACTACGCGTACCTGGACAACGTCATCATGGAACTGTATGGGACGGAAGCGAACTCCATTTGGACGGTCGGTGACCGAGCGCCGTACGTCCCCAAGCATTCGGCCGGCGGCCGGATCACGGCCTTGGTGGGCCGCGGCAGTGTGAGCGTGGACGGATCGGTTGTAGCCAACCAGCGCGCCCTCGACTTCATCGCTTTCTACGACTGGCAGTATGGCGGCGTGCCTGAGCGGCCCAATTTCCGGGATTATTGGATCACCCAGCCCGCGATCTGGAGGTGGAACCTCCGCGCGGAGCAGACGCTGGCGGCGCGCTGGCAGACATTCCTTCGGGTCGAGAACCTCACGAACGATCATGCATCGGACGTCTTCAACATTAGCGTCACGCCGGGTCGCACGACGGTCCTGGGAATGCGGTTTACCTACTGATGGCACTTTCTTCGCTGTCGCGCTCTGAACCGGTCGTGTGGACGGTTGCCATAGACCGGGACCAGGTCGAAGGAGACGACTGGGTCGTCGCTCGCGTCGAAGCCCACATCAAGGCGGGGTACCACCTCTATGCCGCCACCCAGCCACCCGGTGGACCCAGGGCCACTCGCATCGCCTTGCGGGCAGGACAGCCGTTCGCCATCCGGCACGTCACCGCCTGGCCGCCACCAGTGCGGATCTTCGATCCTAAGTTCGGAATGGATGTCGAGTACCACACCGGCACTGTCCTCTTTGACTTCGGGATACAGGCGGAGCCGCATGCCGGCGCGCGGCTGCACGAGTTGGTCCTCTCGATCGAGTTCCAGGTTTGTGACGAGTACACCTGCCTGCGCCCCGACGCGGTCGAGTTGCGTGCGGCCATCCGGGTCATTCCTCGGAATGCCTCGAGCGGAGCGGCCGCACCGCAGGTCACCACCGCTTCGGCCCCCCGGTCTTCGATGGACCGCTACGTGAAGTTCATGGAAACGGGCCCGAGTGCAGCGGAAAGCGCAGCCGAGGTCCGGCGCATACTCAGCGACGATCCGGGGTTCACGACGGGCTACTCCGTGCTGGCGAATCGCTGCCGCGCGCGCGGCGACTGGCGCGGAATGCGTGCCGTGCTCCGTCGAGGGCTGCGCGCCGGGGGCGACGAAGCCATGCTGCGCTTCGCCATGATCAGCTGTACCGGTGCGCGCCTCGCGGCACGGCGCGTGAAGCTGCGGGAGTACGCTCGACGGTTCCCCCGGCTGCCGCAGACAGTCGTCGTGCTTCAGGAGCTCGCCGCCACGTCTCGAACGCCCAGTGAAAAGCGGAGGTATCTGGAACGGGCCCTGCGCGTTACTGGAGCGACCCACGAAGCGGTGACCATTCTGCGGGAGTTGTGTCCCGTGTTGGCGGAGCGAGCGCCGGCCAGGGCCGCACGGCTGGCCAAAGCCGCGGCGACGACGCACTCGATGCCAGGGTTTGTTGCGCGAGACGTCGCCCGCGCACTCGCCAAATTCTACGGCTCGGTTGCCCGGGTGCACCGCCTGCTTCGGTCAGGGCGCGGCGCCGCCGCTCTGCGCACGGCCCTGAAGCTCGAGGCGCCGGTCATTCCCCACCTGGGTGCGAATTCGGACGACGAGGTGGTCCTGCGAGTGGTCCGCACGCGGGCCCTGGCCGCAGCCGGTCTTCACACGAAGGCTTATCAGCAACTCGTGACTGATCCGGGGTTCCTGGAGCACAAGCAACTGATTGTGGCGGGGATTGCGCTTGGACGGAAGCTTGGAAAGTCCCAAGAGACCGTCATGGCGGAGGCGTGGCGAATGAAGGTCGATGCGCACCATCCACCGGCGGAGTTCGAGCTTCCCCACGGCCAGCGCTCGCTCAGCGCGCGGAGCTACCGGGGCAAGGTCCTACTGCTGAACGCGTGGAACCCTGGCTGAATGCCCTGCAGTGGGGAGTTTCCTCACATCGAAAAGTTGTTTGGGGAATTCCGGCGCGACGGCTTCCGCGCGCTGGTCATCAACACATCTCCCGACGATGCGAAGGATGCATCGGCCCTGGTGCGCAGCGAAGGATACAGCTTCAGGCTGGTGCACGCACCTGGCGAGTGGATGCACGGCTTGGGGCAGGGCGCGAACTTTCTCATCGACCAGCGCGGTCGGCTGATGTTCCGTCTCCACTTCAGCGGGCCGGTGGAGAAAGCGACAGCCGCTCGACTGATTGGCGGCCTGCTCCGCTACGGCAGTCCGCGGTAGCGAGGGATATTGTTTCCCCCGTCCCTCGGGCCTGGCCTCCGGCGATTCGGCAACAACTGGCGCATCGACCGAGATCCGAACGCACCTAAGCTAGATCTCGAGCTCCTCAAGAAGGCCTGGGCGCTCACCCATCCGTTTTGGACCCGGCGGGATGCATGGCCTGCCTGGGTCGCCCTGGCTCTGCTGACCGCCGTCACCTTCGGCTCTTCCGTGGCCACGGCCTGGTTAGCTCGGCTGGGGGGCAATCAATTGGACGCCCTGGCCGGGCGAAACGGATCGGTCTATTACCAGCTCGTTCTCGTGGTGTTTCTCTGCACCGTCGGGACCAGTTGGCTGCAAGAGCTCTTCCAACTGCCTTTCAGCCTCATCCAGCAGCGGTGGCGGCAGTGGCTGACGGAGCGCTTCATGTCGCAGTACCTGGCGAACCGGAGCTACTACGCCTTGAACCGCGATATGGTGGTCGACAATCCCGACGAGCGGATCGCGATCGACATTGCCCAATTCGTCACTTATCCCGCGACCGTCTTTCTAGGTAGCGTGGGCGCCGTCTCCAATCTGGCGGTCTTCGGTTACGTGCTCTGGTCCTTCGGCTGGTACCTGCTTCCGGCCTGCGCCGCCTTCTACGCCCTCCATACGGTCGTGGCAGTGCTGTTCGCGAAGCCGCAGATGAAGCTCGCCTACGAGCAACGGCGGTTGGACGGCGATTTCCGCTTCGCGCTGGTGAACGTGCGCACCAATTCCGAATCCATCGCCTTCCTTCGGGGCGAGCGGGTCGAGCGGAGGGAGCTCTCCCACCGGCTCGGTCTCCTGATCCTGAATGCCACGAAGACAGTCTGGTGGAATTTCCTGCTGATGTCCTGGTACGGCCTAGCCAACGCCCTGAACACGGCCCTGCCCGGGCTGCTCATCGCGCCGATGGTGCTCAAGGGAACGCTGACCCTCGGCGTATTTCCCCAGGCGCAGGTCGCCTGGGCCCAACTGGGCGCCGCGTTGGGCTTCATCGGGAATCAGGCCTCGATGCTCGCCTATACGTCCGCGCTCATCGAGCGCCTGCACGTCCTGAGCGATCATTGCGTCGGGAAGGCGCGCGAAGAGAGGGAGAGCCAGGGCACCCGCATCCAAGTGTGTGAATCCGACCGGCTAGCATGCGACCGGCTTCGAGTCGAAACTCCGGGCGGCGAACGGGTGCTGGTCACCGATCTCTCGTTCACCCTCGACCCCGCTGGCAGCCTCCTGGTTCTTGGCCGAAACGGAGTCGGGAAGAGCTCGGTACTTCGTGCCCTGGCTGGCTTGTGGCTTCGCGGCTCCGGCGATGTCCGGGTTCCACCCCGGGATCAGATGATGTTCCTGCCCCAGCGGCCGTACCTGAGCCTGGGGACGCTCCGGGAGCAGGTGACGTATCCGGATATGAACGGGACCTTCACGGACGGGGAGGTCCGGGCCGCGCTCGAGCGGGTGGCTCTTCACGATCTCGAAGACCGGTTCCACGGCTTCGACAGCGTGCGGGATTGGAGCCATGTCCTCTCGCCCGGGGAGCAGCAGCGCGTGTCGTTTGCGCGCATCCTCCTGCGGAAGCCCCGGCTGGTAATCCTGGACGAGGCGACCAGCGGGCTGGATGCGGACGGCGAAGGTCTGCTCTACCGACTCTTGCGGGAAAGGGAGTGCGGCTACATCAGCGTGGGGCACCGGGCGGCCGTGTTTCCCTTCCATGACACGATTCTCGAGCTTACGGGTGGTGGCGGTTGGACCATCCGGTCGGTCAGTCCGCTGGATCTCGCGACGGTAGACCTGGCCGCTGGATCATCGGCGGCTGCCCCCACGCCCACCTAGGACCTATGGATATCCCCTTCGAGCGCTTCGAGCTGGCGAACGGCCTGCGGGTGGTCCTGGCGCACGACCCGAGCGCGCCTGTCGTCGCGGTCAACCTCTGGTACAACGTCGGCTCGCGGAACGACCGTCAGGGGCGGACCGGCTGTGCCCACCTCGTCGAGCACATGATGTTTCAAGGTTCGGCGAACGTGCGCGATACGATGCACTTCTCATTCATCGAGCAGGCCGGCGGGTCGGTGAACGGCACGACCTGGCTCGACCGGACCAATTACTACGAGACGGTGCCGGCGCAGTACCTAGAGCTGGCGCTGTGGCTCGAGTCCGACCGCATGGGTTGGCTGCTGCCGGGCATTACGAAGGAAAAGCTGGACAATCAGCGGGACGTGGTGAAGAACGAGCGTCGGTGGATGGTCGACGGCCAGCCGTACGGCGACTGGGAAGAGCGGATCCTGGCGATGATGTACCCGCCGGGTCACCCCTATCACCACTCAACCATCGGCTCGATGGAAGACCTCGACGCGACGACCCTCGAGGATGTGGTCGACTTCCTTCGCACCTACTACGTGCCGAACAATGCGGTGCTCACGGTCTGTGGCGAGTTCGAGCCCGAGCGGGCGCGCGCCCTGGTCGAGCGCTACTTCGGCGAGATCCCGAGCGGCCCGCCGATCCCACCGATTCAGGGATGCACGACGCTCGAGTCCACACTCGGCGGGGAGCGGCGCCAGACGGTCAAACAGGACTTGGCGCTGGCCCGCGTCAGTGTGGCCTATCGCATCCCGGCATACGGTGAGGGCGGCTTTTTCCCCGCGATCGTGGCCTCCCGCATTCTCGCCTGGGGCAAGGCGAGCCGCTTCCATCGCACGCTCATCCGGCAACGGCGCCTCGCCAACGATGCGCTGAGCGAGGCGTTCCCGCTCACGGTTAGTGCCGGGCTGCTTGTGTCAAGCGCAACCGCGAGCCCGGGGGTCGCGCTACCGGCGTTGGAGGACGCGCTGCTCGCCGAGATCGAAGGCCTGCATGATGTGTCGGCCGCCGAGGTCGAGCGCGCGATCAACCTGATCGAGGCAAGCGAACTGATCCAGCTTGAGCGCGTTAGTTACCGCGCCGACCAGCTCTCGATGCAGACCACGTTGTTTGACGACCCGGGCCGCATCAACACCGAGCTCGACTTGATTCGCGCCGTCACGCCGGCAGCGGTCCGGAATTTCGCCGCGGCCTGCCTTGGGCGCGAGAACCGTGGCGTGTTGCAGTATTTGCCTCGTGATTGAAAGACGGTGTTTCATGCCGCCCGACACGATCGACCGCACCCGACCGCCTGCGCCCGGGGCCGTCCGCCTGTTCGACTTTCCCGCGGCGGAGCGCAATCGGCTCTCCAACGGCCTGGAGACGGTCGTCTCGCGGCACGGCAACCTGCCGCTGGTCAGGCTCTGGCTCGTAGTCGATGCCGGCGCCGGCGCCGAGTCCGCGGCGGCCGCCGGCGTCGCCACCCTGACTGCCCGGGCGCTGGAAACCGGTACCGAAGAGCGCGACGCGGACGAAGTGGCCTGGGAATTGGAGCGGCTCGGTGCCCCGGTCGAGGTCCATACCGGCTGGGACGCTTCCGTAGTCTCGGTGACGGTGGCCAGCGAACGGCTCGAGCCCGCCATCCGGCTGTTCGCGGAGCTCGTCCAGCACCCGATCTTCCCCGTCGGGGAGATCGAGCGGCTCCGCCAGGAGCAGCTCGTCGAAATACTTCAGCGGCAGAAGGAGCCGAGCGCACTCGCCGCCGACGCAGCGGCCCGAGTCATCTTCGCACCCGAGACGCAGTACGCCCGCCCGCTCGTCGGCACCGCCAGCTCCGTCGGCGCCATCGACCGCGAACAGGTCGAGGCGTTCTACCGCGCCAACTACGTGCCGGAACGCTGTGCGCTGCTGCTCGTCGGCGACGTGCCGCACGCCGCCCTCGCCCTTGCCGAGCGGCACTTCGGCCACTGGCGGGGCAACAGCGGGCCTACGCTTGACTTTAAGGTCGCCGAGCGCACCAGCCAGACCACGATATACATCGTCGACCGGCCGGGGGCAGGACAGTCCGAGCTCCTGCTCGGCCACGTCGGTGTCGAGCGGCGTCATGAGGACTACTTCCCGATCCTGGTGATGAATACGATCCTCGGCGGCGCCTTCACCAGCCGGCTCAATCTGAACCTCCGGGAGCGGCACGGCTTCACCTACGGCGCGCAGAGCAGCTTCGCGTTCCGCCGGCACGCCGGGCCGTTCCTCGTTCAGGCCGCCGTCGCCACCGACGTCACCGCGCGGGGCGTCGAGGAGGCGCTTCGGGAGATGCGTGCGCTGCACGAGGAGGGCGCCAGCCCGGAGGAGGTGGCCGCCGCCAGGGACTATCTGGCCGGCGAGCTGCCGCTCGCACTGGAGACCACCTTTCAGCTCGCGGCGCATCTGGCCGATCTCGTCATCTATCATCTCCCCGACGACTACTTCCACCACTACCGCGACCGTGTCGCCGCGGTCCGCGTGGAGGACGTGCTGCGGGTCGCGCAGCAGCACCTTCGCCTCGACCGGCTGGCTATCATCGTCGTCGGCGATGCGGCCAGTACCCGCGAACCGCTCGAGCGCCTTTGCGTTGGGCCGGTCGAAGTGCACGGAATCGGGTGGTAGGGCGAGCACATGGATTAGGCCATGACGCGCATGCTGGCGGTGATGTCCCGACCACCGACACCGGCCTCACGATAGAAGGCGA
>CAVRFK010000001.1:0-37254 GCA_963720365.1 uncultured Gemmatimonadales bacterium | reverse complement strand
AGGGCGGTAGTGTAGTAGTAGAAGGGGGTGTCGTACACCGATGTCACCTGAGCGCAGCGAAGGGGACCATGCCCGCCATGGCCCCCTTCGCTGCGCTCAGGGTGACACTTTTTCGTTTCCTTCAACGTGACACCTTCTCCTCTCCTCCACCTCCCCCGCAACCCTTCCAACGCTTTCCTCGCTTCCACCGTCCGCGGGTGCTCCGCCCCCCGAGCCTCCACCAACCCGTCATACCCGCTCTCGAGATACCGCTCCGCCGCCTCGTACTCCCCCGCCATCGCGTAGTGCTCGCCCAGCACGCTCTCCGCCGCCGCGATCAGCCAATGTCCCGCGGGCAGGTACTTCCGCCGCAGGTCGAGACATTCGCGCAGTGGCCGCTCGGCCTCCGCGTAGCGGCCGAGGCGGTCGAGGCTCCGGCCGAGGTAGAGGAGCGAGCTGGCGACGAGCACGTGCTCGTCGGTGAGCGTCTTCCCTCGCAGCGCGAGCACCTCGGGGATCCGCTCCGCCGCACCGGCGTAGTCGCCGCGGTCGTAGAGCGAGGTCGCGTAGCTGAGCATGGTCCAGGCGTAGTCGGGATGCTCGGGTCCGAACAGCTTGCGCTTGGTGGCGAGGGAAGGGATGAAGAACGAATCCGCGGCCGCGTACTTGTTCTGGTAGGACAGGATGCCGGCGACGGTGCTCTGCGCCTGGGCCACCTCCGCGTCGCCTTCGCCCTTCGCGGCGCGGATCACCCGCAACGCTTCGCGGTGAAGTGACTCGGCGGCGGCGTACTCCCCCCGCTGGCCGAGCACGACCGCGATGTTGTTGAGGCTGGCGGCGACATCGGCATGGTCCTCGCCGAGCGTCCGGCGGCGGATCGCGAGCGCCTCGCGCTCCAGCCGCTCCGCTCCCTCGAGGTCGCCCTGCTCCTGCCGCATCCGGCCGAGGTCGTCGAGCAATTCGGCGGTGACCGAGTCGTCGCCGGTCGAGCGGCGGCGGGCCAGGACCAGCGCCTCCCGGTACAGCTCCTCCGCCCGCACCATGTCGCCCTTCTTCTCGTGGAGGCTGCCGATGCTCTGCACCGCGCGCGCCACCTCGGGGTGGCCCGGACCGAAGCGCCCGTGCTGGATGTCCAGCGCGCGGCGCAGATGCGGCTCGGCTTCCTGGTAGAGGCCGAGCGAGAGATAGGTGGTGCCGATCGTCGACCGCAGCTCCTGCTCCATCTCCGGACTGCCCGACAGCCGCTCGACCCGGGTGGCGGCGTCGGCGAGCACCTGCGCGACGGTCACGTCGCGCCCGCGCTCGGTCGGCGCGGCGGAGCGCAGCATGTCGCCGAGGAAGGCGTTGACCTCTTCGGCGCGGTCCCGCTCGGCCTCGGCGCGCCGCGCCTGCCAGAGGGTGGAGACCACGCCCGCGACGAGCGTGGGCACGAGCAGCGCGACGGTGATGGCGGCGGCCCGGTGCCGGCTCACGAACTTCCGGAGTCGGTAGCCGGCGGTCGCCGGCTGAGCCAGGACGGGAAGGCCGACGCGATAGCGGCGCAGGTCCTCGCCGAACTGCTCCACCGACGAGTAGCGCCGGGCCGGCTCCTTGCGGAGGGCCATGAGGACGATGTTGTCCAGCTCGCCGGAGAGCGAGGCGGCGTTGCGCCGGTTGGCCGCGACGGCGCTGGGGCGGGGCGGGTCCTCCTCGCACACCACGCGGATCATATCGGCGGCCGACAGGCCGTCGAGACGATACGGTCGCTGTCCGGCCAGCAGCTCAAAGAGCACGATGCCGAGCGAGTAGACGTCGCTCGCGGTGGTGATCGGCGTGCCGCGCACCTGCTCCGGGCTGGCGTAGTCCGCGGTCATCGCGTGGACGCCGGTCTCGGTGAGACCGGCGTCGCCGGCGTCGTCGCGGAGCAGCTTGGCGATGCCGAAGTCGAGGAGCTTCACGCCGCCGTCGGCGGTCACCAGGATGTTGCTCGGCTTGAGGTCGCGGTGCACCACGAGATTGCGATGGGCGTGCTGCACCGCGGCGCACACGCTGCCGAACAGCGCCAGCCGCTCGCCCACGCTCAGGTTGCGGGATGCGCAGTACCGGTCGATCGGCTCGCCCTCGACGAACTCCATCGCGAAGTAGGGATGGCCGTCGTCGGTGACGCCGCCGTCGTACAGCGCCGCGATGTGGGGGTGGTCGAGGCCGGCGAGGATCTCCCGCTCGTAGCGGAAGCGGCGCAGCACGCTGCCGGTCTCGCGTCCGGGCTTGACCATCTTGAGCGCCACGCGCTTGTGGAACTGGTCGTCGTCGCGGACCGCCTCGTAGACGCGGCCCATGCCGCCCTCGCCCAGCTCGCGGGTGAGCCGGTAGGGGCCGACCCGGCGGCCGACCCAGGAGAGCAGGTCGTCCTCGTCGGGCAGCTCGAAGAGCGCGGCGGCCGGCTGATCGAAGAAGTCGTCGCCCTCGGGCAGGGCGGCGAGCAGGCTGGAGACCTCGGTGCGGAGCGCGTGGTCGCTGCCGCAGGCCTGCGTGACGAAATCCCCGCGCTCCGGCGCCGGCCGGTCGAGCGCGGCGTCGAAGACCTTGGCGACCTGACGCCAGCGCTCCGGCGTCACCCTGTTACCCGCGTCCCGCGGCCAGCTCCCGATGCAGCCAGGCGCGGGCCAGCGTCCAGTCGCGCTTCACCGTGGCCGTCCCGATGCCCAGCGCCGCGGCGGTCTCCTCCACGCTGAGCCCGCCGAAGAAGCGCAGCTCCACCACGCGGGCCTGCCGCTCGTCGAGCGCGGTAAGCCGCTCCAGCGCGGCGTCGATCTCCAGCAGGTCCACCGACGGGCCGGTGGCGGGCGACAGCTCCTCGTCCAGGGTGACCCGGGCGCCGCGGCGCTTCGCCGTCGAGCGGCGCCGGGCGTGGTCCACCAGGATCCGCCGCATCGCCTGCGCGGCGATGCCGAGGAAATGGGCCCGGTTCTCCCAGGTGCCGACGCGCTGGTCCACCAGGCGGAGGTACGCCTCGTGGACCAGGGCGGTGGGCTGCAGGGTGTGGTCGGGGCGTTCGTTGCGGAGCAGCCGCGCGGCCAGGTCCCGCAGCTCGGCGTACACCAGCGGCAGCAGCTCGTCGGTCGCCTCGCGGCGGCCGCTGGAGAGGTCGAGCAACAGTCGGGTGACGTCGCTGGGGCGCGACGTGGACATAGCCGTCCCACTGGCGCGAGGGATTTCGGCGGGGTGTCAGGCCCCCGCCGTGGAAAGCCGGTTGCAGAGGGAGAATCTGCGGCGGGCGGTGGTGGGAGGCCAGTAGCATGGAAGGGACGCGGGGAATTGGGGGAAGGGGGATCATGGAGCGGACGGGCGGGCCGATGTCATCCCGAGCGGAGCGAGGAATCTTCTCCGCAAGCTTCGAAGCACGCCGGACAAGATCCCTCGCTTCGCTCGGGATGAAGTGCTAGCCACCTACCGCCCGACCGCCCCGCCGCCCTACCGCCTGACCGCCTGACCGCCCGCCCCACCTAACCCCTTACCCCACTTCCACTTCACGCCACCCCCAACAGTTGCGTCGCGCATCCGGTCCCGGGTATATTCCGAAGGCTCCACCCGAAGTGCCGCAGCCCCCCTGTCCTCCCTTAGCACCCGACGGATATGACCGCACCCAACTCGCGCGAACGGATCCTGCCCCGGCTGATCGAAGAGGAGATGCAGCAGTCGTTCATCAACTACTCGATGAGCGTCATCGTCTCTCGCGCCCTGCCGGACGTCCGGGACGGCCTCAAGCCGGTCCACCGCCGAATTCTCTACGCCATGAACGAGCTCGGCCTCGTTCCCGGCCGGCCGTACAAAAAGTCGGCGACGGTGGTGGGCGACGTGCTCGGCAAGTACCACCCGCACGGCGACTCGTCGGTCTACGACGCGCTCGTCCGGATGGTGCAGGAGTTCTCGCTGCGGTACCCGCTGATCGACGGGCAGGGCAACTTCGGCTCGGTGGACGGCGATCCCGCCGCGGCCTACCGCTACACCGAGGCGCGGCTCACCCGGATCGCGGTGGCCATGCTGGAGGACATCGACAAGAACACGGTCAACTTCCAGTCGAACTTCGACGACCGGCTCCAGGAGCCGACCGTCCTCCCCTCCAAGATCCCCAATCTCCTGGTCAACGGCTCCAGCGGCATCGCCGTCGGCATGGCCACCAACATCCCGCCCCACAACCTCCGCGAGGTGGCCAAGGCGGTCGAGATGCTGGTGGACAATCCGGAGTCCACCATCGCCGACCTGCGCAAGGCGATCAAGGGCCCCGACTTCCCGACCGGCGCGTTCATCTACGGCCGCGAGGGCATCAAGGAGGCCTACGAGACCGGCCGCGGCCGCGTGGTCATGCGGGCCCGGGCCCAGATCGAGGAGCAGGAGCGCTCCGGCCGCTCCCAGATCGTCGTCACCGAGATCCCCTACCAGGTCAACAAGGAGAACCTGGTCAAGGCCATCGCCGAGCTGGCGATGGAGAAGAAGATCGAAGGGATCTCCGGGGTGAACGACGAGTCCGACAAGGACGGCATGCGGGTCGTCATCGACCTCAAGCGCGACGCGATCCCCAACGTGGTGCTGAACCAGCTCTACAAGCACACCGCGATGCAGTCCACCTTCGGCGTGATCATGCTGGCGCTCGACAGGGGCGCGCCGAAGATCATGAACCTCAAGGAGCTGCTCGAGCGCTACATCGAGCACCGCCACGAGATCATCGTCCGGCGGACCCAGTTCGACCTCGATGCCGCGCAGGCCCGGGAGCACATCCTCGAGGGCCTCAAGATCGCCGTCGACAACATCGACGAGGTGATCAAGATCATCCGCGGCTCGGACGACACGCCCGAAGCCGACGCCAAGCTGCGCAAGCGGTTCGGGCTGAGCGAGAAGCAGAGCGACGCGATCCTCAACATGCGGCTCGCCAAGCTCACCGGCCTCGAGATCGACAAGCTGGACGCCGAGCTCAAGGAAGTCCGGGCCACGATCAAGGACCTCAAGTCCATCCTGGCCAGCAAGCCCAAGCGGATGGCGATCCTCAAGAACGAGATGGCCGAGGTGGTGGAAACGTTCGGCGACGAGCGCCGCACCGAGATCGTCGCCGACCAGGGCGAGTTCACGGTCGAGGACCTGATCGCCGAAGAGGACATGGTCATCACCATCTCCCACACCGGCTACATCAAGCGGATCCCGGTCAGCACCTACAAGAAGCAGCGCCGCGGCGGACGCGGCCTGAACGGCGCCGACCTGAAGGAGAACGACTGGGTCGAGCACCTCTTCATCGCCAGTACCCACGACTACCTGCTCTTCTTCACCGACACCGGCCAGCTCTACTGGCTCAAGGTCCATGAGATCCCGCAGGCCAGCCGCGCGGCGCGCGGCAAGCCGGTGGTGAACTGCATCGCGATCAAGCCCACCGAGCAGGTCGCGGCGCTGGTGCCGGTGCGCGAATTCGCCGACGACAAGTGCCTCATCTTCGCCACCCGCCTGGGCACGGTGAAGAAGACGCTGCTCTCAGCCTACAGTAACGTGCGCACCAACGGGATCTGCGCCATCAACATCGAAGAGGGCGACCGCCTCATCGACGTGCAGGTCTGCGACTCGAACAGCGACATCATCCTCGCCACCGGCGACGGCATGAGCATCCGGTTCCACCATGGCGACGTGCGGGAGATGGGCCGCGCCACGACCGGCGTGAAAGGCATCGAGCTGGAGAAGGGCGACGCGGTGATCGGCATGGTCGTCGTACGGCGGGACGCCTCGCTGCTGGTCGTGAGCGAGAAGGGCTTCGGCAAGCGCTCCGAGCTGGTGGACTACCGGGTCCAGAAGCGGGGCGGCAAGGGCATCATCACGCTCAAGAAGACGGACAAGACCGGCTCCATCGTCGCCCTCAAGGAAGTGATCCTCGAGGACGAGCTGATGATGATCACCCGGCAGGGCGTCATCATCCGGGTGCCGGTGGACGGCATTCGCGTCATCGGCCGGAACACGCAGGGCGTCAAGGTGATGAACCTCGATGCCGGCGACCACGTCGTAGCCGTGGCCCGGGTGGTGAAGGAGGACGAGGGCGGCGCGGAGGAAGGCGCCGCAGGCGACGCCGTGGCGCCTACCGCGGCAGAGGAGTAGTCTCAGCCTCATCATGACGCTCAGCGCTGAACCCGTCGCCGTCTCCTTCGACGACGTGCGGGCCGCGGCTCGCCGGCTCGACGGCGTGGCCGTCCGGACCCCGCTGGTCGAGGTGGCGGCGCTGTCGGCGCGCGCCGGCGTCCCCGTCTCGCTCAAGTGCGAGCAGCTCCAGCCTATCGGCGCCTTCAAGATCCGGGGCGCCTACAACGCCGTGTCCAAGCTCGGACAGAGCGGGGCCCGCGGCGTCGTCACCCAGTCGAGCGGCAACCACGGCCAGGCGATCGCCTACGCGGCCCGGATGTTCGGCCTCCGGGCGGTGGTCGTGATGCCCGCCTCCACGCCAAGCATCAAGGTCGAGGGCATCCGCCGCCACGGCGGTGAGGTGGTCTTTGCCGGGGCCATCCGTTCCCTGGAACAGCAGGCCAAGGCCGAAGAGATCGAGCGCGACGAAGGCCTGGTGATGATCCCGCCCTTCGATCACCCCGACGTGATCGCCGGCCAGGCCACCTGCGGACTCGAGCTGGTGGAGCAGCGGCCCGACGTGGAACACGTGCTGGTGCCGGTGAGCGGCGGCGGGCTACTGTCCGGCATCTGCATCGCCGTCTCAGAGCTCAGGCCTTCGGCCAGGGTCGTCGCGGTCGAGCCCGCGGGCGCCGCCAAGCTCACCGCGGCCCTCGCCGCTGGCGGGCCCACGACGCTTGAGCGGACCGAGAGCATCGCCGACGGCCTGTTGACTCGATCCATCGGACGGCTGACGTTCCCTATCATTCAGCGCGTGGTGCGCGAGGTGGCGCAGGTGACCGAGGACGAGATCGCCGGCGCCGTGCGCTTTCTGCATCATGAGGCCAAACTTCGGGTGGAGCCGAGCGGCGCCGTGACGACCGCGGCGATCCTCTCGGGCCGGGTGCGCCTCGACGGACCGACGGTGGCGGTGGTGAGCGGCGGCAACGTAGACCCCGATCTCTTTCATCGGCTGGCCGAATGACGATTGCTCCCAAGATCCTCGTCGCGGACGACGACCAGGCGCTCTCCCGCACCCTCTCCTGGATCCTCAAGGAGAACGGCTACGAGGTGCTGACCGTCCCGGGAGGCGAGCACCTCTTCGACCACCTGAGCGCCGAGCAGTTCGACCTGCTGCTGCTCGACATCATGATGCCCAAGGTGGACGGCCTGCAGCTCCTGCAGCGAGTCAAGGCCGATCCGCGGTTCAAGGACCTCCCGGTCCTCATGATCTCCTCGATGCCTCCCGAGGAAGCCACCGTCCGCTCCCTCGGCCTCGGCGCGTCGGATTTCATCCCCAAGCCGTTCCGGGTGCGCGAGCTGCTCGCCCGGGTGAAGGCGCACCTGCGGGCCGGCCGCGAGCTGAACCAGGCCCGGGCGGAGGCGCGCTCGCGCTCGGAGATGATGGAGATCCTCCAGGAGGTCACCGCCTCCCTCAAGCCCGAGGAGATCTACCAGATCCTGGTGCGGCGGGTGGCCCAGGGGCTCAACATCTCCCGCTGCTCCATCATCATCGCCGGTCCGGACGACGACCACGGTACCGTGGTGGCCGCGTACGAGAACCCGATGCTCCACAACCTGGCGGTGGACCTCCGCCGGTATCCCGAGATCCAGCATTCGCTCACCACGGGCGAGGTCGTGCTGGTGCGGGACGTCCTGACCGATCCGCTGTTCCAGGGGATGCGCGCCGTCTGGGAATCGGAGGGCCGTCCCGTGCCCGCCCGGTCGGCCATCGCCATCCGGTTCTCGCTCCGGCAGCAGCCCGCGGGGGTCTTCTTCCTCCGCACCACCGACGGCGACACGCCGCTCAACGACCAGGACGTCCAGTTCGCGGAGCAGGTGATCAACGCGGCCGTAGCGGCGCTGGAGAAGGCGTACGATCTGGAGAACGCGGTGATGGGGCAGGAGCAGATGCGGCACCTGGCGGAGACCGATCCGCTCACCAACTGCTTCAACCGCCGCGCGCTGATGGAGAAGCTGGAGCAGGAGATGGATCGGGCGGCCCGCTACGCCACCATGCTCACGGGCATGATGATCGACATCGACAACTTCAAGCAGATCAACGACACCTACGGCCACCTGGTGGGCGATCGCGTCCTCAAGCAGCTCTCCTCGCTGCTCAAGCGGGAGCAGCGGTCGGTGGACATCGTCGCGCGCTACGGCGGTGAGGAGTTCGTCGTCCTGCTGCCGGAGACCACCAGCACCGAGTCCCGCAACTTCGCCGAGCGTATCCTCCGGCGGGTGGCGACCCACGACTTCGGCGAGAGCGGCCATCCGGTGCGGGTCACCATCAGCATCGGCATCGCCACGTTCCCCGACGAGCGGGTGTCCGACGGCGAATCCCTGCTCAAGCTCGCCGACACCCACCTGTACCGCGCCAAGACCGACGGGCGCAACCGGTTCCGCGATTGATCGTCCGCCGCTGTCCCCGCTGTAGCAGCACATATCCCGCCCCGGCACGATACTGCGTCAAGGACGGCTCTCCACTGGTGGAGGAGTCGGGGCAGCCGAGCATGCCCACCGGCCAGCGGACCACCCAGCCGAGAATGGTGGATCCGGATCCGGAGACGCTGCGCCCCCCGGCCCCGCCGCCCGACATCCTCACGACGCTCTCCGGCCACGTACTGGACGGCCGGTACGGGATTACCACCCGACTCGGCGAAGGCGGGATGTCGTACGTGTACAAGGCGGAGGAGATCGAGACCGGGCGCATCGTCGCGCTCAAGATCCTGCTGCCGCGGCTCTCGCGCGATCCTGCGTCGGTGGAGCGGCTTCGCCGCGAGGCGACCATCGCGATGCGGCTGGACCATCCCAACGTCTGCCCGATCCTCCGGATGGGCGAGACGCGGGAGCGGCTGATCTACCTGGTGATGCCGTTTCTCGACGGAGAGGCGCTGAGCGAGCACGAGGCGAAGCGGGGTCCCTTCACGCCGGCGGAAGGGGTGCCGCTGCTGATCCAGATGTGCCACGGACTCCAGCACGCCCACGAGCTGCAGATCATCCATCGCGATCTCAAGCCCGAGAACATCATGCTGGTGCCCGAGCCCGTGGCGAAGCCCGACGGGCGCCAGGAGTTCCGCGCGGTGGTGATGGACTTCGGCCTGGCGAAGGAGCGGCGCGCCGGCGCCGAGCTGGCGAAGCTGACCGCGACCGGCATCGTGCTCGGCACGCCGGAGTTCATGAGCCCGGAGCAGATCCGGGGAAAGCCGCTGGACGGCCGGAGCGACGTCTACGCCCTCGGCGTGCTCGCGTTCGAGCTGTTCACGGGGCAGCTCCCGTTCCCGGGCAAGTCGGCGCAGGAGACGATGATCGCCCGGCTCCGCGGCCAGCCGATCAAGCTCCGCGACGTGAAGAAGGACTTCCCGCCCAAGGTGGAGGCCGTCATCCACCGCGCGCTGTCGATGGACGCCGCCGACCGGTTCGTCTCGATGGCCGAGATGGCGATGGCGCTCGAGGCGGCCCATTCGCCCAACATCCTGGGGCGCATCTTCGGGCGCTGATAAGAGCGTGTCACCCTGAGGGTGACGCACTCTCCTTCGCCTCCCTGAGACGTCGAAGATCGAGGAGGGCGAGTAGCAGGAGGAGCACGATCGTGACCGTACTCTCGAAACACCAGGGGCAGAAGGTCCGCAGCACGAACCATTCGTAGTACTTGAGCCGGACCGTGAAGAGGACGGCGGGGACGATGAGCGCGAGCAGGACCAGCGTGGGCGTCCTTGAATGTTCCTGCCCCGGCTGGGCCCCCCAGAGCGCCACCGCCAGGATCGCCCCGTAGCCGAGCGCGCCGATCAGCGCGACGTCCACCCCCAGAAACCAGCTCCAGCTGCTCGTCATCGCCACTTCGCAGCCTTGGCCGCCGGTGCACGTCAGCGTGCCCACGAGGCCGAGCTTCCAGAGATGGAGGTAGAGAGCGACCAAGCCGGCGAGGAGCGCCAGAAGGGCGATGGCCATGCGGTAGCGGAGGGTGGTGGGCATGGGGGAAATGTGGTGGGAAGCCGGCATGGCGGTAGGGCGGTAAGGCGGTAGGGTATTGAGTTATGCCGGCAAATGTCAGCCTGAGCGGAGCGAAGGCGCCGAAGCGCCGCTCCGCTCCTTCGCTTCGCTCAGGATGACAATTGCCGTCCACCTGGCAGAGTCGTCGATGATTTGTACCGCCCTACCGCCCTTCCGCCCGCCTTCCCACCAGCCTCCGTACAACTACCGACCTTCCTCCGCACCATCTCGGATTGCCCTCCCGCCCCCCGAGGGCTACCCTATGGCATGCTCCGGGACCTCCCCTTCCATGTCGTTGGCATAAGCCATCATACGGCCGGCATCGAGCTGCGGGAGCGCTTCGCGTTCAGCCCCGCCGAGGTGACCGCCTGGCTTCAGGGCCAGGCCGCCGCCGGCAGCATCGCCGTCCTCCTCTCCACCTGCAACCGCTGCGAGATCTACTGGAGCGGCGACCTCGACCTCGAGGCGTGGTTCCGCGATTTCGCCGAGAGCCGGGGCGCCGCCGTGGGCGAGTCCCTGCTGCGGCGGGACGGCGAGGACGCGGTGCGCCACCTCTTCAAGGTGGCCGCCGGACTCGATTCCCAGATCCTCGGCGAAACCGAGATCCTGAGCCAGGTGCGCCGCGCCTATGACGCCGCGCGGGCCGCCGGCACCACCGACCGGATGATGGACGCCGTCCTCTCCGGCGCGCTGGTGGCCGGACGGCGCGTGCGCCGGGAAACGATGCTCGGCCGGCACCCTTCGTCCGTCAGCTCGGCGGCGGTGGACGTAGCGGAGTCGGTGATCGGCTCGCTCTCCAGCGCGCGGGCACTCGTGCTCGGCGCCGGGGAAGTGGCGGAAGGCGTGCTGCGCGCACTGCACGGCCGGACCGCCGGCACGGCGCTGGTGAACCGCCGCCCGGAGCGCGCGGCCGCGCTCGCCAACGCGTGGGGTGCGGTATCGGGGGCGTGGGACGATCTCGATGCGCTGCTCGCCGCGTCGGACCTCGTCTTCGTCGCGACCGCCGCCGCGCAGCCGGTCATCGCCGCCTCCCGCCTCGCCGAGGCGGCCCGCGCCCACGGACGTGACCTCGCGGTCTTCGATCTCTCGGTGCCCCGCAACGTGGATCCCACCGTGCGCGAGGTTCCCGGCATCCGTCTCTTCGACCTCGACGATCTCCAGCGGCTGCGCTGCCCGGTCGAAGGATTCGCCTCGCCCGCGATCGACCGCGCGCTCGGCGTGCTCGACCAGGAGATCCGCCGGCTCGACACCGCGCTGCGCGCCCGCGCCGCCGCCCCGCGGCTCGCCGACCTGCACCGCATGGCCGCCCGGCTGGCGGAAGAGGAAGCGGATGTCGCGCTGGCGCAGCTGGGCGATCTGGACGAGCGGGAACAGCGGGTGGTGCGGGAGATGGCGGAGCGGTTGGTGCGGAGGGTGTTGTATCCGGTCAGTCGGACCGTTCGGGCGGCGGCGGTGGAAGAAAAGAGTGTCATCCTGAGCGAAGCGAAGGAGCCGTAGGCCGGCATGGCCTCCTTCGCTTCGCTCAGGACGACGTTGTTTCGCTAACGAAGACACCCTTCCTTCTCGTCGCCCTCGCCGCCGGATTCAGCACGTTCCTGCACTGCGGGTTGCTACATCCCGCACACCGCATCGGATACTGCGTGCTGAACACCTCCCCCGACGCCAGGTGCTCGCGCGCGATCTCGGCGAGGGCATCGAGAAACAGCGGCCGGTCGTTGAGCGCCGGCGCCCGCCGGTACTGCGTGATCCCCGCCTTGTGCGCCACCTCGCCGTACTCCCGGTCCAGCTCCGAGAGCGTCTCGATGTGATCGCTGGTGAAGGCGATCGGAATCACCAGCACCCGCTTCTCTCCCCGCGCGCCGAGCCGCCGGATCACCTGCTCCGTGCTCGGCCCCAGCCAGCGCACCGGCCCTACGTCCGACTGATACGCCAGGATGTAGGGATTGGTCGCGCCGAGCCGCTCCACCACCTTCTGCACCGTGGCGCCGACTTCCTGCGGGTAGGCATCGCCCCGGTCTATCACGTCGAGCGGGAGCGAGTGCGCGCTGAACAGCAGCACCACCTTGTCCCGCTCCTCGACTGCGAATCCCTCCAGGCCGTCGCGCACGGTCTCCGTCATCGCCTCGACGAAGCCGGGATGCACGGGCCAGCGATCGATCAGGCTCCAGCGGAACGCGTCGCGCAGGCCGGTCCGGCCCGCGGCGCGCCACAGCTCGTTGAGGCTCGACCCGGTGGTGCTGCAGGAGTACTGCGGGTACTGGGTGAAGGCGACCGCCCGCTCGACGCCGTCCGCCTGCATCGCGCGGAGCGCGTCCTCGCTCTTCGGCTTCACGTAGCGGAAGGCGACGTAGAACTGGTGGGGCGCCGTCTCCGGCGACAGCCGGTCGAGCCGCTCGACCATGCCCTGGCCCTGCGCGCGGGTGTAGCGGAGGATGGGGGATCCGCCGCCGATGTTGGCGTAGAGCCGGCGGACCTTGGGCGCGCGGCGGCGGGCGATCCAGGGGCCGAGCCACTTCTGGAGGGGGAGCTGAATGATCTCCCGGTCGGCGAACAGCTCCAGCAGAAACGGCTCGACGTCGTCCAGCGTCGCCGGGCCGCCCAGGTTCATCATGACGATGCCGGTCTTGATCTTGCCCATATCGCCAATATAACGCCCGAAGTTAGACGACTACCCGACCACGTCTTAGCGCCCGACCAGCCCCGCTTCCAGCGCGAGCCGGGTGAGTCCCGCGACGGTGCGGACCTCCAGCTTCCGCATCAGGCTCTCCCGGTGGGTCTCGACGGTGCGGTGGCTGATGCCGAGCTGCTGGGCGATCTCCCGGTTGGTCTGGCCCTGGGCGATCCCGACCAGGACCTGCCGCTCGCGGCGCGGTGAGCTGGCCCAGCGCGCCGGACCGGCGCCGGCTCGCGCCTCCCCGCGGACCACGGCGCTCAGGCGCCCCGCGATCGGCGGGCTGAAGTACGACTCGCCTCGTCGCACGGCGCGGATGGCGGCGCAGAGCTCGGTGGCCGCGGTGTCCTTGAGCAGGTAGCCGTGGGCGCCGGCGCGCAGGCTCTCCAGCACGTACTCGGTGTTGTCGTGCATGCTGAGGATCAGCACGTGCGTGTCGGGCGACCGGGTCCGGAGCTCCGCCGCCACCCGCAGTCCCGACTCGCCGGGCATCGAGATGTCGAGCACGGCGACGTCGGGCTTGAGGCTCGCGGCCAGCTCCAGCGCCTCGGTGCCGGTCGAGGCCTCCGCGACGACGCTGAAGCCGGGCTCGTTCTCCAGCACGTGGCGGATGCCGGTGCGCACGATGGCGTGATCGTCGGCGACGAGGACGCGGATCGGCGTGTCCGTCACGACCCGGCCTCCGGCGTGGGCACGAGGACTTCCAGCAGCATGCCGGCGCCGGGCGCACCGCTCACCCGCACCGTTCCGCCGAGTGCGCCGATCCGCTCCCGCATGCCGGCCAGTCCCATGTGACCCATGCGCTCCAGCCGCTCCTCGGTCGCGTCCGCCGCGATCCCTCGGCCGTCGTCCCGCACCTCGAGCAGCACGCCGTCCCGGTTCACCGAGATCCCGATGTCCACCGTCTGCGCTTGCGCGTGGCGAAGCACGTTCGACAGCGCCTCCTGCAGCGCGCGGAAGAGGGCCAGCTCCGCCTCGTCCGACAGCGGCGGCAGCGCGGACGGCGCGGCGAGCTCCACCCGCATCCCGCTCCGCTCGGTGAACTCGGCGACGAGCGAGCGGAGGGCGGGGAGCAGGCCGAGGTCGTCGAGCAGTGAGGGGCGGAGATCGTTGGTGACGCTCCGGATGCTGCGGATCCCCTTGTCGATCAGGCCGAGCACCTGGTCGAGGCGGGTGGTCTGGCCGGGCGGCACGCTGTCGCGGATCACGCCCAGCTCGATCCGTACGGCGGAGAAGACCTGGCCGGTCTCGTCGTGCAGCTCGCGGGAGAGGCGGCGGCGTTCCTCCTCGTGCTGCTCGATCATCCGGGCGGAGAGCCGGGCCAGCTCGACCGTGCGGGTCTCGAGGCGGCGGTAGAGGTCGGCGTTCTCCAGCGCGGCGCCGACCTGCTGGCCGAGGGCGACGAGGAAGCGGTCGTCGAGGGCGGTGAAGGGATCGCGGGCGTCGCCGACGAGGACGAGGGCGCCGATCACGGCGTCGTTCCGGAGCAGCGGGAGGGCCGCGGCGTACGGGTAGGCGGAGGCGCCGGTCCACTCGGCGGTGACCTGGGGGAGCGCGGTGGTGACGGCGCGGTCGAGGAGGGCGGCGATGGCCGGGTGGGCGGCGGCGGCGGGATCGTCGCGGAGGACGCCGGCGCCGCGGGCGAATCGGGGACTCACCCTGTCATCCCTAGCTTCCCCGCTGTCATCCCGAGCGGAGCGAGGGATCTTGCCGGCCCGAGCAAGATCCCTCGCTTCGCTCGGGATGACAGTTTCATCCATAAGGAACAGCGCGCTCCCCCTCACCGCCGGCAGCGTCAGCGGCCGCGCGAGCAGCGCATCGAGCACATCCTCCTCCCGCCCCGCGCCCTGCAGATCCCCGGAGATATCGCTCAGCGCACCGAGCCCGCGCCGGAGGTCGTCCAGCACCAGCAGCAGGATCCCCGCGCCGACCGCGAGCGTGAACAGGATGTCGAGGTAGTACCCCCACGGGTTCCACGCCCCGCGCTCTCTAAGGAAGGGGTAGTCGAGGTGGTGCAGGCCCCAGAGCAGGAACGCGGCGGCCAGCAGCGTGGCGCCGCTGGAGGCGACGCGGCGGCGGTACTGGAGGAAGACCCAGCCGGTCCAGAGCGTCGCGAGGCTGAGGAAGAGCACCGCCGGGAGGGCGGCATAGAGGAAGTGGTCGATCTGGTAGATGGCGATGTAGGACCAGACCGGCGGGAAGAGCACGACGGCGAGGAACCAGGGCCGCCAGCGGAGGCCGCGGGAGAAGACGAGCGCGGCGTAGAGCAGGGCGAGGGCGGTCCAGCCGGTGACGACCTGGTGCCAGTAGAGCCAGATCCAGTCGCCGCTCAGGAGGAAGCTGACGATCGCGGCGACGCGGACGGTGTAGAGTCCCCAGGCCCCGGCCCACCAGGCGAAGTACGGCTTGCGGTAGCGGGCGTGCATGAACCAGCAGAGCGCCGCGAGGCCGAGGGTGACGATGGCCTGGAGGAAGGCGGCGTGGAGCTCGGATGGGACGGCGGTGGGGAGGGGGAGGGGGTCTTGCATGGGAGTAACAAACGCGGGGGTGGCGGGGGGCGCAACGGCGGCGGGGGGCGCGGCGGTTCGGTTGCTGACATCTTCGCTGTGACCGCGGACATCGGCGGCCGAACCGGGAGTATCTCCGCGGCAACCGAAGACCTCGGCGGCCAGGCCGGCCACATCTTCGGGGTGAATGCCGACTGCGCGGTCCCGGCCGATGACCTCATCGGGATGAATTCGGACTGCGGGATCCTTGCCGATGACCTCATCAGGATGAACGCCGACTGCGGGATCCCAGCCGATGACCTCATCGGGGTGCACGCCGACTGCGCGGGCCCGGCCGGTGACCGCTTCGTGGTGAGCGTCGACTGCGCGGGTCTGACCGGAGACCTCTTCGGGGTGACTGTCGCCTGAGCGGGCCCGACTGGAGACCTCTCTGGGGTGAGCGTCTACTGGACGGGCCCGACTGGCGACCTCTTCGGGGTAACCGTCTACCACGCGGGGTCGACTGGTGACCGCTCCGAGGTGAACGTCGACCGCAGGCAACCTGCGGATGACATCTCTTGGGTGAACGGCGCCTGCGTGGGCCGGCCTTCCCTGTCTCCGGGGTGAAAGCGGGCCGCAGACGCCCGGATCGGGAGTGTCTCCGGGGAAACGGGGGATCCCAGTGGTCAGACCGGCGTGTGCCTTCAGCTGCCCGAGCGCCGCTCACTCGGCGAGTGCCCGCTTCGGTCCTGAGCCCTAGGGCGGTGGAGGATCTTGTCGCAAAACGGGCCCTCCGTGTCGCAGAAGCGGCCTAGGGGGGCGGGTGGTCTTCCGGTAGGTTCGTTCTCTGATGGGGCACGGCCCGTGCTGAAACGGTACCGGGCTCGCGGTCGGGGGACGGCATCGTATCGGGTCTCGATCCGGCCGGGTCAGGTGCAATACAAGTCGCCCCTACTTCAATCCTTGCAGTCCAATTTGCGCCTCCGGCACATGAGCCGGCGCACCGAAGAGGCTTACGTCTACTGGACGCGGCGCTTCGTCCGGTTCTGCGGCCTGCGGCACCCGAGCGAGCTCGGCGACGCGGACGTCCAGCGTTTTCTGGGACATCTGGTCGGCGACCGAAAGCTGTCGGCGGCCACGCAGCAGCAGGCGCTGAGCGCGCTGCTGTTCCTGTATCGCCACGTCATCGGCCGTCCGCTGGAAGCGCTGCGCCGGCTGCCGCGGGGGCGGGCGCCGACGACTCTGCCGGTGGTCCTGACCGTCACGGAAGTGCGTAAAGTCCTCGGTCTGCTGCGCGGGACGCACCACCTGGTGGGGATGCTGCTCTATGGAAGCGGCCTGCGGCTGATCGAGTGCCTGACGCTGCGGGTCAAGGATGTGGATCTCGAGCGCCGAGAGCTGTTGGTCCGGCGCGCCAAGGCGGGCAAGGACCGGGTGACGCTGATCCCGGAGGCCGCCCGTCGGCCGCTCCAGGACCAGCTTGGGCGGGCCAAACATCTGCATGAACGGGATTTGGCTGCCGGAGGCGGGTGGGTCGAGTTGCCGGGAGGCCTGGGCGCCAAGTACCCGGCGGCGGGAAAGTCATGGCCCTGGCAGTGGGTATTCCCGGCTAGGCGGACGCACCGGGATGACACGACGGGGCAGGTCCGGCGTCACCATCTCCATGAGTCGGTGATCCAGCGGGCGATGACCGAGGCGGTCCGGGCGAGCGGCATCGGCAAGCGGGCGAGCTGTCATACTCTACGGCACTCGTTCGCGACGCACCTGCTCCAGGCGGGGTACGACATCCGGACCGTGCAGGAGCTGCTGGGGCACCGGGACGTGGCGACGACGATGATCTATACGCATGCGTTAAACCGGGGCGGGCGAGGGGTGCGGAGTCCGGCGGATGCGCTGGGGTAGGAGGTGGGATCGGCGCGTTAGGTCGGCGGTTGGGAGGGAAGTCCTGATTGGACAGGTTGTTGAGTAAGTCCATTTATTAGTTAGGCCGCTGCACGGACATTGTGGGAGCGCTGAGATGAGCTGCTACTGGTAGCTCTTCTGTGGGCCGCATGTGCAGCTCCGCAACATGGTAAGTTCTCCAGCAGCGTTGAGTGGCTTTCAGGTTAAGGTGTATCGGGATAGCGCTTTATTCCGGTTATCCTATGCCAGGCACGTCTGTGGGCGGCGGCAGGCGAAGGAAGCGGATCGGACTCGACGTGGCTGGCCACGTGGGATAGCATTGAGATCGTCGGCGCCGAGCGGGGTTGCTGCGGCATCGCCGCATCGATTGTGACTGATGCAAACGCCGATGCGAATCCCCAAGTGCTCCTGCCTCGAGCGAGGCTGAGTCAGTTATGGACGGAGCCGGCGGGATCGATCACCGCGGTGGTGTTGTCGCCCGAGGATTCTTTACTACTCCGACATGAGCCGGGAACACTGGTGCTGCGCCTGGGCCGCTCGACCGCCTTAGCGCAATTGCAACGACTCAGGCCCTGCTCAAGTTCTACTCGAGGCCAAGCTCTTGGTCAGCTGACACGACCTATGAGGAATCTGTTGCTCCGCTTTATTCTCAGTAGCGGGCCAGCGGCCTAACCCGCAAATGCAGCCGACAGGCCGGAGCGGCCCGAGCTCCTTGCGATCTGTTGGCGCCCTCGTGGCCAAGCAATGGAATCGTTGATTGATGTGGCGCGGGCCTGAGGGCCTGCAGCCGATTTGCCAGTCGTTAGGCGGACGCCAACGGAGGAGAGGGACCGTGAGGCGAATCATCGTGACCGGTGTTATCGCCGTAACTCTCACATGCGGCTGGTACCTGGCGCGAGCTCACAGTCCCACGACTGTCACACTTTCTGATGGACGGCTGATTCAGATCCTGAGCTTGACCGTGCACTCTGATGGACGGAGCTCCGATAGGCTGAACCTGCAGTATCTCTCGCATATCGCCTGACAGCCTTGAGCAACTTGAGCGCGAGGCGAGTGAGGTTCTCGGCTTGGCTGCAGCCAAAGGCGTTATGACAGGTATCTGGGAGCGACTGTCATGCCGCGCTGGACCGATGAGAAGGCACCTCTCCCGGTGCGCGAGGGTCCAGCGTTTGAGTTTCTACGAGGTCGAGGCGCGCGGTGGTTTCGTTTGTGGATCAGCCTAAGCCTCGCAGCGTCGCCGCCTAACCCGCAAATGCAGCTGACAGGTCGGAGCCGGCCGGAGCTCCACAGGCTTGCGACACTTCTAGTGGCCAAACAATGGAAGTGTTGATTTCTGCGGTGCGGGCCTGAGGGCCCGCAGCTGATTTGCAAGTCGTTAGGCAGCCGTGAACTAGCGCCTCTTACGCCCTTCTACTGGTGGGAGGGATTCGCCTTGGCAAAGCCAAGCCAGCAGGATCTGTGGAGTGAGGTTCTGGCCGCCTTTGAGCGTCATATTTGGAAGGAGCGCGGTGACACAGACGCGCTATCAGCGCTCAATCGGATAGCGGCCAAGGTGCTTGCCCCACTCCTATTAAAACCTCTTGAGCCAGCTAACACGGTCATACGTCGAGTCACGCTCTCGCCCAAGGGCGTCCAGGCTTTGCGGACCTATAGGGAAAATGCGCCTGAGCCAGCGATGGATCGTGAACCTATCGTGCTACTGGAAATCGCGGGCCGGTACGTGATCCTTGACGGCAATAGGCGAGTTGGTAAATGGCGGAAAGATCAGGATCAGCGCTCACGCGCGGCCTTAATACTGACTGCGCAGGATCCTAGTCAACGTCAGAGTTCCTGAGAGGCTAGCATCTCACGGCACGGCTGCCTAACCCGCAAGTGCAGCCGACAGGCCGGGGCTCCGCCCCGGAGCCACACTCCGTGTGGCCATTCAAGGGAGCCTTGATTTGTGTGGGCGCGGGCAAGATAGCCTGCAGCTGATTTGCAATCCGTTAGGCCAACTACGGCATGGGGCCGGACGCCCGGCACGTTTCCGTCTTGCCTGGAGGACACTTTATGATGGAGGTCGCCACTAAGATTGAGCTGATGTGTACTGAGAGAGCCGAACTACGCGATGAGATAATCGAAATGCAAAGGAGCATGCACAAGGTCGTATTCACGTTCGTGACAGTCGCAGTCGGCATGGCGGGACTCTTCTCCAGCGACCTTCTTGCTCGCAACCCTGATTTGAAGCGATGGATTATCATCTTGGCTACGCAAGTCGAAGTCGCCTTTGGCTTGTTCTTGGCGTCCCTGACTGCGTACCAAAGCGTCTGTGCCGGACACATCGCCGGCCTTGAAGACCACATCAACGACATCGCTCGCGAGCGTATCGCCATCTTCGAAAGCATCGTGATACCTAAGTATACCCATGGCCTCGGTGGTGCATTCTTTTGGGCGAGGTTGTTGATCGTGATCTTTGTCGTCGGGACACTCGTCGCTCTTGTGGTACGAGGCTACGCTGCCATTGCCTCCTTCGAAGTTGGAATGCTATTGACCTTCGAGGTCATAATCGTGCTCGCCCTTCTCGTCTGGTCGTTCTTTACCGAGAGGTTCGTGCGCGGTTTCTCGAGGGCTCAGCTGCGAGAGGCGCCCACCCCGCCAGCGGCCTAACCCGCGCATGCAGCTGACAGGCCGGGGTGGGCCGGTGCTCCCCGCGGGCGCGGCGCTCCTCGAGGCCAAGTAGTGGAAGCGTTCAATTGTGCGAGCGGTAGGTTGATCGCCTGCAGCTGATGCGGAAGCCGTTAGGAAGACGCACGGCCTTGTGTAACAATACAGGAGAACGTGACTCGGCAATTGTCGTGTGACGCATTGCTCTTCGATATGGACGGAGTCTTGGTCGACTCAAGATCCGTCGTCGAGCGCACCTGGCGTCTGTGGGCGGCGCGGCATGGTCTCGATGCTGAACAGATCCTTCGCTCCGCCCATGGTCGACGGACAAGCGACACACTCAAGGACGTCGCTCCCCATCTGGCGGTGCCGGAGGAGGTCGCATGGCTCGATGCAGTCGAACTGGCGGACTACGACGGGTTGGTAGCGGTGCCTGGTGCGGTGAGACTTCTCGCTACTCTCGCCGGAGTACCTTGGGCTGTAGTGACATCGGCGGGCCCTGAACTGGCACGTCGGCGGCTTGCGGCGGCCGGGTTGGCGTTACCGCCAGTGCTTGTGAGTAGTAATGACGTGACTCGGGGGAAGCCGGCACCTGACGGTTACCTGCTGGCTGCGAAGCAGCTCGCAGTAACGCCGGAGCAGGCGGTGGTTTTCGAGGATGCGCCAGCAGGCGTTGTCTCCGGCCGGGCTGCAGGGTGTGCGGTCATCGGGGTAGCCACGACGTACCCGGAGGAGCGCCTTGTGGGCGCTGTGTTCGTAGTCGCTGACCTGACTTCTGTGTCGCTGGAAAGGGCCGGGGGGAGCTGGCGGGTATCTGCTTAGCGGTGTACCCACCTTGAGCGCTTCCTAACAAGCAAATGCAGCAGACAGGCCGGGGCGGGCCGGCGCTCCGTTCGATGCGGCACTCCTCGTGGCCAAAGAGAAGCGACGTTGATTTGTGTGGCGCGGGCCTGAGGGCCTGCAGCTGATTTGCAGCTCGTTAGGCACACAGACGAGGAGATCTCGTTGGGGCTAGACACTGTCTAATTGATCTGCGAAGTCGAAGCGCGCTTCGGGATACAGATCAGTGATGCCGATGCATCCGTGTGTCGAACTGTCGGCCAGCTTAATGACTGTGTCGCGCGGCTCGTAGCAGAACGAGCTACCGCTGTAGTGGGGCGGCCAGTCACTCCTGACGCCGAGTTAACCTGGCCGCTGCTGGTGTCGATCGTCATGGAGATAGGTGGCGTGGCTGCTCACCGAGTGCGACGCGAGGCAGAATGGGGCCGGGATCTGGGAATGGACTAGGTCGCGCTTGCTTGGGCTATCCTGAGAAGCTGCCGGACGTTGACTGATCCAGCGCGATAGTATGGGAGCCTACAGTTGATTGCCAGTCGTTGGCGTGCAGAGAGATCACTGAGAACCTAGCGTGCCCCTGTCGTTTCATGCACCCGGAGAGTCCTCACTGCTCGCCGCACTCTACTGGATGGAGGAGTTCCGGCCTGGACCGGACGTGCCCTGGGCGGCTCACGCCGCTTGGTGGGCCATTCTTCTAGTGGCATTGGCGATCGCAGTGGTTGCCGCGGGGACCCTGCTGGTCGGCTGGAAGCGCTTCTCAGGTAAGGAGCGGCTTCAACTGGCTGGGCTGGCTCTGTTCTTGTAGGTGCTATTGGAGATCGTCCAGGCTGGCTCCTAACAACCGCATGCAGCCGACGGGCTGGATGAGCGCGAAGCTTTGGTGCGGCCACAGCCCGCCTGCGACGCGCTGTGGAACGTAGGTTCGTACGCGGGCCGACTTGAGAGCCCGCAACTGATGCGCCAGTCGTTAGACAGCGCCAACCGGCATCTGGAAAGCAGTGGTTCTAGAATGAGCGAGCATTCGCGGTGGTGCCCGAAATGCCCATGACGTTCCGTGAGCCATCGAAGGGGGAGCGGCAGCTACTCGACCGCCTCGCAGCAGCTTGGGCGGAGGGGTCGAAAAATTGGCTCGAGCATGTGCGTGTCCAGACGCTCGATGACGCTGGGATGGGCAGTCTACGATTGGCGGTGGGTAATCGCGCGGACGAGAGCCAGGTCTTTGGTCGGCGGGCGGCTGAGTACGAGTTCACAGACACCGATGGCGTGAAGGTCATCGCGTCACTGAACTTGGACCAGCACGGGGTGCCGTTCGAACTCGATGTCTGGAAGGTCGACTTTACGGCGACGAACAGGCTTAAGCGGCCAGGAGCTGCGGATTCGTAGCTCGTACGGCGCTGTCTAACCCGCGCATGCAGCCGACGGGCCGGATGGGCGGGGGGCGCCGCGCGGGCGGCGCCCCCCGGTGGTGCCGCTAAGGACGCGTAGGTTTGTGCGGGCGCGGGCACGAGGGCCCGCAGCTGATGCGCATTTCGTTAGGCGGCGCAGTCAAGCGCTGGCCCTCCTTGGCGGTAGTCCAACGCAGACCAGATCTGGAGATCCTCGGTGTCTTACTTTCTACTTCTCCTCGGCACTGCGGTGTTTGTGGTTGCGTCACCCCTCGAAGGCCAAGCTCGCTCCAATGACCTGGCGCCGATTTCGCCCCGAGTTCAAGCTCCGTATGGCATCGGTCGAGCGTCTCCCAGCCAGGTATTGGAGTTGGCGCTGGGAACTCATCGGCTTGCCAAGCCGGCGTTCTCCGTGGCGCGACTGCAGCCCGGGGTACGGAGCGACGGAAAGCCGACGAGAGGTTGTCCACTCCCGGTGGTGCGAGACGAGGGCGACTCGGCTGCCATGCCCAATTCCGCACCCGACTTAACTACTCCTGCCGTGCCTATGCCGGTTGCACCAGCGGGATGTGTCAATCCTATGGGGCCTCGATAACCGCAACGTCGGGGCGGTGCGCCGCCTAACCCGCAAATGCAGCCGACAGGCCGGAGGGGGCCGGGCTCCGTGTGGGCGCGGAGCTCCCAATAGGCCAAGCAGCGGAAGCGTTGATTTGTGCGGGCTGTAGGATGATCGCCTGCAGCTGATTTGCCACTCGTTAGGCGGACCCCGCGCATTGCGGAGGGCGTGGTATGGTGGCTTGGCGAGAGGTGATGGCAGGAATGTTAGTCTGCGTGCTTCTTGCTGTCGCGCTTTCGGCGCAACAGCTCGCGGGGTCCCCACTCTGCGGTATTGTATCCCTTGATACCCTCAAAGAAACACAAAGCTTCGTTAGGGTGACCGCTTGGCGCGAAGAGCCGATCGAGCAGGAACTGCAACGGACTCGGGCCATGCTTCGGGACTCGCTTCAGAACGCACTGCTCGCTGCTGCTTCTACGGCCGCTGCGACAGGTGGACCGGCGCGAGGCCGCAGTATAGGTGAGCTTCAGTTGCTCATCGGCATCGGACGGCCGCGCAACGGCTTAGCACCGGTTGGTGGGAGTTGGCTTCTCTTGCTACCTCGGTTCCCCGATTCGACTGGCTATCAACCACAGATTCTCGGATGGCACTTTCGCGGCCCGCTTAGCCTGATCGCTGCCGATTCCGTGGTAGAGGGAGCCAAACGGGAAGGCTTGCGCCTCATCGCAGATTTAGTTGGCTACCACCTGAAGATCTGTCGTTACGGAAGAGACCATCCATTGAGCGTGCCGGAAGCGTGGAACCGGCCGCCTAACCCGCGCATGCAGCCGACGGGCCGCAGTGGGCGCTAGCCTCCGCTCGGCTACAGCGCCTGAGCGCGCTGTGGAATGTAGGTTTGTGCGGGGGCGGGCTTGAGGGCCCGCAGCTGATGCGCATTGTCGTTAGGCAGCAGCCGAACCATCTCTGAAAGGCAGGCTCGTGCCGCGATTGTTCTGGGTTCTTCTGATCCTGACGGCGGGTGCCTTCCTTCTCGTGAGGGTGCGCCGCTCGGCTAGTGACCAGCCCGCGGCCGCGGACAAGGATGCACTCACTCTCGACCACCTGAAGAGCGCCGGCTCTGATCTTTCGCTGCCCCATAATCCGGAGTTCTTTCTGTACCTTCCCACCGAAGCTGCTGCGAGATCGGTCGCATCGCGCTACGCCGGGCAAGGATTCAGTGCCGACGTGCATCCAGCGGTCTCCGGGTCTAAGTGGAGCTGTGTGCTCACGAAACAGATGGTCCTGAGTGCAGGAACTCTCCACCAGCTACGCGGCGAGTTCGCCGAGGTTGCGGCTGCCTACGGTGGCGAGTACGACGGCTGGGGGGCAGAGGTCGAGAATTAGAGTTCTGCGCAGCGCTGCTGCCTAACCCGCGCATGCAGCCGACAGGCTGGAGGGGCGCGGCGCTCCGCGCGGTCGACACCCTCCTTGAGCGCGCTGTGGAACGTAGGTTGGTGTGGGCCCGGGCTCGAGGACCTGCAGCTGATGCGCAAGTCGTTAGGTGGTCGCGAATGAGTGCTTCGAGAGGCAGACATCGAATGACTTGCTTGCGTCCTCCAGCTGCCGTGATCGTAGTGGGCCTGTGCGCAGCCGGGACAGGGTGCTCCGAGCCTGCGGCGTGCGGAGGCGACATCTGCCTAGTGTACGCCAAGGTGGCCGGACGAGTGACTGCTCCCAGCGGCGCGCCGATTGGCGGGCTTCGGTTGGAGTCACAGAGCGCCGAGTTCCAGTCGAGCGGCGGCTGCGACACGACGCGCATGATGACGTGGTACGTTGTCGAGACAAGCGCCACCGGCAACTATGCCCTGACGATTCCCAATGGAACGGTGGATGAGGTGAACTGTGCGTTCGTGCGCCTACGCCGCGAGCCTGGGCTGGCATGGAACGACACTCTGGTTGGCCCTTTGGCGCTGGGCGAGTTCGGGACCGAACCGCCGCAAGATACGACGCGGGCGGACATCACCCTTCAGCCTGCGCCGTAGATCGGGATCGTCGAGACGCGCCGCCTAACCCGCAAATGCAGCCGACGGGCCGGAGGGGGCGCGACCTTCCGCTCGGCCACAGCGCGCCTTGAGCGCGCTGCGGAACGTAAGATCGTGCGCGGAACATCATGATGGGCCCGCAGCTGATTTGCATTTTCGTTAGGCGGCTACACCGGCTTAGGGATCAACCGGAGACCGACGTGCTCCGCACTATCCTCGCCTTTGGATGCATGCTCTGTCTGGGTGCATGTGATCCGCTCTATTCGGTTGTTGCTACCACTCCACTTGTGACGCCGGTAGACTCTACGTGTGTTCGCGAGGTTCTTGCCGCGTCAAGCGGGCGCCCAGTGATGTACGCCGAGTTCGAGCCCGTCAGAAAGCATGAATTGGCCCGGACCTTCTATGGCACTGGGTGGGAAAATGTTGAGCAGGTGGTGCTAAAGGACTCAACGGTATTCCTCCGGACACAGTTCCACCAAACTGGCATCAAGTTCACGCGGGATGAGGCAGACAGCATTGGATCAGCATTGGGTGGCTTTCTCGTCCAGATTCGTGATGAGTGCCGCGGAGCCTCCCCTGCTGGCAAGCCGCCTTACCGCGTGAAGGCTGATCTAGAGTAGCCGCCTAACCCGCAAATGCAGGCGACAGGCCGGAGCGGGCCCGAGCTCCTGGATCTACTGGCGCCCTCGTGGCCAAACAATGGAATCGTTGATTGATGTGGCGCGGGCCTGAGGTTGGCTCAGGCGAATGGTCCAGCGTGAAGATAGTTATTGACGATCTCGCTCAGCGCCGCCTAACCCGCAAATGCAGCTGTCGGGCCGACCGGCGCGAGGTTCCGTGTGGGCGGCACCATCGCTGGCGGCGAAGTGGAGACGTTGATTTGTGTGGGCGCGAGCTTTATAGGGCCTGCAACTGATTTGCATTCCGTTAGGCCGCACCAAACGAACTGTGAACTTCTCTTCGTTCCCTCATGAAGTCACTGCTCGCATTTGGGAGCCCATTCGTGCGGTTTTCCGGTCTGGCGCGCCGCGGCTTTGTAGCACACCGAGACCGGCGGTCGCGGTGACCGTGGTGCGAAGCAATGGATGGCTCGTGCTGGCCATGCTGGCGTGCGGCGGCGCCAAGCCCGCACCGGGCTCTAGTCCGGCCGCGGCCCGCTGCGAGCTTCCCGAACCGACGGTGTTGCGGCGAGAGGGCAACTCGGTGTTGCTGTTGTGGGTGCTGCCGGCGGCCGCGGTATGGTTCGACAAGACCGTGCCGGACGCGCCCGGGTATTTGGCGTATCGCGCCGCTATCCGCGCGGCAGGCGGAGACCGGGCGCGGCCGGTTGCGGACCCCCCGCAGCCGAAAGACGATGCAGAACGCGAGATGTGGCGCCGCGAGAATCACAATGCCGCGCTGATGTATGCAGGTGGTGGTGAGGTGCGGCCGATCCGTTGCCTTGAGGCGGCCCTGTTCGCACGACAGGACGCCCGCTACTCGGAGCTGACGCGGCCCACCGAGTTCATCGCCCACCTCCTGCGCCGCGACGATCGCCTCAAGGTCTACTTCGCCGCGAGCGATCTGATGTTCCCGCCCAAGCATTTCTATGGGCTGGAGGAGGTTGCGGCCGAGGTAGCGGCCGGCTGGGAGTACTGGGTCGTCCTGCACAACCACACCGTGCGCAAGCTCGACGGCAAGCCGGCGCTGGGAATGCCAGCGCCTAGCACCAGCGACGTGCAGCTATTCAAGGCACTCGTCGAGGATCTGGGCCTGCGCGAGGTGTGGGTCACGAACGGGATGTACACCGGCATAGTTCCTTCCGAGAACCTCGGTCAGTTCAACACGCGCGAGTGACCAAGGTGAACGGACTTGGTCAAGGGGCTGGTTCACCGGATGCGCGCCTCCGCGTTTGCAGCCTAACACGCCCTTGAAGCTGACGGCGCGCGTAGATTAAGGAATGAGTCTTTCGCCAGCGCGCCGCAGCTTAAGCGCATTCCGTTAGGCGGCCGCACCCTGGTCCCGAGTATGTTCAAGTCACATGTACTTCCGAATCTTGGGCACTCTGTCCGATGAGGAGACGATTGCGACCGGAACGGCGATTCGCGAATTGCCGCGGTTGCGTCGCCAGTATGGCCGCGGGCGCTGGCGGAAGCGGAAGGGAACAGCGCAAGTCGAGCTACCAGGCGGAGTTATTCGCCGTGCTGAGATACACTGGTACGAAGCGACTGGCATAGGCCGTCGAGAATTCAAGATTAAGCGTTATCTTGATTAGTATGGCCAATCGTCCACGGCGACTCGTTCTGTGTCTACGGAATAGGGGTTATGAGGCATCCCTGGAGCGCCGTAAGTTTTATCAAGTCATCCCAGATCGAGATGCCCAGAAGCATGGGCAACTGCGTGTGATTGACGAATCTGGAGAGGACTACCTCTATCCCGCAGGTTTCTTCGCATTCGTGAAGCTCCCGCCCACTATTCGCCGACGGGTTCTCGCCGCCGCCTAACCCGCGCATGCAGCCGACGGGCCGGAGTGGGCGCGGCGCTCCGCTCGGCCACAGCACGCCTGCAGCGCGCTGTGGAACGTAGGTTTTGCGGGGGCGGGCGTGACCACCCGCAGCTGACGCGCAAATCGTTAGGCCGCTGCGACGCTGGAGGAGTATGAGGCTCCTGGCAGTCACGCTCGCCCTGACGGCCTGCGCACCAGTTGACCCCTCTGCCGCCGAGCCGCTGCCATTGAGCCTGGCTGGTGCGTGGCGGATTACCGGCGCCGTCACGGCAGCCGAACAGGAGTCCACGCACCTCGAGCGGTTTAGTCCCAGTGGCGAGCTCTTAATTGTCTCAGAATGTCGGGAGGACAAAGCCGCCTGCACGGATAGCTTGCAAGGCTACTACCGGCTCGATCGACCTCGTCCCAAGGCGTTCCCCCCATGCGACGTCGCGCTTGTCGAGCTGTTTGGTAGCGGGGATTCCATCTTGATCGTGCTCTCGCCAAACACCAATCATGGTCGGCGTGAGCTGCGCGGTGCACCGGGACAGAACCGGATGCGGGGTACCTGGACCGGAGCTACGTACGGCGGCTGGCTTCGAGGAACATTCGAGTTGGAGCGCATGCCCGAGGGCAGCGGCCTAACCCGCTCATGCAGCCGACAGGCCGAAGAGGGCCAGAGCTCTCCTCGGGCGCCAGCCTCCTAGAGGCCAGATAGTGGAAGCGGAGGCTTGATCGGGCGGAACCATGATCGCCTGCAGCTGATGCGCATGTCATCAGGCCGCTGCCGACCATTGTCATTTGCCTAGAAGGTGTAAACGAGCAGCGGCTGAACTGGCGCGAGAGCCCACGGTTCGTATAGCTGAACCCGCAACGTCCTATGGTCTCCAGCAATACCCTGGAGCGGTCGCAGATCCGCGATCACGTCCTGGCCAAGCCCAGCGCGACACGGATCACCATGGCCATCGTGATGCAGGATAACTGTGACCCGCGGCGGCTCCGTCCCGCTGAGGCTGCTCGACGCCGCAAGTCCGAACTCGTGCGGGCCCCCACAGCCACCGGCATAGCTCAGGCGGAGGTGGAGCGTGTCCCCGCGAATGGAGGCAGTTTCGATCGCGGCTGGCGTTTGGGTCGAGTCCGGCTGGCGAACGTCGCTCACAATCCGCAGCGGAAGGCGGTCGCCGTCCTCGTCCACAGCCGTCGACCCTGAGCTACCGCAGGCGACGAGGACAGGTGCAGTACTGATCCATTGGCGGATACGGGCCGGGACGGTCATGCCAAGCTCCGGGCGGGAGTACTTTCGGGGACGCTTGCATGCTCTCGGGCTGCACAGCGGGCTAACCCGCGCATGCAGCCGAGGGCCGGAGGGGCGCGGGGCACCGCCCGGGCGGCGCCTTCCATGAGTGCCGCCCAGGAGACGTAGGTTTGTGTGGGCGCCGGCCGCGAGGGCCCGCAGCCGATGCGCAAAGTCGTTAGGCCGACGAATCGCGTAGTGTGGAGCCCAGATGAACGTCGCGATCGACACCTTTCGATCAGAGCATGCGAAGCGGTTCGCCGAGCTCAATCGCGAGTGGCTAGAGAGTTACGAGCTGATGGAGCCGGCGGAGGAGGAACAGCTTGCCGATCCTCAACAGTACTTCCTCGACCGTGGTGGACAGATCTTTGTCGCGCTTCATAACGGCGAGGTCATTGGTACTTGTGCCATTATTCCCCATGGTACGGACGAACTTGAGCTTGCCAAGCTGACAGTGGCACCGGAGTTTCGCGGTCAAGGCATTGCGCGCCTTCTAGTAGAGCGTTGCATCGCCTACGCACACGAGCAGGATGCCAGGCGCGTAATGCTGGTGTCAAACTCACGGCTGCGAACCGCCCTGCGATTATACGAATCTCTTGGCTTTAGATACTGTCCGGTACCGGAAGCCAAGAAGTACGAAGTTGCCGATGTCGCGATGGTCTTGCCTCTCGACCGGGGAGACCCCGCGGCCTAACCCGCGCATGCAGCCGACGGGTGTCCAGTGTGAGGTCCTATGAGTGCCCTTGAGGCGAAATTCGCGAAGCTCGGCACCGACCATGCACCCGGTCAGGAAGTGCGCCAGGGCGATGCGCACTCGGGGGACACGTTGCGCGGAGGACCACTGCCGGGAGTCGCCGTAGATTTCTCTCACGGCGACGTAAACGATACCGCCTTTCCTCCCGCGCCTGGGGCCCTGGAAGCATTCATCACCGGCGAACATCGCGGCGGCGCCCAGGCGTACACGGAGTACCGCGGCGAAGCCCAGGTGCGTGAGCATGTTGCTCAGAAGCTGGCAGCGTTCACTGGCCGTCCGATCTCAGCGGCAGAGGAGCTGATCATCACGCCCGGTACGCAAGGGGCACTGTTCCTCGCCCTTGGGGCGGCGGTGAACACAGGTGACCGAGTCGCCATCGTACGGCCCGACTACTTCGCGAACCGCAAGCTGGTGGTTTTCCTCGGTGCCGAGGTCGTACCGATACGGCTCGACTACCTGGCATGCGCAGGCAGAGCCGGCCTGGACCTGGCACAGCTGGAGGACGCGTTCAAGTCTGGCGTCCGCACCTTTCTCTTCTCCAATCCCAACAACCCGACTGGGGTGGTCTACTCGCCACAGGAGATCACGGCCATTGCCGAGCTCGCCAATCGACACGGTGTCACGGTGATTGCCGACGAGCTGTATTCACGGCTGCTGTACTCCGACCAGACGTACACGCACATCTGTGCGGCAGGGCTTGCGCCCGACAAAATGGTCACCATCCTGGGGCCGTCCAAGACGGAGTCCCTGAGTGGGTACCGCCTGGGGGTCGCGTTCGGGGCCTCGCACCTCATTGAGCGGGCGGAGAAGCTGCAGGCGATCGTCTCGCTTCGCGCACCGGGCTATTCCCAGGCCGTTTTGAGCACCTGGTTCGATGAGCCCGAAGGGTGGCTCGCGGAACGCACTGCCAAGCACAGGGCCATTCGTGACGATTTGATCGCCGTACTTCGTACGGTGCCCGGTCTCTCGGTCCGCATGCCGGAAGGGGGGAGCTACCTCTTTCCGCGCTTGCCGGCGCTGAACCTGGCACTGCACGATTTCGTGCGTGCCATACGCTTGCAGGCCAACGCTGTCGTCACGCCGGGCACCGAATTCAGCCCGGATGCCACCGATAGCATCCGCTTGAATTTCTCACAGAATCACGAGGCCGCGGTACAAGCTGTTCAACGGATCGCGCAGTTGATTGAACGCTATCGAGGATAGCCGGTGAGCCTAGCAGCCGGCCCTAGCCCAGCGCTGCCTAACCCGCAAATGCAGCAGACAGGCCGGATAGGGTACGCTCCTGGCGGCACCACCCCCCGTGAGCTAACAAGGGACGACGATTTGTGCAGGCGCCGCCACGCTGGCCCTGCAGCTGATTTACCAGTCGTTAGGCAGCACCACCCAAGATCTTGAGGAGGCGGCGTGAGCTTGCTCTTCCGCCAGCCGCAGTCTGCTGGGGAGCTGTTGGATGTTTCGCTCAACGTCGTGAAGGCGAACGTAGTACTGCTCCTCGGTCTTGGGATCTGGCTGCTGGTGGCACTGGCAGTTCTCGACCTCGTGTTCAGACTCCTACCACACGACTCCAGCTTGCAGCTCCTACTCATTCCGCTGAGCTTCGGTCTGTACAGCCTGGCCGAGGCCCGGGTTAGCGTCGCGGCGTGGCAGCTGCTACACCGAGAGCCGGTGGACCCCGCTAAGGTCCGGGCTCTGGTACGCGGGCGGCTAGTGAGCGTTGTCGTCGGGTATGCTCTGAAGTGGCTCGGCATTCTGGTCGGACTTGTGCTCATTGTGCCGGGGGTGCTCCTCACCCTGCGCTGGTTCGCAGTGCCGGTCGCCAATGTCATCGAGGGACTAGGCGTCAGGCAAGGCTTCAGGCGCAGTCGCGTGCTGGCACAGGGCAATCGGCGCCAGATCTTCCTGACGATTGGACTGCTGGATGTCGGCCTGACCATTGGCGGTATCGCCTTTACGATGAACCTTACAGACTCACAGACCGGCCACCAGCCTCTATGGCTGAGTGCTGCTGGCTGGGCATTTTCCCTCGTCTATTTGCCGTATCACGGAGTATTGTCGAGCGCTCTCTACGTCAACGCGCGCATACGCAATGAGGGGTACGATTTAGAGGAGGGACTACTGTCAGCTGCCGGTGCTGCCTAACCCGCGCATGCAGCCGACGGGCCGGTCTGGTCCCGGGCTCCACCAGGGCGCGGCGTTGAGGCTTCGTATCAGGAGGGCACCCTGAGATGCTGGGTCTTCGCGTACATGTCCGCCGACGCCCCCCACTGACGCTGGTCCTGCCGCAGGACAATTACGTCGTCTCGGCAGGTGCATCCTGGCGTCGCCGTAGCCCAAGGAAGCAAGCAGAATCGTGCTTTCACGGGACCGGCATGGACGATCGAGCCGATCACCTGAAGTGGTTCTGGATCGAGAATCCCCCGCGGCGACTCTGGATGGATGTCGTAGTAGTCGACGAAGCCGTGGCGGCCGCCCCTCGTCGGCATCCCCGGCGAGCGATAGACTGGAAGGATTTCTTCAGGACGCTTCGAGCAAAAGACCTGAAGCGAACGAGAGAGCTGGAAGCCCGCCTGCGCCAAGCGCGTTCGGGTATCTTCTATCGAGAACCTGCCTGGGCCGCGCACCCACCGGCCTTGGGGTTTCGCGTCACACTGAATCGCCGCGAGCTCGGGCGGTTTGCCGTGTCCGACCCAGGCGCACTCAGCATCGACGTAGTCGTGAAGCACCGCTCCCACGAGCATGACGCCTATCTGATCATCCATGGGGGCGACCATGTCGGGCCGGATTCCTGGCGCTGGCGTAAATGGCCGCGCGACATCCGCGGGCTTCGAGTCGGGGATCGTGTGCGAATCGAGGTCGTGGCGCCAATCCGACTCTCACGCGGTCACGTCGGGAGGCTCGATGCGAATGAGGTCTCCAGTATCGCGGGCATCACTCGAGAGCTGAAAGAACTGCACAAGCGCTTGCAGTCGGCCTCTTATAGCAAAGAAGTGGCCAACATGCTCCGATACGAGCGAGAACGTCTGCCCCCCCGACGATACTCCCGCGGTTGATGGGGATGAAGCCGACGGGTCGGATCGTGATCGCCGGAGGCACGGGCTTCCTCGGCCGGAGTCTTGCGCGACACCTCGAGGCCGCAGGCTGTGACGTAGTCGCGATCTCCCGCCATGTACCGGCGGGGCAACGCGCCGGCCAGCACGCCACCTGGGATGCACGGACGCTTGGGGATTGGGTTCGCCATCTCGAGGGCGCCACCGCCCTGGTGAACCTGACCGGTCGGACGGTCGACTGTGTGAAGACCCCCGACCACTGCGATGAGATCCTGCGCTCCCGGGTCGAGTCCACGGAAATTCTCGGTCGCGCGTTCGAGCAAGTGACCAGACCGCCTCCCGTCTGGATTCAGATGGCCACGGCCCATCGCTACGGTGATCCCCCTGACGTTGTGATCAAGGAGGATGCAGCCTTTGGGTATGGCCTGGCGCCTGTCGTGGGCGCCGCGTGGGAGGACGCGTTTGCCCGTGCGGCGACTCCTCAGGTGCGACGCGTCATCCTCCGCACCAGTTTCGTCCTCGGGCGGGACGGCGGGGCATTACCTCGGCTCGCAGGATTGGCTCGGCTGGGTCTGGGCGGCAAGGTCGGGAATGGCCGCCAAGGCATCAGCTGGATACACGAAGCAGACATGAATGGCCTCTTCGCGTGGGCGATCGCCAATGACGAAGTCAACGGAGCGTATCTGGCTACCGCGCCCAATCCAGTATCCAACGCAGAGTTCATGCGCGAGCTGCGGAGATCGTTGCGAATTCCGTTCGGATTGCCGGCGGCCGCCTGGATGGTGAGACTGGCTGCGCCATTGGTCCTGCGCACTGACCCGGAGCTGGCCTTGTATGGTCGCTACTGCGTCTCCAAGAGATTAGAGAAGGAAGGGTTCAGGTTTCAGTTTCCGGACCTCGGGCCGGCGTTGCGGCATCTGTACGGCCGAGGATCGAATTGACGCGCCGCGAACTCCTGGCACACCTGGCTGGCATTGCGGCCCTGCCTGCCGCCGCAGCGTCGTGCGGACGCGGCCCGGCGGGTACTTCGGTCTCGGGCGTCACGAGGCCGCTGCACTACTCCAGTCTGGCGGACGTCGCCAAGCTGCTCGCGGCACGGGAGATCCTGTCGCTGGATCTCACGCAGCACCTGCTCGACCGGATCACCGCGGTAGATGGGCGCCTGCAGAGCTATGTCACAGTCATGGCCGACCAGGCGATCGCGAGCGCTCGGCGCGCGGACGCTGAGATCCGCGCCGGCCGGTACCGCGGGCCTCTGCATGGCGTGCCCATCGCGGTGAAGGACCTCTGCTATACGCGCGGCGTTCGCACGATGGCGGGCACGAAGGTCCTGGCCGACTTCATATCCGACTTCGACGCGACCGTCGTCACTCGGCTCGAGGCGGCGGGTGCGGTCATCCTGGGCAAGCTGGTGCTGTGCGAGGGTGCGTACGGACCGTATTTCCCCGGATTCCAGGTGCCGGTGAACCCGTGGGACAGCACACGGTGGAGCGGCGTGTCGTCCAGTGGCTCCGGCGTGGCGACGGCGGCGGGCCTGTGCTTTGCGTCGGTGGCTACGGACACGGGGGGATCGATCAGGTACCCAGTCGGCCGCGAACGGATGCGTCGGGCTCAAGCCGACGTATGGCCGAGTGAGCCGCTACGGCGTGTTCGCCCTGGCCGCCTCCATGGATCACATTGGGCCGATGGCTCGCACCGTAGAAGACGCCGCCATCATGTTCGAAGCGATGGCTGGTTCCGATCCTCAGGACCCTACGTCGCTGCCCGACCCGGTCCCCTCCGTGCGTGCCGACCTGGGCCGAGGCATCGCGGGCCTGCGGGTCGGGTTCGACCGTCGCTACGCCACCGACAACGTGGACCCCGATGTGGCCCAGGCGATGGATGACGTGCTCGCGGCATTGACCCGATTGGGCGCGACCGTCGTGACCGTCACCATGCCGGACGTCAGCCAGGTCGGCCGCGCGTGGCTGGACCTGTGTGCGGTGGAGGCGCTTGCCGCGCATGCGAAGACGTTCCCGAGCCGGGCCGGCGAGTACGGGCCCGGGCTTCGCGCGGCGCTCGAGTCCGGTCAGCGGGTCACTTCCGCGGCGCTGGCCGCGGCCTCGAGAGTTCGCTCCGAAGTGGCTGCGTCCATCGAGTCCATCCTGAGTACCGTCGATGCCCTGGTGTGTCCGTCGATGGCGAACAGTGCGCGCGTGAAGGAAGCGGATCCGTTCGACGAAGAGACCGACGAATCGTGGAGCGCCAACGTCCGGAATGACGTTCACACCCAACCGTTCAACTTCAGCGGCAGCCCAACCCTGTCGGTGCCGTGCGGGTTCGCGGCGGACGGCCTCCCGCTGAGCGTGCAATTCGTCGGTCGCCGGTTAGGCGAATCGGTGCTGTGCCGCGTGGGTCACGCGTACCAACAGGCGACCCAGTGGCACTCGAAGCATCCGGCCATTTAACGTGTGGCGTGCATCTCCCAAGGCATCCCAGGCATGCAGGAGCTACTGGGGCACAGGGACGTGGCGACGACGATGATCTACACGCATGTGCTGAACCGAGGTGGGCCTGGGGTACGGAGTCTGGCGGATGGATTGGAACCTGATACGTCCACTTACTAGTTAGGCGGATGCAAAGGCGACCATCTTGATACACTCATGACACTTCGTGTACCCGAGGATCTCGCAGGGCTGGCCGAGCTCGTCGCGGACTATGGCGCGCTGCCGGCAGTCGTTGTCAATGAACCCGCAGACGATGAGGAAGGGGATGGTATCGAGCGACCGGTCCTCCGCGCCGAGCTGTTTGCAGATCTCGGTTACATCGGGCTCCACACGGCAGTGCCGGCGGCAGGGCCTAGTCCGACAGGCGCGCTAACCTTCGAGCAGACGCTGCGCGCAGTCGCGGCGCTCACGGACGTGACCCCGCTGGAGCTGTTCTGGGTCTCGAGCTTGCACCCGCTTGCCGCCGAGACCAATCCCGAGTTGTCCCGGTATCGCGTGCGACTTGCGCTGCCGTTGCGGGCGGTGGCCGTTGGCGGAGAGCCGCCGAAGGTCGCCTTTCTGGCCCAAACCAACGGGCGCCCAGCGGCGCGCACCGCCTAACCCGCAAGTGCAGCTGACGAACTGCCGGATGTGCATGGCTCGCGGCGGGCGGATCCCTCCTCGGGCACGCGGTGGAACGCTAGTTTGTGCTAGCGGCGGTATCCTCGTTCGCATCTGATTTGCCAGTCGTAGGCAGCGTGCAACCTCCATCGTCTAATTGTGGACATTCTCGAGACCACGCGTTTGCGCTTGCGCGAACTGACCATGACTGATCTGGACTTCGTCGCTGCCATGATGGCGGACACCGAGGTTGCACGATCCTACGGACGCCGATTCAGTCGCCCCGATGCGGCGATATGGCTCAACCACCAGCTCGAGCGCTACAGAGTCCACGGCCATGGTCTGTGGTTAGTGCTCGACCGCCAGGCGGGCACTCCCATCGGGCAAGTCGGCCTGATGCTGCAAGATGTCGATGGCGACGAACTGCCGGAGGTCGGTTGGCTGCTTCACCGGCCCTTCTGGGGTGGCGGCTTTGCAACTGAAGCTGCAGCCGCTACTCGCGATGCCGCGTTCGCCCGATGGGGCTACGAGGCCGTGATCTCCCTGATTCGGCCTGAGAACACAAGATCCCAGCGAGTCGCTCAGCGGATCGGCATGCGGCCGGGGCGCGTTGTGCAGTTTGAGGAATTTGAGCAAGTCGTGTGGCAGGTCACAGGTTCGGCCCGAGCCCGCTGCCTAACAGGCGCTTGCAGTCGACAAGCCGAACCGACGCGTGGCTCCGTGTAGCCGGCGCCTGTATTAAGCACGAAGGTTGATGCGGGCGCCGCCATGAGAGCCTGCAGTTGATGCGCTAGTCGCTCGTTAGGCGGCTACCTCGCGGAGATCCATGAGTACTCCGAAGCTTGTCGAATCGTTCTATGCGCGGATCTGGAACGCAGGCGATCTCACAGCCGTGCCCGATCTTCTTCATCGCGATTTCCACTTTCGCGGATCTCTCGGTGCAGACTTGCACGGCCACGAAGCGTTCAAGGACTATGTACGAGGCGTTCGTCATGCACTCGAGGACTACCACTGTGAGATTCTTGCTTGTGTTGCTGAAGGCAACACGGCATCGGCGAAAATGAAGTTCTCCGGACGTCATGTAGCTTCGTTTCGAGGCTTTCCTGCCACGGGCAAGCCGGTACACTGGCTGGCCGCGGCATGGTTTCGCTTTGACGGCGACACTATTGCGGATCTGTGGGTAGTCAGTGACATCGCTGTGTTGGATGCGTTGCTCACGGCCAACCAGAGCGGCAGTTTGGATGTTCGTTAGGCAGACTTGTCTACCACACTTGCACGAACGTACCTCTTCCCCGAGGAACGGACATGGCCAGACCTCCATTTATCGGGGCTCTCGTACTGTGCCTCATCGCCCATCAAATCGGACCAAGCGGCACCCTGCGTGCTCAAGTGCCCGCCACGGCCGGCCACGAGCACTTGACTGAAGTGGCATGCGTCGACGTGCCGCCGGGGGAAAAGCGCCCGGAATTTGGCTGCTTCAACATCGGCGCGGTAACGGCACTTCATTTCAGTGGAGCATCCGTCTACTGGCATTTGCGCGCGTTTCCAAACAGGCAGGCCGCGGAGACGGCCAAGAGTGCGACCGGGATTGTGGTGGAGGAAGACGGACGAGTGTGGCTCTCTGAATTCGGGCCCCGAAACACCGCCCCGCGGAGAGGTGAAGCTATCGCCGTCGTCGGACCGCTCCAGCTTCCCGCAGCAAAGAGCTATACGGCTGTTCTCTCGTATGCTGTCATGCGGCCGGGCGACAAGTCGAGGGTGCATACACACCCAGGCCCAGAAGGCTGGTACGTGCTGGCAGGAGAGCAGTGTCTGGAGACTCCGGCAGGCTCTGACAGGGCTCGGTCGGGAGGAACAATGATGGTGCGGCCCAATATTCCAATGGAATTAAACGTCACTGGTACGACGCTGCGGCGGGCGTTCGCCCTGGTTATCCATGATTCGGCGCAGGCGAGGGGAACACGCTCCGACTGGAAACCGTCCGGAGCGTGCAGCCGCTAAGGACCGGGTGCACAGGTCGGCGCC